>NZ_CP130886.1:3638046-4244387 GCF_030622045.1 Planctellipticum variicoloris | reverse complement strand
GTCGAGCGTGAGTCGTTGAGGTAGCCGACGATCCACGCTTGTGATCCGTCGGACATTGCTGCGCACCCGGAACGACCATTGTCCCAGCGAAATGGAACAGAGCTCGTCGACGGATTCGGCACCGAGCTGCAGCCAGCCGCTCAATCGGCCCTCGCGCGGCGTGGCGGCGAATTCGCAGGGGGACGTGCTTGTTCCGCACGAGCCCCGGCGGAATTCGAGGACATCCCACTCCGCGGACTGCTGCAGTCCGAGCAGGGCGGCGCGGGGAAACTGGACGGTGCTGCCGCTGATGGTCCGGAACTCGATCGACTCGTCGGTCAGCCGGCGGAGCTCGCCTGAGAGACAGTCACGGTTCAGCAACTCCAACTGCACCAGCGGTCCGCGGATCGGCAGCTCACGCCACAAAGTTGTCTGCCGCAAGGTGGCCGCGCCCGGCCCCCAGCTCCAACGGCCGCCGTCGGAAGGATCATCAGCCCGCACTTCCGCTAGTCCGCCCAACGCCAGCCAGCAGGTGATGACTGCAGCCGCCATTCGCCTCGCAGAGTTATCACGGCTGCCGGGAAATCGCATCACTCAGGCGTCGCTTCTTCAGGCGGGGCCTGCCACCACGGCAAGCCCCACGGCACCAGAATGGCCATGTTGGGCAGTCCCCACAAGGCGATGAGGAAACGTGTCCGTTCCAGTTCGGGGCTGGTGACCCAAAGGGCCGGACGCGACAGATAATGTTCGAGCGGAAGGATGATCCACGGGAGCAACGGGGGGAGCAACTGAGAGACGAACGCTGAAGTCCAGGCGAAGCGGACGCGACGCGGCAACCAGAGGTTGACGGCATAGGCATACGCCACACCGCAGACGGAGATCCAGCTACGGATCGTCCACCAACTCCAGTTCCGCCAGGACATTGCATGGAACATCTGATCGTCCAGCTTCAGACAGATCCAGACAACGAACGCGGTCGTCAACCATGCAACCAACGAATTCCGTACGATAGACGGCAACTCTTGGCAGAAACCAACTCGTAGCGGCAGCAACATGCAGAGTGTCGTCGAAAGGGCTGCGAAGGCGGCGAAACTGAATTCGCTGTGTCCCAACGAGGGATTGGGACCGTAATAGAACGCCATATATCCGAATGTGACGATCCATGCCGACGTCATGGCACACATCGCCAGCGCCGCACTAATCAGCACCGCCCGCTGGAGCACGCTCCGTCGACCATGCAGAAACCACGGCTCCCGAACCGGCCAGTCGCCCATCTTGGCTCCTGATTGCCTCAACCACTCCGTCTACTCTGCAACCTCCGCAATCCCCTCTTCACCCCGCGAGAAATCTTCCTCTTCGCCAATCAGACCTCATCGTCCCCCAGGTCCCCTTCGCCTGCTTCGCTCATCGCGAGCTGCCGCATCTTGCGGTACAGGTTCGACCGGTGCAGACCCATCAGCCGGGCCGCTTCGCTCATGTTCCCCCGCACCCGCTTGATCGCTCGGCGGATGAATTCCTGCTGGAAACGGTTGGTCGCTTCGCTCAAGCCCAGATCGGGCGACGGCTCAGGCATCGTGTCCCGCTCGGGACTCAGGATGAACGCCAGATCCTCGGACTCGACCCGGTCGCCTGGCGCCAGGAACGCCACCCGCTCCATCAGGTTCCGCAACTCGCGGACATTACCTGGCCACGGATGGGCCTGCAGCCGCTTGCGCGCCTCGGCGGAAAGCTGCAGCCGCGGCCGACGCGCCTGCGTGGCAAAGATGTTGAGAAAATACTCGGCCAGCGGCGCGATATCTTCCGGCCGGTTCCGCAGGGCAGGGAGGTCCAGCGTCACCACGTTCAGTCGGAAATAGAGATCCTCGCGGAACTTCTTGGCCTTCACCATTTCGGCGAGATTCGCATTCGTGGCGGCGATGACCCTCGCGTTGATGGGGATTGGCTGAGAACCGCCGACTCGCGTGATCACCTTCTGCTCCAGCACCCGCAGCAGCTTGGCCTGCCCCCCCTGGCTCATGTCGCCGATCTCGTCCAGGAAGATCGTCCCCCCCTCGGCGAGCTCAAATTTGCCGCGACGCAGCTCGCGGGCGTCGGTGAAAGCCCCCTTCTCGTGGCCGAACAGTTCGCTTTCCAGCAGCGATTCTGCGAGAGCCGCACAGTTCACGGCAATGAACGGCCGCTCGGCGCGCGTGCCCAGATAGTGCAGTGACTGCGCAACGACTTCTTTGCCGGTCCCGCTTTCGCCGAGAATCAACACGGGCAGATCGGTCGTGGCCAGCCGGCGGATCGTTCCCCGCATGGCGTTGATCGCCGGGCTCTCCCCGATGATCGTCACGCCCCGTGTCACCTGCTCGGTGAGCTGGCGATGCGACCGCAGCAGCGTCTCCCGTTCGCGGGTGTTCTGCAGTGCAACCGCGACTTGGGCCGCCAGTTCGGTGACGGTCGCTTCGTCTTCGTCGCTGAAGGTTCCCTCGGACTTGTTGATGACCTCAAAGGCCCCCAGTCGCTTCCCGTCGTGATCATTCAACGGACAGCAGATCAGGTTCTTCGTCCGATACCCGCTGGTGGCATCCACCGCCTGGCTGAACCGCGCGTCGTGGTAAGCGTCGTCGACCCGGATCAGCCGACCGCTGTGGATCACTTCGCCGACGACGCCGGTCTTATCCGGCAAGCGCAGAGAGCCTCCTTCGACCCCCAGCGCAGGCCGGGCGACGACTTCGCCATGCTCCTTGTCCCAGATAAAAATGCTTGCCCGATCGCATTCGAGGAGACGCGTCGCCTCCTGAGCAATCTGATTCAGCAGCGGCTCCGTCTCCTGAATCTGGCTCAGCGATGACGCGATTCGCAGCGTGCTCCGGAGCTGATCGATCCGCCGGACCGACTGACTCTTTGCCTGAACGAACTCTAACCCGGTTCCCAAGGCACGGGCGGCGAGCCAGAGAGGCCCGAGAATGTCGTCCGCCAGATTGCGCCCCGTCAGCACGAGCAGCGGATTCTGGAACGACCGCGACCGGACCGGTGCGACAAGGACCGGGCTGGCCAATGGCCCCGCGGTTGCCGCATAGACCGCAGACTCTCGATCCAGCGCCTCGGTCATGACTTCAAACGGCCCCTCGCCGGGCGTCCAGCGTCCATGGACGCCCAATGCTTTCCATTCCGGGGTTCGCTGATAGACGCAAACCCCGTTCGCACCAAACTCTCCGGCGATATCGCCCAGTGCCTGCCGGAGGAAATCGGCGACGTTTGCAACTCCGAACGCCGCCTGTTCGAGCTGGTCGGCGAGCCCCAGCAGCGCCGAGGCATCGTCGTTCCGGACGTCCTGCAGCACCTGCGACCATCCCAGCCAACGCACGCCGGCTCCGCCTGATTTCGTCAACATTACAACGATCCTGCCAATCATGCTGACGACAGATGCCGCTCAGCGTGAGTCTGTGAAGGTGTTCTCAGAGTCGCGATGATACCAGTTCTCACGGAGCTGCAACACCAGACGGGTGCCCGTTCTCGTCACGTTCCTGTACATCGTCGCAATCTCGCGCCGAACTGGTCCTGCTGGTTCGCTTCGATTTTCCCCGTCATCCCTTTCCTTTTCGACGTGTCTTCTCAGCGACCTCCTCTTTGCCTTTGCGTCACCGCGAGAGTTCTTCGTCCCAGTCGGTTTCCGCCCCTCCCCCGGTCTGTGGTATGCTCCAAATTCGTCGACTCGATCCACCTCGAAAGGTCTGCCGGTCATGATTTACGTCAATGTGGTGCTCACTGTGAAGGACGCGGCCGACGTCCCCCAGATCCGCTCGCTCCTCTCCGAACAATGCCGCCTGTCCCGCCTGGAGCCCGGTTGCGTCCGCTTCGAGGTTTATCACTCGACAAGCGACCAGAGAATTTTCATCTTGAACGAGCACTGGGAAACGCAGGGCGCGCTGGACGTCCACCGCACCGCGACCGCCTACACCACGATTTACCAGCCCCAGGTTCTCCCCAAAGTCGACCGCGTGCCGCATCCGTCGGAACTCGTCCTCCCATAAGCCGTCGCTCCGTCTCTGACCATCAACGATCAACTTTCAACCATCGACGAAGAAAAATGCTCAACAAGATCTCCTCCCGCATCACGCAACCGAAATCCCAGGGCGCCTCGCAGGCCATGCTCTATGGCACCGGCATGACCGCCGAGGACATGAACAAGGCCCAGGTCGGCATCGCCAGCGTCTGGTACGACGGCAACACCTGCAACATGCACCTCAACAAGCTCGCCGAAAAGGTGAAGGAAGGGGTCGTCGCCGCCGACATGGTCGGCATGCGATTCAACACCATCGGCGTCAGCGACGGTATCTCGATGGGGACTGACGGCATGTCCTTCTCGCTGCAGTCGCGCGACCTGATCGCCGACAGCATCGAAACGGTGATGTGCGCCCAGTGGTACGACGCCAACATTTCGATCCCGGGTTGCGACAAGAACATGCCCGGCTGCCTGATCGCGATGGGACGGCTCAATCGTCCCGCGATCATGGTCTACGGCGGCACGATCCGCGCCGGCTGCACCCCCCGCCACCCGAAGCTGGATATCGTCTCCGCCTTCCAGGCGTACGGCGAATACATCACCGGCAAAATGCCCGAGGAGGAGCGGGCCGAAGTGATTCGTTGCAGCATCCCCGGCGCCGGGGCGTGCGGCGGCATGTATACGGCGAACACGATGGCTTCCGCGATCGAGGCGATGGGGATGTCGCTCCCCTACAGCTCGTCGATCCCTGCCGAAGATCCGCTCAAGTACGCCGAGTGTCTGGCCGCCGGCAAGGCGATCCGCAATCTGCTGGAAAAGGACATCAAGCCCCGAGACATCATGACCCGCGCCGCGTTCGAAAACGCGATGGTGTTCGTCATGGCGACCGGCGGCTCGACCAACGCCGTGCTCCACCTGATCGCCATGGCCCGCTCAGTGGACGTCCCTCTGACGATCGACGATTTCCAGAAGGTCAGCGACCGCGTGCCGTTCATCGCCGACCTCAAGCCGAGCGGCAAGTACGTGATGGAAGACCTGCACCACGTCGGCGGCACGCCGGCCGTGATGAAGTATCTCCTTGAGAAGGGCTTCCTCGACGGCTCCTGCCTGACCGTGACCGGCAAGACGATTGCAGAAAACGTCAAGGACGTTCCGGGTCTCGCCGAAGGCCAGCGGGTGATCGTTCCGATCGAAACGCCGATCAAGGAATCGGGCCACATCCGGATCATGCGCGGCAACTTCTGTCCTGACGGGGCGGTGGCCAAGATCACCGGCAAGGAAGGGCTGATCTTCAAGGGGACGGCCCGCTGTTACGACAGCGAAGAAGCCATGCTCGCCGGGATGGAGCACAAGGAAATCCAGAAGGGAGACGTGATCATCATCCGGTACGAAGGCCCCAAGGGCGGCCCCGGCATGCCGGAAATGCTCACGCCGACTTCGGTCATCATGGGGGCCGGCCTCGGCGCCGACGTGGCCCTGATCACCGACGGCCGGTTCAGCGGCGGATCGCACGGCTTCATCGTGGGTCACGTGACCCCCGAAGCCCAGGAGGGGGGGCCGATCGCCCTGGTCCAGACGGGCGACGAGATCACGATCAACGCTGAAACGAACCGGATTGACGTCGCCCTGTCGGACGAAGAGCTCGCGAAGCGGAAAGCCGCCTTTGTGACTCCGCCGCTGAAGGCGACGCGCGGCACGCTGCACAAGTACATCAAGCTGGTGAAGACGGCGAGCGAAGGCTGTGTGACGGATGAGTGAGACGAAACCAACACCTCTGATTCGCAGATTGCATGTCCGCAACTTTCGATCGCATGTTGCGACCGACTTGACGCTTGACTCTGTCGACGTGCTCTTTGGTCCGAACACGGCTGGGAAATCGACGTTGCTGGATGCTCTCTGGCTGCTTCGAGACTGTGGAGCACGCGGCGTGTCGAACGCTACGGCCAAGCGAGGCCACGGGATTGGCATGCTCTGGCGCGAGGCTGCCGAGGGGGAGCAAATTCAAATTGGAGTCGAGTGCGACGACTTCCGCTACGAGATCCGGCTCGGATTTGTCGACGGTCGCGTGGATGACACGCCGGGAGAGACATTGACACAAGTCTCGACCGGTGAGGTACTGATGCAACGCAAAACCGGTATGCAGAAGGTTGACATCAAGAAGACTGGGGTTCCGGGCCTTGAGTCAACGCCTCTGCGCGAACCGGAGCGGCTGTCGCTCGATGTGTTTCAGTTCTACCATCCTGAAATGGCTGGCATTTCTCGACTTGATCAGGCGGTTCGAAATATCCGCTACTTTCACTGTCGATCGTTCAACCTCTACTCGTTGAGATCTCGCGGTTCGGAAGCGGGTACGGACTGGCGACTCAGCGATAGCGGGCACAATCTCTGGTCCATCCTGAGGAACCTCCAGGGCCGCCGCGCCGCTGATGACCGTTACCAGACAATCCTGGGCTATCTTCGCCGGGCTTTTCCGTCGGTAGACGAGCTCGTACTGGATCCATCGGGGCCGGAGTACGTCACAGGGAGTTTTCTCGAATATGGTTCAGATTTTGAGGTCCGACCTTCCGCAGCGGCCGACGGCCTTCTGCAGCTTCTGTTGATCCTTGTCGCGATCTTCGGAGAGAATCGACAGCAATCGCAGTCGATCCTGCTGGATGAGCCGGAGACGTCACTCCATCCCTGGGCGATCTTCGTCCTTTGCGAAGCAGTCCGGGATGCGGTGGACCATTGGGGCCGGCAGGTCCTGATCGCCTCACACTCCCCGGTACTGCTGAGTTACTTCGAACCGTCGCAGCTCATTGAGATCACCCCCACTCGCAATGGGGCGTCGCTGCGGCGATTGAGTGAACGCGAGGATGTGAAGGACCTCTTGGATCAATACGCCGCCGGGGCGCTTTACATGTCACAATTGATCGGAGAGCAGTCATCCGAACCGATGGTTACAGTGACTTCGACTTCGGAGTAACGCCACATGTCCGCGGAACCCGAAACTTGGAGATTCATTCGGTTTGGTTTAGTTGTGACGGGAACCTGCGAGCGGGAGTTTCTTCCCCAACTCTTTCGAGAGATCTCGGCGACCGGCCACGCAAGATTCTTTGTGCTGCGCCAAGCGGGACAAAGGGCGCAACTCACACAGGCTCGCATCGACGATTATTTGAATCACGGAAAGCTGATTCCAGATCGTGACGCCGAAATTGCTTACGACATTCGACGCCACGTTAAGAACGTGGACTGTTTCGCAATCTGGATCGACGATATCGAGTCAGACTGCCGCGCCAGTGCGGAAGCGAAGTTGCATCGGCTGACTCACGCGATGGACGTCGTCATCGGAACGGAAACGGCTCCCCGACGTCGCTGCAGCGCTCACTTTCTCGTCAACATGCTTGAAGCGCACTACTTTGCGCACATCGACGCAGTCAACGAAGTGCTCGCCATGAATCTCGCAGAGCATGCCGGCGACTGCGAAAACATCGTCCACCCGAAGAATGAGCTCAAACGCCTGGCAAATCAGGCGGGGGTTGCTTTTGACGAGCGATCGAACGGCGCCGAAATCGTTCGCAAGCTCAACCTCGACCACATCCTGAGCAATCCGCAGACCTGCCGCGCCCTCCGCACCCTCGTCGCCTGGTGCTGGGAAGCGATCGGCGAGCCACGCTCCGACAAGTTCCGCCTCACCGACGGCGTCTACTGGGACATCACTGCCGGGCAATTGTCCGATCTCCCGTCCGTCGAAAGAATCGGCCCATTGGCTGCCGAAGAGAGCTACCAGCCGCTCCAGAACTGACTGTCTGGCCGGTGCTCGTCGCCGATTGGCTTTTCGGCACGGATGCGGCAATGATAGACGCCAACTGATGCGTCCGTCGCGCTCTCACAGGCAACCCAATTCATGCCCCACTTCCACGGCTCCCGCCGCTCCTTTCTCACGACTTCCGCCGCCATCGCCGGATCTCTGCCATTTCTGAGCAGCAGCGTCCTCGCCCAGTCCGATGCGCCGTTGATGGCCTACGTCGGCACTTTCAGCTCCCCCTTGAAGGACGTCCTCCCGACCCAGGTCGACCTTCCCCCGGGCAACGGCCGCGGCATCCACTACTTCCAGGTCAACCGCCAGACCGGCGCACTCACTCCCGCCGGCTCCTTTGACCTCGGCGCCAGCCCCAGTTGCCTGGCCGTCAATGCCGCGGGAACTCGGCTCTACTCCGCCAACGAAACCGACCATGTCGGCGAATCGAAGGAAGGCACGGCCAGCGCCTTCTCCGTCGATCGGACGAACGGCAAGCTGACGTTCCTCAACACCGTCCGCTCTGGCGGCGCCGGTCCCACCTACGTCAGCATCCATCCCTCCGGACGTTTTCTGCTGGTAGCGAACTACTTTGGCGGCTCCGTTTCGGTCCTGCCGATCCTCCCTGACGGCCGGCTCGGCGAAGCCACTGACGTCAAGCAGGACGACGGTCCCATCGGTCCCACCCGCGCGGAACATGCTCCTCCCGGCAGCTTCGCCATCAGCGGCCACGACCGCACTCACGCCCACATGATCGAAGCCGATCCCTCGGGCAAGTTCGTGCTCCACGTCGATCTCGGACTGGACAAGATCTTCGTCTGGAAGTTCGACGACCAGAAGGGAACATTGTCGCCCGCCGCAACGCCCTTCGTCGCACTCCCGCCCGGCGATGGCCCGCGTCATTTTTACTTCCACCCGAACGGCCGCTGGTTCTATTCGATCCAGGAGGAAGGTTCGACCATCGTTCTCTTCGACTGGGATGGCGCGACTGGCAAGTTGTCGGCCCGCCAGACGATCTCGACTCTGCCGCCGGGTTATGCCGGCAGCAATTTCTGCTCGGAGATCCTGGTCTCCGCCGACGGGAAGTTCGTCTACGCAGGCAACCGCCTGCACGACAGCATCGGCATCTTCGCCGTCGGCCCGACCGGCGAGCTGAAATATCTCGGCGAAGAATGGACCCGCGGCGACTACCCCCGCAGCTTCAGCTTCGACCCCACCGGCCAGTTTCTCTACTGCTGCAACCAGCGGGCCGACAACGTCGCCGTCTTCCGGATCCATCGCCAGACCGGCGGCCTGGAATTCACCGGTCACTACGCCCCGGTCGGGAACCCGTCGATCATTGTTTTTCTGGATCTTGCGAAGCGGAACTGAGGCCGCCGATTTCGAGACGCCGACCTCAAACGCACAGCTCCACTTCGATGAACTTCCACGGCCGCTGGCTCCATTCGCTGGCGAGCTGTTTCAGCGTCGTCCAGCGGATGTGGTGGTGGGGCGCTTCGAGGGCCGGCTGCTCCTCGGGGAGGTTTTCCAGCAGCGACCGCTGGATCACCATCGCGCGGAGTTTTCGCATTCGCAGATCCCCGGCCGTCTCGCTGGTCAGGGCCACCACGTAACGGGCCGATGTTCCCGTCGCTCCCTGATCCTGTTTCAGCAACCCGGCGGCAAACCGCTCCGACAGTTCGTTGAGAATCGGATTGAGGTAGTACCAGTAGTCATTCTGCGCCAGCGGAAGCGTCGAATCCAGGGGCGTCGTCTTCTGGGCGGCTCGGATGACCTCCGCCGTGGCGGCCGAGTTAAGGTAAATATCGTCGACGCGCTTCTCGACGAGCGTTCTCAGCATCAGCTTTCCGTCCCGAATCGTGTTCAGCGAAATGTTGAGCCGATCGAAGAACTCGCGCCTTCGCCAGTTATGGCGCGCCTTCCGGTTGCCGAAGTACCAGCCGACCCCCATCAGGACCAGGCCGGTCAGGACCTTCGCTCCGTGGTCGTGGATCTGCTCGGAAACCGTCGCCCAGAGATGGTGCCACCAGTCCATCGTGCCCGCTCGCCGCAGTAGGTCAGGAGATTGCTCGAATCGCCGAAGCGATCATAAACGGCCAGCGTGATCGACGCGACTGGCGTCCGGCGATCGTTTCGGGCGGGCCATCACAGCGCCTGACGGTCTCAGTCCACATCGTCTTGATCTTCCTGGACCACGGCCCGTTGGCCTTCGAATTCGACGACGTCGCCCACGACCATCTGCCGTCCCCGGCGGGTTTCGACGGCGCCGTTCACGCGGACCATCTCGGATTGAATCACATACTTGGCCTGGCCGCCGGTCCCCACCCAGCCTTCGCGCTTCATGAACTGATCGAGGGTCAGCTTGCGGGGCAACAGGTATTCGGTCATGGTCCCGGTCCGGACAGGGATGGTCGGAGCAGTGCAGGTTGCAATCCACGCAGCTTAGCAAGGCCGGGCAAAGCTGTCTTGCACCGCGAACCTGAATCGCCCGGAAAGCGTCCAACCGTGGAACGCCTCCGCACGGGTTCCACGAGGGGCTTCGGAGAAAATGAGGCGGGCGGTTGAAGTCCGGCGGGCGAATCGCCGAAACTACTTCGGTCCGCGTCGCCTGCGTCAGGTTTGACGGTCGGGAAAACTCCTCCGGGAGAGTTGAACCCGTCGGTCGTCCTGCTAAGATGCACGCTCCGCGGCGGCGAGCGGTCGACGCGGAAGACATCGGGATGTAGCTCAGCTTGGCTAGAGCGCTACGTTCGGGACGTAGAGGTCGCAGGTTCAAATCCTGTCATCCCGACCTTTTGTAACTTGAAGCTGAATCGTTACTTACGATTACCTGCCGACCGGCAGTGCAGCGTGAAAAAGTGGCTCACTACCACATTTTTACCACCTGCTGAAACGGTCGCAGAGATGACGAAGTCACGACGGAAACCGGCCTACACGCTTCACCGCCCTACGGGGCAGGCCCGCGTGAGGATCGGCGGCAAGGATCACTATCTCGGCGAGTACGGCTCGCCTGAGTCCCGCGATCGATACGACGATCTGATTGCGGAGTGGTTCGCCAGCGACGGCGACGTGTCGCGGTACTCGCTCACGATCGATGACCTGGCCCTGCTGTTCATGGCGCACGCGGAAGGGTACTACCGGCACAAAGACGGCACTCCGACCGGCGAGACGACGAATCTGCGGCACGCGCTCGGATTCGTCATTCGGTCGCACGGTCGCACCCGCGCCAGAGACTTCGGGCCGCTGAAGCTGAAGGATGTCCGCGACGCGATGATTTCGGCGGGAATGTGCCGGTCGAACGTGAACCGGCAGATTCACAGGGTCAAGCGGCTGTTCGCCTGGGGAGTCGAGAACGAGCGCGTTCCCGCTGCGGTCTATCAGTCGCTGCAGGCCGTCGCCGGGCTGCGACGTGGCAGAAGCAAGGCCCGGGAGTCGGCTCCGGTTGCTCCGGTCCCGCAAGGAACTGTCGACGCGACGCTGCCGCATCTTCCGGGAGTGGTCGCCGACATGGTCCGGCTGCAGTTGCTCTGCGGGGCCCGACCGGGCGAAATCTGCTCGATCCGTCCGTGCGACATTACCCGCGGTCTGAACGGAGTCTGGACCTATCGGCCGGCGACGCATAAGACCGAGCACCACGGCCGCGAACGGAGAATCTTCATCGGCCCGGAAGGGCAGGCCGTGCTGTCCCGGTACCTGGACCGTGATCCCGAAGCATACTGCTTCTGGCCGGCTGAAGCGGATGCCGAGCGAAACGCCGTCCGTCGGGCGAATCGCAGATCCCCGCTGACTCCGTCACAGGCCGCCCGGAAGCGGAAGGGGCGGACACATCGGGCGCGCTACACCAAAGACACGTACAACCGGGCTGTCGGCCGCGGCTGCGAAATGGCGTTCGGGATGCCAGCGGAGCTGCGGAACGTCGGTCGCACAGTCGCGCGGCTGCAGGATGTGACCGAGAAGCAACGGGACGCCGAAAAGCTGCGGCTGAGCACGGCGGCTGCGGCCTGGCGTGCGGAATACTGCTGGTCGCCGAACCAACTGCGGCACAGTCGGGCAACTGCGATTCGCGAGCGGTACGGGCTGGAAGCGGCAGCAACGGTTCTGGGACACGCCGATCCCCGGGTGACGGAGATTTATGCAGAACGTGACTTCGCGATGGCGGCGAAAGTGATGCGCGAGATCGGATAGAATTTGCGACACGTCGCGGGATAGGACGGCCATCTGAAAAGCGGTTTCCCGACCGCCTGCCCGCGATTGTGTTTTCTTCGGGAGTCCACCGTCGGGAAGGTGGGATCATGGCAAAAAAGACGGCTACGGTCGCCGAACTGGCAGCGGCAATCAGTGGGGAATTGGCGACCGCTGAAGCGAATCGCCAGCATCAGGCGGCGCGTGAGTGCATCGCGCTCATGCGGGAACTGCGTCCAGATGGCATGCCCGGCGATAACTTTCAGGAGAGGCGAGAGTTTCAATCCGCCTGGCTCTCCAGCGAGATTCCTGGTCTAACGATCGACCGGGCGAAGACACTTGCGCCGCTGGAATTGCTCGCGATGCTCCGACTGCTGAAGGAGCGATTGAGAACCACGAAAGGCAATGGCGCCCGCGCATCGGCGGCCGACGCGGACCGATGGGAATTTGCGCGGCCGTTGCGGGAAAAGAGGCCATCTGTCGGTTGGAAGGAAATCGCTCACCTTTGGACTGAGAAGACGGGAGATCCGACCGACGAATCGACAATGAGGCAAGCCTGCCATCGTGCCCGGAAAACTGAGCGGCATCCGTAACAAGTCGTAACACGTTACGTTTCGTTACAGACGACCACCGCAACCGAATGTAGCCTCCCTCGTGTTCGAAGCTGATTCCATCAGTTGGCACACGCTGGAGGCTATTTTCATGACTACCGCAACGCTATCCCCGCCGTCTGCGGGACTGATCGACCCGGAGCACGATGACCTGCGCCCGGTCCGGGAAATCGCTACCGCCCGACTGGGCAAGAAACCGTCGCCGTCCGTCATCTGGCGATGGCGAGTCAAGGGCTGCCACGGCGCAAAGCTCGAATGCGTGCAGGTCTACGGCACCTGGTGTACCACCGCCGCCGCGTTCGCGCAATTCGTGCGTGAGCAGACCGCCAACGCAGTCGCGAAATGCCGGGCCGAATCCGCTGACAGCAAGCCGACCGAGCGCGACTCGCGCACGACGAAGAAGCTGCAGGCCGCCGGGCTGCTCTGACCGGGAGAGATGACCGCAGGCCGGCTGACGTGGCTGGCCGCGACCAACCGACAAAAAACCCGGCCGCAGGCAAGTTGTGCCTCCTGCGACCGGGCAACCGAAGGATCGACGACAAATGATAGGCACATTCCGCGCGCTCGCCAAGACGCCGGTATCCACCCCCAGCAGCACAAGAGGGGGTGTCTGATGCCAGCGAAAATCCGCTCCGTGAAACCGGAGTTCTTTCAGCACGACGAGCTATTCGATTTGGAGCGCGAATCCGGTCTGCCGATCCGCCTGGCGTATGTCGGGCTGTGGACGCAATGCGACCGGGAGGGGCGGTTCGAATGGAAGCCGCGATTCCTGAAGCTCCAGATTCTCCCATACGACGACGTCGACTTTGCGGCCGTTCTCGACGCGTTGCAGTCGCGAGAATTCATCACAAGGTACGACGTCGACGGGCGTTGCTTCGGAGTGGTCCCGTCGTTCACGCGTCATCAGCTCATTAACAACCGGGAGTCAGTCAGCAAGATTCCCGCCCCACCCGACGCTGACGCGTACCACACGCGTGCCCCGCGCGTCAGCGACGCGTCATCCACGCGTGAGGGACGTGACGGGCACGCCACACAATCTTGCACAAGTGGAACTGGAACTGGAGCTGGATCTGGAACTGGAGCTGGATCTGGAACTGGAGCTGGAGCTGGAGGAAAGCACGTCGCAGACGACGCGCCGCCCCCGCAGCAGAAGCCGGGGAGGTTCACGCCGCCGACCACAGAAGAGGTGTCGGCTTACTGCCAAGAGCGCCGCAATCAGGTCAACCCGGAGAAGTTCCATGCTCATTACGAATCGAACGGCTGGATGGTCGGCCGTTCGAAAATGAAGGATTGGCGGGCCGCCGTCCGGAAGTGGGAACAGGACGATCTGCACCAGCCGAGGCAGAACGGACACGGCAGTCTGTCGTTCGCAGGAATTGACGCATTCGTGGCGGCTGGAGGTGACGACCATGAATCGAACTGAATTCGGTCGCGCCATGGCGATGCTCTCCGCGTCAGTCGGAAAGCCGATGCCCACTGAGCAAGTCGAAGCCTGGCACCTGCTTCTCGGCGACCTGACGCGCGACGAGCTGCAGGCCGGGATTGTCGGCGCCCTGTCCGCTCACACGTACGGCGGACTCCCGCCAGTCGGTCTGATCCGCCAGCACGCCAAGCCGGAACTGCGGGTCCTGGCTTGCGACGTCGACACGGCCGCGGTGAGCGCGTGGACTGGCGTGGTCAATGCAATGCGGACTCACGGAGGGTATGCGACCGTTGATTTCTCCCCGCTTGTGAACGCCGTGGTCCGGGCTCTCGGGGGATGGGTCAGACTCACCGAACAGCCGAGCGAGGATCTGTTGCGGTACGTCAGGCCGCAGTTCCTGCAGACGTTCAAGGCGCTGGCCGCCGCTGGTGTCAGGCAAAATGAGTCCGCCCCTCTGCCGGGAATCGAGGATCTGGACCGCGCGAGGAAGGGGCTGCCAGTCGATCCGCCGAAAGTGATCGATCTACGGCTGCCCGGACCGACTGCCCGCGTGCTACCCGCCCTGGCTGGCCCGCAGCGAGAGCGACGACTGGCACATCAGGCCGGCGACGATCAGGCGATGCCGGATACCATGGCGCGGGAGCTGGCCGCGATCGGAGGTGGCACGTGAGCGGATCGACCGACGTCTGCCCGCAGTGCAAGCGGTCCGAGTTTGAGTCAGTCGACTCCGGCCGATACCTGCGCTGCATCTCCTGCAGGTGGCTTTGCCGACGGCTGCCCGATGGGGAGCTCGTAACCGCGATCGGAGCGGCGGCAGTGTACAGGCCCCAGCGCGGCCGACGACCAGAGCGGCCGCCATTCGACGAATCGGCTCTCGACCGTCTGCTGCGGGAGGCCACGCCAGTAATTGTCCGACGTGCCGGCCAGACGTGGCTGGAAGATTCGGCAACGCCGGAAAGGTAGGGGGGTGGGTCAGCTTCTAACTCGAGCTGTGTGTAGACCGATCGTTGAAGGCGAATTTTTGTCTGAGCATTGAAACAGAAAAACTTGTGGGGCGGCAGGCAGGGGGGCGGATCGCACCTTTCCGCCCCGCATCCGTGGACCGATTGATCCAGCCGTTTACGCAAAAGGCCAGAATCGTTCAGAGGGTTAAAACGTGGCAGATTGGAACACCGCATCACCGTCGTTCGATCCGCAGCGAGTCGTCGAGTCCGTGGCCCGCGAATCGACGCGGCTGATCGACTTGGCGGAGGTACTCAGCAATGAGTGCAGCACCCAGCGGCGCAGCCTGCTCCCGGCGATAATGCCGCGGCTGCAAACATGGATGGCCGCAGCGGTCCGTCTCGTCGCAGCTCATCGCACCGGTGTTGATGCGGCAGGGGCGGCCGGCCAGTTGGCGGCGGCGGAGAGGCCACTGCGGGAGAGTATAACGCAGCAGTGCCGACTTCTCGGCCTGGACCCCGCTGTCGTCTGCCCCGCCGTCGCGACTCGTTCCGCGGATCCAAGCTCGTCGCATGCCGCGGTTGCGTCCCCGGAGCAGCGGGCGGTATCGGCGAAGCTCGCGCGGGAATACTCCGCCCTGGCATTCGAGCAGCGGAGCGAGGTCGACCGCTTGCTCGCGATGGTCGGGCGGAGCGCAACCACTTCTCCCCGCTGCGCTGAGTTGCGGGACGATGCGCGACGGCTCTTCGACGGCTGGACCGAAGCGTCCCGCCAACACGCTGACGTCGCTGCCGGCCGACGCGACGGAGTCAGCATCGATCACGCGGTCACGGAATCGCTCTGGTCGCACCGATGCGGCCTGTTCGACGCCGTGATGCGACAGCTCCCGAAACCTGCGGAGACGAGCCGATGACCTCCGGGCCCGACCGGCACTCGCACACCGACCACATCCACTGTCTCGACGCAGAACCGCATGCCTAAACGCCGCCCCAGAACCGCCGACCCGACGGCCGCAGAGATTGCGGCGCAGGCGTACGCAATCCGCCGGGCGGAACCATTCCTCAGCGACGGTCGGCGGCGCGACGGGTACGACCTCGCAGCCCTTGTGGCCGAAACATCCATTCGCCAGTCCGCGCAGGCGCTTCAGACCTGGGGGAGATTGTGGCAAGTATCTCGCGACCGACTGGCCGAGGACGATTGCGGCAATAACTATCGGCGCACGCTTGAGCCCGCGCTACTCGCGCTGGAATGGGTCGAAGAAATGCCGACCACTGATAGCACACTCTTGTCCTTTCCCTCTGCATGCAGCGTCCTCGGATGCACTGCGGAGGCTGTGCGAGAAGTCGTCATTTACCCCGGACTTGCGTCGGCGGCGCGGCTGTGGCTCGCAGCGATTGCCGGCATTGAGCATGCCATCCGCGAACGGCCGGCGCAACCGACGATGCCGGTTCTGACGCCGACGCGCCGGAATCCGCTGCGCAGGAAAAGGTCGACCGCTGTCAGCGACGTCCCGACTCTGGGCGAGTTGTCCGGGCTCCGCAGAGCAATCCGCGCGGGACACCCGCTCGACGAGCACAGACTCACCCAGCAGTTGAGCGCCGCGGTTCGCTCCCCTGCAGACCACGTTTCCTCATACGCCGCGGAGACGTGGCGGGAACTGCGATACCGCAAACTAAAGGCGATTTCGCGCGAACCGCTACCATCGAGCTGATGGCCGGCACAAATCCTTGATCGCAACAGTCGATCGACCGTTTCACACGCTGGCGGGACGTCTCCCGACAGCATCACTTTCCGCCCGAATGGAGTCCCGCAAATGGCCGTCCCCAGAGTTCCGACGCAATCTTCCGTCCCGCTCCCCTGGTCCCGCGACTCACGGCCGGAATGGCAGGCCGCGGACCGGCTGGTCGAATCGCTCCGCGCCGAACATGAGGCCGCATCCGAAGCGCTCAAGGCCGCCACCGAAGCCGTCGACGACGGCGTGACCAGTCAGGCCGCCGTCGACGAACTGACCGCTCGGCTGTTGGCCGGACAGGACGTCACGATCGACACGCCCGAGACCGAATCGTCCGTGAATCTCAGCTCGCTCAAGGCCAAGGTGGTTCGCCTGGCAAAGCGGCTGCGGGAAGCCGAGGCGGCCCGGACCGCGATCAACCGGAAGCTCTGTACCGAGCTGTCGGATTCACTGCGATCCGATGACGACCGCGACGCACGGGAGCTGCTGGCGGCGCTGCAGTCCGTTCTCGCCATCCGGTCCCGCAGACTCGCCCGTCGGGCAGCGATCAACTCCGCATTCGACGGCAGTTGTGGATTGCCGACGCTGGACGTTCCGCAGACCCTGCTGGGACCGCTGCAGCACGGGCTGGACGCGTTTCGTTCCAGTATGGTCTCCCTTGGAATCGAGGTGCAGAATTGAAGCTGCCACCACTTCAGCGAACGGTTCGCGTTTCCGGCGAGATCGTCCGCGGGACAACTGACGCCGACTTCGACCGGCAACTCGCCGCGGCCGGACCGGCCTATGAGCTGCAGGTGGAGATCGACACCATCGGCGGCGATGTCGGCGCGACGTGCAATATGATCGAGGCGGCGCGCCGGCACAAACACCAGTTTTTGACCACGGTCTGCACCGGCAAGGCATCGAGCGCAGGCTTGCTGTTGTTCATGATCGGCAGCAGACGGCTCATGCATCCGGACGCCGTTTGCATGATGCACCTGGCGACAACCAACGGGAATGCGGACGACCCGGTCGCCCGCGAAATCTCGGAACACATCGTCGACATCGTCGCCATGAAATCCCGCACGGATCGGCGGCAGGTGTCTCAGTGGGTTCGGGCCGAAACATGGTTCACTTTGAACGAGGCGCGCGCGTACGGTCTGGCGACCGGACTCGTCTTGTGCAAGCTCACTTCGCGCCCGTCATTGGCCGGGAAGAACATCGCCCGCAAGCTGCCTGAAGCCGGGCTGCGTATCGCCGATTCGATTGACTCGACCGAGTTCCTGATGCGGCGAATGGAGCGGCAGCGTCGGTTCGGTGAAGCGAAGTCGCTGGGTCAGGCGGCAGTCAGCGTCCCGCCAATGCCGCCGGGGTGTTTTCGCACCGTGGCCGACGCTCCGGCACACATTCGGCGGCAGCACGCTTCCCCGACGTCGGTCGGTCCGGGCACGTGCTGGGGCGCGTATTGATTCCGCGGCATTGGCATTGTTCGCACGGGTAGGGGTGAAAATGGCCGAAAAGGTCTTCGGATTTAACGAAGCCGGATACCGTCGCGTCGTCGAAGCCACGCAAAAGGTGCTGAAGACGCCGACCGTCGGCTCGCAACGTCGCCGGCAGCCGCCGGTTGTTGACCCGGTGCCGCACGTCGTCGGAGTGCTTGACGAAGAGCTGCTCGCCCCATCGAACGGCTGGACAGACCCGGAAACGGCAACCATGTCGATCTGGAAGCCGATCATCGGAACGTCCGCGCCGATCGAATACGAGGACTCTGGCGAGAACAGAGAAATCGTGAACCGCGACCCATCCATCAGCGGTCAGGCCGGAGACTTTGTGAAGGCCGAATGGATCTACGGAGAATTGCAGCCGTACTACATCGGCTGCGGAGGAGGGGCGTAAGTGGGACGCTGCCACGACGCCGACTGCCGCTGTTGCACCTGGAGCTGGCGACGCATCGCGTTTCCCTCCGGCAATCACATCGAGCGTTACCGCATCTATCGCGGCGACACGCCGAAGATGGTCGGCTGCCGACACGTCTGCAGCAGCGTGAACCGCTGGCTCGGGGGTCGCTGGGGGGCGGCTGGAACCTACGACGGGGAAGGCGTCGATATCGAGGCCATGCTGCCGAACACGTCGTACGGGCTCGCGTCGCGGATCTACAACGGGTCGACCAACCTCTACCGCAAATTCGAGGACGACATTCCTGCTTATTTTGGAATTTCCGGGTTCGTTCATGACCTGACATCCGGCGACGTCGCATTCGGACCGTCTGGGGAGTTTGCTGTCAGCCAAAGCGCGACTCAATCGTCAAATTTCACGGCAGCGCCGGCCTGGAGGATTCGATTCTACAATTCAAGCGGAACGGTCCTGTCCACATACTTAGACACCTCAGTGTTTCACCGGAGCAATAACGGCCCTGGTGAATACGGGCTCTGCTACGATTCCGGCGGGTACGTCTGGTTCGCGACCTGTACCGGGGGCGGTACGCGGTACTGGCAGATCGACCCGTCAGATGCATCTGTCCTGAAAGTGTTTCACGTTCCGGACTCGGTCGGAGCGCTCGACGGCTTCTCACGGCTGTTCCGCCCGCGGTTCGACCCGGATACCGGCTACATCTGCTCCGCGGCCCGAGTCTTTGATTCCACCTGGAGCGCGTGGACCGGATCATTCCCGACGACCAACGCCCCCTACAACAACACGATCAGCAACCGCGTCGGCTGGATCGGCTTCGGGGGCGGGGTTGCGTGGCGGGTCCGCTGGGATTCGGTCACCTGGGGCGGATCGCCGCCCGCGTCGACGAAAGTCTCGGTCTACGATCAGTCCGACCTGACGACCCCGCTGGCGACGTTCCACCCGTTTCCGAACAACGGGTTCGGCCAGCCGGCGGAGCTGCTCGACTGCGACGTCAACGCGGATGGCCAGATCGTCTTCATCGGGGCGGCGGGCTGCCATCTGAATATCGCGGTCTTCGACGACGACGGGACCGAGCTGATGCGGACCGGGTACGCGGCGCACGGCTCCGACCCGGACAACTGGCAGGCGACGGTCCCGACCTGCTGCTGCTGGGGGCCGAATGCAGATGAAGTGATCGTCGGCGGCGGACAGCCGATCAAGATTCGCTGGCCGTACCCCGGCACGGAAGAGTGCACCGACGGGACCACGACGACGACAGCCAGCACGACGACGACAGTTTCCACGACGACGACCGGCAGCACGACGGCCAGCACAACAACTCCATCGTCGACGACCGCCAGCACGACCACGACGACCACGACGACGTTACCACCGACCACGACGACCACGACGACCGGGATCGGCCCGTGCTCTTATGAGCTGTGGTGCAACGACGGGACGAATCTCATCGACTGCCGGGAGACGGTGTTCGGCTGCGACTTCGACGCGGATGCGATGGCGGGGTGCACGGCGGATCCAACTTACGGCGACCCGTGCGAACCGGGATGCTGTGAAGGTTTCGCGGGATGTTACCCCGGAGTCTTCAGCGAGGCGGAATGCGATGAGCAGATCGGCGGCGTGTGGAACCCCGGAGACACCTACTGCACTCACGGCGGGATCGGCGGCGAGTGTGCTCCGCTGCCCTAGGGCTTGTCTTTGAAGAGCAGCGGGGAGCCGCATGACCCGCAGACGTAGGGGACGTCATGGGGTTCGGAAATCATCGTGGCATCGCAGGCGGCGCAGCGAACCCAGTGCACGGCGTTCGTGCTGCGGGGACGGACGGCGGTGAACCAGAGCAGGCCGGCGGCGGCGAGCACCGCGGACACCAGCGCCATGGCGAACACGGTTGACGGTTTGGTTTGAAGACCCATGTCGGCACCAAAGCAAGGTTAGATCTGTCTTCGAGCCGCACGGATCCTATGACCTGGCAGCGTGTCGTTCAACGAAAAAAGGAGGCCGGCGGATCACTGCCGGTCAAGAAACGAAGGGAACCCCCGGTGAAAACCCCAGTCTGCTCAACGATTATCGTGTGCGACGAAATCCGGCAGTGTGCCGAAACGGGCAAGGTGTCGGCCATCGGGATCGTCGCGCAGTTCGCGGCCCCGTCGTTTCCCGCTGCGGCAGAGTTCGGCATTTTCGTTGCCATGACCAGCGGGCAAGGCTACGTCCCGTTCATCGTCGAAATCGTCGACGTCGCGGAAGAACACGTCCTGACGCGATTCGAGCGGTTCGCGAATCTGTCGAACCCGATGCACACGCACCAGTTCTGCGGCAAGGTGAAAATCGTCTGGCCGGTTGCTGGTGTCTACCTGCTGCGGCTCGTCTGCGGTGGAGTGGAAATCGGCTGCCGGCGGATCAACGTCATTCAGCCCGATGCGTCGGCATGAACGGTCTGAGATAGACCGGAAATCGATCGACCGGCGGCAGTGACGTTGACAGCCCCCCCGCGAATCTGGTCTGATGCCCGTCCCTAAAGCGTCTCTTGTGCAATCTAGCCCAAACCCCTGAAGAGCATCTAGAAAACCGAGTCCACGCCCCTGTGAGCCTGCAGGTTCCCGCCAAGGACTGCGCGCGGCCTAGATCCGCGTAGGGTGGCTGATTGGGGCGTGGTCTCAGTTCTTCCCCGTTCTGGGGAGAAAGGCCATTCCTATGGCACGTGCACGTACCACGGTTGAGGACGTCATCCGCGCGTTCGAGAAAGAGCAGTTGCCGAAGTATCAGACCGCCGAGGGCAGGCCGAATGCCGAGCAGGCATGTTACCTGGGGGTGTTTCGCATCCTGCGCGACCTCTGCCCGGATCTGCCGGCGGCGAAATTCGGCCCGCTGATGCTCCGCAAGGTCCGGGACGCGATGGTCGCAAAGGGCTGGTGTCGGCGGTACATCAATCAGCAGGTCTGCCGCTGCCGATTCCTGTTCAAATGGGCGATATCGTTCGAGCTGGCCCCGCCGTCAGTCATCGAGGCTTTGCGGTGCCTTCCTCCGCTGAAGCCGGGCGAGTCTGCGGCACGCGAGTCGAAGCTGAAGGTGGCCGTTCCGGAAGATCACATCGCCAAGGTCCGCGAGCGGATGCGCCCGCAGCACAGGGACATTCTCGATTTATTGCTGCTGACCGGCTGCCGACCCGGCGAGCTGCTGGGGCTGAAGGCGGGGGACATCGATTGCAGCGTTGCGCCATGGCGGTTCGACATGCAGGCGCACAAAACCAAGCATAAGGGGAAGCGCCGAGTTCTGTTCTTCAACGCGACGGCGCAGGCCATCCTGGCAAGGTATCTCGTCGACGAGCACGGCCAGCCGCTGCCCGTCGGGACGAAGCTGTTCCCGGTCAACCGGCAGGGTTACGCCGAGGTGATTTTCCGCGCCTGCGTCCGCGCCGAAGTCCCGCTCTTCACGCCGCACCAGTTGCGTCACACCACGGCCACCCGCGTGGTCGACCAGCTTGGCGTCGAAGCTGCCCGGAACCTGCTCGGGCACTCTGGCGTGGCGATGACCCGGCACTACTCCTTGACCGCCGACGCGCAGGCCATCGCGGCCGTTGCGGCGCTGGGCTGATCGTCTGACCGTCTTCAATCCCCCACCTGAACCCCGAGACGCGACCATGACCGTTGAAGAGATCGAACAGGAGCGCGAGCAACTGACGCTGAAGTACAACCTGGCACTCGAAATCCGCGGCCTGTTGGACGAAGCATCCGACAAAACCGCATCAGAAGATTGGGCCCGCATCGAGGCCGAAATCCTGCAGATGGTCCGACGCGACGATTCGCCCGTCTGAGACCAACGCCCCGCGGTCACATTGGCTGCGGGGCTTCGCGTTCACACATCGATCGAAGGGAACCCGATGACCGTCGAACAGATCCAGACCCGCCAGCAGCAGCAGGCCAGCCGATTCGAGACCGCGGCAACGATTCGCAGGCTGCTGGACGTGGCCCGCGAGAACGTCAGCGAAGGTGAAGACGCCGACGAAGTGGAAGAGGAAATCCTGGCACTCGTCACCGAAGACGAGTAGCCGGCCGATCGACACGCCCCGCGGTGGATATCCTGCCGCGGGGCACTTCAGTTGAGGCCCCACCATGAAACGACGCGCAATCTGCCGAACAGTCAGAAAGCAAGTTCGCGAGCGATGGCCGCAGTGTGCCTACTGCCGGCGCGAGTACGGCAACCGGTACGACGAGCACTTCACGATCGACCACGCCGTCCCGCTGTCCAAGGGCGGCAGAGATCATCCGGACAACTTCATCGGCTGCTGCCGGGCGTGCAACTGGTCGAAGCGGGACAGGTCACCCGGGGAATGGGCCGCCGACGTCCTGGCAGCCGCTGCCCGGTTCGATGAGGCCAAGGCGGAATGTGTCGCCGCGCTCAACGCCACGCTGGGACCGCTGACCGACGGGTCGGTTTCGTTGATGCCTGGCAATGATCGCCGCCCGCATTCGCGAGATCTACGACCGGCAGGCGAAAGAGCGGCAGGGCAGCAGAACGGACATTGTGGCAAATTTGCCACAATGTGATACCGGCAAGGCCCGCGACAAAGCCGGCGAAGCGGTCGGTGTCGGCGGAAGCCGGATCCGCGCCATGGCGACGACGCTTTCGTCCAGCCGGCGAGAACAGACCCCGCCATTTCACGCCAGCCGCGTCCCGACGCCTTTCCGCGACTGACGGGACGTCCGGACGGATCGGGGCGGCAGACGCGATTCTGTGCGGTGGAAGCTGTCGGCCCCGCCCGGTAGCCTGCCGGAATGACCACGCCCCGTGCCGTCTTCGCTCTGCAGTTCGAACTGGTGGCCGGCACCTACCTCGCTCTCATCGTCTGGCCGGACGAATTGCCGCATACGGCCCGCGTTCTGAACCGAAACAAGTCCTGTCTGACTGTGCAGGCTGGGGACGTGCTTTGGATCCGCGGCGAGCTGGAGAAGATCAAGGTGGTTCAGCTCTATCGCGTGCACCCGCCGGAAGTGAACGGCCGGGTAGTCTCAAGCGCAGCGGCCTGGCTGGACGGAGAGTGAGTCCCCGGACTGCTGCCCGTGAAGAGTGGTAGTGAAGTGGTAGTAGCCTCAAGAACCCGGCGACGTCCGACGCCTCGCAAAGTCGACCGCACGCACAAAAGCGAGCTACCACACTTCTACCCTCTGACAGCCAAAACATACCGAAACCCGCGAGAAGCGATGCAAACTCTTGCAATCGAGACGCTGCGATGTAAAGTCTACAAATACAGAGTTTTTCACGCGGTTCTGCCGGTTCTTCAGGTTGCTTCGGGACGTAG
Organism: Planctellipticum variicoloris; assembly: GCF_030622045.1. Lineage (NCBI taxonomy): Bacteria > Pseudomonadati > Planctomycetota > Planctomycetia > Planctomycetales > Planctomycetaceae > Planctellipticum > Planctellipticum variicoloris. The sequence goes on along the minus strand of NZ_CP130886.1, from coordinate 4,220,566 downwards.
AGGTCGCAGGTTCAAATCCTGTCATCCCGACCTCCAAAGCCTCGCTCGCAAACACTGCGAGCGAGGCTTTTTCGCTGAGATTCTTGGGGTTTTCAGCATTTCCCGTTCGCTGTTCCGTCACGGCGTCGAAGCATGCCAAAGTGACAGGAAATGACTCCAGATGACTCGGATTGTACGGAGTTGGTGCAACGGCTGGTGCAACGAGATTCTGCCGGTTCCCATCGGTCCCCGTAGCACTGACGGCGACGGGCTCGGTTTGCAGCGGCTGATTCAGCGGCAGCGCGGGGAGCGCATTCAACGCCCCGTGGACGTCGAGCAACTTCGGATCGGTGTAAACCGACATCGTCAGATCGATGGCAGAGTGCCGCATGGCAGCCTGCGCCGTCCGCGGAGCGACTCCCCCTTTGGACAAGAGCGTACCGAAGGAATGCCGCAGGGCGTGCACGTCGACTGTCCGCCCTCGTTCATCCCGCTTCGGGATTCCGGCCGCCTTCAGGTCCCGGTCGAGGATCCGCACCAGGCCGGCGGGTACGTCGAACAGCGGTGTCGCCGCGGGCAGGGCGGTTGGCACGGGCTTGCCGGTCCGTAGAGACTCGGTCCGCGTCCAGGAGAGCTTTTCGGCGAGCCAGACCATCAATTCCCCGGCGAGGTCCGCCCGCAACGGAATCGAGTTCCCTTCTCCGTTCTTTTCGTCGGCTGCGTCCAGGACTGCGAACGGCATCGCTCCATCAAGCTCCAACTGCCCGACGGTCAGCGAGGCCAGTTCACCCTTCCGCAGGCCGGTGAGTACCAGCGTCTTCAGAACCAAGGCCCGCTCCTGGCCCAATCGTTCGAGCTTCTCGACGAGATTGGGATTGTCCTGCAGCCGCTGTCGGGCACGTTCGAGGGCAGACGGGAGCCCTTCGAGGGTCAGTTCCGCGTAGGTCCAATTGGATCGTTTCTTCCGTCCGCCCGCTGCCTCGGCATCACGACCGACCGTCTCCCGACCGTATTCCGCCAGGGGGCGGGCCGCGGCGACGGCGATCAGCCGCTGCAGTTCGTCTTCGGTCAATGCCCGCCGCTGCCGTCTCCGATCAGTTTTGACGTTGGCTTTGGGGACCGAAGTGAACGGATTCCCGATCATTCGCGGCTTGGTGCCCGAGCAGCACCAGTTCGCAAACATCACGAAAGTTTCCCGGTAGCCGTTGCGCGTCGCGGCCGACATCCCTTGCTTTTCGCGGTCCAGCAGCCATGCCGTCAGCTCGGCTCCATCGAGATCGGACAACCGTTTGAAGCCGCAGTCCGAGCAGACCCGCGAGAACTGTCGGCTCATGTTGGCCAACCGCATCTTGCTGGTCTGGCGAGCCCGCAGATAGTCGCGGTAAGCGTCGAAGTGGTCAGAGAGTGGCGTGGCCTGAAAGTTGGCAATCGCATCTTCGGCCGACGTCATGACCCCGGCTTTGACCAGTTCTGCCCGTCGCTCCAGGTCTGCCAGGACAGCGCGGGCTGCCTGTTCGTCCCGGCAACCGGTCGAAACCTCCTGGACCACTCCGGAACCATCGCGGTACTTCGCGATGAACGTCCCGGACGGTGTGGCGATGCGGTCTGAGCCGTCCTTTCCGGTCGTTACCGGTACGGTCTTCGACCGGCCCTTGCCGTCCTTGTAGCGCGCGTACCGTTGCCCCTTGCGGACGATGATTTCCGCGTCGGCCGGCATCCGGCGGGTGACGGTCTTGCGGTAGACAGAGCCCATTTCACTTTCCTTTGCGCTTCGCGGCGGGCCTCAACTCCAGCCCGAAGTACAGCGCCAATTTGTCGGCCGCGGTGATGTTAAGTCCAGCCTCACCACGGGCAAATGGCATCAGGGTTTGCCGCAGGACACCGGTCTCCCGTTCCAGTGCGGCGAACGATAAACCGGAATCGACGACGGCTTTCCGCAAGACATCCGTGATTGGTAATTCGCTGTGCGACATGTAAGATAGTCTACAGGCTCGGTTCTATCGATGTCAATCGATATGACGTCTTGCCAATGTCCCGTTAACCGGCATTTTGTGTGTCGGAATTCCGCGGGGCATTATCCCAGAGCCCCAAGACTCTTGATGGTCTGCCATTGGAGCGATGAGACCGACACCCATTTGACGCGTTCTCTCAAGGAGAAGCCCTACGGCGATTCGATGCTACGTTCGTCGAAAGCTGCGTTAATCCCGTCGACCTCGGTGTCTTCCAAGATCCGCCCCACCGGCTTCTGCGGGACGTAACCCGCGGCATGTGCCTCGCCACCTTCCACGTACGAATTAAACGAAACAAACGAAGGAATCCCCTCGCATTCAGGACTTCTTTCGTTTTCTTCGTTTCTTTCGTCCGGTCGTCCCGCATACCAGATCTCGGCGGGACGTCCTCGGCCGGTCGCTGATGGCGACTTCCGGCAGTACGCCAGACCGGACTGTTGCAGCACGTCCAGCGCTCGGCAGATCTCACGGCCGGACTTGTTGTGAGCATAGGCGGCAGACAGTTCAGACCGGGACTTGCCCGCTTTGCCAGCCACTCGCAGCAGCGCCAGAATCTCGTCGGCGAGCTTATCCCCCAGACCGCGACCGAACGCATACTGGGCGGACTGCTCGCAGTATCGCCAGCACGCCAGGGCGGCGCGCAGGTGAGGCACGTCGATCTCGCCGCTGCAGTCAAGAATCGAGAACAGCAGGCTCAGCCGCAGGACCTGAGCTTCGGCTCGGTTGGTGACACTTCCCAGCATCCCCGGACGATCCGCGGCCAAGATCGGATAGGCCTGCTCCCAGAGCGCCGCCGCCGCCTCGGTCCGGTGGACTTGTCCGGGATAGAAGTGTGCAAACTCCACCGCGGCCCGGACCGTCTCCACCAGCTCGGTCAGTCGCTCCTCGGGAACGTGCCCGCCGTTCGGCAACAACTTCGAGCGGCCGGAGCAAATCCACAGGAATCGGTTCGTGAATCCGTTCGCTTGATCGGTCTCGGTCAGGAGTCGCCGCAGCTCATCCCGTGTGATGTGCCCGACGATCACGATGTGCGATCCGGTCGCCCGCGTCGGATTCTGCTTGGTCAGCGTCCGCAGGTTCCCCTTGTCCCAGGCATCCCGCACGATGGCGGACAAGGTGTTCGTCTCCCGTCGGACGACCTTCAACGTGTTCGCGAACTCGGATTCCACGACGATCAGCCGCTTGTCGGCGACGCCCTCTTCCTTGATCTCTCCCTTCGACACCACGTCGTCGCGAACTTGATAGATCAGTCCCTCGCCGCTCGACAGCCCGCTAGTGACGTTGCTGATGATGAATGTCCCCATTGCGCCATCGACCAGCCCGAAGAACCGTTCCACGTTGCGATGTGCGCTACCCTTCCTGCCCTTTGACGACTGCCCCACGAAGCACATAAACAGATTCGAGTAGTGCTGTGCGGCTTCGACGAGGAAATACCGGTTCCGCCCGAACAACGCCCCGGCATATGCCAGGAAGTGAAACAGGAGCGCCGCCGCATCCGATTCGGTCTCCGGACCGACGATCCGCACGAACTCTCCCGCCGGACCGTACAGCGCCTCGGGACTGAGCGGTTTCGGCCAGGGATCGTCCCCATCGATCGGCAGCTCCCAGGGATCGGTAGGACTCACCTGCAACTCGGTTCCCGCCATCTGCGATAAGTCGTCAACGACGCGTCGAAGATTGGCGACCAGCGTCTGTCGATCGCTCACCCCCTGCGCGGCCGCGGCCAACCCCGCGGTCGCCGTTCGCTCGAACAGGGCGTCCTGCAAGACCTGCGCATGCGACTTGGCTAAGTCGTTGACGTAGTAGGCGTTGTCGAAAGCACGCCGCAGGTCCGACGGCGTGACCGTGTTGACGTCCCCGGTCTTGGCATCGTCGTGAATCAGGTGCGACAGACCTTCGCTCGTCGCCATGAACCGGGCGATCTCGCTATCAGATACCATCCTCCGGTCAGGATTCCGGCGATGATACGCGGCCAGGGCGAGGAAGATCGTGACCTGTACCGGATCGACGAACAGCTCCGCCGTCAGCCGCAGCCGGTCGATGTGCTGGGGATCGTAGGAAACTGCCGACAGCAGTTTCCAGCCCGCTTCCCGGACCGCCTGTTCGGCAACGTCCCGCCGGTCGTGTTTCAATGCCCCACTCATTACCGTCCCCTTTCCACACGCACGGTGCCGCGGGAGACGTTGGCTTGAGACGATTCCGCACGAACCGAACCCGCTGAAGCCGAAGAGGGACTACTCAACTTCCACAGCTGAGCGACGGTATTGAATTCCTCGTTTCGCCGTTTTCGGCGCAGGAAGTGGAACTTGCCATATACGTACAGTGCGACCACAATCATGGTGTTGAGAATCCGATGGTGAACGGCGGCAGCTTCGCAGGCGGGCCGCCGTTCGCTTTGAATGCGGGAAGTGACTCACGAGAACCGCGGGATTTCGGCGAGATCGGGCAGGGCCAGCAATTGATGACCGTCGGTCATCGCTTCACCACGCGAAAGTGCATCAAATCGGTGTTTTGAAGGCAGCTGCTAGCCGACTTTCGGCATGGAGCGAGCCGGCGGGCAGCCAGCGGCCAGCCAAGCGTCGATTTCGGACTTCTGCCAGCGGATGAGTCCGCCAAGGCGGACCGGACGGGGCATCCGCCCGGCATCACTCAGCCGGTACACATGCCGGGGGCTGCAAACCAGCAATTCAGCGACCTGCCGCACCGTGAGCAGTGCGGCGGTCTGCCCGTCCGCCAAGGCAGTGGGCACGTGGGACTCGACCATTGGACTTCCTTTCGATTCGGACTGACGAGCTAAGTGCTCGTTTGAACGAAGGGAGTCTCAACGACGGCCGTGACAAACAAATTGACAGCGATATTTGTTCGCGAGTTTTTGTGCTGTTTTGGTGTCTAGAGCGTTGCGGGCCAATGAGTTGCGATACCGCAGAATTCTTGCGAACAAATTCAGGAGCCGTTGACGTCGGTACCGAGGGCATCTCCACCCCGTCTCTTCAGCGTTCTAAAATAAGCCTGCGCCCGCTGAACCTCTCGCCGCTCGATCTTACGATCGTCACAGAACTGCTTGAGCGACACGCCAGAGTCTTTGGCGCGTCTCCATGCGTCCAGCAGCTCCTGATACGCCCGCACTGCTTCTGGAGGGAGACTTTTGCGCCCGGTTGACTTCTTCCGTGATGTAGACCGACCGCCCGCTGGAACAGCGAGAGATGGCGGTGGAGCGGGTATCGCTTCAAAGCGACCGGTATGTGAAAGGAACGCACCGGGAACCGGGACAAGGATGACCTTCTCGACGTCGGTATCCTCCCGTCCAAGCCGGGCTTGATCCTCAGCCCAGATTTCAACATGCGTTTCGGTTGATTCTTCGCCGCCCCCGCCGTCAACACAGGAAGGGTTCTGGTCTTCAGCAGCTGCCATTACAAAAGGTGTCCTTTGCGACGTACAAGGAAGTGACTATGCGATGAGAGCATCCTGCTGCAGTTCCTCTTCCGCCTCGGCTGCCTTGTACGCTGCCCGCATTTTCGCCTGTAGATCTGCAAACCTCTGCAGTTCTTCACGGCTCAGTTTTTCGAGTACGGCGCGGAACAGGTGCCTCTTTTTCGTCTTGCCCGCGTTTTGCTCCTGCTGCTGCTTCTCCACGAAGAGTTTTGCGTTTTGGGCGGGGATCTGGAGCCCCAGCAGCTTGTCCAACTGGGCTCGCGCTTTGATCTTTTGGCCAATCGAGGCCTCAGAGGAGGTGAGGATCGACCGGTAGAACGCAGCGGATTCGTCGCGGAGTTCGTCGACCGTTCCACTGTTCCAGAGCCGCAGCAGTTTCCTCGCCTCTGCCAAGTCCCGCCACGCCGATCGCTGCGAAACGTTGCAACAACGTTGAAGTTGCGTCACGACTGAGTACGGCGGTACACCTGACGCGAGACATGTCGCAGCGAACGTGGCGCGTTCGGATTTCGGCGGGCGTCCGTCGGACGGAACGTCCCATTCGATCATCGATTCCGGACCAGGTGCGGGGCTCTTGAGGGCTGCGATCGAATTGGACACGGGGATAGCCTCCCTGCCAACTCAGCCTTTCGGTCGCCCCTGAGTTCGCCAAGTTTCAACGGAAATCGACGGTAAACCATCACCAGCGTGCCATGTTACGCCCCATTTCATCGCGTCGTCTAGCGCGATCCTGTCTGGAAATCGTGTCGATTTCCGAGTGAAGTGTCCGGACGGTGAATCTGCTCCGGCTGGCGACGGCCACGACGGTCATCGCCAGAAGGCTTTGTCGCGGACGGTGGCGCAATTCGTCCCTCGGTTTATGACGCCGTGAGACGTCCTGGTGCGATGACCGTACGACCGATCTCCGGCCAATTCGATGACCGTTGGCTCGCCAAACCGGGATTTCGATGACCGTTGAGCTAGCGAACGTCATCGGAGAGACTGGTCTTGCTCGCCGTCGCCCGGACGAAGACGATGCGTCTATGGTTCTGAACACCCCTGAACGGGGGGCTGGCATTTCCCCTGTTCAGCGGCTACCTTCACATGTCTCTCCACTTACGCGTCACCGCCGAGTCCTCTACCGATGTCGACCCCGCCTTCCAGTCTGCCCCAGATTCGCCCCGGAAGTATCATCCGGGGGCCGATGCTGGCGGAGGCCGTAGAGGAGCTGCAGCTTGTCCCGATGGGCTCCGGGTTCAAGATTGTTGGCCGTTGGTTGAACATCGGGCTCGCAAGGGATCTTGTCAGTCTCTGAGATTGGGATCAGGAGGCGGCGTCGGGTTGTCGTAAGCTGTGATGCAAAAAGAAATGCAAATCAATCTGTCCGTCCTCGACCAAGCGGTTCAGCAGACGATTCGGCCAGTTCTGATCGAGCAGGGCAATTTGGAGGAGGGACCCGAGTCGTTTCTCCAAAAGAAGGTGCTCCCAAAGGTCCGTCCGCTGCTTCAGCGTGAATCTCTGGAGGCGGACCCGGTTCGGAGCGTTCACGACGCATTCAAGAGCCAAAAGTATCTGCTTTCGGCTTATGAGCAAATGCAGTCCGTGGACTTCGTCAGCAATGCGAAGCCGGCTGCGCTTCGGCGTCACGTCGTAGATCTGCTGTTTGGGACAGAACCGCTCCAGACGCGAATCGAGACCTTTCTGAAGTGGTCCAAGGTTCGCGCGGGAGCGGACGGGAATAAATCGGGTATTGGTCTGACCGCCATTACTTATCTATTGGCGCTGTCGGACCCAGATCGATATGCGTTCTGTAAGCCGCTCGTCTTCGAGGCAGCGGCGACGGCGCTCCTCTCAAGAAAAGCTGATGTTCCTGTCGGACGATTGGAACGTGCCGTCACCGCGACGGCTTTTTACGAAAAGCTGCTACGGTTGTTCCGGGAACGCTACGCTCTGCCGTTTCGTAATCTGCTCGATGTGCATACCGCACTCTATGTCCTGCAAAACACGTATCATGGCCTACCGAGCTGGAGTCAGCTCAGCGACAGCTCATCGCCAGGACGCTCAATAATGCACGATTTGAATCTGGTTCTTTACGGCCCCCCAGGAACCGGGAAGACCTACGAGACCATCCGGCACGCCGTGGAGATCTGCGATGGCACTGCTTCGCTGGATAGAGAAGAACTGGTGACTCGCTATCGGGAATTGCAGGCCGAAGAACGGATCGCGTTTGTGACGTTCCACCAGTCGTATGGTTATGAAGACTTTGTCGAGGGGATTCGCCCAGTTCTGGCGGAGGAAGAGGTCGCTTCACCAGAAGAACGATCGCCCGAAGTTCAGTACGAATGCCGGCCGGGGATCTTCAAACGCCTTTGTCTGCTGGCCGGAAGCAAGGCTACTCGCCAGGAAGCGAGTCAGAACGTCGAGTTAGAGAAAGCAACAATCTGGAAGATGTCTCTTGGAAACACGCTGCGGCCGGAGGATGCCGCCGTGTATGACGAGTGCATCGAGAAGGGCTGCTTGCTGCTGGGGTATGGGCAGGGCCTGAACTATCAGGGCTGCAAGTCTCGCAAAGACGTGCTCACTCTGTTGCAGAAGCATGATCCCGAGCTGAAACCAACCGACTTTCATGTTCAGGCAATGGACACATTCGTCTGTCGGATGCAAGTTGGAGATCTGGTCGTGGTCTCCGATGGGAACCACAAATTCCGTGCGATTGGCCGAATCAGCGGGCCGTACCAGTACGTAGATCGCGACGGAGAATACGATCAATTGAGAGCGGTGGAGTGGCTAGCCGTCTTCGACGAGAGCCTGCCACGCGAGGCGATCTGCACCAAAGCGTTTTCTCAGATGACCATTTACCAGCTTCACAAGCGGGATCTGAAGCTGGATGCGATGAAGGAGTTGATCGGTAGGAACACGAGCGGGGTCCGGAATCACGTTCTTATCATTGATGAAATCAACCGCGGGAACATCTCGAAGATCCTCGGGGAGCTGATTACGCTCCTGGAGCCGGACAAGCGGATCGGGGCAGAGAACGAACTGCAGGTTACGTTGCCGTATTCTGGCGAGAAGTTCGGAGTGCCATCAAACGTCTACGTGATCGGCACCATGAATACCGCCGACAGATCGATCGCCTTTTTGGATGTTGCGCTTCGCCGGCGTTTCCACTTCGTTGAACTGATGCCCGACGTGGAGATCGTGCGCTCGCTCACCGGGGATGGTGGCGTTGTCGACGGCGTTGCTGTTGCCGACCTGCTGGAGATGCTCAACGCACGGATCGAACTGCTTTATGACCGCGATCATCAAATTGGGCATTCCGTGTTTCTTGGCCTCCACTCCCTGGCCGAATTGCGCGACGTCATGTGCCGGAAAGTGATACCGCTGCTACAGGAGTATTTCTACGGTGACTGGTCGAAGATCTGCCTTGTTCTAGGATGCCCGATATCTGAAGGTGGCGGGCCTGTGACCAAGAACAGCCACCCCATGATCCGCTCAAGTCCTCTAAAAGCCTCCTCCCTGCTTCGTGGCGGCGACGATTGGATCGAAGACAAGGTCCGGTGCGAAGTGCATCCGGAATTCGGGTCATCATCTACGGCAGCGACACTCAGGTCGTATTTCCTCTCGGCTTTCCAGGGAGAGGAGCAATAGGACTTGCTGGAAATTCGACTTACCGAATTTGATCGTTTGCCGCGTAAGCGACTGACTTTGCGTCAGCTGCGGGAACTGCAACGGTTCGACGAACTGCAGGGGCGGTCAACCGGGGACACCGTTTTCGACTGGACGTTTCGAGACCATATCCGGGTGAAGAGTTACGTCGGCGTCATTCAGGTGCCAGGGTTGATCATCGAGATCTTGCCCAAAACGGACGGCGGCGAGGATTCCACTGGTTTTGGGGATGGCGGACAGGCTCGGCAGAACCTCCTCTTCATGCTGAGTCAGGCAGGATATCTACCTGGGCACGACCGAGATCTCGCGTCGCTCGCCGGTCGTCGGCTTCCTCTCCTCGAAGTGCTGATTACTGCTTTTGTCCGGCGACTGCTAATTGAAGTACGCAGGGGACAGCAGCACCAGTACGTCTATCGAGAGGAGTCGCTGAGCTGCGTGAAGGGGCGCATCCTTCTGCAGCGGCAAGTGCTCCAAAATGTTGCTCAGCGTCACCGCCTCTGGGTAGGTTATGACGAGTTTGTCAACGACACCTTGCTCAATCAGATATTGAAGGCGACCTGCCGCTGCTTGCTCGCGTTAGCTCGGCTGCCAAAAACACAGCAGCTGCTGCGGGAAGCTCTACTGGAGTTCGCCGACGTCGAGGATCTAGTGATCCAAGGGGATGATTTCTCGCGGGTACTTCTCGATCGAGCGTCTGAAAGGTACCGCGACTTGCTTCAATTCTGCCGGCTAGTCTATGAGGGCACGACGGTTGCTCCCCAGGCCGGAGCCCATTCTTCATTCAGCCTTTTTTTTCCGATGGAAACGCTGTTTGAGGAATTCGTTGGCAGATTTGTGAAGCGAAACGCCCGTTATTTTGGCTTGTTGCCGGAGCAGGTCCACCTTCAGGCGCGAGGGCGTGGGCTATGGCTGCTACGTGACGAGAACCTTCAGGGACGGTTCCGGCTCCGGCCTGATATCGTCATCGATGATGTTGCGGGCGTACCGCAGATCATTCTGGACACAAAATGGAAGAGACTGGTTGACCTGAAAAGTGACGCCAAGAACGGCGTTTCACAGGCTGATCTCTATCAGCTATTTGCGTATGCCAGCCGATACAACTGCGAAAACAATGTGCTGCTGTATCCACATTCACCCGGCGTCGTATCCCGCAGCTACAGCATCGATGGCGATCCTTCGAAAAAACGCCTCAGAATTGAATGCCTAGACTTGGGATTTGATCTGTACCTGGAACGCGACAGGCTCCTCAACAACCTCGCTGCGATTCTCAATCCGACATCGAGCAGTGAGCCGGTAGTCGAAGGATGATTCCGTGCATTCGGTCTGGTCTGACCGTTGCATCAGTTTTGTTGGTGTCAGCTCGCGATGAGGTGAATTGATGAGCGGTGGTGTCTTTGTACTCCACGATGACGGACGGCTGGATTCGCTGGCGGAACGGCCGTACGACTCGGAAGACCTGTTGCAGCAGCTCCTGGCGGGCTACCCCGACCTCCTGGCCGGAGACCAGATGGACGCCGACCGTCCACGGCGCTGGTTGCTGGTATCGCGTGAAATGGGCATCCCCGGCGAGGAAGACGGGGCCGGCCGCTGGTCCCTGGACCATCTGTTCCTGGACCAGGACGCCATCCCCACGCTGGTGGAGGTCAAACGCAGCAGCGACAGCCGCATCCGCCGGGAAGTTGTCGGGCAGATGCTCGATTACGCGGCCAACGCGGTCGCCTACTGGCCTGTAGAAACAATTCGCAGCAGGTTTGAGAAAACGGCCGAGGAGCAGGGGCAGGCCGCGGATGACGTGCTGGCGGCGTTTCTGGAGCCCGAGGCCGATCCCGACGGCTTTTGGCAAACCGTAAAGACCAACCTGCAGGCGGGCAAGGTTCGGTTGGTCTTCGTAGCCGATGTGATACCTGACGAGCTGCGGCGAGTGGTGGAGTTTCTGAACGGGCAGATGGACCCGGCCGAAGTCCTGGCCGTGGAGGTCAAGCAGTTTGTGGGGGACGGGCGACTGAAAACACTGGTGCCGAGGTTGGTGGGGCAGACGTCAGCCGCCCGCCAGCGAAAAAGCAGCGGCGGTAGCACTCCCAAACAACAGAAGGTCGACGAAGTAACGTTCCTGGCGGTCGCCCGCGAAAAACTAGCTGCCGATGATCTGGCGGTGACCCGCCGGCTGATCGCCTGGGCCGGCGAACAGGGGCTGACGCCGAACTTCAACCGCTATCCCACCAGCGCCTCGTTCATCCCCATTGTCGAAACCTCAGCCGGCCCCCGGTATCCCCTTTCCGTGCAATCCGGAGGTGATGCGTGGGTGCAGATGAAGTGGTTGCGGGATAGTCCCCCTTTCAACGACGAAAGAATTCGCCACGAGCTGTGCGACCGCCTGAACGCGGTGCCGGGGCTCCAGGTTGCCCCGGAACGCATGACGGGCTACCCGCGCGTCACACTCTCCATCCTCCGCGATGAGGCGGCCCTGATGAAGTTCCTAGACGCCATGACGTGGTTGGTGGAGAAGTTGCGTATGGGGCCGTAAGCACGGCAGACCGGGGCTACGCCTCTCTTCAACAAGTCACCAGAGCCTCTTCCAGGCGGATTCCAAGTCGGGCGAGGCCAACTCTACCAGCTGCGGCTTCCTGTCCGGCTCGCGGTCGTCCAGCTTGCAGAGTCCTGCTTCAATCGGCATTCGTAGCAACATCGTCGGGGCAATCACTCATCTGCTTCGAACTCAGCATCGTTGTCAACAAACGCCTCTGAGCCGGGCGGAAGCCTTACGACCTGCTTGGAGAACCAGTCGCGAACCGCTTCCGGAAGAAAAAGCACACGGTGGCCAACGCGGATGTGTGGAAAGCCGTGATTCAGAACAAGGCTTCGCAGCGTTGGCCGACTCAGCCCGGTCATCTGTTCGAGGTCCAGATAACTCCAAACGAGCCGACTCTCGACGGGGATTTCCGGACGCCGTTGCAAGGCCGCCGGCGTTACGACTACGGGGTTACGATTTCGACTCGGAAGTGCAACTGGACGAGCCATTGTCAGAGCCTCCTTTCGGAACAGTTCTCCACCAGTCAATTCAACTGATCCTTCATCACCGACTCAGCCCGAAGCCAACAGATCTCCCCGCCCCATCGCCTGTGCAATGTTCCGCAAGTGTTGTCGGACGGCCTGCGGGTCGTCGAGGTCTCTCGTCTGGATAACGATCACCGTGTAGCCGTCGAGTTCGACTGCCTGGCGAATGATCTGGTCCTTTCGCGCCGTGTTCGGGTCACCGTGGAGGCCGCGGCTCATTCCATCGAGGTAAATTGCCACCTTGGTCGCTTCATGGAGCCAGTCGGGCTCCGTCGGGATGCCGAGCGACGTCGTGATCCGCATTCTGCATTCGCCGGCCGGGAAATGGTGTTCGTGCAACAGTCGCAGGAGTCGGGCTTCCGGATTGTTTGAAGGAGAACCGCCTTCGGCCCGCTCTTCCTCGAAGACTGCCGGAATGTCTCGATAGCCCTGGGGCGGGTGGTTCAGTGTCTCGACGAGTTCCAGGCCGCGGTGCCGGTTCAGCAGTTCGTGATGGAACTGGTTGCGGAACGTCTTGAGACAGGAGTAGCAGGCCGTATCGCAAGACTGCGAGCATCCCGCCAAAAGGTCTTTCGTCGTCGCGATCAGCTCCTGCCACCGTGCCAGCATTTGTTCCAGCAGTCCCGAACCGCCCGGCATGGGGTCGTAAATCAGCAGGTCGAGCTTGTCGTCGGGTTTCTGAACAATCAGCAACTGCAAGTCGTCCGGCCCCATATCGAGGAGGCGAGCAGCTCCAGTCCGAAGAGCCTCCCCGATATTGATTCCATCGCTTTCATCGGCAACCGAATGAAATTGCAGCATATCCACATTGGCTTGCGACGACAGGGCCATGCGGGCAACATCGCGACCGCATCGCTCCTTGTGAATCTTCAAGAAGTGAGTGATCTCGGCTTGAACGGCATACGGCGTCTTGGCTGCGCCGCAAACTGGGCAGATCCAGTGTCCGACCTCATTCTGCTTCACCCGCCCGGCCTCGCCGAGATTGACCAGTTCGATACCCTGGCCGCGTAGATAGCTGACTTCCTGGTCGCCGATCTTGAACCCTTTACCGCCTCGGTTTCGCTTGCGGAGGCGTCCGAGTACTGAAACCGGCATTGAAAATCGAAGGTTTTCGTCCTCAGTAATCCGGCTCTCATGTGCCAGGTCAAGGTCCGTCAGCGGGAGTGCCTCGATTGCCATCCCCCCGGATTGCCCGTAGGACGCGTCGGCAGCGTGTTCCGTCACGTACCGTTTCTCGATATTGACGTGCAGAGTTCGAACTTGAGCCTGGTCGTCGGCTCCGAGGTGATACCGGCTGACGTAAAACGTGCCCCGATTCGCGTACAACCGATTGCCGGGAACGAACTCACGCAAGGCGACCACATTACTCCGGGAAAGGTCGAAGGCGCGGGGGCCAGACGTTCGCCCGAACCCGCGGCGCGCGGATGCCGTGATTCCCCCTTCGTAAACGCCGTAGCCCGGCAGGAAACCCTCAACGGACAGCACCGTCAACGTGTAAGTCGCCCGATCAGATCGGACAATTGAGTTGATGAACTCGTCGCAGCGCCTCAGCAACTGCTCTTCATCCTTTTCAATCAGCCCGGCATCCTTCTTCTGATGAATCTCCGAGCGAGTCGTCCGAGCCCATGTCAGCCGCTTGTGCAAGCGGGCGAGCACGGCATCGAGTTCAGACGATGTCTCAGCGATTGCAGCATCAATCGCCTCCCGCGTTGCCAGCTCTCGGGCTTCCTCTGGCCAATGCTGGGCGAACAGGTTCTGCAGTCGATCCGCAATCGCCACTTTCAACTCGTCGAGCAACAGGGCGAGCGGAGCCGTACTGCTCGGCAGATCTCGAAACTGGTCGTCGGCATTGAGCAGATAGGTGCGAATAAACGTCGGGAATAGCGCCTTCAGGATGTCTCGAATGCGTTCGCCGTCCGCGTCTGGCTGCCGAGACCGCAGCAGAAGGTCCGACAGAATCGCAGAGCGAATGTGTTTGGCGACCATCAGCGGGTTCCGCAGGTTAAACGTCGGTGCTTCGATGACACCGCCAAGAATCCGCAGCGGGTCATCGAAGAAGTACCGGTCGTGGGGTGACCGTCGACAGTACGTCACGACGACTGCCATCCGCTCTTCGCGACCGGCCCGCCCGGCCCGTTGCCAGTAGTTGGCGGACCGGGGAGGGACATTCCGCATGAGCGCCATGTCCAGCGCCCCAATATTGACCCCCATTTCCAGCGTCGGAGTCGCTACGAGGCAGTTCGTGCGCCCGTGCTTCGACTTGAAGTCGTTCTCGATCCGATTCCGAATCTCTCCAGGGACTTGGGCGGTGTGCTCCTCGGCACTCACCATCGTGAATGGTCGCCCCATCAGCCACACGTCATAGTTTTCCTCGTCGGGCCGCTCGGTCGCGGTCGTGCCGTGGCAGTTGTGGCGAGTACAGAGCCCGTTCGGCGGTCGTCGAGTCACGATTCGCTGGCAGGTCGTGCAGCGCTCGCGATGCTGGCAAGGTTCGACGGCCAGCTTCTCCAGGTTCACCTGCCAGACGTCCGCCGCCAGTGACCTCTCGGTCTGCGACCGCAGCGTGACTCGGGTGAGGATTTTCAACTCATCCACCAGCAGAGACCATAGCACTCCCGCCGTGAGGTCCACATCGAGCTGGCGAGGATCGGAAGCCCATTTCTTCAGCAGTGCCTGAATCGCAGACGCTCCACGCTGGGCAATCACGCCGCGGGCATACGGATTCGACTGGTCGGAAGTCTGCAACAGCCCCTCGGGACGGAACTCCCTCAGCGGCAGCAGACCCGCCTGAATATAAGGGTCGTCCTTGGCGTGATAGCGGGAAAAGATGGGGTCGCCGGCAACGTACAGAATTCGGTTGCGCCGCCAGTTGTCGAGGATCAGCGAAAGTCCTTCAACCGTTTCTTCCGCTGATAACCCCAGTGTCAGCGCCAGGTCTTTCACACCGTCACATGCCGGCGTCAGCCCGGCGTAGTTCACTCGGGCCAGTCCCATCGATTCCAAGCAGTCCGTCCGGCGGACACCGGTCGTGAACTCCCGCAGAACCATGTACCGCAGAGCCTTGTGCACCGGCACCCATTTGTTGTGGCCGAATGTCGCCGGGGCCTCTTCCGTCGTCAGCTCCGGCAGCAGGGCGTCGATAAGCGCCTGGTCCTTTCGAAAGAACTCCGTTAGCCGGTCGGTGATCTCGTCGATGGGGAGCGGCGTCTGACTGCCGGCGATGATCGAGTACATCATGTGTCGCAGGCGGATGCGGCGGGCGTGGTCCTGCATCCAGCCGGCTTGGAACGCCGCATCCTGCCGACTGTCGGCGAAGATGATCAGCTTCTGATGCCCCTCGGGGGCCGCATTGATCATCGCCTGCGCCAGAATGTGAACGTCGGCGACCGTCGACGCCTGGATCTTCCGTGCCGGCTCGATGGTTCGTCCGCCGATCTGGAACGACGTCGAAGCGCACGAGGGACAGGCCGAGAGCGCCGGGCCGAAGACAAACAGCGGGATGAGCGGCTCCTGATGGCCGCAACCATCGGCCAGGCAGTGCGACCAATGGCTGCGGTGCATTGCTCCACACTGGCGACAGAACCAAGCCTTGGGCCACTTCTGAGTTCTGCTGGAAGCGTTGCCATCCACTTCTTCGAGCAATCGATTCGTGCTGACGACGCGGGTTCCCGCCTCCGCGGGAGATGTCCCCCACCACGCATTGTCGCTGCCGTCGCTGTTCGGAGCGGCAATCCCGTGGTCGAATCCCTTCAACTGGTTGTTCGAGCCGCGGGAGAATTCCAGGTCCGTGTACCACTTCTCCAAGAAGTGCTGCCCGCAACTCTTGCACGTCAGGACTGACAGAAACGCGTCATCGTGCCGACCGCTGAATTGCTCCTTCGCATCAGCCAGCGACAGGAAGAGCCGTTGCTTCGGCTCGTCGCTCGTCCCGTCGAGGGCCACCACGGCCTCGTCCAGGCCCCGAATGAAAAAGTGGACCTTGGGACGCAGCAGTGAGTCGCCATCCTTGCGGGCCGCCGCTCCCAGCACCAGATAGCAAAGCAGCTCAGCGTTGGCCCGGTCCCCTTCGGGCAGTCGGCCCGCAGCCAGCCGCTGCGACGTCTGCCAGGCCGCATCCCGCAGCCACTTCGGCTGCTTCAGGATCTGCGTCGTCTGGTAAACGTATTCGTTCGTCACGAGGTGCTCGTAGAGCGAGTCGTGCCAGTTCTCGTCCGGCTCGAAGATCTGCCCCGTCAGCTCTTCCACCACGTTCTTGATCGTCTCGACGTTGACCGGTTCCGCCACGGCGGCGAGCACCCGGCTGAGACGTTCCATTCCGTCGCCTAGCGGGGCCACCGGCTTATAGCGTTTCTTGGGCCACTCCCGCGACACGTACGACTCACCGACGAGTCGGACTTTGCCGGCATCGACGCCGAAGAACCGCGATGCGAACCGCAGGGCGGTCTCTTCGTTGTCCTTGTCCTTCTTCGTCGGATCGGCCAGCGTGGCCGACGTGCCGATGCAGACGATCTCATCCGGTCCTTTCGCGGCCAGCATCCGCAGTCGGCGGATCAGGCAGGCGACTTCGGCACCGCTGGCTCCGGAGTACGTGTGGGCCTCGTCGAAAACCAGATACTTCAGTGGCGCGTCAGCGAATAGCGTCACGTCGGGCAACCGGGTAATCAGTACTTCCAGTTGCCGGTAATTCGTCAGCAGGATGCGCGGCCGCCGCTTCTCGATATCGTCCTCGGAGCAGCATTCCTCCGGCGGAGAGAGCGGCTGCACCGCCCGGTCATCGCGGGCCGCCTCTTCGCGGCGGCGTTTGCGTTCCTCCAGGTACGCCCGGCGAGAGGAGCCGGTGAATCGCTCGATGCCGACGTCCGACTCCTTCTCCGGCGTCGTGCCGACCCATTGCCCGAATGTAATTCCCGTGCCCCCCAGCACGTCCCGCAGGCGGTCCAACTGGTCGTTGGCCAGCGCGTTCATCGGGTACACGAGAATCGCCGACAGTCCTGTTGTAATTCCCTGATCCCGCTGACGAAGCAGGTCGTTGACGATGGGATAGAGGAACGACTCCGTCTTCCCGGACCCGGTCCCCGTCGCCACCAGGACGTGCTGCCCGGACGCGACGGCCTCGAACACCTCCTGCTGATGCCGGTACATCGTGGAATAGCCGATCAGCCCCGGCATAACGGGATGCAGCAACCCGCGGCCAGCCAGCGTCTCGACTAGCTCCCCCTTGGCAAACGATTCCGACAGCGAGACGAACGGCCCCTTCACCAGCGGGATGTCGAGCGACGACGGTCGCTCCAGGAGCGTACGGGCCTGCCCGGAGAGTTCCGGGTCGGATAGCGGAAATGCCGAGAACAGGTAACGCAGGAACTCGTCGCAGACACCGTGGGCGAATTGGACCGGATTGATGGGCATGCTGTTCACTCGGTTTCGATAGTGACACTGTCTTCTGACAGACCTTCCTTTGCCGTCCGCACGATGTCTGCCACAAAGGCACGGTCATTCTCGTCAACTTGCGATACAAGTTTCTCGATCAGAGAGATTACTTCGGCCGCTGTGTCGCCAAAAAACGCTGCTACCAATTCCAAATCAGCCTCTGGAGGCTCCTTCCGATCAATTCCGTTCCGAACCGCAATCAGGCTGCACACTCCGATTGCAATGGTCGCTTGTGCGCCGCGAAGGCCTTCCAGTAGCACCGGTCCCAGCCAATTCCAGTGCGGAGGACCGACCAAGACCGGATCAGCCTCGAACGGATCAAACACAAGTTCAAACCATATGTAGCGATAACGGCTATCGACGATCTGGCTCAACGCTGATGCATCGCTCATCCTGCGCCGCACTGCTTGAATAAGTCGGCTCCGTACTACGTAGCGACATTCCAAAGTGATAAACGGACGCGACGTGCCACCCCAGTACTGCCAGAGACACCTTGCAAGCTCTAAACTAACTTCGATCGCCTCGTCAATCCGCTCGGAAAGCCAATTCGCGTTTTCTGTGGTTGGGCCAACTTGACTGAATGCGAGTCTCCACACTGCAACGAACCCTTGGCTATCCGCAGATGAAAATGCGCCATGCTCATTCTGGATATGCTGAAGAACTTGTTCAGAAAAGAGAAGAAGTCTATCTCGATCTTTCGCAAATAGGAGCGGCGCCACATCTTCCAAGACATCGCTGTAATCTGAAGAACTGCAGACTTGCTCTACTGCTGCCGACCCAGCGCCATGCCCTTCTAGCCATTTCCGAGTATCTCGAATTACGGTCTGATCCCGGACTTCGCCAACATCGACATCACCGACAAGCGCTCTTCTCCAGTACCGTTCACGATGAAGACCTTGCGCGCGTGGATGAGCTACACCGGTGTCGTCCGACAGCCATTTGGCTGCCTCTGGAAGCATCAGGCAAATGAGTGTCTCCGCGGATCGACAGTCCCACTCCTTATCTGCGATTGCTTCATTCCATTCACGACGCAGCGTTTCGCGTACCGCGGCAACTTGCGAACTATCATTCGGATCGTTTGACGGGCGGTTCTTGAGACGGTGCCAGTGTCGAAGGAGGAATTGAAACCCTTCGGGAGCAGAGTGCTTCAGTACGCTGACTGCAAGTAGGTGATCAAAGTCAATTTCGCCGTAGAGCCGTGTCCAGTTGCGGAGCGTTAAGTTCAGGGCATGTCGAAGCGAACGTGGAGTGTTTAAGAGACGCGAGATTGCTTCTGGCGGCCAAACTGTGTCTCGGTCGAGTAAAAACATCCACGTATTCGGGTTCCAGATGTTGTCGGTGATGTCGTGCAGAGGTGTGTGCGCGAAGTGTCCGCTGCTAAGACACAACGTTCTGAACGCTTCCACCGTCTTGCCAGCACGCTCAACGGAAATAGTGCGAAGGTACTCGATGTGATCGCACAGCTTGAAGAAGTCGGCTTGGGCTGACGACGCAGAGCTGCCGGTCAAGATGAACGCAAAAGCGCGAAACGCCTTGAGTTGGTACAGAAAGGCGAGTACCTCTTGAATATCGAAACTACGGCTGTCGTTCCGATCCAGGTCTTCGACAATGAACACCAGCCGGAAATCTGTCTCTTCTAAAAGGTCCGAGAGCCGTCGAAACTGTTCGAGTGGATCGCGTTGGCCAAAAACGAGCTTCGAAATGCTGTCGATCCATTCGCCACCGGCTGAGAATGTCTGCCGATAGGACTCTGGAAGCGAACGCACCTGAAATGTGTCGACATGCTCCTCGACCTTGGCGACCGCGTCTACGAGCATCGAGTGAATCGCAGTCGATGACTTCTCGAATCCCCAGCAGTTGTGTGAACTGAAGAGAACCCGTGGACCGGAAGTCGGCTGATTGCTTTCTGAGAGACTCTTGAGCCACTCGACGATGCTCGACTTTCCTGCGCCAAATGGGCCAATTATGCCTACGGCTCTCACTCCCTCTCTGAGCAATCGGTCCAGTCGCTTTGACACAGCACAGTGTCCCAAGAAGTCGTACTTTGAACGAGACTCCGCCGACAACCAAGCCTCCAAAGTCGGCCAGTCGCTGGGCTGGCTGGCAGTCGGATCGACAAATGTTGTTCCCGAATCCGTGGCCGTGCGAAGCATTGTTTGATTGATATGACGCAGCAGGGCGACCGCAATCAGCGGCACTGCCGCATACCAGCCCCAGTCCCAATATGAAGCCGTATAGACGCCCTTGGAAAGGCCGAAGTTCAGATCGATCGCACAGAGGGCTGCCACCCCGTACAGCCACGCTGACCATGTCGGTGGATGCGTTCGCCAGAACCGGAGATGTGGCAGCCGCGGGGAGAAGAGCTTGAACAGAGACTGGACGAGCATTGTGCACGCCACGAAGTAGAATCCTGCTTGCTGCCAGTTAGCGAGTCGCTTGAGAAACGAGTGCAGGCTCTCTGGCTGAGACCGGAAGTACGGAATCAGCAGGCAGCCCGCGGCGACGGCGCAGACGAGGTGGATTCCCCAGTGCAACCAGTGATGCAGGGTGTTTGCAGAGCGTTTCGCCACCGACTCTGTCGAGGGGTTCCCCTTGCCCGCGGAGCATTCGGTCTCAAGCGGAGGTGCTTCCATCAGATCGTCCTCCTCTGCTTCGGCTTCACAGGAATCAGATTCCCGAGCGACTCCTTCGCCCACTTCCGTTTCGATTCGGTCTCGGCACGGAGTGGCAACAGGCCGCGGCCGGCCAGCGTCTCGACCAACAGCCCCCTGACCAGCGGAATGTCGAGCGACGACCGTCGCTCCAGCCGCGCACGGGCCTGGCCGGTCAGTTCCGGGTCCGACAACGGAAACGCCGAGAACAGGGAACGCAGGAACTCGTCGCCGATGCCGTGAGCAAGTTCGATGGGGTTGATCGGCATTGAGTTCCCTACTTCATTACCGGGCACAGAAGCCGCTGCAGCCCGAGCTCAATTACCCAGCGTTCCTTCTGTTCGCTAGCCGGCATGGGAAGCATGATCAGAGTGACCTCCTGCTCCAGCAGGCAATCGGGCCAACTTCCGCCTGTACTCGTGAGATAGCCGATCAAATTGCTTTGCGGCTGTTGGCTTCCATAACGCAAATGTGCATTGGCAATGCGGTCTCGAAAACAAGCCGTCTCGCCAATCTTTAGGATCTCCTGGGAGACCAGCGAAACAAACACGTAGACACCGGGAGATCGATCAATATTGGTCTCCCAGCTCACACGCCCGGAGACCATCTCTTCCGCAGCAATCTCGTAGAGCCGCTCGTCGCTGAGAAACTTTGCGAGTCCTTCATCTCGGCACGAGGCAATGAACCACGCGGCGAGATTGGTCGACAGTGGTGCTTGGAATAGCTGGATTGCCGATGGCTGAGATCGCTGGCTCCCTCTCTGCAATGGTAGAAGGGATTCTGCCAACAGTCTCCACGTGGCGTCTTCCTTTGTACGGTCTTCTGCGTCAAACAAGTCGTTGATTGAGTGATGATCAACCACGTTTCATCCAGTTGAACGACAGGTAATGACAATAGGCCTAGAGATCCGTGAAGCGTCTGATCCCACGGTTGACCTTGCCTTCGCAATCCGACTGGGACAGAACCACTGCGACTGACCGCTACACTGATCGCACTTCAAAGAAAGTGCGTCCGTTATTCCCGAGTTCTGACCTTGGCGGCGCGACCACCTCGACTTGTTGGATTCCGCCCTCGTCGTCACGTAGAACCAAGACATCACCGCTTCGAATACCCATCTGGTTATTAAAATAATGGCGAGTAGTGCCTGGATTATTTGCAGGCTCGAATGGCGACCAAAACGTCATTCTGTCTGCATTGCCAGGTTCAAGTTCTACGGCATCTGCCCAGATCTTTTGCCGTCCGGTTGAATCGAAGACTACAACGCGGCTCATCGCGATCTCCATTGCATTGAGAAACAAAAGGACTTCAAAACATCTTCTTCTGCTTCGGTTTCACTGGAATCGGATTCCCGAACAAATCCTTCGACCCCTTCCGCTTCGGTTCCGCCGCGGCCGGGGCCTCGGGGGGCTCCGGTTCCCCCGCGATGTACTTTCTCACCGCCTCTTCGCTGCCGAGCAGGGCGACGGCGTCTTTCCAGCAGTCGTCCCAGGTCCAGCCGTGGCGGGGGTCGTCTTCCGGGAAGGTCTCGGGCCGCCAGACGTGGCAACCGTCCCGCTTCAGGATCAGCGGCCCCTGCAAGCCCTTTGCCTGTGCCGCCTCGGCGTTCGTCAGCTCGGGAATGCCCAGCATCTCGAAAAACTCATCGTTCGACAGATCGGCGGCCGTTTCGGCCGACCACTTGCCGTCCTTCAGCGCCCAGAAGGCGGAAGCGGCCAGGCCCGTCAGGCGTTCCCGGAAGGGGAGTTGTCGGTCAACCCGGTAAAAGCCCTTGGAATCCTTCGGGTCGTCCCGCACGATCCAGGCGAAGTCGTCGCGTTCGAGGCCGTAGAGATCGGCTACAAGTGCTTCAACCTCGACTCGGAGGCGCACGCGATCTGTTTCGGTAACTGCCCACCATTCCTTCCATTGTCGTACGTCAAAGTCCGAAGTAGCAGACTTCAGTCGTAGCCATTCAGGTGCAAAGCGGCAATGAAGGAGACTGAGTCGGGATGCATTGTGAAGAAGCCGTGTCATTACATGCGTGGTAGACTCGGTCGCAACGCGGCTCGGGACTGGACACTCTTGAAGAACAAACCAACTGATGTTCGTGCCGCTCAATCGCTGCCGCAGAACCCAGTCGAACGACATCGCCCCTAAAATCGAAGAGAGCTGCAAAAGGAGATGTGGATCGTTGTTATCATGGAGGAGTAAGAAGACTGAATCGGTAGAAGGGAGCGGTGGAAGGTACGAACAAATAAATGAGCGAGTGTCCGTCGTGCGCGCAATTCTACGATAGGCAAGTCGCGGTCGGGACGCTACCGCTGAATGTCGTACAAAGTCGTCGATGCCCATGAGTCCCCGCGGGGAGAATGACTTGCAGTCCGTCGGAAGTCGTCGCCACTGGCGGTTAGCCCAACCGTTATACTGCGGATCAAGGATGTGCAGCATACCGCCCTGGCATACAGGGAGTGCTGTTTCGCCGCTTTCTGTACGCCAACACCCAAATCTGTCAGGGACGTACCCGCGTTTCTCCCATGCGTCTAACGGTGGAAATAACTTTGAATCGCTGGTCGAGTGAAACTCCGCGGCATAGGACGTATTCCAGGTGGCAGGAGCTGTCCCGATTCGAAACGAGTTCGAGTATATCTTTCGAAACACATCGAGATCGCGTCGGTCATTAAGTTCGACTAGACTCAGCGCAGTCGGGCTATTGTACCGAATCTCGCTCGGAGTGAACTGCAGGGTCATGCGGCTATTGAGAAGAATATCGTCGGGAATCTCGTGAGACTCAGGGGAGTTTCCAACCCCCATTCGGAAGCGAGTCGAGAACGATTGCGTGTGTCCACCGCGCGTTCCAAAAATTGCGACTTGCTTAAATGAGTGATGTGCGGCTGCGAATACCTTCTTCTCATTCTGAAACGCGTACAAGAGATCTAAGCGACCGTGGTTCAGAAGTTCCTCTCGCAAGTCTTTCGTGCCAAGGTCCGAATAGACTCCGGTCGGCAAGATGACACCAAGTCGCCCGTCGTTCTGCAGCAGCTGCCAGAACAGTTCGGCGAAGAGCTTGTACAGATTCAGGTCGGCACTTCCCTGCAGACGAAAGGGATGCCGGGCGTCAGCATACCCATGATGTGCTTGCCGGTGGCTCGCCCAGAGCTTGGCCAGTGCTTCACCGTCGCGTCCGCGGGAGAGGGCCATATTGAAGGGTTCGGCCACGTGTTTGGCCCAGTTGCCCAGCGACTTGAAGCGGGCGTTGTAGTCGTCCCACAGCTCGCGGGCGTGTGGCAGTGCCTCCAGCAGGGCCTTCTGCTTTTTCAGAGCCGCCTGCTTGTCGTACGTGCGATACAGCGGGTCGAACTCCGTGAAGAACTCCTGTGAATTCGGCTTCATCACGTCCCACGGCGGGTTTCCGATCATCCCGTCGAAACCGCTCCGGTCGGGCGTGAAAACGTCCGGGAACTCCAGCTCCCAGTGCAGAAACCGCAGTTCGTCTCGCAGCCGGGCGACGATTGCGTCCTTCCGCTCGGAAGACCGGTGAAAGGTCAGCGGCGTCGGAGTGTCCTGGAGCGACTCGTCATCGCTCGGCCAGAACCAGACCGCGCACCACTCGTCCATCGCCCTTTTCAGCGTGAGCAGTGTCTCACTGTTCTCGATGTGTTGCCGGTAGTACCGCTCCCGCTCGTCGGGATCGGACGATTCCAGGTCGTGAACGTGCTCGTATTCCGCCCGCGTTTCGGTAATGACGCTTTCGGAGGTGTCTGTCGCTGTCGCGAACAGCCGGGGCGCGTTGCCGAACTTGGCTTCGATGACCTGCCGCATCTCCTGCTTGATGCGACCGTCCCCCGAACGCCGGTTGCCGATCTTGTCCCCCTTGAGGAACGTCTCGATTCGCTGCGTGCGGGGACCATCCTTGCCGTCGCCCCCCTCCCGCTCCCACGCCTTGAGGGGATAGTCCTCCACCCGGTCCAGCCAGC
Organism: Planctellipticum variicoloris; assembly: GCF_030622045.1. Taxonomy (NCBI): domain Bacteria; kingdom Pseudomonadati; phylum Planctomycetota; class Planctomycetia; order Planctomycetales; family Planctomycetaceae; genus Planctellipticum; species Planctellipticum variicoloris. The sequence goes on along the minus strand of NZ_CP130886.1, from coordinate 4,196,416 downwards.
AACCGACCAGGGCGTTCCCCACCTTCACCTTGTGATCGAGGAACGAGAACGGAAGTTCGGGATCGAGCGTTTCCACCCACAACGACACTCGCGCCAGCTCCACCGCCAGCGGGTTGATGTCGACGCCGTAAATGCATCGCTCGACAACGTGCCGTCGCAGCAATGCCTTGATCCGATCCTCGAACAGGTGCCCTCGATGCTTGTCGTCGGGAGCGAACGGCACAAGCTGATCGGCCTCGGTATTGGTCCGCGACCGGCCGAACGGCAGGGTGATCTTCTTCGCCTTGGCCGGCGTGTCGAGCTGGCGGTGATGACAGAGCGACCGGTACAGCGCCTCGGTCAGGTAGTGCAGCGCCGCGACGAGAAACGACGCCGAGCCGCACGCCGGGTCGCAGACCTTCAGGCCAAGGATGTCCTCAGGCTTCCGGGGAATCAGCGAGCCGTCCTCGGCTTTGTCGTAGCAGAGGGGCTGCAGCGTGCGATGGGTTGTCGGCACGGCCAGTTGCGGCCGGGTGTAGAACGTCCCCGTCCCCTTGCGGGTGTTGCCGGCCCGGACGAGATAGAACTCGCCGTGCGAGACGACCCGCCGGATCAGCTTCTTCGATTCGGCGTCGATGCGGTTCCGGTACTCGCTGTCGGTCTCTCTGCGTCCCTGCCTGCTGACCAGCCCGGCCAGGGTCACCGCATCCCTGGCCCAGCCGAGCGCAGCTTCCACGGCATCGAGGAAATCGCCGGAGCGCAATAGTTCGTCGGTGCCCGCCTCAATTTCGACGGCGTCATCCGTGGCGGTTTCGTCCGTGGCGTCAGCCGGCTCCTCGGCCTCTTCGTCGCTCTCTTCCGTATCATCGGCCGCCGTCGCCGTGACCTTCTCCTTGCGGAGCGTCGTCAGCAGGTCCTTGAGCCCCTTCTTGTCGTTCTGCAGCATGTCCGTCAGCCGGGAGAGGGGCAGGACCGGCTCCCGACCGATATTCAGAAACACCTGCGGCCCGGTCTGCTCGTCGGTCCGCTTCAGGCGGTAGTCGAGCAATCCCTCATAGATGAGTCCGATAAACTCCGTCCGCAGATCGGTGTAATCGACCGGCCCCTCCACGAACGTCTTGGCACGCCCGCGCAGGACGGGGAGCGGTCCGCGCAGCAGCTTCCGCAGCACGTAGTAAATCGTCACATCGCTGACCGCGACGTCGTGTTCCAGAATATGCAGCGCCCGGGCAACGGCATCGTCGCTCGTCGCATCCCCCGGACGGAAGAGCACGCCGCCGTACGGTCGCAACGGAAACGCCCCGTGGGCCGAGCCGCAGTGGACGAGCCGGAACAGCGCCATCAGCCGCGGCCAGGCCGTATTCCGACTGAGCAGGACATGGGTACCCCCTTCGTGCCGCGTCGCCTCGTCGAGCAGTTCGTAAAGCGACCGGACGCCGTAGGAGTGGTCGTAAACCGGATCGTTGACCGGCAGGAGCTGGCGGGACTCGGCGAACAGACAAACGACGAGCCGCATCACGACGCGCACGCTGGCCTGCAGCAGTGCTTCATGGGCCTCGGCATCGGAAAGGCTCCGGTCTCCATGAGTCACCAGCGCGGCGAGCAGGTCGGACTTTGTCCGGTTGGCGTTGGAGACTTCTTCGAGAAGCAATTCGATGGCCTGGCGAACGTTTTCCCGCAGTACGCTCGACAGATCGGCCTGGCGCTTGCGGGACTCCTCGACGGCATCGAGCAAGCTGGAAACGCCGTCTTTGACCGGCTGCAGCGACGCGGGCGACAGAAGCTGCCGCAATCCGTGCAGCTCTTCAGTCCCCTCGCCGTCATCGAACCAGCGTTCGCTCTCCCATTCGCACCACGACTCGAAGTCCAGGCCGGCGTAGATCAGCCGGAACTGCTCGCCATTGGTAAGCAGCCCCAACCGGTGCCCGGTCCCGCGGAGCAGTTCGAGGAATCGGGCGTACGCGGTTCGCCCACGCCCGCGGCCGACCTGCGCCGAAGTATCTGCCATCACCAGCAGCGCCGGCGAGTTGCAGCCGTCGTCCGCGAAAAGAACGCGATGCGGTTTGATTGTCTCGGACCGTGAGCCAATGCGAACGGCAACGGTCAGGTTCTCGGGAATCGAATGCTGCCGGGCCAGTCGGCCCGCCGGATGTCCGATGAAGTGTTCCAGAAGCGAGTCGACGAAACCGAGAACGGCCGCCGGGTCTCGCTCGGCCTCGCCGCGGGAAGCGACTGGACGCGAAGTGAGGCGCGTGTGCGCGTCCCGAAGTCGGTTCCTGGCATGAAACGGGGCGGCCGGAGGGACTTCGGGAAATCGCTCGATCATCACGACCGGCGACAGCAGAAGCCCCTGGTGCCGCAGCCGAGACCACCAGGCATGTGCGGTGTCAGATTGGCTCATTAGCGAAGATCCTCCGCCGTGGCCGGGATGAGGTACGTCAGAGCGAGCGGCAGAACTCGGACGCCAGTCGAGCCGTCCAGAAGTGTGAATCGCTTCGGCAGAACGGTATTCAAGCGGTGATCCCGCTCCTTCGTGAGCAGGTGCCTCGTCCGATCCACGTCCTGGCGCAGCACGTTCATCTGCTCTTCGATGTCCTGCACCCGCAATTTGGCATCTTCCTGAATTTCTTCGAACAGTTGCGGCTGCTGGGCTTCCGCCTGCTCTCGCAGCAGTTCCTTGGCCAGTTTGCTCAATTCCTGTTCGCGGCTGCGGTCCTGAAGTTCCTTGAGTCGATAACGGTAGCTTTCTGCCTCGGCGTCCAGTTCCCGTTGCAGCGTCACCTGTGCCCGGCGTTCCAGCACCAGGCGAATTTCTCCCTCCTGCCGCTTCAGCAGAGCTTCGAGTTCGCCCCTGTGCTGGAACCAGTGACTCCGAATCGTCCGCACCCAGCCATCCCGGCGTTCCGCAGATTTGACCGGCAGAAACTCGCTCCCAAGCACGAGCCGCTCGAAGTCATCGTCGACGGGAGACAACCGGTCGCCTTCAATCCGCAGGACCGTCGAGAAGACCTCATCGTGCAATGGCTCTCGCAGTTCATTGATGGCGGTGACGGTGTAATGAAACACCAGCAGGGCATCGAAACCGGAGCGGTGGAGAGCCGCTATCGACCAGCGGAAAACGGCGTCATTCCCCAGTGGTTCATGCAACTGACGGGACAGTGTCGCCATCGCCTGACGCATCAGCGGGTGACCGAGCCGCATCAGGACCTGATGCTTCTTGAGTCGCATGATGCGCCGACCGGAGATTTCTTCCTCCACGGCGGCGGCATCGAAACACAGCTCCATACGATCCGTACGGGACCCGACGGTGAGGGTCTGGCGCGTCAGTCCCTCCCAGCGCGGCGGGGGCCTCAGTCGATAGAAGCCAGGCCGGTCCGGAATGTCGTCCAGTGCCCCTTGACCTTCCACGGCAATCGCAGTTCGCAGAATCTGCACCAGCGCCTCGGGAGAAATTCCCAGCCGGGCATCAGTCCCTTCGAGCAGTTGTCGGGCACGCCTCTCCAGGTCGCGGATGTCGCTCTCTGAGGAATGGCCCAGGTCAACCCCTTCAGGGCTCTTCTTAATCTCGTCCTGGACGGCAAAATCGATCTGTCGCTGTTCGATTTTTCGCCCCTCGAAGTGCCGGTGAATGGCCGCGTCAAAGACCCGTTCGACACTTCCCAGATCGTCCTTAATCGTGCTGACTTTCTTGGCAACGTATGCGAGGAAGTCGAGATCCTCATCTTCGCTGGAGCAGAAATAATGGACTGACACGTCGCGGGTCTGCCCATGACGGGAGACGCGCCCGTTCCGTTGCACGATCTTCGAAGGGGACCACGGGATGTCGTAGTGGATGATCCAGCGGCATTCCTCCTGCATGTTGATGCCTTCGGAGGCGGCATCGGTCGCCAGCAGGAGTCGTGCGGCCGAAGTCTTGTCCTCGAATTCGCCTTTGACAGCCTCAAAGTCATCCGGGCTCATGCCGCCGTAGAGCAAACGCAGCGTGTTCTTGTCAAATCCCGGCACCTGCAGCAACCGCTGCTCCAGAAAGAACAGCGTTTCCTTGTATTCCGTAAAGACGATCAGCCGCTCGTCGTCGCGAAGCACGCCTTCGGCGAAGAGGTTCTTTTCGATCCAATCGACGAGAGCTTCCGTCTTCGAATCTGATTTCTTGGCGAGCGCTGGCAACTTGCCAGGGTCTTCGGCCGTCCTACGATCGTAGCCGAGGGCTTCAAGAGCCCGCTTCACCCGGCCCTGCAGATCGCTGATGGAATTCCCGTGGGATCGGAAGTAAGCGCCGCTGTACCGGGCAGCGTCGTCTTCCAGGAGAGACCGCTCGTCGTCGCTCTTGGTCTGCTCTTCGGCCCGTTCTGCCGACACACGGGCCATGTCGAACAGCGTCCTGGAGTCGTCCGGAGCTTCCTCCTCGACGTGCCGCCACCAGGTTCGCGCGAATGCATAGGGGCACGATAGCAGCCGCTTCGTGAGCAGCGAGTAGATGAATTGCCCAAGCCAGCGTTCTCCCGCGGAAGCCTTGGCAAGGGCTGCCTGTCCGTGGTTGCGGTATTCCCGCAGCGCATCGTAGAGCGCCGACTCTTTGGGTGAGAGTTTGATCGGCAATTGAATCGGCGGCAACTGCTCGGCAAACGGAGGGCGAAACGAACTCTTGTTGATGTCGTCCTTCAGCCGCCGGATACGGACTTCTTTCAAATTGTTCCGGTCGGTCTCGTCCATCTCGACCGCCATCTGAAATCGAATGGGGTCGAGCAGTTCGAGCAGACCGGTGAACGAAACGGTCTTGCCGTTGTGCGGTGTCGCCGAGGCAAATATCCGGTGTTCGAATAGGAAGCGGATTTCCCGCAACATCCGGGTTCGTTGACTCGTCCGACTTCCGCTCTGAGGGGCGAAATGATGGCACTCGTCGACGATCATCAGATCCCACGGGGCGTGGGGCAGGGCGCGTCCATTGGATTCGGCTTCGGGACCGGCATCCGACGCCTGCAGGAACTGTTGGAGCACGTCCGGCATCCGCAGGTAATCCATCGACGTGATGATCCGCGGGAATGCTTTCCAGGGATTCGTGTCGATGCCCATGCGGCGGCGAAGCTGAAAGGTCGAATCTGAATCGATCAGCTCGAAGTCGAGATTGAACTTCCGCCGCAGTTCGTACTTCCACTGGCGCTGAAGCATCGCCGGGCAGACGACGAGAATGCGGCGGATTCGCCGCCGGAGCAGCAGTTCTTCCAGCACCAACCCGGATTGGATCGTCTTTCCAAGCCCCACTCCGTCCGCCAGAAGCAGACTGACGCGGGGCATCGAGAGCGCACGAATCACCGGCTCCAACTGGTACGGATGAACCTGAATTGCCGAATTCCAGACTCCCAACAGCGGCTCGTCCTCGATACCGTCCTTCTCTCGCAGTCGGTTGAGGCGGGTCCAGCGGTGAGCGTTGACGAACGCCTGGAGTGCTCCTGGACTATCTGGACGATTCGCGTCCACGCTGGGCAGGGTCGTTTTCCCGAGCGGCTCAGCAGTCGCTTCTACTTCCCAGAGGAGTTGTTCTGACTCCGGGTACCGAAAATCGTCCAGGTATTCGAGTTCGACGATATGAAGGCGACCGTCCGGCAGTCTGCTATCGTAAGGTTCGACGGCCCTGACCGTGGCAAGGCGATTCCTAACTCTAACGGCCTGGCCGACTTCGGGAATCGAAACGGATCGAGACACCGAGATTCTCCCACCGGTTAAAGCGGGAGGTCCCCTCCCAGTTCAGCGCCGCTTAACTCTGTGCAGTGCAACAACCGTACAACCCATCAGGGGGGAGTAGCAAGTGCCGCGGGCTTGTGATCTCGAAACGTCCGCGGAACTGGGGCGAAGCGACCGAATCGAACGGGGACGATTCGACTGAAAGGATTGTCGACTTGGCGGGCCAAGATTGAGAGAGGCCGGTTCCCCTCGAACGGTCCGTCAGCTCGTACCTTCTCAATGCCGCGCGGACTGAGATGCCCGCCGCCGAACCTCACTTCCAGCCGGAAAGCAACCGCCGGACCGCGTTTGCCCGTTCCACATCCGAGAGGGGCAGGGCGGCAATCATCGCCAGGGCGGCAGCGAAGTCTCCAGCGGGCCGCTCGTTCGCAGAAACGGCTTCGCGAGTGCAACCAGTGGTGCAACGGCCTACATTCGTCGCCGTAAGTGCTGACGGGGTCTCATTTGGAACCCTGTGCCGACTCGTTCGGGACGTAGAGGTCGCAGGTTCAAATCCTGTCATCCCGACTCGCACCCCTCCGAGGATGTCCAATTGGACATCCTCGGAGGGGTTTTCGCTTTTACGGATCGAAGTCGCGCTCGCGCGACAGCGTCCGACAGCCAATGGCGTCGAAAGGAGTTCACAGAAACTCGTGCGATCCTCTGTCAATCGGATCGTGCACTCTTTCGGAAGCGGCGGCTTGTCGTGAGGCAGGCCTCCGTCGTCAATATCGAAGTCGGGGTCGAAGGCGGTCTTGCCTTGATATCCGACGAATTGTGGCTGAGCCTGATCCGCTCGGCCGGTTTCTGCTCACGGGCGTACGGTATCAGCCGTGCCTGAAGATCGCGGACGATTTCCGGATTCTGCTCCGCGACATTGGTTGTTTCACACGGATCCTTCGCGAGGTTATAGAGCTCCGTTTTGCCCGGGAGAGTCGCAAGTCTGATGAGCTTCCAATCGCCTTTGCGGACGGCGCCACGGATCGCCTCCACCTGGATTAGAATGTCCTCGTTCGGGGACGGCTTCCGTTCGGCGATTGTCGGCCACAAGTCTTTACCGTCGAACGGATGATCGTCGCTCCGTTTCCCCCCCTGCGCGATTCAGGAGCGTGGGCATGACATCGACCATATGCACGGGCTCATTCACCGTCCGCGGATGGAGCTCGCCCGGCCAGTTGACGAACGCCGGAACTCGCACGCCCCCCTCGTGCAGCGACGCTTTGCCGCCACGGAGCTGGCCATTGGAAGCGGGAGGTTTGGCGCCCAGACCGACGCCGCCGCTCTCGTTTCGCTCTTCGGGCGAGCGCGCTCCAGTGGCAAACATGGCATTGATTGCTCCTCCGTTATTGCTGGAAAAGTGAATGATCGTGTTGTTGCGGACGCCCTTCTTTTCCAGCGCGGAAACGACTCGCCCGATCTGGTCATCAGGGCATGTGATCATCCCGGCGTACGTGCGCCAGATTTCGTCCTTCGCGGAAGCATGCTGTCTGATGTAATCGTCCGGCGCCTGGTAGGGAGCATGAGGCGCCAGCGACGCAAAGTAGAGGAAGAACGGCTGCTCCCGTCCTGCTCATCAATGAGTTTGACCGCGTCGTCGCCAATGAGCTTCGTGTAATATCCGCCTTCTTTGAGAAACGTACCGTTGCGCTGCCAGTCGATGATGCCGCCTCGCTCGCGCGTGAAGTAGTCGACTTCGCCGATGACGTTCCCGTAGAAATAATCGAAGCCGCGATTCTGCGGCCAGAACTTCTTATCGGCGTTCCGAGGTGCCGTTTGCCGACCATCAGAGTCTTGTAACCGACGTCCTTGAGCGCCTGCGGCAAAGTGCGCTCGTCGGTCGGCAAACCGTAGGAGTGACTCGGAAAGATGACGACCGTCTGCAAGCCGTACCGCATCGGATATCGCCCGGTCATGAGCGCGGTTCGCGCGGGAGTGCAGACCGGCTGGCCGTAGAATGACTCCAGCCGCACGCCTTCGGTGGCGAGCTTGTCGATATTCGGAGTCTTGATGTTTCCGCCACGATCTCCAAGGCCGGCGTTCCCCAGGTCGTCCGCCATGATATAGACAATGTTGGGCCTGGTCTGCTGTGACCAGGCCGACTCGCCAGTCAGCAGGGTGACGGTGAGAACGACGGATTGGACGATTCGGTCCATGGGGGAATCTCTCCGTTCATGTGCCTGACGACGGGGAGGAGATCGCAACGCCAGTGAAATCGGCGCAGCCGTGAGATGTGGGAGGTATTGGACTAGAACGTGCCCCCTGAATCACGGCTTCCGTGTGACGCCTGCGCAGCGCCGATTTCGAGCCGCAATAGGATCTGGATGTCCCGGAAAGCCGCCGCGAGTTGCTGGCGGAATCGCGTCGCCCCAGATGAAGAGAGTCGAGCGGCGTCCTGTCACCGAAGCCGCACTCTCCTGACCGGCTCGGCTTCGGAGGCAGAGTCAGTCAACGAAACCGGCCCCGCAGCCATGGCTGCGGGGCCGGAGGTCAGTCCCTCTAGAAATCTGAGGTCCGCCTTGAATTGGATTCGTACTTTACACGGGACGTCGGAATTGCCCCGCTAATTTGACCGACGCGGCGTGGAAAACGAACGACCGCAGCCTGTGCTCGTTGACCAGCTCCCTATCAGTCGGGCCGGTGGAGCCTGCTGGTTCGTGAAACATATGGCCGCGAGCGAGCCGCAGGTGTGAACGGGCTGTGCGCGGCATTTCTCGAACGTCCGGCAGGCCGTTTGAACGCAACGAAAGCAGAGCTTTGAACATCAGCCGGCTTACTTCTGAAGTGCCAGCTCCAATGTCGTCGCGACGGCGTCCAGCTCGAACTCGTCGACAAATCCCTGGCTGACTTCGACAATGTTGCCGTCGGGGTCCTTCACCCAGGCAGTCCGCCAGCCAGGAATGAAAGAGTCGAAGCTCAGCGGACCCAGCGTGACAACCGCGTCGTCGCCGATCTCCGCCAGCGCGGCGTCGACATCATCCACCTGAAACGCAAGATGACGGACGCCCGGCCAGGCGGGGCCGTCCTTCTCGGGAGGAGCGGCGGGCGGTTCCCCGGTCGACCGGAACAGTTCCAGATACATGCTCCCCGACTTGAGGAATACGATCTGGTCGCTGCCAAGGTCAATGACCCGCGCGCGTCGGAAGCCGAAGTGCTGCGAGTAGAACTGCTCGGTGGCGGCCATGTCGCGGCAGTTGAGGGCCACGTGGGAAAACTGCATTGTATTCCTCGGTAATCCAGGGGATCGCGGCACTCTCAGCCGCCGGGTGACGGGCCATGGAACTGTCGAGCCTACGACTTCTTTCGAATCAGATCTGAAGCCTTTTCGCCGATCATGATGATCGCCGCGTTCGGATTTGCACTGACGATGCTCGGCATGATCGAGGCGTCGGCGACGCGCAGGCCTTCCACGCCATGCACGCGAAGCTGCGGGTCGACCACCGCCAGACGGTCGTGCCCCATCTTGCACGTGCCGACCGGATGCCAGATGGTGGATGCGTGCGTCCGGACATAGTGCCGCAGCTCGGACTCGCTGGAGTTCTCGCCCGGCAGGAGCTGGCCGTCCTGAATGCCGGCGAACGCCCGCGTGTGCACCAGCTCGCGACAGAGGGCAATCGCCTTGAGCTGCACCTGCATGTCGGCTTCGCATTGCAGATAGTTGTTCTGAATCACCGGAGCCGAAGCGGCATTGCCGTCGCGAAGCGCCACGAACCCCGTGCTCTGCGGCTTCACGAGAATCGTGATGATCGTGAAGCTGCCATCGTGCGGCGGGCAATCCGCGGGAACGATCTGCGGAATCGTCGCGTTGAAGTTGATCTGCAGGTCGGGCGCTGCGGCGCTCAATCCGGAACGCGTCCGTTCGAGCATCCCCGCCTCCGCAAGCAGCGGCGGGACCGGCTGCGGCTGCTTCGCCCGGAACATGTTCGGCATCAGCAGGTGATCCTGCAGGTTCTGTCCGACCCCCGGCAGATCGACTCGCGGCTCAATGCCATGCTTTCGCAGTTCGGCCGCAGCGCCGATGCCCGAAAGCATCAGCAGCTTCGGCGAATCGAACGCTCCCGCGCTCACGACGATCTCTTCCGCGGCGCGAGCCTGCGTCAGCTTCCCGTCCAGCAGATACTCGACCCCCGTCGCACGAGCCCCGTCCAGGACCACTCGCGTCACCTGAGCCCGAGTGACAATCGTCAGGTTCGGTCGGCTGAGGATTGGGTTGAGGTACGCAACAGCCATGCTCGCCCGCTGGCGGTCGCGGGTGATGTTGAATTGATAGTGCCCGACCGAGTGCTCGGCGGCGTCGATGTTGAAGTCCCAGGTCTTGCCGCCCCGGAATCCCGCCTCGACTCCCGCGTTCACGAACGCGGTCGCAGCCGGAGAGGGGTCGGCGTATCGCGGCGAGTGCCAGAGCGTGACCGGACCGCCAGCGCCGCGGAACTCGTTCTGTCCGAAGTCGGAGTCTTCGGACCGCCGGAAGTACGGCAGGACGTCCTCGTAGCTCCAGCCTTCGTTCCCGAGGTAGTTCCAGTGGTCGAAGTCGAGGCGATGTCCGCGGATGAAGATCATCGCGTTCGTGGCGCTCGTGCCGCCCAGCGTTTTGCCCCGGTTGCACCGGATGCGTCGGCCTTCCAGTCCGGGCTCGGGCTCGGACATATAGGCGTAGTCGACGTCCGACCCCATCAGGCCCACGAACCCCTTCGGATCGTGAATCTCGGGCTTCACGTCGGGCCCGCCGGCCTCCAGCAGCAGCACCCGGGTCGCCGGGTCTTCGCTCAGTCGATTGGCGACGACGCAACCGGCCGAACCGGCCCCGATGACGATGTAGTCAAAGTCAGCTTGAGACATGCAACGACCGATCAGGAGTGAGCCTTGAAGCCGACGTCGTTCAATGCGTTGAACGAGACCTCGGAAACACCGAGGCGCCCTCACGCGATTCAGCTCCCGACAAAGACGTCGGGAGCCGGGATCGCAGGCGCGCCTCTCATTCGTCGTCGACGATTCAGGTCGCGCCGACCAGGACAGGCTCCGCGGACGGCGACGGAGCGGCCGCCGGCGCTGAGGCGGCATCCGGTTGCGCGCGGTGATACTGGTACGGCAGCAGCCGGCGGTGATTGATGATCTTGTCTTCGACACCGCCGAACAGCAGGCCCCGCGAGTAGAACTCGGGCAGGGCAGGGCTGCCATATTCGAGCATCGGGTACGGATAGGCTCCGACATCCGGCATGATTGACGCGACGGCCGGCCGGCTGGCGATTGTCAGGGCCTGCATCTGCTCGGGAGTCAGTTCGAAGTCGCACGCGCCCATGTCTTCGCGGCACTGGTCGGCGGTTCGGGCCGAGAAGATCGGCACCGTCACGACCGGTTGCTGCATCAGCCAGCGGAGCGAGACCTGCCCCGCCGGTCGCCCGATCTCGTCGGCGACCTTGACCACGCTGTCCATGATTCGCAGATTGCGTTCGGTCATCGCGTGCCAGTAGTGGCGTTTCTCGGCGGGAATTTCGTCCGCCAGCCGCAGCAGTTCGCCGGCCGTCGGAGCGCCCCGGTTGTATTTGCCGGTCGCCATGCCGCCGGCGAGGGCCGACCAGCAGACGAGCCCGATATCGAATTCGTGCGCCATCGGCAGGAACTCGGGCTCGCACGACCGCTCGACAATGCTGTACTCGACTTGTGTCGCAATGAACGGCGTCTTCCCCTGGAAGTCGGCCATCGTGTTGGCCTTCGCCAGCCACCAGGCGGGGAAATTCGACGCGCCGACGTAGTTCACCTTGCCCTGGCAGACGAGGTCGTCGAGTCCGCGCAGAATCTCGTCGATCGGCGTCGTGAAGTCGTAGATGTGGATCCAGAGCAGGTCGACGTAGTCGGTGCCGAGCCGCTTCAGGCTCCCCTCGATCGACCGCATCAGATTCTTGCGGTGATTGCCGGACGCGTTGGGGTCGGTCCCCTTCGTGTGCCCGTCGAACAGCGAGTATTTCGTCGCCACGACGTGGCTGTCGCGGTCGGCCTGGATGAATGTCCCGAGAAACTCCTCGGACTGGCTTTCCTGGTAGCGGTTCGACGTATCGATGAAGTTGCCGCCCGCTTCGACGAAGGCGTCGAAGATCCGGCCGCTCTCCCGCTTATCGGAGCCGATCGTTCCCCAGTTGGTGCCGAATGTGGCGCAGCCGAGACAGAGTTCGGAGACGCGCAGGCCGCTGCGGCCGAGGAGTTTGTACTTCATGGGATTTCCTGGAAAGGCAGTGCTGAAGCACAGCGTGATCAGCAATCAACTGAAGACGCACGCGGACCGTGAATGCCGTGCGGAGAGAACGACTCCCGCAAGTAACGACTCAGATTCTCGTATTCCAAAGAGCGCTGCAGCCGGCAGCCTCGCTCGCGAATCAGGCCACCGAGCCGTCGGGGTACTGTGTCATGCCGGCGAAGTGAATGGCGATCCGGCCGTCGCGGAGCACCCAACTGTCGGCGAACCGCATCTTCGCTTCCCCGTCGGGAGTCTGCATCGTGATCGCTTCGACGACCATCAGCGTCTCAGGATTCTGCGTCTCGCCCCAGAAGGCGACATTCGACTGCAGCCCCTCAATGCCCAGAATCCCCTGGAAGTGCTCGCGCAACTCTTCCCGGCCGCGGAAATAGAGAGGCTTCTTCTCGAAGCTGCTGATCAGCACGGCGTCATCGGTGTACTGATCGAGAATGCTCTCAATGTCCTTGGCAAGGATCAGCCGGATGTGCTCTTCGTAGAGCCGGCCGAGTTTCGTGTCGGGAACATTCGCGGTCGGAGCGAGAGTCGCGGGCATCGCAGGAAACCTTGGTTTTGAGTCACGTCCGGAGCAACTTCCGACACACCGTGGACGGAAGCAAGCAAGGGTGAACAGGGCGGATTTACGGGGCATCAACCGGGGATCTGCCGTCAGCGGCACAGGACGCCGGCAGTGCGTCAGATCGCCGCTGAGCCGATTCGCGGTCTACAATGTTGCGCTGTCCGCAGCATATTCGAGGCGATCGACGGTGTAACGAACGATGACGGGCTTGCCGCTGATCGGCGAACGCTTCACTTGCCAGGTCTGATAGGCGTCGAGCTTGATCCGCTGGCTGTTCCGGGCCGGAGCTTTCCAGACGCTGGCTTCCCAGTGGACGACAACCCCGACATCGGCGCCGTCGTCGGTCAGCGTGACGTCGACGGTCTTCAGGCTGTGAACTTCGTCGAAGAAGATGCGGATCACGCCTTCATACCAGCCCTCGAACTCGGCCTGGCCGTGGAGCGTGGCTTCGGGAAAGACCATTTCCAGATCGTCTTCGGCCAGCAGCGGCAGCAGTTCGATCAGCGGTGCGTGAACGTCGAGCTTCTGATACCAGTCCGCCGCAAGCTGCTTAACTTCGGCAACGGTCAAGGTATTGGTTGTCGTCAGCATGTCATGACCTCGTGGAAGTGAACGGTGAGTCGTGTAAACATAGATCATGTTTTCGACGCAGCGAGGGATCGGAAGAAAACTCTCGCAATTCCGCACGAGTCCGGCGTGCCGGAAGCCCCCGCCGGCCTGCAACGGCGAAGCACTGTGAGAACGCCCGCGTTCAGTTGCCGTCCGATCGGAGCCTCGGATTCGGGATCTCTTCATCTCGCGATCTGCGGGAAAGTCGCAACGCGTTAATGCTCTCGATGTCTCGCCGTTGCGCGGCAGCATTGACGCGATCCTCAGCATCAGTCTCACCGGCAAGGTCGCACGCTGTAGCACCCGTCGATGCGAAAATTCCACATGGACTGTGTTTCATCGCTGGAATGTAACCTAGGGTTCGTTCGCGTCCTGCTCGTCTCCAAAACGAGACGGGACGGCATCCCCGCTGCAGCGTCCGCAATCGTCACGTTCGCTGCAATCGGAAGCCTGTGTACGACCGGGCGCGTTCCGCATCGGACGACCGCCATTCCCTGGAGTCTGTAAGAGGCCTTTTCATGAAGACTGTGCTGTTCGTCGTTTCGGAGTGGGGTTACTGGGGCGAGGAGCTGATCGGCCCTCTGGAAGCCTGTGATAAGGCCGGCTACAAGGTCGAATTCTGCACGCCGACCGGTAAGAAGCCGACCGCCCTGCAGGTCAGCATGGACCCGACCTACGTCGATCCTCCCCTCGGCCGTCCCGTGACGTCGAAGGAAATGGCCGACAAGGTCCGCGCCATTGTCGCCTCCGGCCGGATGGACTCTCCCAAGAGCCTGGCCGCCTGGTTCCCGCAGCGGGCGTACCCTAGCTCGGCCACCTATCTCCGCGACATGGAAGCCTTCCACGAGAAAGTCGACAGCCTCGTCGCCAGCGAACTGACCAAGTACGACGCCCTCGTGATCGTCGGCGGCAGCGGAGCCCTGGTCGATCTGGCCAACAACTCCCGCCTCCACGAACTGATCCTGGGCTTCGTGAAGCTCGACAGGCCGATCGCCGCCGAGTGCTACGGCGTCTCCTGCCTGGCCTTTGCCCGCGACGTTCGCGAAAAACGCAGCCTCCTGACCGGCCGCCGCGTCACCGGCCATCCGCTCGATTACGACTATCTCGACGGGACCGGCTTCGAAGGTCCGCACGCCGTCGACGGGACGAACACCGGCTTCGGCAACGGCTGGGTCAACTTCGGCGCCCCGTTCTATCCCCTGGAACACATCCTCCGCGACGCCGTGGGACCCGAAGGCCAGTTCATCGGCAACGTCGGCCACAAGACGTCGGTCATCGTCGACTACCCGTTTATCACCAGCCGCTCGACCGCCTCGTCGTGCGAGTGCGGCAAGGTGCTTGTCGACGTGCTGGAGACCGGCCTCAAGCGATACGGCTGGTAAGACCTCGGAATCGCGGGAGGGCGATTCCCACCGAATCGCCCTCCCGCCGATTCGCTCGCCCGGCTTCGATTCTCTCGCCCGTTCGCGACGTCTCTCGCGAATCGGCCGACCGGGCAACTGACCGAGAACTGGTTCTTTCGACGGGAAATGATGCGCGCCGCGGCAGTCGTCGAGCAGGACGAACCGCCTTCCCGTCACCCGGTTGTCTTCCCGGTTCTCAGCGCCTTCCGCTCGATTCTGTGTTCAACGTACGCGCCCAAGGATCTCTCATGCTGACCGCGACGCTCGCCGAACCGTCGACCGACTCAATGACCGCTCCGGCGTGCAGCGCCGCGGCGCCCCGCACCGGCCGGTTCGGAATTCTCGAACAGCTCGAAGCCGACGGCCTGTGCCATCTCTTCGGCAACCCGGGAACGGTCGAGCAGGGCTTCCTCGACGCTCTCCACGACTATCCGAGCCTCAAGTACATTCTCACACTTCAGGAATCGGTCGCGGTTCTGATGGCCGACGGTTATGCCCGCGCCACGCAGAAACCGACCGTCGTCCAGATTCACAGCTCTCCCGGACTCGGCAACTCGATCGGCGCCCTCTACCAGGCCAATCGCGGCCACTCGCCTCTCGTGGTGATCGGCGGAGACGCCGGCGTCAAGTACCAGTCCATGGACGCCCAGATGGCGGCCGATCTCGTCGCGATGGCCAGGCCCGTCACCAAGTGGTCGACGATGGTCACCGATCCCGCCTCCACGCTCCGCGTCCTCCGCCGGGCCATCAAGATCGCAGCAACCCCCCCGATGGGTCCGGTCTATGTCTGTCTGCCGCAGGACGTACTGGATGCGCTCGTCGTCGAGCCGGTTCGACCGACGTCCCTCCCCTCCACCCGGGTCGTCCCCGATGACGGGCTGCTGAGCGCAGCGGCCGACATGCTCGTCGCCTCCCGGAAGCCGATGATCTTCATCGGCGACGGCGTCGCCTTCTCCCAGGCCCAGACCGAACTGACCTGCGTCGCCGAACTGCTCGGGGCGGAAGTCTGGAGCGTAGACGGCGGCGAACTGAACATGGACAACTCCCATCCCCTCTTCCAGGGGGCGACCGGGCACATGTTCAAAGAACACAGCTACCCGATCACAACAAAGGGGGACGTCAACCTCGTCGTCGGAACCTATATGGTTCCCGAGGTCTTCCCGTCGGTGGAAGACATCTTCGCCGCGGGGGCGAAGGTGATCCACGTCGACCTGAACGCCTACGAGATCGCCAAGAATCACCCGGTCGACCTTGGGGTCGTGGCCGATCCAAAGCTGACGCTGAGCCGGCTCGCCACGCTGCTGGTCGAGCGAATGAGCGCGGACGACGTGCGCGCCGCCCGCAGCAGAACCGCCGAACTGGCTGCCGCAAAGATCGCTGTCCGCGAGAAGGAGCTGGCTCTGGACGCCGCCGTCCGGAACTCGTCTCCACTCCACTTCTCGCAGTTTGCCGAAGAGCTCGGCCGTCAGCTTCCCCCGGACGCGGTCATCTTCGACGAAGCCCTGACGAACTCCCCCGCACTCACCCGTTACTGCGTCCCGACGACCCCGGGGCACTTCTTCCAGACCCGCGGCGGTTCGCTCGGCGTCGGCATCCCCGGCGCCATCGGCGCCAAGCTCGCCATGCCCGGCAAGACCGTGATCGGAGTCACCGGCGATGGCGGCGCCATGTACACGATCCAGGCTCTCTGGTCGGCGGCCCGCCACAACGTCGATGCCAAGTTCATCATCTGCAACAACCGCTCCTATCGGCTGCTGCAGCTCAATATCTCCGCCTACTGGCAGGAACAGAGCGTCGCGGCTCACCCGTTCCCGCTGAGCTTCGACCTGTCGAAGCCGCAGATCGATTTTGTCCAGATGGCGAATTCGATGGGAGTCGCGGGCGCCCGCATCGAGCGGCCCGAAGAGATCGCGCCCGCCATCCGCCAGATGCTCGACCACCAGGGGCCTTTTCTGCTCGACGTCATCATCGAAGGGGACATCCACCCCGAACTGGTGAATCTCCGCTGCGGACAGTGACGCTCGCCCTGGCCCTGTCTCACGGCCGGGCTGCTGCCAGTGATCGGGAACTCAACGCAAATCACCCACTGACCTCGAATTCAGTCACGTAACTCACCTCCGACCTCAAAGGACACCGTATGCGTCTCTCGGGCAAGACCATCGGAATTCTGATCGAAAGCGATTTCTACGAGAACGAGATCTTCTACTACGACTTCCGGTTCGCGGAAGAAGGGGCCACCGTCCGATTCCTGAGCCGGATGTGGGGAAACTCGGAAATCACCTTCGAGGGGCACGAGCTCAAGGCGCCGTTCCGCTGCCACGAATCGTTCGAGAACATGAGCGACGAAGACCTGGCCCAGTTCGATGCGATCATCGTCCCGTCGGGCATGGTGTCGGACCGGCTCCGCTACACCGAAAGCGTCGAGGAGCTTCCGCCCGCCTGCACCTTCCTGAAGCGCGCCTTCGAGAATGAACACATTCTGAAGGGAATCATCTGCCACGGTCTGTGGCTCTGCGCCCCCATCACCGAAGTCATTCGCGGTCGCAACCTCGTCTGCCACAACAATCTTCACGGCGACGCCATCGCCTACGGCGCCCGGTACGTTAACGAAGACGTTGTCGTCGACGGCGATCTGGTGACCGGACGGACTGGCAAGCACTGCCATCTGTTCGCCAGGCAGATCATCGAGATCCTCGGCAACGCGTCCCCCAGCGCGAAAGCCGAACGGCTCCTGGCCGCCGCCCGCTGAACCCTCGGCGCGAGGGAATTCCCCGCGTCGACTGCGACAGTCGATGTGACTCCGTCGTGTTCCGGCTCACCGATTCGTGCATCAGCCTTCCCGGCCCCGCGATCAATCGCAATCAGCGAATGAAGCGATCCGGCCACTGCAGTCCAAAGGATCGACATGACCACTCTCACCGCGCCGATGCCAGTCCTCCAACCGAAGACTCCTGCGACTTCGTCGCCCTTTCGGGTCGAGCCCGGTCGGACCCATCCGCTCGGTGCGACGGTCGAGCGGGGGGGCGTGAACTTTTCGCTCTTCAGCGAGTACGCCACCAGCGTGGAACTGCTGCTGTTCGAACGGCACGACGACATTGAGCCGGTCGAAGTCGTCAAACTCCATCCGGTTCACCACAAGAGCTTTCATCTCTGGCACATCTTCGTGCATGGCGTGAAGCCCGGGATGCACTACGCCTACCGCGTCGACGGCCCGCACGATCCCCACAACGGGCATCGCTTCGATCCCGAGAAAGTGCTCATCGACCCCTATGCCAAGGGCAACAACCGGACGCTGTGGAACCGGGGCGACGCCTGCCGTCCGGGCAGCAACCTGGCGACGTCGATCCGCAGCGTCATCATCGACACCGCCGGCTACGACTGGGAGGGAGACCAGCCGCTCAATGCGCCGATGAGCGAACTCATCATCTATGAAACGCATCTGGGCGGTTTCACGAAGTCGCCGACCTCGGGCGTGGAAAACCCCGGTACGTTCAAGGGACTCATTGAGAAGATTCCATATCTTCAACAGCTCGGCATTACGGCGATCGAACTGTTGCCGGTCTTCGAGTTCGACGACGGCGAAGTGCTCCGCTGGGTCGACGGCCAGCCCCTGAAGAACTACTGGGGCTACAGCACGATGGCCTTCTTCGCCCCGCATTCGAGCTACTGCACGAATCCCGATCTGGGGAGCCACGTCGCCGAATTCCGCGACATGGTCAAGGCCCTGCACAAGGCCGGCATCAGCGTCATCCTCGACGTCGTCTTCAACCACACCGACGAAGGCAACCACCAGGGGCCGACCTTCTCCTTCAAGGGCCTCGACAACAAGAACTACTACTACCTCGCCCCCGGGCAGGAAGAATTCTTCTACGACTACACCGGCTGCGGCAACACGTTCAACTGCAATCATCCCGTCACCGAGAAACTCATCGTCGAGTGCCTGGAATACTGGGTCAAGGAGATGCACGTCGACGGCTTCCGCTTCGACGAAGCCAGCGTGCTGACGCGCGGCAAAAACGGCGCGCCCATGGAGTATCCCCCCGTCATCTGGCACATCGAGCTCTCCGAGACGCTGGCCGACACCAAGGTCTTCGCCGAAGCCTGGGACGCCGCCGGGCTCTACCAGATCGGCTACTTCCCCGGCTATCGCTGGGCGGAGTGGAACGGCCGCTACCGCGACAGCCTGCGTCGCTTCGTCAAGGGAGACGCCGGGATGATCGGGGACGTCGCCTGCCGCATCACCGGCAGCGCCGACTTGTACGAGGCGCGGCGGCATCTGCCGATCAACAGCGTCAACTTCATCAACTGCCACGACGGCTTCACCCTCAACGACCTCGTCTCCTACAACGGCAAGCACAACTACGCCAACGGCGAAGGAAACCGCGACGGCAACGACGACAACATGAGCTGGAACTGCGGCGCCGAAGGCGACACGCAGGATCCCGCGATCGAAGGACTGCGGGTCCAGCAGATCAAGAACTTCGCCGCGCTGCTGATGCTGTCGCAGGGCGTGCCGATGTTCGTCGCGGGGGACGAAGTCCGGCGCACGCAAAACGGAAACAACAACGCCTACTGCCAGGACAACGAACTCAACTGGTTCGACTGGACGCTGCCCGAAAAGAACGCCCCGCTGCTGCGGTTCTGGCAGAAGATCATCGCCTTCCGGAAGCGGCATCCGGCGATCCACCGGACGCGATTCTTCACCGGGGAAGTCAACGAACGCGGCCTGCCCGACGTCGGCTGGCACGGATGCAAGTTGAATTCCCCCGGCTGGGATGACCCGCAGACCCGCACCCTGGCGTTCACGCTGGGCGGCTTCGAGGGAGAGGCCGACGTGCACGTGATGTTGAACATGCACTGGGGGCCGCTGCCGTTCGAACTTCCCCCGGTCGGAGACCGCCAGTGGTTCCGCTCCGCGGACACATCCCTCGCTTCGCCGCTGGACATCGCCGACGAGGGGAGCGAAGTCCTGATCGCCGGCAACGAATACCTCGTCAATGGCCGCAGCGCCGTTGTGCTGATCTCCCGCTGAATGAAAGGCGCGGCGCAAAATCGAATCTCTGTGTAGCCGGAACGAAACCCCACGCCGTTGATGCCAGAAGTATCCAGCACTGCTGGACCTGTAGAAATCCCCGGGGCGCCCGAAGGCGCCTCCCGGTCGCGTCCCTGACTCTCCCTTATCCATGCCCGAGGAATCGCTCAATGAACAGTCTCTCGTTTACGGTCTCCGATCTCATTGCCGGGTACGTGCAGCTCTATGACGCTGCGACGAAGACCTTCGTGGTCAAGACGACCGACGGGCGGGACTTCGCGATCACTCTCACGCCGACGGTGTTCGCCGAAGTCGTGCGAAACCTCGGCGAAGATTTCCACGACGCCACGGGCCGCATCTCGGAACTGCTGGTCGAAGGCCGCTACGTCTTCGTCTACGGCGTCTTCTATCCTGAAGAGGAAAACCGGTTCGAAGCGAAACACCTCGTCTTCACCGGAGACAAGCCCGACGAGTTCCGCTTCGAAGAGCAGGACTGGTGGATCAACCAGGTCAAGCAGCTCGGCGACTTCTACCTCAAGGCCCAGTTCGGCGGCGGGCCGATCGATTACTCCAACTACCGCACCAACCTCGAACTCGAAGGCGAAAAGCTCGGCTCGACCCGTCAGGAAACCGACACGATCTCGCGCCTGGTCTACGGGTTCGCCTCCGCCTACCTGATGACCGGCGACGATCGGTACCTCGAAGCCGCCGAGAAGGGGACCGAGTACCTCCGCACCCACTTCCGCTTCGAACACAAGCAGACCGGCACCGCCTGCTGGTACCACGCCGTCGACATCAAGCCGGACGGCACCATGCAGAAGGTCTTCGCCTCGGAGTTCGGCGACGACTATGACGCTCTTCCCTGCTACGAGCAGATTTACGCCCTCGCCGGTCCCACGCAGACTTACCGCATCACCGGCGATCCGCGGATCCTCGCCGACGCCAAGGAGACGATCAAGTCGTTCCGGGACTACTACCGCGACCATACCGAGAAGGGGGGCTTCTACTCCCACATCGATCCGATCACCCTCAGCCCGCACTCCGAAACGCTCGGCGCCAACAAGTCGAAGAAGAACTGGAACTCGGTCGGCGATCACGCCCCCGCGTATCTGATCAACCTCTACCTGGCGACCGGCGAAAAGGAGTACGCCGACTTCCTCGAAGAAACCTTTGACACCATCGCCGCGCACTTCCCGGACTACGACGAAAGCCCGTTCGTCCAGGAACGATTCCACGATGACTGGTCCAAGGACCAGGCGTGGGGCTGGCAGCAGAATCGGGCCGTCGTCGGGCACAACCTGAAGATCGCCTGGAACCTGATGCGGATGAATTCGCTCACCGCGAAGAAGTCCTACACCGACCTGGCGACGAAAATCGCCGACGTCATGCCGACCGCCGGATATGACCTGCAGCGCGGCGGCTGGTACGACGTGGTCGAACGCGTCCGCGAGCCGGGGCAGAACTTCCATCGCTTTGTCTGGCACGACCGCAAGGCCTGGTGGCAGCAGGAGCAGGCGATCCTCGCCTACTTCATCCTCGCCGGCGTCCTGAAGCGGCCCGACTACGACCGGCTCGCCCGCGAATCCGCCTCGTTCTACAACGCCTGGTTCCTCGATACGCAGTCGGGCGGCGTGTACTTCAACGTCCTCGCGAACGGCCTGCCGTACGCCCAGGGCACGGAGCGCGGCAAGGGCTCGCACTCGATGTCGGGCTACCACTCGTTCGAGCTGGCCTACCTGGCCGCCGTGTATACGAACCTGCTCGTCAACAAAAAGCCGATGGACTTCCACTTCTGCCCGACCGCCGGGGCGCTGCCGAACGACACTCTGCGAGTTTCGCCCGACCTGCTGCCCGAAGGATCGGTCCGTATCGGACAGGTGTGGATCAACGGTCAGGAACACCGCGACTTCGACGCCGCCAAGCTGACGGTGAAGCTGCCGCAGACCGGCGGAAAGCTCAAAGTCCGCGTCCGGCTGGTCCCGCAGGCCGTCACGTTCACGGCCGACCTCCTCGGCGTCGACAAGGGCGTGGCTACCATCTCGCTGGCCGGCAAGCTGACGGCCGAATCGCTGCCGATGCTCCGCGAAACGGTCTCCAGCGCCGTCAAGCAGGGGGCCCGGTCGATCGTGTTCGAAGCGGCCGACCTGGAATCGATTTCGGAAGAAGGCATGCGCGTGCTGGCCTTCACGAAGCAGAAACTCGGAGCGACGTTCGACATCACAGTCGCCGGCGCCTGCGACGCCGTGAAAGAAGAAATGACCGAAAGCGGCTTCGTGGACGAGATCATCCTGGCCGATCTGGCCACGGCATGATCTGACACGGCAGTGATTTTGATCAGCAGCTCTCCCTCCGGATTTCCGGGGGGAGAGCCTGCTTTCGGGGTCTCGTCAGGGCAGGATTCTTTATGAGACGCTCTCTGATCCGCGCGTTCTTCTTCGCGCACCATTTCGCCACCAAACCGATCCTCAACCTGATCGCCGGAGTGATCCTGTTCTGCAGCGGCCTGTCGGAAATGCTGGAAGGACTGACCGACTGGACCTGCACGCAGTATCTGGGCGCGCACCACGGAGTCTTCGTCTTCGGCATTCTGCAGGTGATGAAGGCCCTCCCCGAAACGATGCGCGGGCTGAGATTCATCGACGACGGCGAAGGCGTCCTGCGGCGCCCTGCGGACTTTGAGCCGCTCAACGGCTCGCTGACCGGCGGGTCGCTCGGCCGGTCGTGAAATGCTGTTTATTCTCTAAGGTGTGTCTGGTAAATGAGTTGCGGTGAGGCTTTGTTCCCCGCTGCGGTTGCCAGATCGCCACCAGCAGGCCCCCCGCGGCGAGTGACGCGGCCCTCTTGAGAAAGCTTGCCGACCCCGTCGAGTGTGACGATTATTCGAGTCTCGCGGGTTGTCGCGATCGCGCCGGTCATCCCGCGAATTCCCGTCGAATCAGATATGCCTACCGTGCGTTTTCGCCCGTGTGGATGTCGATAGTCAGCCCAGTCGAATGTCCATGTCCGTCCGCGACGGGGCAAGCGATGATCGGGATTTTATCGAACTCAGGTCGCTGGCTGGGAGCCGGCGACAGGGGACTCCCCGGAGCGGCGCCGTCGTGAGCGCAGGCCGGAAGTTCCAACTCCCTCCGCTCGCACCTGGCGACCGCCTCGCCACTGCGAGCCAACGACGAAGGATCGTCTCATGATTCGACGGGCTGCGTTTTGCGCGACGGCGTTTCTTTGTGCTCTGGGAGCTGCTCTTCCCGAGGTTTCCGCACAGACCTTTGACGGCCTCTTTTCTGCATCCGCAGACGACGCCTCGGAAGGTCTTCCCAGAATTCTGAAGACCGCCGCTTCGGAGGAATCCGAGACGCAGTCCCTGGTCCGCACCGCGACGCTCAGCGACGCCAATACGGCCAAGTTTCGGGCCGTCAGCACTCCCGATGAATGTTTCTGCGATTCGTGCCGCAAGCCGGAAACCTGGTACATCTCGATCAGCGGCGGACTGGCTCATCGCGGACGCGTCCAGGAGCAGAGCGACATCCGGACGTTCATCGTCCTCAACGAGGGCTTCGCGGCCAACGCCGCGCTGGGCTTCCGGCTCGGGATGTTCCGGCTCGAAGCGGAAACCTCCTTCATGAATAACACCTGCAAAGAGGCCGGGGCGGTCGGACTCGCTTCCGGAACTACGGGCAACGTCAATCTGCGGGCGCTCATGTTCAACGCTTACCGCGACTTTCAGATCAGCGACTGGAAGCTGAAGCCCTACGTCGGGGCCGGCATCGGGATTTATCAGTCGCAGATCAACAGCCTCTACCCCCAGTTCTTCAACGACGTCGGCTTCACCGGCCAACCGGTCAATTCGACCAGCAATATGCCCTTTGCATACCAGTTCCGGGCCGGTGTATCGCGGCCGATCACGGAACGGACGGAGTTCTATGCCGGCTACCGCTACTTCCACGGTTCGACGCTGACGTTCGCTTCGATCCCGTTCGCTTCGGCCGACGCTCCGACGTTCAAGCCGAACGGCGCCAACATGCACAACATCGAGTTCGGTCTGCGGGTGAATTTCTAAGGCTCACGGCCGAAGTTTCAATCAGGCAGCCGCGTCGAGTCCTGTCAGGGTCTCACGCGGTTGCTTCATTTTGCCCTGGTCCTTCGACGTCCTTGGCCTGGAACGACTCCCGCGGCCCGCGGACTGATCCAACAGCCATCGGCGGAAATACCAGTCGCAGGGAAAGTTCGTCGGTTCCCGCGGAAAAACGCAGAAACCTGTTTGTCTGCCAGTCCAGAACTGGTCCACAATGAGTGTCTCGCCGGGCCGGTATATCGCCTTTCCGACGGGCCAATTTGGCGAACTCCTTCGCCAGTCCTGCCAACAATTCTGTGACCGACAGCGGGGCTGATTGATGTCTGAGGAATGCGACGTTTCCGCGATCGTAGGCCGCGCGCTCCTGGCCACGGGCGAGGTCGTCGTCGGGGCAGTCGCTTCAAGAATGACGCGTGCCGATGCCGCGGAAGCCCTCGCCGAGCTGCTGGAGGGAGAATCGTCACGAGACCTGGCTGCCTGCTGGAGACAATCCCTGCACTCCGGGGAACTCGGTGAGGCTTCCACGATCGACAGCGACTTGATCCACCTCCTCGCACGCACCCTCGAACGAGTCGCCGCCGCCACCGCCGAGCAGTCGCAACAGACGCCGGTGGTGGCCGAACGAAAACGGTTGAAGAAGCTGGCGGCTTGCTTCGCGGAGCGGGCCGAGCGATTCCTGCGGGAAGTCGCCGACGGCGCGGGGCCGTCGCAATCGGGCGGTCTGCAGAGCGCGGAAACGCCCCCGGCTGGCCTGCGGCCTCTCGATCACCACGAATGGCAGGTTCTCCTGCACCAGTTGCGTGACCACTGCAACGTACCCGTCAGCAACGACTGCCTGGCCGTCGTCTCTGAGAAATTGAAGCGGCAGTTTCCCCAGGCAGCCCTCGCGGCCCTGAAATCCCGACGGTCCGACTTCACCCATCTGCGGTTGCTGGGATTTCTGCAACTCCTGAGCGTGTTTCCGTCGGCGGCCAGGTCGACTCGCCGCCGTTCGCCCGATTCCGATCAGGTCGAATGTCGACGAGTCCTGCAATGGGCCAATTCTCTGTGGCAGAGCGGCAGTCCTGACTTGTTCGGCGAGAACGCCCGCCAGCGCTGGCCGCAGGCTGCCGCACGCGTCGACGCCGCACTGGCGACCGCACGCGAATTCGTCACAGGTGCGTCGCAAGAGAGTGCCGGCGAGTCGGGCCGTCCGCGAGAGCTCGACCAATCCTCGTCCGAACTCGGACAACGCGAACAGGAGATCCGGGCGGTTGTCGTGCAAGGGGCGTCGGCCAACATTTCCTCCTCGGATCCGATCCCGCAGACCATCGAACAACCCCTCGAACAGAGTGCAGCGCGCCTCGAACAGGTCCGTGCGCAAATCGCCCGGCTGCTCCGCGAGGAACGCGAGCTGCAGAACCTCGCCCGTGAACAGCGGAAGCAGACGGCGACCCTCGCGCTGGCTCGTGGGGACTTGTCCGTCGCCGAACGCGAACTGCAGGTTGTCCTCGCGGAAACTCCGGACGACCTCGGCGCACTCGACCAGTGGGGGCAGCTCTGCGGCCGTCGCGGCGAACTGGACGAAGCTCGTCAGACTTACGAACGCCTTCGCATCCTGGCCGCCGACGACAACCGGTGGCAGATGCGAGCCGCCCGTAACCTGGGCCAGATTCTGCTCCGCAGCGACGATCGCGCCGGCGCCAAAGCCTCCCTGCTGCAGGCGCTTGCGGACTACGAAACGCTCGCGCCCGACTCTGAGGACTCCGGGCAACTCGCGATCGACGCGAGCGACTGGCTGGTGACCATCGGAGAACTCGAACTGGCCGCCGGATCGCCGTCTGCGGCATTGCAGCACTTCCGCCGCAGCCTGGAAGTCGAACAGCGCTCGCAGACGCCGGAGACCACCGACCGTCCACGGCTCGAAGCGAAGGCCCGCTTGCTGACCCGGATCGCCGGCCTGGAACACGCGGAAGGGAATGCCGCCGCGGCGATTGAGCACTACCGTCAGAGTCTCTTGATCGGCGACTCGCTCGTAAAAGTGGATCTCGCCGATGTGGAGACCCTGCGCTCGCGTTTGGAACTGCTGCTGAAACTCGCCCGTCTGCTGCTCGCCGCCGACGACAGTGCCGGAGCCCTGGAACAATTCCTCGGCGCACTCGCCGCGGACGATCGTCTGCTGCAACATTCCCCGACGACCATCGAATCGCTGGAGGCCCGCCGCGACCTCCAGACGCAGATCGCCGAACTGCAACTGGCCGTCCAGGACCGGGCCTCGGCCCTCGAACACTTTCGGGCCGCGGCCGAAACCCAGGAGCGTCTGCTGCGGGAACTGCGCGAAGACGCCGCCGGGATCTGGACGCTTGCAGGGCAACTCTGGCGGCTGGCGGACCTTGAGTCCGCCGAAGGCTCGACTGATGCCGCGCGGGTGTCGTACCGCCGCTGCCTCGTTCTCTATGATCAACTGCTGGAAGACTTCGGCTGGAGCCCGGAAGAGCTTCCCGACCATGCCGAGCTGCTCCTCAAGACCGGACGCCTCGAACTTAATGCCGATAATCGCGACGCCGCACTGAGCTGCAATCGTCGCCTGCTGGAACTTCTGGAGCACCGACTTCAACAGGGGGGAGAGTCCCCGGAAGCGCTTCGCGAGTTCTGTCAGCACCTGGACCGCACGGGTGACCTCGAACTGTCTCTCGGAGACCGGACCGGCGCTCTGCAGCGACAGCGCCGGAAACTGCGGGCACTGGAGCGTCTGCTGGAACTGGAACCGCCGGCCGCCGCCGAACTGCGAGAGGCCGCGGAAGCCGCCGCGCGGATCGGCGATCTGGAAACCGAGCTGGACCAGATCCCCGCCGGGGTCGCCAGTTACTGTCGCAGCATCGAGCTCCGCGAGCGCCTGCTGCAGTTCGTTGGCGATTCGCAGGAAGATCTCCAGCCATTGGTGCACCGACGACTGCAGGTTGCCGACGTTGAACTGGCGGCAGGCAATTCGGACGGGGCGCTGCAGCATCTTCGGCGCGGACTGGACGGCCTTGAACGGTTGGCGATTCTCGACGGCCGTCAGACCGGGACCATCGACTTCCTTGCGACAAGACGCCTGCAGGTCGCAGAACTGGAGCTGGCACGCGGCGACCTCCCGTCCGCGCTGACGCACTTCCGGCGTTGCCGGGAAATCCACGAACAGCGACTGTCCGTTGCGGATGAGCCTCGCGCCATACTTCCAACGATCGAAGCGTTGCTCGTCGCGATCGTCAAACTCGAAGAAGACGTCGGCGACCGGCTCGCAGCCATTGCCAGCACTCGCCGTCTCGTCGAGATCCGCGAGCTGTTGCTGCAGGATGGGAACGCTGTCGGAGACTTCCGCACGGATGGAGCTGCGATAGCGACAGAGTCGGCATCAGAATCGTCGCTGCCACTCGCTCAACGCCTGCAGAGTCAGGAACGTGAACTGGAGCAGCTCGACGAGCGCGCCCATGCGATTCAGCAGCTCGGTGAATCGCTCGTCAGTCTCGGCGCCTGCGAACTTGCCGAAGGAGATCGGGAGTCGGCATGGAACCGTTACCGGCGGAGCCTCGAACTCTGCGAGCGGCTGCTGACCGAGACGACCGCCGCCGCCGACGGCCTGGCCGGCTTCCCCGAACTGCTGGCGAAGGTCGGCCGGGTGGAGCTGGCCGCAGGGAATCACGCGGCGGCACTGACGCACTTCCGTCGCAGCGTCGAATTGCAGGACCGGTTGACGGCCGGACTCTCCGAGACCGGCCAGTCGTCAATCGAATGGGCCGAACGTCTCCAGACCCTCGGCGAACTGGAACTGTCTGCCGGCGAAACCCAGGCTGCGCTCGCCGCATTTCAGCGCAGCCTGCCGGTCTGGATCCGGCAAATCGACGAAACTGGCACGGCGCCCGAGCATTTGCGGGGGTTAATCGCCACGCTGACGGGCGTCGGCGACGCAGAGCGCCAGAGCGGAAATCTCTCGTCGGCCCGCGAACGCTATCAGCAGGCCTGGAGCGTCCACGAACATCGGCTCGAAACGTCGCAAGTCTCCGCGGAAGATCTGTGCCAGGCTCGATCGCTGCTCCTCCGCCTTGGCGATCTCGACATCCGGCAGTTCCGTCCGGAAGCAGCCCGCGGCTGGCTCGACAAGCATTTGCAGCTCTGCCGGGAGTTCGTGGAATCCGAGCCGCACAGTCCGACGGCTCTGCGGGAACTGGCGACGTCGCTGCGGCGATCTGGCGATTTCGATCGGACTGCAGGCGACCCTCGGCTCGCCCTGGAACATTTTCAGGCCTCGCTCGATCTGTGCGAACGGATCGTGGCGGACGGCGGCGAGTCGGCCGAGTCGCTCCGCGAGCTCAGCATCGCGCTGGGACGGATCGCGGACGCCGAGTTGCAAACCGGAAAGACCGAGTCGGCTCTGGCCGGGCATCGCCGGAGCCTGGAGGTCATCGCACGCGCCGTCCAGGAGTTCGGCAAATCCCTCGACAACCTGTCCCAGCTCAGCCAGATCCAGGAGCGTCTGGGACAGCTTGAACTGGCCGGGGACGACCCGGCTGCGGCGCTGATTCATTTCCGGCAGTCTCTGCGGATCCGCGAACGAATCGTTCGCAAGATCGGAGCGACGGCAGAACACCTGCACGATCTGGGAGCGGTGCTCGATCTCGCCGGCAACGCCGAACTGCTTCAGGAAGACTGGGCTGCCGCGGCGATCTCGTTCAGCCAGAGTCTGGAGGTGTTCCGACAACTGCTGGAGTCCCACGGTCCCACTGCGGAACGTCTCCGGTCGCTCGGTCGCGCACTGCAGCAGGCGGGGGATCTGGACCTGCAGGAAGAGAATCTCCTGGCGGCGCAGGATCTCTATCGCCAGGCACTGGAGGTCTTCGAGCGGATTCTCCAGGAATTCGGCGAAACTTCGGCCGGACTCCGCGATCAGGCCGCGGCTCTCATCCGCGTGGGCGACCTGTCCCGGCTGCAAGGGGACCAGCACGCGGCGCTGCCGAAGTATCGTCAGAGCCTGGAGATCTCGGAACGATTGCTCAAAGACGAAGGGGAGTCCGCCGAGAATCTGCGCGAGCTGAGATTTGCCCTGCTCAAGGTGGCGGACGTCGAACGGCTGGCTGGCGATCGCTTGCAGGCGATGGCCAGGTATCGCCGCGGTCTCGAACTCAGTCAGTTAATCGTCGACGCCTGGGGAGCGACTCCCGAAAGTCTGCACGACGTCTGCGTCTCGCTGATCAAACTGGGCGACATGGAACGGCTCGGCGGCGAAAAGGCCTGGGCTCTGACGCGCTACCGGCAGAGCCTGAAGGTCGCCGACGAACTGGTCCTGCGGTTCGGCGAGACCCCGCAAAGCCTGAGGAATCTGGGCGTGCTTTATTCCCGAATGGCGCAGTCCGAACCTGCCGCCGCGCGGACGTGGCTCGAACGCGGACAGAAGTGCCTGTCGACCATTCTCGAACGGGGCTGGGAAACGCCCGACACTCGCAATGAGCTGGCGATGTTCGAACGCGGACTCGAAACCGTTCAATAGCCCGACCGCCTCGCTCAGCGGGCTTTCCGCACCCGTGCGCGGGAGCTGGCCGATTCCGGCAGCGGCAGCCCCCGATCCAGCTCCCAGTACACGAAACCCGCCAGCCGGCGGCAATCGTCCCAGGCCTCCTGCACAGACTCCGCCGGAAACTCCGCGGAGGTCTCCAGCAGTTCGGCGAGCTGATGGATCCGCGCACGCAGGACGGCGGCATCCTTGACCAGCATATCGATCTTCGCGGGGACCCGCAGAACGCCGGCCTCCGCAGCCTCCGGCAGAGCAGGGCGCAAGGCCAGCAGCACTGCATCAAGCCGCGAGAGTGCCGGCAGCGAACTGACGGCCATCTCCTCCGTATCCGCTTCGTCCTCGCCTGGGCCAGGCGTCTCCTCGGCCTCGCTGTGAACCGCCAGCGAATAGGGATCGTCCGGGACCTCCAGATCGAATGGCGACGGGTCGTCCAGCGGAGACGACTTCAGCGAACGAACCAGCAGTCGACGACGTCGACCGTCAGTCGGAGAGGATTTCATAGTCAGGCGCCTCAAGCTCAGGGACGAGCCGAGGACCCCGCGCCCGCCGATGCCGTGGAAACATCCCGATTCCCACGGCTCCGCGCGCCAGACCTCTGGTCGCAACGGTCATCGGACAGACTTCAATTATCAGGGCCCGCACACCGAAAGTATGCCCAGATCCCAGTGCAGTTCGAAAGCGTCCATCTGCCGTCGCCGGCAATTTCTTCAGATTCTTCCAAGTGCTGCCCCGGAATTCTCAGTGCAGCCTCCGTGTTCCCACTGATGAAAGTCCACACTCAGCTTGCCCGGATCTCTGCAGCAGCCCCAGACTCACCAGTTTTGTCCCGCCTGACGGCCGTGCCCGTTCACCTCGTCAGCCCCGGCACCAGCAGCCGCGCCAGACTGCTCGCCAGTTGCGTCAAGGAAGCCTCATCGGGCAGCGTCAGCCGCAACTGAGGCCGGGCCGTCCCCGTCCCGCTCGACGCAGTCCGCCAGGCTGGAGTGGATCTGGCTCACCGCCTGCCCGTCCGGCTCGGGTTGCCGTTTGTCGGCGAGCAATTCGCCCACCATCGCCAGCGCCGCCCCCAGCAGTTGGCCCCCCGCCGCTCATCCAGCGCCCGACGCGTCAGTTCGTCCCGCGTCAGCAGCTCGAACGGCACCGTCTCATCGGTGCGGCTCGGCCAGGCCCAGAAACGTCTTCTCCCGCAGCAGCAGATTGAGCGCCGCCCCCATGTGCTCGCAGGTGAGAGCGCACTAATCGCACTGCAGATAGAGTTGCTTCTGCCGCCCGCTCATCAGCGTGACGACGACGAGCGCCTTCCCGCCGGGAACTCCGGTATCCGGCACCCGCACGCGGAGCAGGTCGCCCCCCAGGTAGACGTCGGCTTCGGGATCGACGTCGAACTTGCGCCCGCCGGTCGAAATCAGCTTTGCCCGGTGTTCCCCCAGCAACTGGCCAGCCTGATGCGTCGTGAGCCTCCCGAGTCGCTGATGAAACGTCAGTTGCGGCTTCTTTCCCGTCTTCGTTGCCATGAGCACCCTCCCTGCCGCTTGAGATTGTCCTGGCCGATTCTCAGGCTTCCCAGCCATTGGGAATGCCATCCGACTGCGAAAAAGATACCCGGCGGTCCAGCGCTTAGCCACCGCGAAACTCGTTCCCAGGCTTCGCCTGGGAACGTCCGGCGCCGAGTCTCTGCCTCTCTTTTGGCACTCGGAAACGACTCCGTGCCGCGCGGCGGGACAACGGAAGCCGGAACTTGCAGGCAACGACAAAATCTCGCAAGGGTCGGGACAAAAGTATTGTAACCATTTGTGCGATTGTTATTCTCTGTGTGTAGTGAGTTCAGAGGAGTGTTGAAGGAGGCTGCCATCGTGTCCGATCTGACGCTCAATCTGCACGATTCCACCCGCTCGTTCCACGCCCGACTTCCCGACAATGCCGTCGGCCGGATCGTTGCATCACTTGGCGCCGATCCCGAAACCGTTGAAGAACTGGAGCATGCACTCGGGCGGTTTGAGCGGCGAACTGCCGACCGTCCGCTGCTTTCGAACCTGTCTCCGGGGTTTGACGCTCAAGCCGCGGATGGAGGGATTGTCTATCTTGACTTGCCGGCTCGGCTGATTGTCTTTCAATCGCCCGATTTCGAGTTCCTGACGCAAGGCGGCGAACTGTGGTACGACGGCCAGCAGGAGACCGACGTGTCCCTCCCGTTCTGTCTGCATCCTGACTGGGTGCTCTCGAACGATCTGCAACAGTTCGACGCTCTATCGTGGCAGCGACGGGAAGCTCGCGGCGGAAGGGCGGCCCGTGATGATCGAGCGGTGCTGTATGGCAGACTTCCGGAGTTCATCGCCACAGAGTTGCAGCAGCGCAGGCGGGAATTGGCCGCGCTGAACGCCGATCAACGGGAGGCGTTCGTCCGGCAGCGACACATTGACTGGTTGATGACCGCGCGGAATGACCTCGGCGGGCGATCACCGCGGGATGTGCTGATTGATGACCGGCACGAGCACATTGAGATCGATATTCAGAACCAGCAACACCACTGGTCGTTCCTCCGACAGCCGCCGCCGGCGGTCTTACGCGACTCGCACGCCTATCGCTTCGGCGGATTCGGGACTCACGAAATTGTCTTGTACTACGACCTCGTTCGGGAGCTCCTCTGGGAAGCCGTCGATCGAGCATGTCAGGGAGTCGCCGTTGCCCGCAGCGGCGTTTCGACGGAAATCGACGAGTTGCATCGATCATCGCAAGACTGGTTGCACCGCCCGCTGGAAGAATTCCACGGTCGAACCCCGGCGTCGATGATTGACAAGGAGCGTCGTCGACTGCCCGAAAAGGCGTGCGGCGATGAGGCGGTTGTCGATCCCGAGTGCCCGTGCTGCCAAATGCTAGCCGACGAAGAGACCTGGGGACCAGTCTTCTGGCATCTCGACGGCTGTAACATGGATGATGACTTTGCATTTTCGTTTGAGCGGAGCTATGAGGAGTGGAAACGGAGGTGGGATTACTGGAATTCAGGAGACTCTGTAGCAGCCTGGCCTGAGCCAATCTGATTTTTCCTCGCTCCATCCCGTCACCCCACGCGTCTTCAACAATTAGGCCCACATTTCCTGCCCCCAGCGACCCAATCCCCCCGCTTCCGGGGTTCAACCAGAAACGCCCTTGCTCTTCTCAACTTGCATCAAGGACTGCCCATGTCTTTACCGCACTTTCCCCCCAACCGCCGCCTCTTCCTCGGCGCCCTCACCGCCAGCCTCTTCACCACCCGCGGCCTCTTTGCCGAACAGCTCCTGCTGCCGTCGCCAGCCCTCACCGAAGGCCCGTTCTATCCCGACAAGCTCCCTCTCGATCAGGATAACGATCTGATCAAGATCGGCGACTCGACGACTCCCGCCGTCGGCGAGATCACCCATCTCACCGGCCGGATCCTGAACGCCAGCGGCTCGCCGGTGAAGAACGCCACGGTCGAGATCTGGCAGTGCGACGCCAACGCCGTTTACCTGCACACGGCTGACAGCAAGCCCAAGGCGGATCAGCAGGACAAGCACTTCCAGGGGTTCGGCCGCTTCACGACGAATGCGAATGGGGAATACCGCTTCCGGACTATCAAGCCGGTCCCGTATCCCGGTCGTCCCTCCCCGCACATTCACTACAAGGTCAAGCAGGGGGACCGCGATCTGCTCACGTCGCAGATCTTCATCCGCGGCCACGAAGGAAACGCCCGCGACGGCGTCTATCTGA
This sequence comes from Planctellipticum variicoloris, assembly GCF_030622045.1. NCBI lineage: Bacteria > Pseudomonadati > Planctomycetota > Planctomycetia > Planctomycetales > Planctomycetaceae > Planctellipticum > Planctellipticum variicoloris. The sequence goes on along the minus strand of NZ_CP130886.1, from coordinate 4,163,538 downwards.
ACTCGGGCGATCTTCTCGATCGCGAGCTCGTCCTGGCCGATTTCAAACCGCTCCCCGATTCGAAACTCGGCGAACTCGCCTGCAACTTCGACATTGTTCTCGGCCGGACTCCCGACGACCGGGACCGCGCTCCCCGTCGTCAATAGCCTCTTCTCCCTTGGAGAAAAGCACGAAATCCGAAACTCGAAATTCGAAACAAGCACCAAATTCGAAAACAGGCGAAACAAGTTGCGCCGTTTGATCTTCGGTGGATTTCGTTTCGGATTTTGAAATTGTTTCGGATTTCGAGTTTCGGATTTCTCATTCAACATCCTGCCCTCGCCTACGAATCGAGACCAACATGCCCCTGCGAAAACTCTGGCTCGCCTCCTGTCTCACGGTCCTTGCCGTCTCCCCGGTCTTCGCCCAACCGGGGCCGCCGCCCGGCGGTCGCGGCGGTCCCCCCGGTGATCGTGGTCCCGGCCAGCGTAGCGGTGGCAACGTCGCCCAGGCCTCGCTCGAAAAACTCTTTCAGCTCGACGCCGACAAGGATGGCAAGCTGACGAAAGACGAAGTCGCCGACTCGCGGCTGCAGAACCTCTTCGCACGGGCCGACGCCGACCAGGACGGCAACGTCACCCGCGAAGAAGCCACCGCTCTGTTCGAAAAGGAAGCTCAGACATTCGGTCGCGGCGGCCCCGGCGGACCAGGCGGATTTGGTCCTCCGGGAGGTGAACCGCAGGGCTTCGGCGGTCCCGGCTTGGCCGGTCCGCCTCGTCCCGGCCAGATCCTGCCCCCGTTCCTTCATGACGCCCTGGAATTGAGCGATAAGCAGCGCGAGGAGCTGCAGGAGCTCCAGAAAGAAGTCGATGCCCGCCTGGAGAAAATTCTCTCCGCCGACCAGCGACGCATGCTCAGCGAAATGACGCCGCGCGGTCCCGGCGGGCCAGGCTTTGGCGGGCCGCGTGGGCCGGGACAACGGGGGCCGGGGCCACGGGGCGGCCGACCACCGGGCGAATAGTCCACTCCAATTTCAATCCTCCTGATCGCCGGCGATTCTCCCACCTGTTTCACAGGCCGTCAGAATCGCCGGCGATTGCGTTCTGGCGTTTGGTATTTCGCTTCGTAACCGATTGTCTGAAAAGGGTTTATGGCCTTCGGGATCCTGCCTGCAGCCTCCAGTCTCACCTTGACCCCAACGGCCATTCAGGCGTATTCTCCCCCGTTGCTCTTGGGAGGGGGAGACTGCGCGTGGGTTTCACGCTGCGACGCCAGGGATGGCTGTTGGGACTGCTGCTGGCGGTCGCGCTCGGAGCGCGTCTGGTCGCTGCCGTCGCCGTTCAGCAGAAAGTCGCCAGCGAACCCGGCCGCCTCTGCCTGATCGCCGGCGACGCCGAAGGCTACTGGAGCCTCAGCGAAAAGCTCCTCAAGGGGCAGGAGTATTCGCTCTACGATCCCCCCCGCCGGGTCATGCGCATGCCCGGCTTTCCCGCCGTCCTCGCCGGACTTCGCGCCCTGTGCGGCGAAGACAATCTGCTCGGCGTCCGCTGCGGTCTGGCGGTTCTCGGAACCCTCGGCTGTGGATTGACCTGCTGGCTGGGTGTCGTGCTAGGCAACGCCCGCATCGGTCTCATCGGGGCCGGGCTCCTGGCGGTCTCGCCGACGCAGATCGTTTTCAGCGTGATGATCCTCAGTGAATCCGTCTTCGGGACGGTTCTCGTCGCCAGCCTGATTCCGATCGCCTGGCTTCTGCGGCACGCACGCTCCACGATCGATGCCCGGCACTGGCTGGCCGCGGCGCTGGCCGGCTCGCTGATCGCCGTCGCAACGTACATGCGGCCTACCTGGCTCGTCGCCGGTCCAATCGCCGCCGGCTTGCTCCTCGTCGCGGGCTCGCGTTCCGGGACCCTGCAACGACTGCTCCTCGGCGGCGTGCTGGTCGCCTCGCTCGCACTCTGCCTGACGCCGTGGACGATCCGGAACTGGCGGATCACCGGACACGTCATCCCCACGACCCTCTGGATGGGGCCCAGCCTCTACGACGGCTGGAATCCCGCAGCCACCGGCGACAGCGAGATGACGTTTTTCGAGAAGGATCAGTTACTGGCGACCATGTCCGAGTACGACATGGACCAGGAGTACCGCCGCCGCGCCTGGGACTGGGCGAAAGCTCATCCGGTGCGCGTCCTCGAACTCGCGGGAAGCAAGGCTCTGCGGTACTGGAACGTCGCTCCGAATGCCCCTCAGTTCAAGCAGTGGGCCGTCTGGCTCGCCGTCGCCGGCTGGTCCCTGCCGGTCCTGATGCTGAGCGTTGTCGGCGCCTGGCGTCTGCGCGCCGACGGTACGGCCCTGGCCATCACCTGGGGCCCCGTGCTGCTCTTCTGCGCGATTCACATGCTCTTCGTCGGATCCATTCGCTATCGCCTGCCGGCCGAGCTGCCGCTCTGTCTTGCCGCGGCGGCCGGTCTGCTGTTTGTCTGCCGCGCCCCTCAGTCTCGCTTCTCTGCGACGGAAGGAACGCCATGCGCTGCACCTTCCGCGGGCTAGTCAAACTCTTCACGCTGCTGGCCGTCGTCGGGGGCGGAGCCGGTTACTGGCTCTTCCTGCGCGGCGACGAAATGTTGCGAGTCGAGCTCCTCAAACATCTGACGACCACTTGCCCCGACGGCCGGCTCGCGATCGGCAGCGCCCACTTCGACTGGGAAGGCCAGGTCAGGATCTCGAACCTGACCGTCCAGCTTCCCGGCGCAGCCGAGCCCGCCCTGCGGATTCCTGAGGTCGTCGTCACCCTCGATCGCGAGCTCCTTTCCGAGCATCAAGCGGTGGTCGTGAAGGGGGTCCGGCTCATCGGTCCCGAACTCACCGTCGAACGCAGAGCCGACGGCAGCTTCGACTGGCAGAGTTTTACGATTGTCAGCGAAGGCGAGAAACCCCTTCCCGACGTGCAGATCGAGCACGGCGTCGTCACGTTGCGGCTCGTCTCTCCCCAGACCGGGACGCCGGTGACGATGGTCGCCCGCGATCTGGAAGTCCGGCTGACTCCGCTCGATCTGCGGTCCATCAAACTCGAACGCTGCGACGCGCGCATTGAACCGGCCGGTCCGGTCTCGGTGACCGGGACGTGGCGGATGGACGGCCCGACCTTCGATTTTCGCCTGCAGCTCAAGAAGCTGCCGGTCGACGACTCACTGATTCCCTGGCTCGCCGAGTTCTCGCCCCACATCTCCGGAAAGCTGCAGGAAGCCACGGCCCTGATGCGGCAGGAGCTCGCCCGCCAGGCCGCGAGCGATCAGTCGGGGCCGTCCAGCCAGGTCCCGTGGCAATTGCGCACCCCGTTGTCCCAACAGGATTCCGGTGCAATCGGCCCGTTCGGCGTCCAGCTCGTCTGCGATGTCGAAGCCGACGTCAGTCGCAAAGATCCCGCCCTTCCGCCGACTTTTGCCGCGCTCACCACGTTGCATAGCGGCCAGATCAACAATCCCTTGCTGCCGTTTCCGCTGTTCGATCTCGGCGGCCAGGTCTATGTCGACCCCGGCCGGCTGATCGTCAAAAACCTGAGAGCCCAGAACGGCACGACTCAATTGGATCTCTCCGCGGAGATTCAGCCGGGCGAAAAGACTCGCGTCTCCGCAGATGCGTCGGGGTTGCCGCTCGATGCCGCCATGAAGCGCCGGCTTCCCGACAGCCTCCATAAGCTGATCGATACCATCGGCCTGACCGGGCTGCTCCGCGGACATGCCGAAGCGACCCGGATGGGCGACGAGGAGTGGAAATTCGCGGCCAATGCGGAGATGCAGGAGGGGGCGGTTACCGCCGAAAAGTTTCCCTACACCGTCCGGGAGATCGTCGGGAAGCTGGACCTCAAGGACGACATCCTCAACCTGACAGCCGAAGGCAAGGCCGCCGGCGTTCCTGTGAAGGCTGTCGGGCTGGTCAAACGCCCGGGCCCCGAAGCCGACGTGGTCGTGAAGATCACCGCCGCCGATCTCCCTATCGATCGGGCGTTGCTCGACGCCTGCCCCCCCGAAGTCCGCCGGGCGATCGAAGTCCTGCAGCTTCAGGGGCTTGCCAACGCGAACGTCCGTCTGGTTCGCGCACCGGGCCTGGGGCAGAAGTTCGAACCGCAGGTGGTGGCCTTTCTGCACGATTGCACGCTCCGCTATCAGCACGCCCCTTACCGCATCAATCAGGTCAAGGGGGAGATGACCTGGATGGGGGGAGACCGGATCGAGTTCGCCAGACTCTCCGGAGTGCACGACGGGGCCGCGCTGACCGGCGAAGCCCTCTACCTGCGGGAACCGGCCCCCGGACGGCTGCGACTGAAGGTTCACGGCGAGAACGCCGCCTTCGACCGCGACGTCGAGTTCGCGCTGCCGCAGGTGCTCAAAGACGTCTGGGCCGAACTGTCTCCCCGCGGCCTGTTCGATATCGATTTCAACGTCGACTGGACTCCGGGCCATCCGCCGGAAATCCGCGTCCCGCTGCTCAAGGTCAGTCAGGGCGAAATGCTGCTGCGTCAGTTTCCCTTTCCGCTCCGCAACATTCAGGCCAAGTTCAAGTACGACGCCCCCATCCTGGAGATTCAGTCCTTCACTGCCGAGAACGACGAAACCCGCCTCTCCCTCAACGGACGCGGCAATATCCCTGGCAGCGGACCCTGGGAGCTGAATTTCGAATCGCTGGACGCGGACGACATCACCTTCAGCCCGGCGTTCCGCCGCGCACTCCCCCTGTCTCTCAAAGCCGCCGTTGACGGTCTCAATCCGACCGGCACCTACTCATTCCACGGACCTGTCACGCTCGTCGGACCGGACCGGACCGGCGAATCGGTCTCGGCGTCGTGGAAAGACGCGAAAGTCGTCTTCACCGGCTGCGGCCTCAATGCCGGTCTTCGAGTGGAAGGCATTCACGGTCAGACTGTCATCTCCGGCCGGACGACGCCTCTCTCGACCGAAGTCAGCGGCCGGCTCGAACTCGACTCCGTCTCAGTCATGAAGCATCAGGTCACCGAAATCCGCGGTCCCTGGGAATACAACAATGGAGTCTTCACGGCGGGGGCGCGCGAGGAAGCCGAGCGCAGGGCGGAAACCGCCGCGACACCCGTTCCCGCGGGCGAGCGGCTGACGGGAAAGGCGGTTGGCGGATCGCTGACCCTCAACGCCATCGCCGACCTCCGCGGCAAGCCCGTCTATTCCGTCGAGTCGACGCTGCAGCGCGGCCGGCTCGAAGAGTACGCCCGGCGCTACCTCGCCGGCCGCAACAATCTGGCGGGGGAAATGAACGGCTGGATGCGCATTGACGGGGAAGGCGTCGAGGCCGATGGCGTCCGCGGCGCCGGTCGATTGCAGATCACACACGCCTCGCTCTACGAGCTGCCGATCTTCGTGCAGATCATGCGGATCCCCACGTTCCAGCCGATCGACAAGACGGCGTTCCGCCACGCCGATATCTACTTCAACATCGCCAATTCCCGCTTCAACTTCGCACCGATTTCGCTCGAAGGCCCCATCAGCATGTACGGCCAGGGGACCGTCGGATTCGATGGCGTGATGGCCCTCAAGTTCTACTCCCGCATGCCCCGCAATCGGCTGGGGATTCCGGTTGTGCGGGAAATCGTCGAAGCCGTCAGCACGGGCTGGGTCGGCGTCGACGTCCGCGGCTCGATCGGTTCGCCAATCGCAGAAACGATTCCCGCGCCGCTGCTCAACGAAGCCGTCAAAGACTTCTTCGGCCGCTTCCAGCCCGGCAATCCCGGACCGCCGGCAACGTTCCGGCCGCGCACCAGCGAAGCCACCGATTCACCGAAACCGCGCTCGTAAAATCGTCGGACTTGGTGCGAGGACCGTCAGACCAACTCGGGCAGCGGCTTCCAGTGATCCACCAGCGGCTGCGGACGCCCTGCCAGATCCCGCAGCGCAAACGCCTGCGGATCGAGTCCCAGGTTCTTGTAAAGCGTCGCGAAGACTTCGCCGAAATGCACAGGGCGCTCGGCGATCGATCCCCCGAGCCGGTCGGTCGCACCGATCACCTGGCCGGTCCGCATACCGCCTCCTGCCAGCAGCGCGCCCCCCACCTGCGGCCAGTGGTCGCGACCTCCGTCCGCATTGATCCGCGGCGTCCGGCCGAACTCGCCCCACGCCACGACCGTCACATCCTTGTCGAGCCCGCGCTCGCACAGATCGGCGATCAGCGTCGACAGTCCCTGATCGAACTGCGGCAGGTGCGTGTTCTTCAGCCCGCCAAAGTTGTCGCTGTGAAAGTCCCAGCGGCCGAAGTTCAGCGTCACCACCCGCGCCCCGGCTTCGACGAGGCGACGGGCCAGCAGGAAATGCTCCAGGTTGCGCGGCGCCCCGTCGCCGAAGTTCTTCGGATCTCCCTTGCCGTACCGTTCCCGGACGGCAGGATCCTCGCGCGTCAGATCCAAGGCTTCCACCAACCGGCTGGAGGTGAGAATCTCCATCGCCTGACGATTGAGCGCGTCCAGACCCTCCATCGTGCCCGTCGAATCCGCGTCGCGCCGAAAGCGATCGAATCCCGCCAGCAGGCTGCGACGGTCGCCGAGCCGATCCAGCGTCATCCCCTGCAGCACCATATCATCGCGTGCCGGACCGGAAGGCCGGAACGCCGCGTGCGGAACTCCCAGAAACCCCGGATGCCCCGGCGAACCGTACGGCGGATGCCCCGTATTCGGCGCCAGGCCGAAGAACGGCGGCACCGAGGCATTCACCGGCCCCTGCAGCCGCGAAACGACCGCCCCCAGCGAAGGCCAGCCCCCCGCCGGCTGGTTCTGCACCGTCCGACCGGTGTAGCAGATGAACGAATCGTGATCGCCGCTCGGCGACCCGTAGACCGACCGCAGCGGGACGCACGTGTCCATGACCTTGGCGAGGCCCGGCAGATGCTCGCAGATCTGCAGGCCGGGGACGCTGGTCTCAATCGGACGGAACTCTCCCCGGATTTCCGCGGGCGCGTCCATCTTCAGGTCGTACATGTCCTGGTGGGAGGGTGCCCCCGCCATGTAGATCATGATGACCGCTTTGTGACTGTTCTTGACGCCCGCAAGCTGCTCGGCCTGCAGCAGTTGCGGCAGAGACAATCCGCCGAACCCCAGCGCCCCGATCCGCAGCATGTCGCGGCGGGTCAGTCCGTCGCACAGTCGTCCAGCGGTTCCGGGGATCGCAAGCATCGGCAAGTCTCCGACAGGCGGGAGGTGCGGGGCAGGGGAGGCAGGGCGGGCTTGGCAGTAGAGATATCACTCTTTGTTGATGTGATCCTAATCGGTGATCGACCGCCTGTCCATGCAGAGTTGAACGTGAACTCGGCAAAACACGAGCCCCGCGGGAGACGTTCTGTCTCTCGCGGGGCTCGTCCGACTCCGGAAACTCTGAGTCTCTACTGGGTCAGGAATCGCCGTTCGAACCGCTTCTCCACTTCCGGTCGCAGTCCCGCCTTCGAATCGGCCAGCCACTTCAGCGGATAATCGTCGGGCATCGGTTCGCCGTTCAGCCGATGGATCGACTCGTACAGCATGACCGCCATCAGGCACTCTTCGACCAGCAGATCCTCTTCCCGCAATTCCACATACTCGGGCCGGTTCAAGATGTCGTTGAATCCCTTGAGGCACGACTCCACGAGCGCCTGCGCCTGCCGCAGGTTCTGCTTCTTATATTCCTCACCCGCCTCGTAGAAGTCCTTGTGGGCCTGAGCCGTTTCCGGTTCCGCCTCGCAGAGTCCGCGGGTTCGCCAGTAGCGGTAGTTGGTCATATTCTGGTAGGCGGTGACCATCCGCTTGAGAAGCTCGAAATCCTCTTCCTTCGGCGCGATCTGCTTCATCTCATCTTCGGTGATCTCCAGCCGCAACGACACCGTCTGACTGGCGTCCATGCCAACCGGCACAACGAATTCTTCCTGGCCATAGACCCGGGTCCATTCCTGCAGGGCCCGATCCCACGTCTGGCGGGTCTTCTCGCCGAACTGGCCTTCCTTCTGCAACGCCTGGGCATAATCGAACAGGCATCGCGCCGGGTGCGAGCGGAACAGCGACTTGTCGAGAATATGCTGAGGTTTCAGTCGCTCCTTCTCGTTCGCCTTCAGGAACCATTCCCGTGCCACCAGATAGCTGTCTTCGCCGTTCGGATTGATCTCCGGATCCGCACCCTCGAACTTGGGATCGGGGTCCTTGAGGAAATACTGGCGGTAGTATTTCTGTTCGTCGGCGATCCCGATCTTCTTCTGCAGCACCGTTCCCACCCGGTAGTGCAGCTCGGTGGAGTTCTGGTTGCGGGCCACACCCTTCTGCAGGAATTTCGCACCTTCCTTCACCCAGTACCAGCGGTCCGGCACCGCGTCCCATTCGGCGGACGTGTTGTACGCCAGATTGTGGCCGTTGTAGTCCCACACTTTCTCAAAGTGCGGCTGCAGGCGGATGATCGACTGCGTCGTCGCCAGCATCTGCGCCCAGTCCTTGCGGTCCTTGTAATACTCCAGATCCATCCACAGCGAGTTCACCGCCACGCCCCGCAGACCCAGCAGGACCAGGTTCATCGCCGCGCTCGACGGATCCACGTCCCCCAGGTCGCTTTCGCCCAGGTCGTACTTCTGCCGCTGCTGAGCGACGATCCCTCCCGACCCTTCCTGTCCCGTGCCCGGCATGCCCAGCATCACGATCGGGATCAGCAGGACGAGAATGCCGCCCAGATAGGCCAGCTTCCGCTGGCGGGAATTCCACTGGTTCATTTCGCCTCCAGTTCACGCAGCCGCAGGCTGTAATACCCCAGAACGACGCAGGGGATGAAGAATGCAAGTGTCGTCGCCATGCTCGGCAGCACGGCCGCCATGAACGGGACGTCGAAGCCCTCGATCACGTAGCCGGTCATATCGAACGTCTTGAAATCCGGAATCACGCTGCTGATCAGCACCACGAACTGGGCGACCGCCCAGTCGATCAGCTTCATCGCACCGAACGCCGGTCCGGTCGGCAGCTCCGTCGTCGGGTTCATGTGCATCACGATCCGGTAGATCGATTCCAGCACGCCGCCCCCTTCCAGCTTGTTCGCCAGAAAGCTCGACACGAACTTGTCGAGGAATTCCCGCGACCAGTCGCCGACGATGAACAGCACGAACGTCAGCAGCGTCGCCACCGGTCCCTTGAGGAACGTGCTGGCGGTCACCCCCAGCAGGACAATCAGCAGCATCATCAGCTCGATGCCGAAAACGGCTTTGAAATAGCCCGAAGCAAACGAGTTGTCGGGCGTCCGGATAAACAGGTCGACTCGCGCCATGCCGATGTACTGGCCGGGATCGACGCAGGCCGCCTCCACCAGCAACTGCCCCTTCGAGCTGACCAGATCCTTCTGCACGCTCAGCTTCTTCTCGACCCCGTCGACCGTCCCGGGCAGCTCCGCCGGGACCTCGTCGGTCCGGTTGCGGAACTCGTTGATCTGATTGATCGGGATCTCCGCCCGCGCCCCCGTCTCCGGGTTGACGAGCGTCAGGCGATACAGCAGCGAGCGATTCATATCGCCCTTGTGAGCGCGAAAACCGAGGAAGCGGTTTTCGATCACCAGCGTGCCGTCGGGGCGGAAAGCGCTCGGCCCCAGATTCGAAAACGCCCAGATCGCGCGGGACTTCGTGGCCCCTTCGATATAGCTCCGGAATTCCCACAGATCCCCGGTATTCACCCCTTTGCCGGGGTTCCCTTCACGGTCGAGGAATGTCAGTTCGCCCGCGATCGGCTGGCGGCACGTGAGCTGCGCCTGACCGGCCGGGGAGACCTGCCGCAGAATCCAGATGTAGCCCGTCCCCCCCATGATCACCAGCACGAGCGTGCCGATGATGCCGACCCCGAACATCCGCCCCAGCACGACTTCCAGCCGACGAACGGGTTTGGTCACGACCGTATGCAGCGAGCGGATCCGGATGTCCTCGGGAATTCCCCAGCAAGACAGCAGCAGCACGACCGGCAGCACCAGCCAACTGATCGTCCGCAGCGCGAAGTACGTATACATCTTCGCTTCGAAGTCGGACTCCTGAGTCGCCCCTGTCAGGAACCAGCCGGCGAACATGAACAGCACGCCGAAGACCACGAACACCAGCAGAGCCCGCCGGCGGATCGCCTCGCGAATCGTCAACTGGGTCAGCGCCCAGACGCGTTTCGGCGACAGGGACGCCAGGTCATTCAGGCCGGCGAAGATTTCCCGGGCCAGCAGCGCCGGCCCCCGGACTCCATGGGTGGCCAGCAGCGTCAGCAGCGACACGCCCAGCACCAGCAGGGCGGATAAGCCCATGACTTTCAGCCAGGTCAACAGACCGGCGACGACATCGAACGGAATCGGATCGAATTGCATAACTCACGCAGTCCCACGAAACTCGCGTGCCGGACGAACCCCGCCGCAGCGGGACAATGAGCGGGAATGCTCCACCGGAGCCTTCCCGTGGCAGAACTTCAGGAGGCGGTCGGCCCCGGGGCCGAGCCTTCCGCGATGTGCCGCCGTCCGGGACGGTCTTTGCTCTCCTGCACCGTCCGCAGGAACAGTTCCTCCAGGTTGGCCGTCGGGTGATCGACCTTCCGCACGTCGCCGCCGTGCTTGCGGATGACGTCGTTGATTTCCTTGACCGCAGCGTCGCTCAGGCGGGAGCTGAGAATCTGCGTCACGTCCTGCTCGGTCAGCAGTTCGTCCACCCGGCCGAGCACCTTCAGCTCGCCGCCGTACAGAATGGCGATCCGGTCGCAGACGTCCTGCACGTCGCCCAGCAGGTGGCTGCACATCAGGACCGTCTTCCCCTGCTTCTTCAGATCGAGAATCAGGTCTTTCATGTCCCGGTTGCCCAGCGGATCCAGTCCGCTGGTCGGCTCGTCGAGCAGCACCAGATCCGGATCGTTGATCAGCGCCTGCGCCAGGCCGATTCGCCGCGTCATCCCCTTGGAGTATTCCTTCAGCGGTCGCTTGCGGGCGTGCGAAATCTTCACGAGATCCAGCAGCATCTCCGTCCGCTCCTTGCGGACCGACGCGGGCATGTCGAACAGCCGGCCGTAGAAGTCCAGCGTCTCTTCCGCATTCAGAAAGCGGTAGAGGTACGACTCTTCCGGCAGATAGCCGATGCGTTCGTTCTTGGTCACGTCCGACGCCGGCTGGCCCAGAATGCTGATTTCCCCCTCCGTCGGGAACAGCAAGCCCAGCAGCAGCTTGAGGGTCGTCGTCTTGCCCGAGCCGTTCGGCCCCAGCAGCCCGAAAACTTCGCCCTTCTTGACGTCGAGCGAGAGGGAGTTGAGGGCCCTGACTTTCCGGCGACCCCAGAAGTCGCGATAGATTTTGCTCAGATTGCGGATCTCGATGACGGCTTCCGCCGGAGGCGCTGCAGTGCTCATGCGAAGTGTCCGAAGCCTCTGGAGTACAGAAATGGAAAAACGGGCGGCAAAACCGCAATAAGAACGGGGAAAGAAGAGATCCCCCGTTTCACGGTACGTGAAAACCAGACGTTGCGTTGGCTGTTGATTGCTCGGAATTCCGGAAATCGTTGTCAGAACCCCGTCGGGGCGCTCCGGAAGTCCGTCAGATTCGACGACCAATGCGAGAGAACTGCAAATCGTACGGGGGCTGTCGGGAGCGTGCAAGCACCCATGCCGCAATCACTTCTGGCTCATGGCCGGCAATCGGGCGGACCGCAGCGATTATTCGCACTCTGCCGTCGTCGAACTCGCTGAATGTACAGTGGTTAGCCGGGAAAACCGCACGTCGGATCAGTGCGTTTCGCCTCCGGGGCTGATGGCCTTCATCGGGATTTCACGCCGGCCCCGGTTCAGAAACGGGCCTGTCGCTGGCTCAGGTATTCCACCAGCGCCCGGTCGAACGGCAGACTGGTGTCGAGCGCCACGTAGTCGACGCCGATCCGCCGGCATTCCGTCCGGTAGGCTTCCCGCATCTCACCGAGTGCTTCCAGATAATCCGTCCGGATCCCTGCGGCATCCACCATCAGAGTTTCCCGCGATTCCGGATCTTCCAGGTCGACGAGCCCGTCGAACGGAAAATTCACCTCCGCCTCATCGAGCACGTGGAACAGGATCACGTCGTGCCCCGCGTGTCGCAGCAGGTTCAGGCTCTTGAGCACGGGATCGGCGTCGCAGAGGAGATCGGAAAAGACCATCAGCAGGCTCCGCTGCCGGGTCATCGCCGCGACCCGTCGCAGGTTCCCCGCAATGTCGGTCTGCCCGGTCGGCTTCGCTTTCGAGAGCAGCGCCAGGATATTTCCGAGCTGGCTCCGTTTGCTGTGCGGTTTGAGGCAGGTCCGGAGCTCCGTATCGAACGTCATCAGTCCGACTGGATCCTGCTGGTGGATCATCAGGTACGCCAGCGCCGCCGCCAGGCACGTCGAATAGTCGAACTTCGAGAGCCGTTGCCGGTAGGTGTAACCCATGCTCTCGGAGAGGTCCATCAGCAGATAGCCTGAGATGTTCGTCTCGGCCTGGTACTTCTTGACGTAATACCGGTCGGTCTTGGCGTAGACCAGCCAGTCGATGTCCTTGGGATCGTCCCCCTGCGAATACCGACGGTGCTCGCTGAACTCGACGCTGAACCCGTGAAAGGGACTGGCATGCAGCCCGGTCAGAAACCCCTCGACAATAAACCGCGCCCGCAGATCCAGCCGGGCCACCGTCTGGATCACTTCGGGCTTCAAGTAGTTTTCGGGGGAAGACATGGAAGAAGTGGCCAATGGCTATTGAAGAGGGCATGCGAGATGTTGCGAGTGGCTAATGAGTCGATCACCCGAAGGTCAATCGCGAATCTGCGAGAATGAGCTGACAAGCTCGTTGGGCGTCAGGTCAGCAGGTCCGGAAGCCTGCTGAATTTGAACCATCCAGGCTTCAGTGTGGAATCCCAGACGATTGATATGATTCCTTGTCGAATCGTCGCTTCTGCGAGTTGTTTCGCCTCTTCCTGATTTGAGATCGTCAAGAGATGAAATGTCGGATCGGCCGACTGTTCAATGAACAGTTCCGCCATTTCTTTCGAGCGATAAGCTGCTAGGCACTCTCGGTCGCCAATGGGAAAAGTGACCGCTTCCCCGGATTTCGTCCCGATCACAAAGAACGGAAAGCTGAGCTTGAACGATTCTTCCTTGTCGGACGAATCAATCCAGCAGCCCTCGACGAATTGTTCCGGGGTTAGCACGTGAATCCCTCGGAACGGATTCAATACCAGAAGATCGTTGTCACCCGTCACAATCGCGGTCGCCTGTCCGCAAACGGCGACTTCGAGAAATTTGTTATCTTTGGCGTCACGGCAGGCATCGATCGACTCAATAACTGTGATCACCCGCGCATCTCGAATATAGGCCGCGAGGAACTCAAGCCGACTAGCTTCGCTGATATAGCGTGCGAACTTGGGTCTGCTCAGGACGTCGTTCAATTCGCTCAGAGTCGCTTCTGAGATCAGGACCAAGCCTTTGGCGAGAGCGAGATCAAACGCGCACCGGGGCGTCGATGCCGGACGAAGAGCCGCGCTAATGAGAACGTTCGTGTCAATCACGAACCGTAGCTCAGTTTTCATGGAGCAACGACTCAAGGACTTCGTCGGTCAACCCCGCGGCCTCGGCTTCCTTCCCGATTTCGTCCATGATTTCCTGGAGAGATCTTGTAGGGCCGCGCACCAATTCTCCGAGTCGAAGACTTGCCAGTAGTTCGATTTTCTGACGATCCTCGATGCTCGCATTGGCATACGCGTTCGCGGTCTCGTCCGAAACCGGAATTGAGATTGTCTTCGTCATTCCTCCCGCTCCCCAGTCACTGGTGAGATTTGCCAGTGTGCACGCTCCGACAGTTTCGCTCCGGACAATTCTATACACGCAGACCTGTCAAAGGTAACGCCAAATTGGAGTCGATTACGGCTCACCGCCCATGAGGAGCGTCTCGTCAGACATATTTTTTTATCGTCGGTTCCGGCACCTCGGCGACGAGCCGCTGCACGATCGCGTCCGTGTCCATCCCCTCCGCCTGCGCCTGGAAATTTGCCGAGATTCTGTGCCGCAACACCGGCACCGCCACTCGCCGGATGTCGTCGAACGACACGCTTGGCCGGCCGTCCATCGCCGCCAGCGCCTTGCCCCCCGCAATGAGATACTGCCCGGCGCGCGGGCCCGCGCCCCAGTCGACCCAGTCCTTGATGAACCGCGGCGCCGACGTGTCCACCGGCCGCGTCGCCCGCACCAGGCGCGCGACGTAACTGATCATCAGCGGCCCCGCCTCGATCATGTTGATCTGCTTCTGCAGATACAGAATCGACTTTGCCGAGAGGACCTTCCGGACTTCTGGACGCTCTCCCAGCGTCGTCGCGGCGAGGACCCGCTCCTCTTCCTCCAGGTTCGGATAGTCGACCTTCACGTTGAACATGAACCGGTCGAGCTGGGCTTCCGGCAACGGATACGTCCCTTCCTGCTCGATCGGATTCTGCGTCGCAATCACGAAGAACGGCTCCGGCAACGCATAAGTCGTCTGCCCCACCGTGACTTCGTGCTCCTGCATCGACTGCAGCAGCGCAGCCTGAGTCTTGGGGGGCGTACGGTTGATTTCGTCCGCCAGCAGAATGTTCGTGAAGACCGGCCCTTCGACGAAGCGGAACTCCCGCCGGCCCGCCTCATTCTCGTCGAGCACGTTGGTGCCGGTGATATCCGACGGCATCAGGTCGGGCGTGAACTGGATCCGCTTGAAATGGACGTCCAGAATCTGCGCGATCGTCGAGACGATCAACGTCTTGGCGAGACCGGGGACGCCCACCAGCAGGCAGTGCCCCCCCGTAAAGATCGCCGCCAGGATCTGCTCGATTACGGCGTCCTGGCCGATAATCACCTTGTGCAGCTCCTCGGTCATCAGCTCCCGATGGCGCCGGAACTTCTCCAGAAAGTCGTCGAAGTCCTTCTTCTCTACGGCCAAGATCGCGTCTCCTATTTCCTCGGCGCCGTCGACCCCGAGGGGTGACACGCCCAGAGTCTGCGATGGGCGTGGTCCTCAACTGGAAATCGTAAGAACTGTGCAGACACCGTAACGGATCGCTCTCAGGCCGTCACCCATGCTGCGCGACCGGCAGACGAAAACTGAACCATCCGTCCGGACTATTCGCCAAAATACCCGCAGTTCCGCAGGGTCTGCACGCTGGCGGTCACCCGCCGCTGCAGCTCCTCCAGCGACGGGTCGGGCTCTCCCGCCGTCCCCTGAATCTCGATGCACCAGGGACCCGCGAAACCGCCGACTATCGCGATCTCCCGCACCCGCGCGAAGTCCACCGCGCCGCCCGCCCCCAGCTCCGGAAAGGCGTACTCCTGATACCCGCCCGGCGTATCCTTCAGATGGATACTCCGGACAAAGGGCAGCACCTTCTGAAGTGCGGCGTACAGATCCAGATCCCGGTTATGGTACAGCACGTTGGCCGTATCGAAATTCAGCCGGACATGCGGGTGGTCGACGGCCTGCATCGTCTCCAGCATCCCCGCGGGATGCTGGCACAGTCCCGGGTGAGTTTCGCAGCAGTAGGTGATCCCCAGCTTTTCCGCAGCGTCTCCGATCCGTCGCAGGTGGACGTGGAGGATCGCCAGATCTTCCGGAGCATCGGACTTGCCGCCGTCTCCGACGCAGAGTCTGACTCCGAGCTGACTGGCCAGTTCGAGTTTCTGCCGAGTGATCTCGACGACCCTCGGATCGCGCGGATTCCCGCTCAAAATATTGCAACTGCTGATCTGCACGCCGTACCGCTCCAGCAATCGCCGGACGTGATCGATCTCGGCGCCGGTCGCTCCGGTCGACAGCAGCGGCGGATCCCCCGCGCGGGTGATGAACCCTTCGGTCCGCAGCGGCAATTCCACCCACTTCAGCCCGGCGCTGGCCAGACGCTCGATGGCGACCTCTGCGCCGAACCGGCCGTAGCAATTGGTGCAGAGCGATATGATGGGCGTCGCGGAAGAAATCACTCCGTCGTCCAGTTCCAGGCGTGCAGCGCCTCTTCATCCCGAACGTAGATCCGCGCGTTCGAGAGCGCCGGCAGGCCGCGCGTCGTCGAAGTGCCAACCCGCGCCCGCCCCAGTTCCTCGTATTTCGAGGTCTGCAGCTTCGCCACCCGCAGGCTGCCGTCGGTCACGAAAATCAGCAGCTTTCCGTCGGCGGCGATCAGGGTGGCGTAGGGCAGGTCCGGCGTTTCCCAGTGCACCTTCTGCGTCAGCGGATCGAAGCACTTGAGCGAAATCGGCCCGCCATCCTGCCGACCGTCGATGCCATACACGGCGCCATCCTGCCAGATCGGCGTCGTGTACTGACTCGACAGGATCTCGCTCTCCCACAGCGTCTTCGTCGAAGTCGGCGTCACCTGCAGCAGCTTCGCACCGATGCCGTAGCTGGCCGTCAGCAGCACGCGATCGCCATTGACGACCGGCGTGGCTCCATTCACCGTCGGCCCCCGCGCTCCGAACGGCGTCCGAAAGCGTTCCTCGCCCGTCGCCGGATCGAGACCCAGAAAGTTCAGCCGCGTGATCACCAGCGCCGTTGACTTGCCGGCGATCGTGGCCATTGCCGGCGCCGAGTAACTTCCCAGCTCCCGCCCCATCTTCCACTGCTCTTTGCCGGTCTTCAGGTCAAACGCGACCACCCCGGCCCCGCTGCGCTCTCCCCCGACATTGACGATGACGTGGTCTCCATCAACGAGCGGCGTCGTGCCGAAGCCGAAGTACCCCGTCGGAGACTGGTACTCCTTCTGCAGGTCGTGCTCCCAGAGCTTTTCTCCGCTCTCGAAGCTCATCGCTGCCAGCGTACCGGCGGCCCCCAGCACAATGACCGTTTGCCCGCTGATGACCGGTACGCAGCGCGGCCCGTCATCGGGAATAATCGACGGCTGAAAGCTCGCGGGAAACCGCTGTTCCCACTGCGGCTTGCCGGTCGCTGCATTCAGCGAAGAGACGATTTCGTCGTCTCCCCGACGATGAAACAGCACGACGGTCTGTCCCTGGACCGCGACGCCGGCCAGTCCCATTCCCGCCTTGAACGACCAGGCGGGTTTGAGCGACTTCGACGAAATCGAGCCCGGCAGCTTCTCACCGACCGCAATCCCGTTCCGGTTCGGCCCCAGAATCTGCGGCCAGTCTCCGGCTCCAGCGTTCATGGTCGACGCGAAACAGAGTGCGAAGCATGCCGAACAAAGCTGCCAATTCCGCATCGCAGCAATCCTTCAGGTAGGGCCGGTTCGGTTCGCGTAGGGTCCGCTGCGCGGACCGGTTCGTCCTACTTGCGATTCATCTGGTCCGCGCCGCGGACCCTACGATCTTTGAATTCGTCCCGACATTTTCCCGCTTCAGCCCAGCGAGCGTCCGATCTCGTAGATCGCCGCCGTATCGAGTTTCTGGTCGTTCGACTCGAACAGCTTCCGGATGGCCGCCGAGTGAATCTTCATCTTCGTCCCGCCGACGCCGATCGCACCATAGCAGATCACGTCGTGGCGTTCGGTCCCCTTGTCCATGATCTCGACCCCTTCGATCCCGACCGGCGGGACGGCATTCAGGTCGATCAGGACTTCCAGGCCCGCCAGCAGCCGCCAGGTCCCGGTCGGCAGCAATTCGACACCGGCGGCCCCCGCGGCAATCACCAGGTGGGCTCCCAGGCTGGCGGCCTGCGCCTCCGACGGCGATTCCACTTTCACCGGCTGCAGCAGCGTTGTGTCTACCGCGGCGGACAGCAGTTCCGCCGTCGATTTCGCCTTGTCGAGCGTCCGCGAAGCGAGGCGGACCGTCGCTCCTTCGGACAGCAGGAGTTGCGCCGCACGACAGCCGACCGGGCCGGTGCCGCCGAGGACGACGGCCGTCGTCTGCTTGAGATCCAGGTGCCTGGCCGCAGCCAGCACGGCCGCCGAAGCAGTGGTGTTGGACCCGTTCGAGTCCATCATCACCGAGACCTTCATCGGTCCGTAGAACGACTTGCGGACTTTTTTGAAGACCGCTTCCCCCGCCGCAACATTGCTGCCGCCGACGAAGATCGCGGTGTACTTCAGATCCGCCGGTTTCCGGGTGAAAATCGCCCCGTGGACGAGGCCTTCGACGTTCTCCGGCGTAACGCCCGAGTAACTGAAGATTTCGTCGACATCCGCGTCGACAGCCACCACGCGATCAAACACGCTGGGCTGCGGATCGGTGTCGAGCTGAATCAGAATCCGCTTCATCGGGACCACTCCCAACAGCACGAAGCCCACGGATCTGCATCCGTGGGCTTCCGAACTGACTTGCAGGGCCGGGCGTGCCGGCTGATTCAAACCGACAAGTTCACTTTCCTGCGAGACACGGCGTCCCGCGGCGATCGGCTCACGCGGTCTAACCCGTGCCGCTACGCGCCCGCCCGTCCGGCAGGACTAGTCGAGGCCGGAGAACGGGTGCTTGGCGGTGTCCTTCTTGGCGAGCATTTCGTCGACGCTCGGCTCGTTCTTCATGGCGCGGGCGATCGAGAGCTTCGTGGCTTCGTAGTTGTATTCGAAGATCTTCTTGTCGTCCTTGGCTTCCCAGTGAATGAAGACGCCGCAGACGATGACCAGCTTCTCCGCCTGGTCCTTGGGGATCACGCCGGCTTCGACCGAGTCGGCGACCGCCTTGGCGACGGCGAACTGAGCCGGGCCGAACATCTGGACGGCCTGCTTGGCCCCCTTGATGGTGACCTTGGTGATCATCACCGTAGCCGGCTTGACGGCCAGGTTCGGGGTCAGCACGGCGAGCAGATTGCTGTGGCCGGCCTTCTGGTCCGACAGGGCGTTGGCGAACGCGACGCCGACGGGACCGGTCTTGTCGCCGATCAGCAGGTCGATGTGAGCAATTTCATTTCCTTCGCCCACCAGGGCTTCACCGACGTAAAACGACATGCTGAAATCTCCCTCAAGGTGTTCTGCGACACGTTCCGGTCGGTGGCACCGCCGGCAGACAGTTCCTTCGCAAGCTGCAAAAATGAGCCCGCGCGCGGAAGCTTTGATAACACAGCCCCGATCCGTTTTCCAGCAACGCCTTGCAGGAAACGGGGATCCACCGCGAATCCTCATCGTCGGCGCCAGCACGCGCGCCGCCGCCGAATCGGTCCTCCGGGCCGGCGGGACGCCGGTCTGCGCCGATCTCTTTGCCGACGCCGATCTGCAGCAGATCGCCCGGATCGTCCCGATTCATCGCTTTCCGGACTCGTTGCCGGAAGACGTCGCGACGCTGCAGGTCGATGGCTGGTTCTACGCCGGAGGACTGGAAAACGCTCCCGCGACATTGGAACGTCTCGAACAGCTTCCGGGACTGGGAATTCCGCTGGGGTGCTCCAACGCATCGGTCCGCAGCGTTCGCGACCCCTGGTGCTTGAGCGACGCCCTGCAGTCGGCGGGATTTCCGGTTCTCGAATTGCATCGCGAAAGTGACGCCCCGCCCGCCGATGGCGCCTGGATTCGCAAGCCGCTCGCCGGGGCAGGGGGCCGCGGCGTGACCGTCTGGAACGCGGAGTCCACCGGGTTTCCGCTCGACGAGCCCCACTTCTTTCAACAGCGAGCCGCAGGGGACATCGCCTCGGCCGTATTCACTATTTCTTCATCGGGGGCGGCCGGCTGTCACGGCGTGTGTCAGCAGCTCATCGGAATCCACGCAGCTAGCGCTCCCCACCCGTTCGCCTGGTGCGGCGGAATTGCCCCGCGGCCGATTTCCTCCGAATTGTCCGCCCGGCTTGCCGATTTGGGAGGTCTCCTCGCCGGGAAATTCGGCCTGCGGGGGCTATTTGGCGTGGACCTGGCACTTGATCGAGACACGTTCCGCGTCCTGGAAGTGAATCCCCGCTATCCCGCGTCGGCGGAGCTGTTTGAACTCGCCCATCGGACGTCTTTGCTTCCACCGATTACGGACGGAGACGAATTGTCTGCAATCAATTCGCCGGTTTCCCGGCGCTGCGTCGGTAAGCTGGTTCTCTATACGCCGTATGACGTTGTCGCACCCGACTGGTCGGCCTGGGCGCGCCGACGTTCTCCGTGGAGCGCGGTCCCGATTCGCGACATTCCCGTTCCGGGCTCCGCGATTCCCGCCCGCCAGCCGGTCTGTTCCCTGCTGGCCACGGGGAGGGATGGGGAGTCGTGTCAGCGTCGACTGCTGGCGCGTGCCCGCCGCTGGATGCATCGGCTGACAGCCGCGAACTTTGCGGAAACGGGAACGGTTCCGCAGACCGCACCTTTTCTTGATCCATTCTGAGGATCGGGCTACACTCAGCCCGCCCGCGTGGGGGCAGGAACCGGAAGGACTGACAGGAGCGAGAGTTCAGGCAATGTCGAAGGCCAACGATATTCGCATCAAGGACGCGGTTTGCACCTTTGAACCGGTCCCCTTCCGCACCCCCCTCAAATTCGGCGGTCGCATCATGGACCGCAGCATCCTCATCAACGTCGATGTCGTCGTCGAAAGCCGTGACGGCAAGCGGACGGCGACCGGCGCGGGGAGCATGCCGCTCGGCAACATCTGGGCCTGGCCTTCCGCCGCAGTCTCCGCGGAGGACTCCGAAGCCGCGATGAAAGAGTTCGCCGAGGAAGTCGTTTCGCTGGCCAGCGTCTGCAAAGAGCTGGGCCACCCGATCGACGTCGCTTATCACCTCTCCGCGGAATACGAACATCTCGGCAAGACGATCTCGCAGCGGATGAAGCTCGCCGAGCCGATGACCGCGCTCGCCGAACTGGTCGCCGCCAGCCCGTTCGACGCCGCCCTGCACGACGCCTACGGCCGGCTGCACAATATCAGCAGCTACGACACGCTGACCTCGAAATACATGAACTACGATCTTTCCGAGTATCTCGACGAGCAGTTCGCCGGCGAGTACCTCGATCAATACACCCTCCGCGAACCCAAAGCCCGGATGCCCCTGTATCACCTGGTCGGGGCGATCGATCCCCTGAGCCCCGGCGACGTGAGCAAGCCGGTCGGCGACGGACTCCCCGAACATCTCGCCGAGTGGATCGCCTACAACGGCCTGACCCACCTGAAGATCAAGCTGGCCGGCGACGACTTCGACTGGGACGTCAACCGCGTCCTGGCGGTCGACGCGATTGCCTCGGAGGCTCAGAAAGCCCGCGGCTGCAGCCAGTGGTTTTATTCGCTCGACTTCAACGAAAAGTGCTCCGGAGCCCAGTACGTCGTCGATTTCCTGAAGACGATCCGCGACCGCAACCCGGCCGCCTACGATCGCATCCAGTACATCGAACAGCCGACGCACCGCAATCTGAAGGACCACCCCGAGCACAAGATGCACGAGGCGGCGGCCCTCAAGCCGGTCGTCATCGACGAGTCGCTGGTCGACTACGATTCGCTGCTCCTCTGCCGCGAAATGGGCTACACGGGCGTGGCCTTGAAGGCCTGCAAGGGGCACACCGAAGCCCTGCTGATGGGGGCCGCGGCCCAGAAATTCGGCATGTTCCTCTGCGTGCAGGACCTGACCTGCTCGGGCCTGAGCTTCCTGCACTCGGCGTCGCTCGCGGCCCGCATCCCCGGCATTGCAGCCATCGAAGGAAACGGCCGGCAATACTGCCCCGCCGCCAACAAGCCCTGGGCCAAGCTCTTCCCCCCGATGTTCGACATCAAGGACGGGACAGTCGGGACGGGGGTGTTGAATGGGCCGGGATTGGGATTCTGATTGCTTGTCAGTCGTCCTTGGTCCGTTGTCAGTGGTAGGGCCGGCTGTGCCGGCCGCCGCGTAGGGCCGGGCGCGCCCGGCCGATTCGGGCGCCGTCACTTGGTCGCTGATGGCCTGAGGCCTTGGGAAGCGTTCGACGTGTTTTCGCCCCGGATGGGGCGAAGGGCTGTCGCCACGGGTGAAACGGAGTCCGCCGACAGGCGGGCGGAGTGAAACCCGTGGAACACGACGCGTCTGGGGCAACCGCCCTGAAGGGGCGGCGGAAGTGAGGATTCTCAGGGACGACGGTTGCAGGGCCTCCGTCGCCCCGTCCGGGGCTGCCGGCGTTGCGCGATGCAACGATCCACGGGTTGCGCGACGGTCGGCTTCGCCGCCGCGTCGCTTCACCCGTGGCGACAATCCTGCGCCCCTGCCGGGGCGAAGAGCCGTCCTTGCACAGCAGCGGACCCCTCGTCAGCGATCCCGCCAAGCCGATTGCCACGCCTCAATCAATCCTTGACCCGCAGCGCAGCGCGCGATAGCAGAGACGATTCCGTTTCACCCTGAATTGCTTCCGCTATCGACGAAAGTGCTGCCATGCGCTGCCTGCTGGCTCTCGGTCTGCTTGCCGTTCTCTGCCCGACGCTTGCGGCTCAGGCCCCGCCCCGGTTGATTGTCCGCGGCGACGACATGGGGGCGGCCCATTCGGTCAACGAGGCGATCCTCAAGTGCCACAAGGAAGGGATTCAGACTGCGATCGAGGTGATCGTGCCGTCGCCGTGGTTTCCGGAGGCGGTGCAGATGCTGCAGACGCTGCCCGAGGCGGACGTCGGCGTGCACCTGACGCTCAGCAGCGAGTGGGACAACGTCAAATGGCGACCGCTGAGACCCTGCCCGAGCCTGCGGGATGCGGACGGCTACTTCTATCCGATGATCCGCCCGAACAGAAATTATCCCGGCCGGTCGCTCGCCGAGCAGAAATGGCGGATGGAAGAGGTCGAGCAGGAATTCCGGGCGCAGATCGAGCTGGCGAAGAGGCACATTCCGCAGCTCAGCCACCTGTCGGGGCATATGGGCTGCTCGGGGATCGACGAGTCGGTGCGCAAGCTGGTGAAGGGTCTGGCGGTCGAATACCGGCTGGACATCGACCCGGCCGAGCGGGGGGTGAAAAACGTCAGCTACCGCGGCCCGCACGTCACGCCAGAGGAAAAGCGGACGGCGATCCTGAAGCTGCTCGACAGCCTGGAGCCGGGCCAGACCTACCTGTTCGTGGAGCACCCGGGCCTGGACACGCCGGAGCTGCGGGCGATCCATCACATCGGCTACGAAAACGTGGCGGCCGACCGCCAGGGAGTGACGGACGCTTGGACGAGTCCGGAGATCAAAGCGGCGATCAAGGCGAAGGGGATTGAGCTGGTGGGGTATCGGGAGGTGCGGTAGGGGAGGCGTCATTCGATCGTTGCACGAACGACGGCATTAGACTGTGAAACAACGATCACGAAAATGAGCAACATCGAAACTAAATAGCAGGCAGCCGACGCGATTGCGGCCCGTGGCTGCTGCTTGGAACGCAAATGGTACTCAACGTGTGCAGCTCGCTCGATCACTCCGAGGTCACGCCACTGGTCTCTCTTCTCCTCGACGATTTGTTCTTTTTCGCCGCTAAGTTTCAGCCACGGCTCATTCTTAAGATTGAGGCCCGAGATGTAGCTCTCTGCTTGTTTTAAAGCGAGTTCTGTCGGATGGCTTGCGTAGTCTCTCTTGCGTTGCAGAGCAAAGGCTTCAAAGCTCGCCTGCCGAATCTCTTCAGGGCAAAATACTTGGTACAAAAGGTGGCCAATCACTGCGAATAACGCTGCGAAGAATGCCAGAGCCCATGTAAGCGGAAGTGATTTGCGGTTAATCGTCTGGTGCACCAGGCTTGACCGGAGCATGTCAACGTGGCGCTGCAGATCTAACATCAGCTCATCGCTTGCCTGCCTCAAATGTGAGCGGGAGCGTGTGTTCGTCAGGCTGTTCTGTTCTGAAGCGTCCGAGGCGATTTGCGAGTCCCTCAACTGCCCCGCCAGTTTCTCCGACGCGAGATCCAGCGCATGCGTTGCATCTACGACGGCCTCATTGTACCGGTTGATGCCAGCGCGAACGGCAGGCCAAACTCCAGCAAGAATCGGGACGAAGAGCAACGTGAAGTACGATGCACGCGTCAAGATCTGAAGCTCGCCGAGCACGCGAACTGTCTTCCAGCCGGCCCAGAATTGTGCATACTTTGCACGAATCCACGTGCTTCCAGGAACCCAGAAGTTCAGGTTTGGCACGGTATGTTTCCATCGCTGCTTAGTCCCAGCACGATTCGCAACCGCTCATTGACCTGTTGCATCGTTGTGTCGGAGAGAGACCCGATGACACGGGCGACATCGTCCTGGCTGATTGTGTAGATGTTCGAGCAGATGACTGCCGAGGGATGACGCAGGCCCGATGCCGTCCAGTCGGAATGTCGTTGATCGATCAGAAGCTGCGTGTCCTCGCCGGCACGCCGGACATTGCTGGAAATCTGCGCGACGACCGTGTTCGTCAGCCGACGATTGTCACGGTCGTTTTGCACGACCAGAGCGGGCCGGACTCCAGCGCGCGGATTGACCGGCCGAAAGTCGACGACGACCAGATCACCGCGGTTCAGCGAGGTACTCAAGGTACTGCTCCGGTGACTCGTCGGTCTCGTCGAGAACCTTCAGCACCGCCGGGTATGTCTCCCGGGCGTCGAATTCCGCTCCGGGCTCAAGAGCGGCTCTGACGCGATCGTAGACGTCTTCCCGGAGCACGACGCAGCGCTCGCCGAGTTCCGGCAGCGTCACGGTGACGGGGCGGCCATCTTTGAGGGCGGTGATCTGGGCGGCGGTGAGTTCCATGCTTCCTCCGGTCACATTATGCCGGGATGTGGGGCAGTGGACAAGAGGGAGGTGGCGTCGCCGCTTGGGCTGCAATGTGGTGGGGAAGGCCAATGGCTGTTGAAGGTCCAACGGCGGCCTCTTGCGGCTACGCCGCCCGGCCTGTGGCCGGGCCACCCGATGATGATCAGGGGGCCGGTCTCTCACTTTCCCAGCACGAGCTTCGCTTCGAGTTCGCGCAGCATCTTGAACGTATCGAGATACTCGACGCCGAATTGTACGCAGAGGTTTGGGATGCGGACCTGTTTCTTGATCTGAGGGGCAAGTTCTTCATGAGTGACTACCGCCAGCCCGTTGGCGGCGGCATAGGCGACAAGCCAGCCGTCGGCAGCGCCGGCGAACTCGGATTTGGCGTCCTGAGTGAAGCTCGGGTGAGCCTGCACCCAGTTCATCATTTTTCGAAATGCCGCGAGAACCGCGGCGTCCGCCGTTCCTTTGAAGAATCCGTCGAGAGGCTGCTTGTCCTTGACCCATTTCTTCAACTCGTCGCCATCCTGGCCGGCGGCGATCTCGTCGCGGACTTTGTCGATGCTGCAAACGGTCCGCGCGGAGTGCTGCCTGACCAGCAGGTCCCAGAAGCCGGGGCAGATGTCGAAGGCATAGTGCCGGCGATGGGCCTGGATGAAGACGTTCGCGTCGAGGACGTACTGCTTACGGTCGGGCATGCTGCAGCACCCTCTGAGTGAGCTGGTCCGCGTATTTCTCGAACGTCTCGCCCTTCAGGTCCGTGAGCTGGTAGGCATCCCGATAGAGCAGCCGCCCTTCGCGGGCCGCTCGCACGACCGCGTACGCGAAGCGCGGCCCCAGCCGGCTGTCCTGCGTCTGGTAGAAATTACCGCCCGATTTCCCCTTGGCTTTGTCCTGCTCCTGGCGGCGGCGCCACTCCGCCTGATCGCGTTCATAGAAGGTGAAGAACTGCTTCCGCGAAATCAGCTCCAGATCCAGCGCCCGCCGGGCGACGACAACCGGACTCACTTTGAACACGCGGGCCAGGGACGCGAACGGGTTTTCCTGCGACTTCACCGTGGGCCAGCGCTCCGTCAGTTTGCGGCCGATGACCAGAAACTCCGAGGCCACCTGATTGCAGAACCGTTCGGTCGGGCTGTCGTGCGGCAGCAGGTTGACGAGATTGAAGAGTCCCCCTGAGCCCAGCCAAAGGTGGATCAACTCGTGCGTCAGTGTGAACATCTGGGCCGATCGGGAGTCCTTGCCGTTGACGAAGATCAGCGGCGCATAGTCGTCGCAGAGCACGAAGCCGCGAAACTCCTGAGGATCGAGCGGTCGGTGATTGTTGAGGCCCACCACTCCGGATATCGAGATCAGGATTCCGAGGTTCTCCGCGGCCTGTCGCAACCTGCGGAGAGCTTCCTCCCATGTCGACAATTGCTCGGCCCAGTCTTCCGACAGTCCGAGTTGCTCCCGAATGGTCTTTGCGAGCGCGACCACGTTGCGCGAACGTTTCGCGCTGCCGACGAATGGCAGAGCGGGCTGACCATCCTCGATGACGGATTCCCGCATCCAAGCCTGGCGACGCTGCATGACCTGGATCGTTTCGATCAGATTGGGACTCGGTCGCGCAATTGGCGAATCGCCCACGGTCCGGAAGTCGGGGATCGGCAACGTTTCGACTGGCGGCTGTTCCAGGAAGAGATAGCCGAGCGGAGTCAGCGTCTTACGGGCGAAGTCTTCCAGTTGGCGAAACGTCGGCTGCCGCTCACCCGATTCCCATTGCTGCAACTTGGGAAACGCTTGCGCAAGGTCTTCGGGAGCGAGTCGACTGCGGTCGACGGCCCAGCGGAGCAGGTCAGGTTTGACGGCGACGGTTTCAGTCATAAAGCGAACGGTTTCGCGGTTGAATACGATTCAAGGGGGCTTACCGGTTTCTGCCCGTGAGGCCCGACTCGCGAATGTGATGGCGAGTGGTGTCTCAGACGTCTGGCTGTTTGTCCATACTGGCTTCTTTCGATCGCGTCTGCCAGTGATTTCGCGAAATCAGAGCTACCCGGCAGGCCTTCGACTCTGCGCCGCCCGGCCTGCGGCCGGGCCACCCGATTCTGAAAAGCTGCCGGGCGCGCCCGGCCCTACGCTCGTGGCTCGATTCCTGTTCCGGGGAGGCTGAATCTGGCGTATTGTTGGGCGGTCTTGTGCTTCCATTATCCAGGGTGTGATCCATGTTGAATTCTTCTGATGCACCGTTTCTGCAGGCGGCGATTGCGGAGGCCCGGATCGGGCTGGCCGAGGGGGGCATCCCGATTGGGTCGGTGCTGGTCATTGACGGGCAGATTGTCGGGCGGGGGCATAATCGACGGGTGCAGCGGGGGAGTGCGATTCTGCATGCCGAGATGGATGCCGTGGAGAACGCCGGGCGGCTGACGGCGGGGGACTATCGGCGGGCGGTCCTCTACTCGACCCTCTCGCCGTGCGACATGTGTTCGGGGATGTCGCTGCTGTATCGGATTCCGCGGATCGTGATCGGCGAGAACCGGACGTTTCGGGGGCCGGAGGAATACGTCCGGTCGCGGGGGGTGGCGGTGGAAGTCGTCGATGATGGGGAGTGCGTGCGGTTGATGGAGGAGTTTATCCGGGCGCAGCCGGAGCTTTGGAATGAAGATATCGGGGTGTGAAGGGGCGGGACCGGCGGTGGGGGCGGGGAAAGAAGACAGTGCAAAATGAAAAGTGAAAAATGCAAAGTGCAAAATGGAAGAAGGGTGCGCGCAGGCTGACGCCTGGCGCGGCATTGAGAATGTCGCGGTTCGGTTCAAACTCGATTCGCCGGGTCCAGGACGGACTGGGGCAGAGTGTTGAGTTCTGCCCCAGCCCTGGAGCTGGCATGTGATCAGGAACGGGCTTTCGCCCGCGATCAGCTATCGGAAACTCGACGTCGAGGTTGTGCGCACGTGAGGTGCGCTCCCCGGTCCCTGCCGTTTGGCAGAGCCGTCAAGCGGGCCCTGATCAGGCCCGGGTCGAGGGTTCGGCTCTCAGAGCGCCGGCGGTCGCCCGCCGACGTGGTACCATTTGCACCGAACCGCTCGACCAGAGGACACGCTCACACTGGTACGGGCGTTGTGCAAGAGCAGATTCGGGGAAAATTCTGAAATTGCGGAAGATTTCTCGCGGAGGGAAGGTGAGCGAATAGCGAGTAGGGAATAGCGAATAGCCAGACGAGAAGCTCGCGCCCAGGGCTTACGCCGCTGGGCTTACATGAGATCGCCCCTGACGGGGTTCTTTGAGACCGGCGGCGTAACGATCCTGTTCCGGCGATAAGCGATCAGCGATTCGCGATCAGCCCTCTTCCTCTGGCTACTCCCTATTCGCTATTCCCTATTCGCCCTTCTTGAACAGATCCAGGAACCGGTCCTCGTAGTCGGCGAAGACGTCGAGGCGGTCGAGGAGCTGCTTCAGAACATAGGCTTTCGAACGGTCTTTGTCGGCCTCGGCGAAGAGGGCTTCGACGCGCTGTTCGTCGGACGGGGAGAGCTTGGGTTCCGGTTCCGCTTCGGGTTCCGGGGCGGTGATTTCTGATTCTTCCTCCTCGTCGCTTTCGTCCTCGCCGGCTTCCTGCTGGGCTTCTTCGACTTTGGCGAGGACTTCGCCGAGCTTCTCGCCGAACTCGTGGGCCTGTTCCTGCATTTCGGCCAGGTCGAGCGGGATGCCGGTCAGGCCGGAGAAGACTTTCAGGACGGCGACCGAACCGCCGGGGAAGGGGAGCTGCGAGAAGATGTGGGGGATCTCGCCGAGCAGGCAGGCCCCGTGGAGACCGGCGGCGGCGGCTTCGCCGAGCAGGACGCCGTTGAGGCCGCCAATGTGGCCTTCTTCGAGGACTTCGACGGGCTGGTCGAGCAGTTCGCTGAGGGTGGGCTGATCGGTGGCGGCGACGAAGACGCGGGAGTGATGCTGGGGGTGCATCTGCGTCGCCATCGAGGCGAACGTGAAGATCCGTTCGATGCCGAGCGTCTGGGCAAATTCGGTCAGGCTGCGGCAGAAGCTTCGTTTGCCGGCGGGGGGCTGGGCTTCGCCGATGAAGAGGACCAGGTCCCGTTTTTCGGCGGGGTCGCGCCAGACGAACAGGCGGCTGCGGGGGAGGCGGGCCGGGCGGATGACGCCCTGTTCGACGTCGACGTGCTCGATGTCGAACAGCTCGCGGGGGGAGAACTCGGCGAAGACGCGCATATCGAGCTTCGCCGCGAGGTAGAAGCCGGCGTTGATGGCGACGTGCCCCATCCCCGGCCAGACGGCGATCATCCAGGGGTGATGGAGCTTGACGTCTTCGCGAAATTCGAGGGACTGATTCATGGAGTGGCCGAAAGCTGAAGGCGGAAAGCGGAAAGCCAGAATACGAGCGTCGAGAGTTGGGCGTTGAGAGTCAAGAGAGCGGGGTTCGCCGGGACAGCGCTGTGCGTCTGTGCGGACGGGTTGTGCGGGGGCCGGATGCGGCGCTGAATGGATCTATCGCGAGACGCGAAATGGGCGTATCCTCGGGGTGAAGTCCGTTGTGAAGAACCTGTGAAGAACCCGAAATCGAGGCAGCCCCGAGCAAGGCGACCCGAGAGTTGAAGGTTGCCAGGCGGGGCGTGGAGGAGTGCGACATGCCTGGAGAACTGCGGATCGACTTCAAGAATCTGGACCGCAGCGAGGCGGTTGAGGCGGATATCAAGCGCTACGCCGACAAGCTGGACGAGTTCTGCAACCGGATTATCGGTTGCAACGTGGTGGTGGAGCGGCCGCATGCGCACCACCGGAACGGCCGGCTGTATCAGGTGCGAATCGATCTGACGTTGCCGGGGCATGAGCTGGTGGTGAATCGGCATTCGGATCAGGCCCATCAGCACGAGGACGTGCATGTGGCGGTGCGCGATTCCTTCAGCGCGATGCGGCGGCAGGTGGAAGACGCGATCCGGAAGGATCACGGCCACGTGAAGACGCACGCGGAGCCGGCCCGGGCGCGCGTCAATCAGATTTTTCCGCTGGAGGACTACGGGTTCCTGATCACGCCCGACGGCCGCGAGGTGTATTTCCATCGCAACGCGGTGCTGAACGGCGGCTTCGAGAAGATCGACGTCGGTTCGGAGGTGGAATTCGCGGAGACGACCGGGGACCGCGGCCCGCAGGCGAGCACAGTGCGGGTGGTGAAGCCGTAGCGGAGCGGAGGAGGCGAAGAGAGGGCTTATCGCTGATCGTGCATCGCTGATCGCCAGAAAATGACGATACGCCGTCTTCTCTGGCGATCGGCGACAAGCGACCTGCGATAAGCCTCTTAAATCTGGCTTTCCGCCCACGGCTACCAGCGTTGCGCGCGGTGCTGCTGATAGGCCTGGATGTTCATAATCGTGAGGAAGATGAACCACATGCCGAAGCCGCCGCCGGTGAGGGTGTAGGAGGCATACGAAAGGAGGCCGCCGACGATGATGCTGACGATCAGCGCGGCGGCGAGCGGGTCGCGCAGTCCGAACAGTTCGAAGAGGCCCTGCAGGATGTGGCCGCCGTCGAGCGGGAGGACGGGCATCAGGTTGAGGATCGGCCAGACGATGTTGATGAACCACAGGTAGTGCATGGCGGCGCGGACATAGATCTGGTCGCCGAACTCCGTCTGCGCCAGTCCGAGTTCGGTCGCGAACAGGAGCGGCAGGAGGCAGAACTGCGCGGCGGGGCCGGCGACGGAGACGAAGATGTCTTTCGTCGGCGTCCGATTGTGCCAGCGTTCGCTGAAGGCGAGGCCGCCGAACAGGTAGAGGACGATTTCGCTGCGCCAGCCGAAGGCTTCGGCGGTGAGCGCATGGCCGAGCTCGTGAATCAGGATCGAGACGAAGACGCAGACCGTGCAGATCAGCGTCATCTGGGGCATGTCGGGATCCCAGCCGAGGATCAGCCCGAGGAGCCAGAACGAGGGGTGGACGCGGACGGGGATGCGGAAGACGTGCATCCGGAGGTCGAAGGGGGTGGGCTCGGTGAGCATGGCTGCTGGTGTTTCGTGCGGGGAGCGAACGGACGGGGCTGAACGGACTGTAGCCGACGGTTCGCGGGGAGACAACCGGTCGTGCAGGCCGCGTAGAATTCGCGTCTGGCGCCTGAACTCCGTCGTGGTGAAGTCAAAAGACACGCCCTTCGCGGACTCAGGGGCGTGCCACCCCAACTGAGCAGGTCCGGTTGAGATTTTGAATTTCGTGCTTGTTTTGGATTTCGAGTTTGGGATTTCGGATTTTCTCCCGGGGGCACGGGTCCGCAAACTTGTCGGGGGAAGGGGATTTCGCGGGTTGCGGAGGCCGGTGCGCAATTGACCCCTTGCGGGAACCCGCTACGATGTGGGGCGTTGGCCTGCGGGCCGCCCAAGCTCGGTGCGCGCCTCGGCGTTGCACGGTGCGGGGCTACCCCGCGCTCGCTTGATTGTGCTGCATTCGCGATGTGAAGCGTCGCGACGGTCGACATGACCGTCGTCAACGCTTCGCCACGGGAACCGTTGTGCGGCCCGCAGGCCACCTTTTTCGATCACGTCTCCAACGTCCGCTCTGCAGTTCTCAGTCCGCCGCGCAGCTTTGGAAAGCGTTTGCATGGGCTTGTTTGACTGGCTGTGGCGGTGGATGGGCTGGCTGCCTCACGACGACGATCCGTATTCCGACAGCGTCACGTCGCCGCGTCGTGCGGACTCACCACCAGCGGCCGCTGGCGTCGTTCCTGCAAAGTCGCGGTCTCCGGTCCGGCTGGTTCGCATGAGACGCCGGGCGGTGATCGAGCGCTCGCCGGTGATCGAGACCCGCGGCAAGCCGCCGTATCGGTTTGCCCGGCTGGGGTCGCGGACAGGACATTATCTCGATCTGTCTCAGGATGGAGACGAGGAGCATCTGCGGGCGCAGCAACTTCCCGTGCTGACGACGCCGAATGATATAGCCGCGTGGGTCGGCCAGCCGGTGGGCCGGCTGGCCTGGTTGGTGCACCGGTTCACGGGGGGGCGTCCGCGGGGTCAGAAGCAGGCTCACTACTGGTTTCGCTGGATGCGGAAGAAGAGCGGCGGCTGGCGGCTGATCGAAGCGCCCAAGCCCGATCTGAAAGCGGTTCAGGTCAAGATTCTGACCGAGATTCTCGACCGCTGCCCGCCGCACAATGCCGCTCACGGATTTGTCGCGGGACGATCGATCGTCTCCAACGCAGCGCCGCATACCGGTCAGGCGGTCGTAGTGCGGTTCGATCTGGAGAACTTCTATCCCGCAGTTAGTTTTTCGCGGGTGGTGGCGATCTTCCGCAGCATTGGTTACTCGCGCGAGGCGGCGATCTGGCTGGGCCGGCTGACGACATCGGCGGCGCCGGGCGACATGATCCTGCCCGAGGGAGATGCCGGGGCCGTGATGCCGTATCTGCGGGCGCATCTGCCGCAGGGGGCGCCGACGTCTCCCGCACTGGCGAATCTGTCGGCGTTCGTACTCGACCTGCGGCTGGCGGGGTTGAGCCGGACGTTCGGGGCGAACTACACCCGCTATGCGGACGATTTGACGTTCTCGGGCGACGCGAAGTTCCGCAGCAGCCTGCGAGTCTTTCTGCCGCTGGTGAACCAGATTATTCGCGAAGAGCGTTTCCGGGTTCATCGCAAGAAACGGCGAATTCTCCGACCGCATCAGCAGCAACGGGTGACCGGCGTCGTCGTGAATGTGAAGCCGAATCAGTCGCGGTCCGAGTTCGACCGGCTGAAGGCGATCTTGCATAACTGCGTGAAGCTGGGGCCGTCTTCGCAGAATCACGATGGCGCTGCGGACTTCGCTGGCCATCTGCGGGGGCGGATCGCGCATGCGTGTCTGTTGAATCGCAGCCGGGGCGAAAAGCTGCTGGCGGTGTATCGGCAGATTGACTGGACGCGCTGACGCCAGCGGCGGTATTCAGGCCGTTTCGGGAGGCCGGGGCTGGACCGCAGGGAAGCCCCGGTCTTCTGGCGAAACCTCGTTGGAACACCGGGGCATCGCGAAGACGCTCCTGCCCCGGTCACCCGATGCCTGGAACCGGCCAGCCGTCGCTCTTCCCCGAACAATCCCGCCTGGCCGGACTCCGTTCAACCTTCGCGGGGCGGACTTTCGATACAGGAGGTACTGGCGGCGGAATGGAAGGGTTGCTGGCTGGCCCGTATACTCTTCCCCGTACGCACAAACTCGCCACACCTCCTACCATGACACGCAGGGGACCGCCCTCGTCCCCGGAAAGGCCCCCGGTTCATGCGACCGCAAGGCAAGATCCACGGAATCTTTACGCCAAATATTGTGCCTCTCGACAGCCGGGGGGAGATCAACGAGCCGGAGCTGCGGCGGTATGTGGACTGGTTGATCGCCAAAGGGGTGCACGGTCTCTACCCGAACGGTTCCACGGGGGAATTCACCCGTTTCACGGTCGAAGAGCGGGTCCGGATCATGGAAATCATGACGGACCATGTGGCCGGGCGCGTGCCGATCCTGGCGGGCGCCGCCGAGGCGAATGTCCGTGAAACGATCCGCGCCTGTGAAACGTATTACTCGCTGGGGGCGACGGCGGTCGCGATCGTGGCGCCGTTTTACTTCAAGCTGAGCCCGCGGGCGGTGTACGCGTATTTCAAGGAAATCGCGGACAACTCGCCGATCGACGTGACTCTGTACAACATTCCGATGTTCGCCAGCCCGATTGACGTGCCGACGGTCCGGCGGCTGGCGGACGAGTGCGACAAGGTGATCGGGATCAAGGATTCGTCGGGCGACATTCCCAACATGATCCGCATGATTCAGGCGATCCGCCCGAACCGGCCGGACTTCAGCTTCCTGACGGGGTGGGATGCGGCCCTGATGCCGATGCTGCTGATCGGCTGTGACGGCGGGACGAACGCCAGCTCGGGAGTGGTGCCGGAATTGACCCGGAAGCTGTACGAGCTGACCCTGTCGGAGCGGCTCGACGAGGCCCGGCAACTGCAGTACGACATCGTCACGCTGTTCGATGCGATGATCCTGCACTCGGAGTTCCCGGACGGGTTCCGGACCGCACTCCGGCTGCGGGGTTTTGAGCCGGGCGTCGGTCGGCAGCCGCTGTCGGATGATCAGCAGGTCGACCTGGCGGCTCTGGCGGACACGCTGCAGTGCATGCTGGCGGAGCACGGTTTCACGGACGAACCGGTCTGCGGCTGCCCTGTTCCACAGAACGGCGGCCCGGACGTGAGCCGGATCGTGGAAGCCGTGGTCAGCGAGCTGCAGAAGCGGATGAAGTAGGGGGAGAGGGAGTAGCGAACAGGGAATAGTGAATAGCCAGAGCAGAGGGCTTATCGCTTTTCGCGTATCGCTGATCGCCAGAGAAGGGCGGCCTGCCTTCGGCGGCCGTCGTCCTGACTCTGTAGCCCAGCGGCGCAAGCCTTGGACCCGACACCCGTCCGGGCAACTTCGCCTTGCCCGTTATTTCCCGTCGAACTATCCTCCCGAGGCTCATGGATGAGCGGGGGTTACGTCGACATGGAAGGCGAGGATGGGCCGGGCCTGTATCCGCTGGCTCAGGCAGTTTGTGGGAGCCGTGCTGCTCCTGGCGTTCTTCGTCTGCGCTGCGGAGGTCGCCCTGCGGGTGCGTGAGGTGACGCAGGGCGGTCGCGACGACGGCCTGGATCAAAAGCTGGCGGGCATCGTCAGTCCGTCTGCGACCATTTACGCCAGCCTGCGACCGTTTGCAGAGGTCCGGACGCGATCCTCGGAAACGCAACAGCCCGTGACATTTCGGCTGAACAGCTACGGATGCCGGGGGCCGGAACCGGTCGTGCCGAAGCCCGCCGACACCGTCCGGATTCTGTGCCTGGGGGGCGATCAGCTCTTTGGGGCGACGACCCCTGAGGAGCTGCACTTCTGCAGTCTGCTGCAGCAGTATCTGCAGGGGCGGAGCGCGCAGACGATCGAGATTCTGAATGGGGCCGTGGCGGGGGGCTCACCCTGCACGCAGTATCTGCGGTTGAAGCACGAGCTCGCAGCTCTCCAGCCCGACTACGTGCTGCTGGAAATTGATCCGGTGTTTCTGGCGCGTGGCGCGGCGTTGCAGCGGTGGATGCGCAGCGACGTCCGCGGGCAGCCATTGACGTGCTGTCATCCGGCGCTGATGGGGAAGTCGGTGGGGCCGGCCGGCCGGCGCTGGCGCGAAGAGTTTCGCGTGCTCGATCGACTGGCCTGCCTGGCGGGGGCTCGATTGCTGGGAGCGGAAACGGCCGGAACCGATGGGACCGGGCGGTCTGACGAGGCTGGCTCGCTGGATGTACTGCCGCATCTGGCGGCGCTGGTGCAGCAGTGGGGCGGGCGGGTGGTGGTCTGGTCGACTCCGGACCTGCAACAGGCGCCGGACATGGATGCCGCCCGGCTCGCGCAGCGGGTCGGTCCGGCGGTTCAGGAATCGGGAATTCCGTGGTGCGATGTGACCGTGCTGTATCGCGAACCGGCGCTGGTCCGTCAATGGTCGCTGCCGGCCGGAACCGGCTGGACAGGGCAGGGGCATCAGCAGCTTGCCGAGGCGGTTGCCAGCTTTCTGCTGGCGCGGGTTCCGGGAAGCTGGAATGGAGTCTATGATCGGCAGATGCCAGTCCAGCCCGCCGTCCACCAGCGGAGCATTCCCTGAAATCGCGGCCAGCGGACCCAGGCCGGACATGGAGAATCTGCGAGTCTGACCGACGCTGTCTCCAGCCGGGGCTTGCACGGCGGCGTATAATCCCACGGGGGAATCCACGACTTCCATTGAACAGGCGCAACATGGCTGATTCTTTCAACAATGCCTGCCACTATTTCGAGTCGGCGGCCGATCTGCTGGGGCTGTCTGCCAACATGCGGCGGCTGCTGCAGGTTCCCGAGCGGGAGGTGAAGGTTCAGGTCGCTCTGGAACTGGACAACGGCGAGATCGCCACCTATATCGGCTACCGGGTTCAGCACGACAGTTCCCGCGGTCCGATGAAGGGAGGGCTGCGGTATCACCCCGAGGTCGACGCCGAAGAGGTGCTGACGCTGGCCTCGCTGATGACCTGGAAGACGGCGGTCGTCAATCTGCCGTATGGCGGCGCGAAGGGGGGGATTTCGGTCGATCCCAAGCAGCTCAGCCCGGGCGAGCTCGAACGGATCACCCGCAAGTTCGTCGACGAGATTCACGACATGGTCGGACCGGATAAGGATATTCCGGCGCCAGACATGGGGACTAACGCCCAGGTGATGGCGTGGTTCGCCAACCAGTACGAGAAATTCTACGGTTTTCAGCCGGCGTGCGTCACGGGGAAACCGGTCGAGCTGCACGGCTCTGAAGGCCGCGAAGAAGCGACCGGTCGCGGCGTGGTGCTGTGCGCAGAGGCGATGATGAAGAAGTTCGGGCGCGATCTGCAGGGGGTGAAAGTGGCCCTGCAAGGTTTCGGCAATGTGGGAACGTTTACCGCCAGCATTCTGCACGAGAAAGGGGCGAAGGTAGTCGCGGTTTCGGACGTGTCCGGAGGGATTCTCAATCCCGAGGGGCTCGACATTCCCAGGTTGCTGGAGTATGCGCGAAGTAATAAGGGCGTCAAGGACTTTTCGGGAACGGACGCGATCGACAATGCGGCCTTGCTGGCCGCGGACGTCGATATCCTGATCCCCGCGGCGCTGGGGGGCGTGCTGACGGCGGAGAACGCCGACGCGGTCCGTGCGAAGTACATCGTGGAAGCGGCCAACAATCCGACGGAAGCCGAAGCGGACGATGTGTTCCGCCGTAAGGGGATCGTTGTGGTCCCCGACATCCTGGCGAATGCGGGGGGGGTGACGGTCAGCTATTTTGAATGGGTCCAGAACCGGCAGCACTTCCGCTGGGACGTCAATCGGGTGCGGGACGAGCTGGGGAAGGTCATGCTCGACGGCTTCGACCGCGTCTGGACGCTGGCTGAGGAAAAGAAAGTTTCGTTGCGGACGGCTGCGTATATTCTGGGGATTGGCCGGGTCGGTCGGGCGACCGTGCTGGGAGGGATCTGATGACGGACGACGGACTGACGGCGACGCTGCAGATGTGCCAGCTTTTTCATGGCCTGACCGTTGAAGAGCGGAAGCAGATCGAAGAGCTGATGACGATCGAGCACCACCCCGCTGGGGCCGAGATCATCCATGAAGGGGGCGATTCGCAGTCGTTGTGGCTGATCGTCCGCGGGGTCTGCAAGGTCGCCCGCTGCAACCATCTGGGACAGTGCAAGCATCTGGCGACGCTGGAGGCGGGGAGCCTCTTCGGGGAGATGTCGTTCCTGCACTCCGCGCCGCACTCGGCGTCCGTGAGAACCGAGGCGGCGGTGGTGCTGTGGCGGCTGACGCGGGAGCGCTTCGAGCGGCTCCACACGCATCAGCCGCGGATTGCGTATGTCGTGCTGTCGAACCTGGTGACCATCCTGTCCCAGCGGCTGCGGAAGATGGACGACTGGGTCTGCACGATCATGGAGCACAACGCGGAGCCGGTCCGGCATCGCGAAGAGTGGACGGAGTTCCGGTCCCGTCTGTTCGGGGACTGGAATCTGATGTAAGGCGGGTATCGGGTCTCGGGATTCGGGTATCGCAGAGCGGGCGGGCCGAAAGTGTCGGCCGCTCGTTGATACCCGTCATTGCTTTCGGGTGGCACGCCCAGAGGCTTGGCGATGGGCGTGTCTTTCATTGGAAAGCGACGAAAACCACGCCCATCGAGGACTCTGGGCGTGCCACCCTTCTGGACTCATCTCTCGGCTACTCCGTTTCCTCGACGCGCGTGGCGAGGAAGCCGAATTTGCGGCCTGTCAGCGTGACCGTGCCGGCCATTCTGGACTTGTCCGTGGTCCAGAGGTAGGCGTCGACCTGCATCTGGGCGTTGGCGAGGAAGACGTCGAGTTTCAGGTTGTGCGGCGTGCCGCCGATCTGGCCAGTGATGTCGTAGGTGTTCTGCAGGTCTTTCGAGACGAATGAACCGGTCGCCCGGCCGTTCTCGGCGATCTTGAGCCGCCATTCGCCGGTCCAGCGACCGTCGGCGTCGACCTTCCAGGTCCCGGCAAAGTCGCCCGCTTCGACCCCTTCATGATCGGCCGGTTTGCCGGTGGCCTTGTCGACGGGGGGAAGCTGCGATCCGTTGAGGGGGATCATTCTGGCAGGTTCGAGAACTTTCAGGGCTCCGTCGGCGGTGAACTCGATATCGCCCCCCTGACCGGCGGGGACGACCTGGCCGATATCGAAGTTGAAGGCGAACCCCGGGAAGACCATCACGTCCTTGCCGACTGCGGTGGTCAGCTCCGGGCGGTCGCCGCGGTACGTCACGAAGCGCTCGATCAGCAGCACCTGCACGGGTTTGTCTGCAGTCTTACGCAGACCCCAGGTGACGATAGCCTTGCTCCAGTTTTCTTCGTCCGTCTTGATGAAAATGCAGGGAGAGCCGATGGTCGCGGAAAGGGGCTTCAGGCGCGCCGATTCGTTGAGCGTGATCTGAGCGACGGCCTTCGCGGCGTCCAGATCTTCAAACGACTTGCGAATGATGGGGCCGGCATGTCGTTCAAAGACGTCGGCCGCCTGGAGGGTCGCCGGGGCCAGCATGCAGACCATCGCCAGCATTGCGTGGCAACGGAGGAGAATCGCGGACTTCATGGAATTCCTCGCAAAGTGAGTGAGCGCTGCGATCGAGCGGCGGCCGGAAGGAATCATCGTGCGGCGGGTCGCGGGGGCTGTCAATTCGATCCTGGAATGGACTCGGCATAGGCTTTCAGCATCTCCAGTCCGCTCCACATGCTGACGGCGCTCAGAGCCAGCCCGCAGAAAAAGACCGTCATCGGCTGCCCGACGAGGGGCCAGCGGGTGCAGGTGTACCAGATGAGGTAGGGGGGGAGTGACGCGAACAGAATGCCCCGTCTGGGATCATCTGCCAGGGCGATGACTGCCGCCCAGCCCATGCCGACGAGCGTCAGGGCCAGACCGAGAAATGACCAGACGATCACCAGGTAGGGGATGGCGAGGGGGACAGACCGGGCCCAGAGCCAGAAGACGGATTGAAGCAACAGCGTGGTGACCAGGACGAGGGGGATGAATCCGCGCAGGGGGAGCCGCCAGTCCGCCGGTGCGGCCAGACCGCCTGTCTGCGGGCGGGCAGGCGGCTTCTCAAGGTCTTTTGTGCCAGAAGGTTCGGACATCCTGGACTCGGGTGTTCGGGGACGCAAGGCAGGCCGAATGAGAATGCGACGTTCGTTTTCCGGTCGGCGGTCGACGGCAATCGCGAGGTTGCCGTCAATCGACCTAACGGCGTCGCTTGACAGTTGTTGCGAAGAGCCTTTACGATGCCGAACTTCGCAGCGGAACGCAATCGGTCCGTCGACAGGAGAGGACCGTACCGTTCCGCATTCGTTTTTCCATCTGAGTTTTGGACGCACCTGCCATGGCTGTCCCGGATCGCCGTCAATCGAAGTCTCGCTCCCGGAAACGCCGGAGCCACGATGCTATCAAGCCGCCGCAACTGCAGCACTGCCCGCAGTGCCAGACGATGATCAAGAGCCACGTGGTCTGCCCGACCTGCGGTTCCTATCAGGGACGCGCGCTGGTTTCGGTCGAGGAATAACTCTGTGATGCGGATAGCACTGGATGCGATGGGTGGGGACGTGTTCCCCGAGCCCAACATCGAAGGAGCGATCGCCGCACTGCAGGAGAACCCCGATCTGGAGGTCGTGCTGGTCGGAGATCAGCCGCAGCTCGACGCTGCGCTGACCCGGCTCGGTGATGCAGGCGGTCGGTTGAAAATCCATCCGGCGGACGGCTGGATCGGCATGGAAGAGAAGCCGACCGAGGCGCTGCGGAAGAAGCCGAACTGCTCGATCACCGCCTGCTGGAAGTTGATGGCGGGCAAGCAGGTCGACGCCGTCGTGAGTGCCGGGCATACCGGCGCGGTCGTGGCGGCGGGATTGACGACGCGGCTGTTTCTGAAAGGGGTGAAGCGCCCGGGGATCGCCGTGGCGCTGCCGACCATGCAGGGACGTGCGGTGCTGATGGACGTGGGGGCCAATCCGGCGGCCCGTCCCGAGCACCTGTTTCAGTACGGCGTGATGGGCTCGATTTACGCCCGCGAAACTCTTGGGATCGCCACTCCCCGCGTCGGCCTGATGAATATCGGGACCGAGGACGGTAAGGGGGTGGATCTGGTCCGCGACGCCCACCTGATGTTCGCCCGCAGCCGGTTTGTAGACCGCTACGTGGGCAACGTCGAAGGGCGGGACCTGTACCAGGGGGCGACCGAGGTCGTCGTCTGCGAGGGCTTCGTCGGGAACGTGATTCTGAAGGTCAGCGAAGGCATCGTCGACATGCTGACGAAGGCCATGGCCGGCGAGCTGATGGGGACGCTGCAGCAGGAAAAGCCGCTGGCGATGCAGGCCTTCAAGAACCTCGACAAGCGGTTCCAGTACCACGAATCCGGCGGCGCGCCGCTGCTGGGTGTCGACGGGATCTGCATCATCTGTCACGGCGCCAGCAACAGCCGTTCGATCGCCAGTGCGCTCCGCGTGGCGACCGGGATGAAAGATCGCCGGCTGAACGAAAAGATCATCGAAGAACTGGCGGCGGAAGCGGCCAACGGCAACGTCGCCTGAGGATTCCGCGGCTTCCTCTGTCAGGCCGCGGTGAGCCTCGAAGACTCGACTCACCCTGCAGCACGTCCCCACGCATTGTTCGCCAATTGGCTTGGTGCTTTGACGTTGACGTTGACGGAGACCTCCCATGAGCCAGATCGCGTTTCTGTTTCCCGGGCAGGGCGCCCAGCATGTGGGCATGGGGAAGACGATCGCCGAGCGGTTTCCGGCGGCTCGCAGGCTGTACGATCAGGCTCGCGAGATCCTGGGTTACGACCTGGCTGACCTGTGCTTCAACGGCCCGGCCGAACGGCTGGACGCCACCGTGATCAGCCAGCCGGCGCTGTTCGTCAGCAGCCTGGCGGCCCTGGAACTGCTCCGCGAGCAGAATCCCGCCGCCATTGAGGGCTGCAGCCATGCGGCCGGCTTGAGCCTGGGCGAGTACACCGCGCTGGTCTTTGCGGGAGCGATGACCTTCGAAGACGGCCTGCGGGTCGTGAAGCGTCGCGGCGAGGCGATGCAGGCGGCGGCGGACGCGAATCCGTCGGGCATGGTCAGCGCCCTGCTGCTGGATCGTGAGAAGGTCGAGCAGGTCCGCGAGGGGGCGTCGGTCGCAGGGCAGATCTGGATCGCGAATTACCTCTGTCCGGGCAATACGGTGCTTTCGGGCGAGAAGCCGGCCTGCGCGAAGGCGGTCGAGGTGATCGAGCAGATCGGCGGCAAGCCGATTCCATTGACGGTCGCCGGGGCGTTTCATACGCCGCTGATGCAATCGGCCTGCTCCGCGCTCGACGAGGCGCTGCGGGGCGTGACGATTCAGCCGCCGCGGATTCCGGTGGTCTCGAACGTCGACGCCCGGTCGCATTCGGATCCGGAAGAGATCCGCCAGCTCCTCGTGCGGCAGGTGGTGCAGCCGGTCCTCTGGGAGGATTCGGTCCGGGCGCTGCTGGCGGCGGGTGCGACGCAATTCTTCGAAGTCGGCCCCGGCAAAGTCCTGAAGGGCCTGATGAAGCGGATCGACCGCAAGCTCGACTGCCAGTCGATCAATGATACGCCGTGAATTCGTTGATGGTTGATCGTCTATGGTTGATGGTTGAGAAGAGTCTGTAAGCGACCAGGCTTTTGACTTTCTGGCCATCAACGATCAACCATAGACGATCAACGATTCGCCAGGTGACAGGCGAGGCACGACAGGACTACGGTCCGCGGGGAATCTCCGGTGGCGGCGTCAGCGCCGGCCTGGCGCGACTTCCAGAGGCACGCGGAGGACATTCCCGCTGGCATCGCCATGGACGATGGCTGCGAGACAGCCGGCGAGCGGGAGAGCTGATGGCCGCCCCAACCGATGCCCACGCCGAGGGCCAGCAGCAGTGACGCCGTCAGCAGATGGCTCCACGCCGCCGGGAGTGGTCGTCGAGGAGACGCAATTCCCAGCCGGGAAGGGGTTGCGACGGCGAGCCGACTGGCAGACTCGGCGGCCAGTTGCTGCAGGTCGAGCCGAGGGAGCGACGTGCCGGACCAGGCGGTCTCCGCATGGCGGCTGCCGTCGCGATCTTCGTACAGGGCGTTCAGCGCCGGTGACAAGGTCTCGCGCATTTCGCGGCAGCGTGGGCAGCGGGCCAAGTGTTGGCGCAGGGCGGCGGATTCCGCGCCGGTCGGATCGGTGATGGCGTCGAAGGCTTGATCGCAATTCATGGCTGGCGATCCTCCACAGGCTGCAGGTGGCGGGCGAGGGCCTCAAGGCCGTGTCGCACGCGTTGCTTGGCGCCGCTGACGCTGCACTGCATGGTCGCGGCGATTTCGTCAAAGGTCAGTTCGGCGTGAAAGCGGAGCCGGATCGCGTCTGCCTGGACTTCCGGGAGTTGAATGAGAGCGGCGTCGAGCCGCGCCGACTCTTCGGACTGGATCGCGGCATCGAAGCCGGTCTGGTCGGTCTGCGGTTCCGCCCGGCAGTCGCCGTCGGAAGTGAGAAGCGATTCCATCGCCCGTCGCTGCGCCCGGGCGTAGTGCCGCTTGCAGAGATTCAGCAGGATCGTCCAGAGCCAAGTCCGGAAGGCAAACTGCGGCTTGAAGCTGGCCCGTCCGGCGTAGACGGCGAGGAAGCATTCCTGCACGACGTCTTCCGCGGCCGCGCACGGTCCGAGCTTGCTGCGGGCGACGCGGAGGAGGGGGGCCTGGTATCTGCGGACGAGGATCTCGAAAGCCGGTTCGTCACCGGCCTGCACGCGGAGCATCAGCGGCTCGTCGGCGGGGTCCATGCAGAGCAGTATACCGGTGGGGACGAGGGAGTCGAAGGGGATTTGCCGGCGTCGGGCGTTGATTGGAAGGTGTTTATTCTCTGGAATACCGTTGACTTCAAGAACAATTAGCAATAAAGTAATTCTGCGGCCGAGGAATTCGGTCCGTGGAGGTGAAGGCGTGGTCGGAAAACTTGAGTACGAGCTGAAAAAGAAGCAGGCCTTTGATTCCGTGCAGCAATCGGCCGTAGTCGGGCTGCTGCGGACGAACGATCTGTTTCAGTACCGGTTCGGGCATCTCTTTCGCGAATACGGACTGACCCAGCCCCAGTACAACGTGCTGCGGATTCTCCGCGGCGAGGGGAAGGCGCTGCCGTGCCTGGAGATCGCGGACCGGCTGATCACCATGGTTCCGGCGATTACGGGGCTGATCGACAAGCTGGAGAAGCGGTTGCTGGTGGCTCGCGAGCGGTGCACCAAAGACCGGCGGATCTGGTACGTGTCGCTGACCGACGAGGGGCGCAAGCTGCTGCAGGAGATGGACGGCCCGGTCATGGAGCTCCACCAGAGCCTGTGCCGCGGTTTGAGCGGAGAGGAATGCCAGCAGCTTGTGGAGCTGATGGAGAAGGCGCGGGCTCCGCATCTGCCTGCGTCCCCAAAGGGCGGGGCGGACTGACGCAGTTTTTTTTGATTCCGATAGTTGAGTGGTGAAACATTGAGTGCGAATGCGTTTCTGGGGCTTTCTTGAAATCGTCGGCCGGCGGCGTTCGCCGATCCGGAAATTCACTCGTCAGACGCAGAAAAATGGATCATGCGATGAATGACAACGACACACTCTTTCGGCCGCTGCAGGTCGGTGCACTGGAGCTTCCGCACCGGATCGTGATGGCGCCGCTGACCCGCGCCCGCGCCACCGATCGTGTGCCGAACGCCTTGATGGCGGAATACTATCGCCAGCGGGCCGGGGCGGCTCTGATCGTCTCCGAAGCGACCGCAATCAGCGCCCAGGGATATGGCTGGCATGGCGCTCCCGCGATTTACACCGACGAGCAGGTTGCGGGATGGCGCCGAGTGACCGATGAGGTTCATGAGGCTGGCGGACGGATGTTTCTCCAACTGTGGCATATGGGGCGCATTTCCCATCCCGACTATCACGATGGCGGGCTCCCCGTCGCTCCCAGTCCGATCGCTGCGACGGGCGAAGCCCACACGCCGACCGGGAAGAAGCCGTTTGTCGTTCCGCATGCACTCACCCGTTCGGAGATCGCCGCGATTGTCGAGGACTATGCCGCCGCGACTCGGCGGGCTCGCGACGCGGGCTTCGA
Source organism: Planctellipticum variicoloris (assembly GCF_030622045.1). Taxonomy (NCBI): domain Bacteria; kingdom Pseudomonadati; phylum Planctomycetota; class Planctomycetia; order Planctomycetales; family Planctomycetaceae; genus Planctellipticum; species Planctellipticum variicoloris. The sequence goes on along the minus strand of NZ_CP130886.1, from coordinate 4,119,901 downwards.
CGGCGTGGAGATTCACGGCGCCAACAGCTACCTGATCGACCAGTTTCTGCGGGATGCATCGAATCGGCGCGACGACGAGTACGGCGGGTCGATCGAGAACCGGCTGCGTTTTCTCCGCGAAGTGGTCGAGGCGGTGACGGCCGCCTGGTCGGCGGATCGGACCGGGTTGCGGCTGAGTCCGACGATGAATGGCAACGGCATGAGCGACAGCAATGCGGTTGAACTGTATTCGCAGGCCGCCAGGATGCTGAATGAGTTCGGTCTGGCCTACCTGCACACGGCCGAAGCAATCCGGCCGGGGCGGCTGTTCAATCCGGATGCCCCGCGCGTGACGCCGCACATCCGCGAAGCCTATCGGGGAGTGCTATTCACCAACGGAGGATACGACAAGCAGACCGCGGCGGAAGCGATCCGCGAAGGGGCGGCGGACGCGATCGTCTTCGGTCAGAAGTTCATCGCGAACCCGGACCTGCCCGAGCGCTTGCGGACCGATGCTCCGCTGAATGAACCGGAAGTGGCGACGTATTACGCGCCGGGATCGACGGGCTACACCGACTATCCCGCGCTGTCGGCCAGGTGATTCGGCCACTCTGAGCCGGAGCGGCGGTTCGCCCAAGTAATGGTCGCGGATTCCCGATTCCAATGTCGCGGACCGGCCGAGCCGGGCCGAGGGCCGAGGCGATAACGAGCATCCCCGGACTTCGACTTTCACACTGAGTCACGCGTGTTGTCGGTGGAGAGACTGCGCGTGGAGTTTGCCTTCAGGCGATTGCGATCCCTCAAGATCCGAGGACAACGATGACTCCTGCCGCGCCCCGGATTCCGCACGAAGCGGTTCACCTGGCGATTACGCTCCATGCGAAAGAGGGCCGGGAAGCCGAACTGGAGGAGGCCCTGGTGCGGTTCATCCAGCGGTCGCTCGACGACCGGGGGGCGACCGGCGTGCACCTTTTCCGGCCGGCCGCGGGAGCGTCGTCTCGCGAGTTTTACCTCCATCGCTCGTTTCTGAGCGAGGAGCACAGCCGCGCGTTCTACGAGTCGGAGATGTATCGGCAGTACCAGCGGGAGACGGCCGATCTCATCGAAGGACCGGCGGAGATCCGTCCGCTGCACGGATTCGAAGCGTTTTTCCGCGGCGGCAATCCGCCCCCTCCTCGCTGGAAAATGGCGATCGTCACGTGGCTGGGGGTATTTCCGGCCGTGCTGGTGTGGTCCCGTCTGCTGACGCCGCGACTGGTGCAGTGGCATCCGGTCGCGGTCACGGCGGTAGTGACGATCGTTGTCGTGGTGACGCTGGCGTGGGGGATCATGCCAACGCTGACGAAGTGGTTGCGCCCGTGGTTGCATGCCCGGTGAGGACGTTAATCAAAGTCTCCCGGACCGGCCAGATTGATGTCGACGACTGATTGCAGCAGGTGTACGCTGCGGGTGGACGCAGTCGACGAACGTTTGCCCGCTGGCTGCAACCGAGTGCGCCCGCTTGGACTCAATCTTCCTGGAGATCCCTATGAGCGATGTCAATCGAAGAGATGCCGTGAAGATGGCGGCGGGCCTGGCGATTTGCGCGGTCGGCCTGGGGACGCAGAACGCTCAGGGGGAACAGTCTGCGCTGCCGGCGGCTCCGCCGACCACCGACTCGGAGCTGAGAAGCGCTCAGGCCAGTCCTGAAATCTTCATGTTCGAGGAGCAGGTCACGTTCAAGATCGATGGCGACGGCCGCAGCCGTCCGCTGTATTTCACATCGGCGCGTGACGAACGGGGTGAGACCGCCATCATTCAAGTCCCGTCCAGCTCGCTGCGAATTTTCCGGGCGGACGCCGGTCGGGACGCGTTCACCAGGCAGGGGGGAATCTACTGGAAATTTCGCGAAGCCGACGGGAAAATTCAGTTCAAGAAGCCGGGGGCGCTGGTGATGGTCGTCCGTGACGCGGATGACACCGTCCGGTGCTATTCGCTGGCCTATGACCTGCGCTGCTGAAGCGGGCCGGAGCAGGTTGGATTCCTGCCGGACCGTCCGTCGGGAACGGTTGCCGACTGGTGGACGGCCATTAAGAGCGGCGGTGGTCATCGGTTCGCTCGTCGCGCCGGAATAATCGTTACAACCGTTCAAGTTTCGCAATTCCAAGTTCGATAACACCAGGGATGTCGCTTCAGGTCCTCCGTCGACAGCCGGCGAGGCTCTTTCACCCCAGTTGCAGTCGGGGCAGTCCAGGTGATGCACTGGGGACAATGCCGGACGATCGTTGTCCCCGCCCTGCCGACATTACTCCTGGCGGCGCTGGCGCTGTGCGGTTGCCTGGAGGCGGCCCGGTCGCAGGACGTCTCCACGACGACGGCTTCAGACGTGGTCGAACGAATTGAGCCCGAGACGTTCTTGACCGCTCCCTACGAAGCGGGAGGGCGATCATTTGCAGAATCGACGGGCGATCCCGAGCAGGTCTTTCCGGATGGCGACGAGCTGGATTTGCCGCTGAGGGCGAAGCTAGGGGACGGCTTTACGCTGGAGACGCCGGATCAGCAGTATCAGTTCCGCGTTCGTGCGCTGACTCAGGTCGACGGCAAGTTCTTTACTCCCACCGACCAGGAACCGGCCCGGAGCGGGTTGTACATTCCGCGGTTCCGGGTCTACTTCGAAGGGCAATTGACCGAGCTGTTCGAATACGAACTGTCGCTGCAGCGCAGCGTCGAGGGGGCCTTCGATATTCTGGATGCGAACACCAACTTTCGCATCAACGAGGGGCTGCAGTTCAAGGTCGGACGGAGCATTGCGCCCTACAGCTTCGCCTGGTACGACCATCTGGAACAGTACTACATCACTCCCGAACGAGGGCTCTTTGCGCTGAACTTCGGACTGGCCCGTCAGTCCGCGGTGATTGCACACGGTCGACTGAACGACGATCAGTTCCAGTACGCGATCGGCGGGACGCTCGGTCAGCTCGCCGGGCTCGCCGACACCAATGCCACTCGTGACGCCGTGGGATACTTCAACGCCCGGCCGTTCCTGCATACCGATTCCGCGCCTTGGTTTCAGTTCCTGAACCTCGGCGGTTCGCTGGCCGTCGGCCGGCAGGCTTACGAAGGATCGGCGCTGCCGCTGCGGACTTCGCTGCAGACGTCGGAGAACGACGAAGCGGCTCAGGCGGCCTCGTCGATTTTTCTGGAGTTCAATGACGGCGTGGTTGCGACCGGTCGGCGGATTCAGGGTTCGCTGCACGCGTCCTGGTACGCCGGGCCGTTTTCGCTGGAGGCGGAATGGTATTCCGCGCGGTTCCAGCTCGCCGCCGATCCCGCCGCCGAAGCCGTGACGATTCCGATCTCAGGGTTTGACGTCACACTCGGCGGCTTTGTGACCGGCGAGACGGTGGAGAAACGTGGCGTGGTGGTTCCGCTGCGTCCGTTTACGCCTCAGTCCGGCGGCGGACCGGGAGCGGTGGAGTTGTTTGGCCGTTATTCGCATCTGCAGCTCAGCAACCGCGTGTTTACCGCGGGCCTGGCGGATGCGGCGGACTGGACGAACCGGGCGGCGATCACGGACATCGGCCTGAACTGGTATTTGAACCGATTCGTCCGCCTGACGTTCGACTGGCAGCACGGCATGTATGCCGATCCCGTGCTGTTCAACGAAGAGCGGGACCTGCGGTCACGGACGAGCGACCTCTACTGGGCCCGGTGCCAGCTCTATTTCTGAATGACCGGCCACGATTGTGAGGCGCGCCTGTCGTCCCTCTCCCGCATCAGGTATGCGGGAGAGGGGACTCGACAACGCCACGCTTCGGCAGAATCGAAGCCGAGATCCGGCGGTGATTCTTCGAAAAACGACCGGAGATTCCGGGCTCCGCGGCTGACCCTGTCGCGGCATCTGGCAGGCCTGTCGTCATGATCTCGAATGCCCCTCGCCGGCTTGTCCTGGAATCGAACCGCGAAGAGCTGGATCAATGCGATTTCTCCAGGTCGTCGAGACGGGCTTTGCACTGCTCGATAGTCTTTTGCAGATCGCTTAGAACCGTGTCGTGGAGGTTCTCCCGCGCTCGGACGAGGTTCCCGCGGTAGCGCGCCCAGTAGAGCGCCAGCATCGGAATTGCGAGCGCGCCGCAGGCAACGGTGAGGAGCATGAGTCCCGGCACCACGACGTCGCCGAGCAGGCCCGCCGGCAGTCCGCCGCGCGGCACAAGCCGCTGTAGAGCAAGCACCAGGGGGAGAAAGGACAACGCTCCCAGCCAGGTCACGAGCGTTGCGATGCGGACGGTTTTCTCGTTCCACTTCGCTTTGTCCAACTGATCCGCAAGTTTCCGACGATGGAGCGCGTATTGCTCGTCATCGAACGGAACGTCCCGCTCCAGCAGCAGGTCCACCAGATCGCGTTTTGACACTTCAGCCATTTTCAAACTCCTCAACGGCTCGTCGCATGGCTTCTTTCGCATAATGCAACCGAGACTTGACCGTACCGGACGGACAGGCGAGCACATCGCTGATTTCTTCGAGCGTCATCTGTTCCAGAAACCGCAGGACCAGGATTTCGCGGTGATCGGACGACAGACGCTCAAGCGCCCGATGCACCAGATCGGCGTCGTCGAGCCGGCAAGACGCACCGGCATCTCCGGTTGCAACCTTGCTGTCATGCGAAGACTCTTTCGGAACTCTCCGCATGTCCCGCCGGATCGTTGCGACGGCCTTCGCGTGTGCGATTCGATATAGCCACGTCCGAAACGCTTCGGGCAGCTCCAGTCTGCCGATCTTGCAGAAGACGGTCAGCCAGATGTCCTGGACGAGATCCGAAGCGCGATCCGAGTCCCGTTCGAAGCGGCGTACGAAGTACAGGAGTCGTCTGTCGTACTTCTCGACCAGGAGCTGAAATGCTTGACGGTCACCCTGACGGGCGCGCAGGACCCACAGGTATTCCTGCGCCCGGTTCAGTTTCTCGTCGGAGTCTGACACGCTGGTTGTCTCCCCATCGCTACGGTCAGTCACTGCCGGCAATACAGTCGCGTCCCGGACGCCAAAGGTTCAAACGGGAAATCGCGTCATCGGAAAATTGGCCGGCGCCTCCGTTTGCAGCGGAAGGCATTGCCACAGAAAGTCTGCTGCAATTGTGCCCCGTGGAATCCCCGCAGTCCTGCAGGATTTCTGAAAGCCTGCTCCGGCGACGGCGGAGGACTCTACGCTGGAATCGATGTTATTGTGGAGTGCATCCCGCGCGGGCGCCGCGGCTGGCGGCTTTCGGTTCATGGCCTCTGACGCAAGCCTGACGTGCAGTTGTCTCGACACACCGCCGCCGTTGCGTGGTACACTGTCAACGGAGGGATTGTGATGCCGCTACGTGATCACTTCCGTTCGCCCGTCGATAACGTCCATGCGTGGGATGAGCTGCATGGCGGCTGGCCGGCGATGATCGTCCGGCAATTGGACGAGATGTTGCCGGAACCTTGGTTCGCGGCCCCGGGAGTCCATCTGGGAACGTTGCAGGAGGTTGCTGACGCGACCACCTCTCCTCTCCGCCCGACGCTGACGCTTGAACCTCAACTCCCCGGACAGGACGTCTACGAGGTCCGCATCTCCGACAGCCGCCGCAACCGCCGGCTTGTCGCCGCGATCGAGATCGTCAGCCCCTCCAACAAGGACCGTCCGGAAACGCGGGGAATGTTCGTTTCCAAAGTCGCCGCGATCCTCAAGCACGACATCTGCGTCTCGATCGTCGACGTAGCCACGACGAGTCCGTTCAACCTGTACGCCGAGCTGATGAACTTTCTCGGCGGCACCGATCCGGCCCTGGGAGACCAACCGCCTCCCATCTCTGCGGCGACGCTGCGGACGCGGTACGAAGGGCCGCGGCGTCTGCTGGATCACTGGTACTACCCGCTTGCTGTCGGAGAGAATCTGCCGACGCTCCCGGTCTGGCTCAAAGCGGACTGGGCCATTTCTCTCGATCTGGAAGCGAGCTACGAAGAGGCTTGCCGGACGCTGCGGATTCGGTGAGGGGCGGGCTTGCCGACGCCGTGAAAATCCGCTGGGGCGGCCCGGACGCGGCATCAAGCCAGCAGTGTCATCCGAGGCCGCATGACTATCGATAGAGTCCAACGGCGGCCGTCGGGGAGATTGTCGCTGATGGAATCTCAACGCGCCGGCTTGCCCGATCGATTGCGAAGAGCACTGCTGACCCGCGGACGGTCCGGCAGAGGCGCCCGGCGCCTAACGACCAAGGTAACACCGGCCGGCATTCGAGAGAATTCAATTCCTGAACGCCGCCGCTCCGATTGCCCTTCTTATCGCGGTTCTTTACATGAAATTGGGACGCGGCCCAATAGTTGGCTTTCGATGCTTAGGTTGTCCGTGTAGTAGCCGCAGCAACTCCTCCATTCGGCTTCCAAACTCGGAGTCAATGCGAAAGTCGATGAAGATCAATGGTGACAGGTAGTCGGGAGTATGCGAGGCACCATCAGATTCACGAATGATTGGAATAAACTGCTTTGCGGTTCGCATTCGTTCGTAGAATTGGGGGGACAAAAGGCTGGTCTCAATACCAACTCCACTTGAACGTGAGTTAGCCTTGAGGACGTATGCAGGAGTGCATACGCAGAGCACTGCATCGGCGTCGCGCACGGAAGCTTCCATGAATTGAAAGCGGTCCTCTCCGGGACGCAAATCGTATTGATCAAGTATGGTTTCAATACCATTGGTAACGAGTGCGTCGGCGAAGCCACGCGTCCAGTCTTTATGGCTCTCGTTGTCCCATGAATACGAGATGAATGTCCGTATTCGTTGCTCATTCGAAACGGGCATTGCTGCCGGCGCAGTGCGGTTGCCGCTCGGTGACGAATTGGTCGCTCGGTTCAGCCGATCGGAAATGGCGTTACATGCGGCGACTAACTCCGGATCTGCGTCGCGGCGAACCTCGGCGGCGTACTCAACAAGATCACGAATCAGCTTTGAGACGTTTACGTCGGACTCGACCTCAATGAAGCCGCGAAGACAATTTGCCTTCGAACCGCTTCCGTACCGGTATTTTTGATCGTAGATTTCCAGGCCAACGCTGTCGGCAACGAATTCGTGGAACGTGCGGTTTGAAAAGTCCAAGACGTATCCGCCGCCCATCTCAAGGAGCGTTTCAAGCTTTTTGCGTTCAATGAAGGTGAGTTTAGCCATCGATTAATTGCCTGATCCGCGAACAAGTATTCGACCGGAAAAATGCGTAGAATCTTACTGCAGCTTTGCGGTGTGGAATGGACTTGTCAATCTTTCTGCGTCAGAAGGGGCATGCGAAGACGTCTAACTTCTCGCCGCGGGATTTACGGCAACCCCAACCCACCCACTCGCACCAGCACCTGCCGCGCCGCCGGGTGGCCCAGCGCAATCGTCCGGCCGGCGAATTCGGTCGACACGATCCCCGCCTCCGCCGAGTTCTGCGCCACCTGTCCCGTGGCCCCGATCGTCAGGCCTGAGTCGGCTAGAAACCGCAGAAACTCCGGGTCCTGATTCGTCACCCGGGCCACGCAGATTTCGGCCCCTGGCTCGACCGACGACAGCGGGACGCATTCGCTGCCATCCGTCCGCATTTCGCCGTCGGCGGCCGGGATGGGATCGCCGTGCGGGTCGGCGGCGGGGTGGCCCAGGAATTCGTCGATGCGGTCGATCAGCATGTCGCTGACCGCGTGCTCCATGTTCTCTGCTTCCTCGTGAACCTGGTCCCAGGAGAGATCCAGCGTCTTGACGAGGAACAGTTCCAGCAGCCGGTGCCGGCGGAGCATGCGGAGCGCCAGCGACTGACCTTCGCGGGTGAGGCGGGCTCCCTCGTAGGGGCGGTATTCGGCGAGTCCGGAATCGGCCAGCGTCTTCAGCATGCTGGTGACGGTGCCGGGGGAGACCTGCAGGGCTGTGGCGAGCTGGCCGGTCGAGATCCACTCGACCTCATCGCGCATGGCGATCTGCAGGGCCGCCTTCAGATAGTTTTCCACCGTCAGGCTGGCCATCCTGCTGCTCGCTCGGGAAGTCGGATTTGCACCGCCGGGAGTGAGAGAAACGTCTCGCAGGCGACAGAACGAATTCTAAACCATTTCGCCGCCGGAGGATAAGGCTTCAGACCGGAGTCGCCAGCAATTGCCCGCCGAACTGGCCGGGGCAGCCGTGTGAGACTTTGACGGTTGCGTCGCCTGATCCCGCCGGGGCGACGCGGGAATCGCCGTTTTCAATGAGCCGGCCCGGCCGCTTGTGACGATTCTCCCGAAGACGCCGATCAGACCGGCGAGGTTGCGGGCATTATGTTCAGGGGGGAGTTCGATCATGTTGCGCCAGCGGATCGCGCCGGGGTGGCTGCTCGGTCTGGCTCTCTGCACGCTGGGGGGAATGGCTTTCGCGGCGACGCCGAAGCCGCCGGTTGCTCCGCCGCCGGTGGCCACGAATGTCCCGGCGGAAATGCATATCGCCATTGTGGGAGAGATCCACCGTCCTGGCGTTTACCGGATCGTTGGCCAGTCGCTCACGCTGCAGCAGCTCGTGACGCGAGCGCAGGGTTTCACGCCGGCTGCGTCGACGTTGATCCGGCCGATCCGGTGCGGCAAGCCATCGGAGCTGTTTCCCTTCCGACCCGATGGACGGGATGAAATCCGGGATGGCGACGTCTATCAGGTCGAGCGGGATCCGCGTCTGCCGGTGGGGCGCAACTCCCGCGGCATTCACGTGGCGCTGGTCGGCATTCTGAACCGGCCGGTTGTCCAGGAGATTCCCACTCTAAAGCTGGCGGAAACGACGTTGCTGATCCATCAGCTCGGGTTGCCGACCGAGGCGGCCCGTCAGGTTCACGTCATCGACGACCACCGTAAAATGCGGTGGGACCCGGGGCAGGGGCCGGTCGAGCCGTTGACGCTGGAGAACGGCGCCGTTGTTGTCTTTGAACCAGGCCTGTTCGCGGGGCGGAAGGCGCCGCCGGGACTGGCTGCGGCGTTCGAGTACGATCGGAGTCAGAAGGCCCGGGCGTCTTCGACGGCAACTGCAGAGCCATGTGAGGCGGCTCCGGGACTGGCGGTTGTTGAATCCGAACTCCCGCCGTTGCCGGCTCCCCTGCCGGCCGCGATACCCGCTCCGGCGGAGGTCGTTTCGGCCGATTTGAAAACGCCGGGAGAGTCCGAGGCGCTCCGCGAGTTTCCACCGGCTCCGGTGCCCGCACCGCGTTCGCCGGTCCCGCCGACCGGTCAGCCGCTGGCGCTCGATCCGATGGAAGACCTGGCGGATGCGTTTGGCGAAGAGGAGCTGGATGCTCCGGAAGAGGCGGCCTCTTCTATCAGCGTCTGGCACCTGTTCGGCATTCTCGGGGCAGTGGTCGGGCTGGTCGGCATGGCGCTGGCGGTCCGCCAGGCGGTTGGGGGCGGTCGGATTGTCGATGAGTTCGAGCCGGCCCGCGAAGACTCTCTCCAACCGACTGAAGCCGCAGCATCGACCATCGTGCCGGCGCAGGAAGTTCTTCCGTCGGTCGTTGCCGTTGCCGTTGCGGCTGCGGTTCCTCCTGTCGTGCCCGAACGCGATGAGCTGGCGACGCGACTGCAGCAGTTGCTGGACGATGCGGTTCCGATCCGCGAGGAACCGATCGATCTGCCGACAGAATTGCGGTTGGATGGCTGGCTGAGTGCGGCGGCCGTGGTCCATCGACATACCGAGCATGCGCCGATTCCGCGGCCGCACGTTTTCGGCGGGCGCATGCGGAGGGAACGCCGAGCCGGTCGGGTGGAGCAGTTCCTGGAGGAGGCGGCGCGGCCGGCTGCGAAGCCTCGCGACGTGGAGCCGTCTGCGGAAGACAATGCGGTCGTCGCGCGGGCGTTGATTCTCGAACGGCTGAAGCAGGCGACGGATCTCCGGACGCCGTTTGATCGGGCGCTGCAGCAACTTCAGGGAGGTGGGCGATGAGTCTTGGAGTCCAGCTCGCGGCCGAGGCGTTTCGCTCGATCCGCTCGGAACACGAGGCGCTGGTCCTCCGGTCGTGCTCGCCGCGATTCTGCGTCCTGCAGGATACGCCCGCCGTGCGACAGCGGCTGCAGGAGTCGTCGGTGCGGTATCAGATCTGCCGCGAGGGGCTGCTGGTGATCGGCCAGTGGTTCGATGCCTGGGCCGGCATCGCGCTCTCCTCGCCGCAGAAGCTGCTGCCGTATGGTCGCGTGCCGGTGGGGGATCCGGTGTCGCGGCAGTTGCTGGCGCTGGCGATTGAAGCGGTCGTTCCCGAGGCTCCGCAGCGCGGCGACCTGTGCTGCCTGTCAATTCCCTGTGCGCTCCCGAGGGAGTCGCTGGAGACGGACGCCAACCTGGAACACTTATCGCACTTAGTGCTGCTGCGGGGCTGGGAGCCGCGATTTGTGAATGCGGGGCTGGCGCTGGTTCTGGCCGAACTGGGGCCACACCGGCTGACGGGCATGGGCGTCGTCATCGACGACGAAGCGACCCAGGCCAGCATTGTTGTCTGCGGAAAAGAAATCGCGGCCGCCTCCGTGCGGCACGCTGCCCGATTCGACATGGCTGATGGTCAGCGGCCGCCGACCGAAGCCTTCCGTGATCAGCTCGTCGATGCTTTCGATGCCCTCCGCCGCGAGGTCGAAGGGACGTTGACCTGCGCCCTGCCGGGGCCAGTCACGCTGGCCTGTGCCGGGATTGAGACCGAACCGGAACTGGCGGAACTGATCCGCGAGGCCTGGGAGGAAACCGGCTGGCGGCAGCGTCTGGAACACGTCCTGAGTCCGCGAACTCCTGCAGCAGCCGTCGCCCGCGGCTGCCTGATCCACGCCGAACTGGAAGCAAACAACCGTTGCAAAGTCGCGTAGGGCCGGCTGTGCCGGCCGCCAGTCGGGCGTTGCTTCAATCCTCTCAGGCGATTCACGATCAGCGATTCGCGATCAGCCCCACATGTTCTTTTACGCTCGGATTGCGGTCGAGATGCCCGACATGATCCAGTGGTCGAGGTCGCGGAGCATTCTCTCGGTCAGGCCCGCGGACGACTGATAGACCCGGCTGGCGACCTGCATGCCGGCCGTGTAGAGAATCCGGCCCTGGGCGACGGTTTCCGCGACGAGTCCCTGGGGGCTATCGTTGGCGGCGGCCAGCAGCACCTGCCGGCCATGCAGCAGCCGGAATTTCATCAGGGGATGAGCCAGCTTCGGATAGGAACTGCAGATCGCCGCGGCCCCCTTGTAGAGGTCGGGGCGGGAGAGCAGGAGCTCCAGTGCAACGCTGCCCGCCTGGCCGAACCCGGCCAGGAAGATCCGGTCCGGGTGAACATTGTAGGTCCCCTGCATTCCTGCGAGGACTTCCGCCAGCCGCTGTTGAATGTCGGCCAGGCCATCGCCGGAGGTCGACCAGTCGTAGCCGCGGGGGAGCGTCACGTTGCCGCGGACTCCGGCTCCCAGATAGTTCCGTTCGCTGATCTGCGGCAGGATGAAGTCGATTTCGTTCTCGTCTTCGCCGGCCTGATGCAGCCAGAGGACGAGGGGGTAGGCGTAACCCGGCACGTAGCCGTCCGGGAGGGCCACCGAATGCTCGGTTTCGCAGACCGGGGTCACGAACGTGACCAGTTCTTCGGCTTCTTCGAAGCGGGTGTCCGGGCCGTCGAAGTAGCAGAATTCGCCGTCGTCGCCGGGACGCTTCCAGGAGAAGGTCTGATTCGTCGAATCTTCCGGGCGATATTCGTTCGGGAAACGCTGGCTCATTGCAAAGGCCCTCTATTCAGGCGATTCAAAGTGAGCGGGGAATCCGTGATTCCCCTCGCGAGCGAGGGGAACGACGGCTCATCCTGAACCGCCACGCTGATCCGTACGTCGTTCAGCGGAAACTTCCGGCCCGGGCATTCCGTGGCCTTCACGTCCCCATGTCCGACCACGTGGTCGTTGTCGATGCTGTAGGACTGTTTCATGACGCCGACGAGCCGTTTGACCGCAGTCAACTGGGCCGTCGTCGGCGCCGTTTTTTCGAAGTTGCCGATCAGCACGATGCCGATCCCCTGCTGGTTGTATTCGCCGACACCCGCGTGAGCTCCCTGGAGCTGTTCTCTCCAGCGGAACGTCGGCTCAATCTCACCGTCGCCCATCCCTTTGCCGTTGCCGATCACGAAGTGGTAGCCGATGCCCAGCCAGGGGTTGCCACTTTTGTCTTTATTCTTCAGGTGAATCTCGTGAATGCTCTCGACGCTGCCCTCCTCGGCGGCGGTGTGATGCAGCACCACATACTTCCAGTCTCGAGGCTTGGTCTTTGGCGCCCAGGGGTTGCCGGTCGGCGTCGGATTCAGCGGGATCTTGGGAAGCGTCAACTCGGGAAGCTGAGGCGGCATGGCCGGCGCGGCAACCACTGGCGGTGCGACGGGTCTGGGGATCGAGGCCAGCGGCGGCACCACCGTGGGCTGGTAGCATCCGACGACGAACACCAGCCCGCTCCAGAGAACGGACTGCGTCGCGTCGAACCACGTCCGTGTGCGCCTTGGCCTCATCCACCACATCCGTGTGGAACAGATTCCCAGAACCGTCGAACCACCCAGTTCACCTGCCTTCGCAGGCCGGCGAGCGGGGCGGCTGGAGTGTATGTAGGGGGGAAAAGTGTGTCAACGAAAGGTCTTGCGGCGAACTGCCGAGAGCCCGTTCCTTCCCCGTTTTGACAAGAGGCTGGGTGAACTGCGTCGTGTTTAACGCCATGTTTCCTGGCTGCATAAATTTCGCAAAGCGACAGAAATACGCAGTTGATGCTCTGAACGCCCTTTGGACTGTTTTTGAGCGCCTCCCCTGAAATCCTCTCAAGCTGGGGGGTTGGAAAGTCGCGGTGGCGGGACGGGCGGGGGAGGGAAGCCGTCGATCGTCGATCGTCAGAACGGATGCTGACATTCTGCGGACTTCGGGGCCATCAACGATCGACCATCAACCATCAACGAAAACAGGCCCGGCGGGCGGCAATCCACCCAGCGGGCCTGTTGAGAGTTTGGACTGACCAATGCCCCCTACAGAATCTCCAGCGATGGCAGGGCCGGGGCTTCCACGAACTGGCGGGCGATCTCCAGGGCTGCCTGCTCGCAGATGTGGAGCAGTTGCGGGCGGACGGGGGAGTCGGCCGCGAACAGGCTGCCGATCTGCCCGGCGTCCGCCTGAATTCGCACCGAGGCGTCGATCGGAATCTCTCCCAGGAACGGAATGCCCAGTTCTTCCGCCTTAGCCTTCGCACCGCCGCGGCCGAAGATCTCGCCGGTCATGTTTTCCACGATCCCGAGCAGAGGGATCTTCACCTGGTTGTACATGCTGACGGCTTTGACGGCGTCGAGCAGGGCGACTTTCTGCGGCGTGCAGACGACGATCGCCCCGGCGAGTCCCAGGAGTTGCGACAGCGTCAGCGAGACGTCGCCCGTGCCGGGGGGCAGGTCGATGATCAGATAGTCCAGTTCGCCCCATTCGGTGTCAGCGAGGAACTGCGTAATCGCCCTGTGGAGCAGGGGACCGCGCCAGATCACCGCCTGGTCGGGCTTCAGGAAGAAACCCATCGACATGACCTTCAGGCCGTCGACTTCGATCGGAATGATCCGGTCGGCGGTCGAGCCGTCGGGCTTCTGAATCTTCGTGGCCATCGGCTGTTCGCGGTCGACGCCTGTCATGTGCGGAATGCTTGGGCCGTAGACGTCGGCGTCCATCAGCCCGACCTTGCAGCCCAGTTCCTTCAGGCCGAAGGCCAGCGAGGCAGCCACCGTGCTCTTGCCGACGCCCCCCTTGCCGCTGCCGACGGCGACGACGTTCTTGCAGCGCAGGCCGATCGAGCCCCCCGTATTCTTGCCGCGGACGCTCGCCGTGAACTGCACGTCGACGCCGGAAACGTCGGGAAACTGACCGCGGATGGCCTGTTCGACGGCGGCGGCGATCCTGTCCCGACCGGGAAACGCCGGAGTGGGCAGATCGATGGTGACGTGTGCGATACCCCCGTCCTGACGGACGCCGGCAAGCATTTTCAGTTCACCGAGCGAACGCCCGAGGTTGGGCTCGATGACCTGCTGGAGAGCACTTTGAAGCTGCGAATCGGTCGGCATGGCACCACTTGCGACAAACGGAGGAGGTTTCGGCAGGACAGGGAGTTTTAGCACCCACCCCCCGGCGTCGCAACGAGCGGGGGTGACGTGACGCCGTAGGGCCGGGCGCGCCCGGCCGACGGATTCGCTGCAAAACGCAAGAATTTCGCGAGCCACGGCCGTCCAGGCCGTGCAACCGCGGACGCTGCTTCCAACCTTCGCACGGCTGACACAGCCGTGGCACACCGGACTTCCGAATCGCTCACGATTCCGGCGTCATCTCCATGCCGGACAGTGCGCTCTCCGCAATCTCCAGCCGCGGGCGCAGAGTCGCGGGGGGCGGAGCCACCGGAAACGGTGAAACGGTCTCGGGCGTCGGCCAGGAAATCCCCTGCTCGCGCAGCACGCGACGGACTCGCCGGGCCAGATCGGCGCCCGGCGTCGGATCGGGGAGGTAGTCGACGCAGCCCAGCTCGCGCAGCAGCGACTCCAGGTCGTCCGACCGCCCGGACCCGGCGACGAAGATTGCAGGCGCGTCGGGCGACAGTCCGTGCCGGCCGAGCCATGCCAGGCACTCTTCCGGAGCAGCTTCGAAGTCGAGCAGGACGACCGCCACGCCGCCGGCTACGATCACCGTCTGCAGATCGGCCACGCTCCGGCACGGCCGGACGACAACGGGCTCCCCGGCGAACTGCCGCTGGAGCTCTGGCGCCCAGTAGGGCTGGCGTTCGAAGATACTGAGGATTGGGAGTTGGGTATTGGTCATTTGTTATTGGTTGGTTGTCGGAGGACTCAAGCGAACTCCTGGGATTCTCTCTTCAACCTTGGAGGGGTTGCCGAGAGTAGCCCGGGGTTGAGCGCAGCGACACCCCGGGAATGCGGTTCCGCGACCGCCAATCGACTTCCGGTGCCTCCTCGATAATCCGTCAAGCCTCTGCCGTCGCATCCGCAACCGGCGCACCCATCACGCCGATCAGGACCGAACCGGTGACGACAATGACAATCGCCAAGACTCTCACCAGGCGGGGAAAGAGTTTCATCCATCGATCCAGCAGCACAGCATCCAGCGGCAGAAGAGTGCTTTCGTGCGTCCACCAGAGCAGCCGCGATATGCCGACAAATGATAGCAGAGCGACTTCAAACGCAATCAGCGAGATTCCCGCGGCCCACCGCCGCCAGCGCCACTGATCGGCAGCCACCCGCTTTCGCCACTTGGCATGAATCCAGAATGCGACGATTCCAAGGCTGGAAAGCCCCAGTTCCAGCAGGAGCATTGTCTTCCAGCTCGCGGTGTCGTCATTCATACGGATTACTCGGGGCGGTGGATCGCTTCAACTCTTGATTGTTTCGGATGTTCAGCAGGGTGACAACGCCTTTCGGGGCGGAATGCCCGTGGCGACGTCCGGCACATGTCCTCTGCGACCCCGCCGGGGTCGGCTCCACGCGCGATCGGAGATCCGGGGGCGTCGTCGCTGCGCTCCTCAACCCCCGGCTACACCCCGGCATCCCTCCGGGCTGAAGGTCCAAAGTCCGGCATCTCACTCGCCGCTCAGCACCCGCCACTCATCACTTCTCTCACTCCAACTCCCTTAATCCCTGTGTCCGCCGTACCTCATTCACCACCTTTAATCCCCGCGGCTCCAGCTTCAAGAACTTCACCAGTTGCGAATGGCTGCAGCCGAGCTGTTCGGCGGCGGAGTGGGTGTTTCCCTGGCGGTCGGCGATGACGCCGAGAGCCTCCGCGAGCAGCGGGGCGAAGTCGTGGTGGTCGGGATTGATGACGATTCGCTCGTTGCGGCAGCGGGATCGCCAGAGGGGAGTCGGGGCGGCTGCGGCCAGCGCGGGGGAGCGGACCTGCAGGGCGAGGTTCACGCGGAGGCGTTTGAGGGCCATCTGGCGGTTGTCCGCCTGGCTGCGGCGTTCGGAGGCCTGGCCTTCGACGCCGGTTGGCGTGTGGTGCAGCACCACGGCCGATTCAGTCTTATTGCGGTGCTGTCCCCCCGGTCCGCTGCTGCGGAGGAATCGCAACGTGCATTGCCGGAGCAGCGTGTCGTCGTCCTGGCAGACGGGAGGGATCGCCGGGGACGCCGACGAATCGGTCACGCGAACAGCTCGGTCAGGACGCGGGTGCCGTCCGGCAGCATCGGCTGCGGCCGGCCGGTCCGATCGGGCATGAAGCCGTGCGGCTCGATCCCCAGCAGGTGGTACATCGTCGCCAGCACGTCCTTCGGCGAAACCGGATTCGAAGTGACGTCCGAGGCGATCTGGTCGGTCGCGCCGACGACTTTGCCGCGGGCGATCCCGCCGCCGGCGAGGACGGCGGAGTAGGCTCTGGCCCAGTGATCGCGACCGCTCCCTTTGACGTTGGCCAGCTTCGGCGTCCGGCCATGTTCGCTCAGGCAGACGACCAGCGTTTCGTCGAGGAGTCCGCGACGGTCGAGGTCGGTCACCAGCCCGGCGAAGGCCTTGTCGAACTGCGGCAGGAGCTGGTCGGTCATGCGGGGATAATGGTTCCAGTGGGTATCCCACGCGTCGCCGGCGAGGCCGTATTCGTCCCAGAAGACGCTGACCAGCCGCGTGCCGGCTTCGACCATCCGGCGGGCGGCGAGGCAGCTCTGGCCGAAGAGGGACATGCCGTAGAGATCGCGAATTTCGTTCGTTTCCCGCCGGACGTCGAGGGCCTCGGAAACCGACCGCGACGCGAGCAGCGAGTAGGCCATCTGCTGGAAACCGTCGAGGTTGCGGGATTTGTCGAGCAATTGCAGGTCGCGCCGGCCGACATCGAGCTGCTGCTGCAGCGACCGTCGCCGATTGAGCCGGTCGAGGGTCAGGGCCTCAGGCATGGCAGTGGACGCCATGCGGAAGTAGCTGTCGGGTTTGCAGCCGACGTAGGGATCGAAGATTTCGATGTTCTGATCGCGCAGCGTCTTGTAGACCGAACGCGAGGCTTCCCCCTGGAACTCGGTCCAGAGGGGGTTGTAGGTGCTCCCCAGATAGGCGGCGTAGGGGCCGGCGCGGTGAACTTCGCCCGTCCGCTGCGTGCTGAACGGAAAGGGGAGTGCGACATTTTGCGGATGCGATGGCAGCCCGCCCCGCTTCTGGCGATCGTAGTATTCGACGACCGAGCCGAAGTAGGGCTGGTGCTTGGGGTCGTTCGGACTCAGCTCCATGTTGACATCAATGACTGCCGTACCGGTCATTGCCCAGGCGACGCCGTGAATCGGGTGGTCGTGATGGAGCGAGCGGAGGACGGTGACCTTGTCCATCATGCCGGCCATCTGCGGCAGGTATTCGCAGACGTCGAGCCCGGGGACGTTCGACGGAATCGGCTGCATGGTGCCGCGAATTTCGACAGGAGCTTCCGGCTTCATGTCGAAGGTTTCGAGCTGACTGGGTGATCCGTAAAGGAACAGGACGATGCAGTTCTTCGCCTGGCCGAAGCGATCACCGCCTGACGAGGCGCGGGCCTGCGACTGCAGAAGCTGGGGGAGCGACAGACCCGCGAGGCCGGCGCCGCCGACTTCGAGCAGGTCGCGACGGGTCATGCCGTTACAGAGTCGCTTTTCCGACCCGAGAATCCGGAGCATCAACGGTCTCCCAGAGCAAAGATATCAGCGACAGTTTATGCTATCGGCGGCGGGTCCGCAAGAAGTTCGGCCGAAGTTCGAGGCTGGCGAATCGCCCGAGGGGTGCGGGAGCCGGAGCTCCAGCTTCCCGAAATCGATTCTCCGCAGGTTCGTCCGCCGTGCTGGCGATGGATCCGTCCGATATATTACGGTGTCGTCATTGGAACGACGTGATTCGCGACCGGGCATTGTGGCGACTGACCGTTGAGTGCTGGCTGACAGGGATCGAACGGGGCCGTTGCCTGGCGGTGCAGAGTCCTTAACGGGTCGGGGCCACGATGTTCTGGGAGCAGTCGGTTCAATACGCGGCCCTGTCCGACATCGGATTCTGCCGACAGAACAACCAGGACGCCTGGGTCGTTCACCTGCGATCCGACCGGGAGCAATGGACGAATCGTGGTCATTTGTTCATAGTTGCGGATGGGATGGGAGGACATGCGGTCGGAGAACTGGCCAGCAAGCTCGCGATTGATACGATCCCCCACACGTTCGACAAACTGCGGCAGCTTCCTCCGATGCAGGCGCTGAAGGCCGCCATCGAGGACGCCAATTCTGCAATCAATACCAAGGGGCAGGAAAACAAAGACTTCCTGCGGATGGGGACCACCTGCACGACGCTGCTGCTCGGGCCTCTGGGGGCGGTGATCGGCCACGTCGGGGACAGTCGCGCCTACCGGATACGCCGCCTGCACATCGATCAGCTCACGTCGGACCATAGTCTGCTGTGGGAAATGATCCGCCAGCGGAAAATGAATCCCGCCGAAGCCGAACGCCTCTGCCCGCGAAACGTCATCACCCGGTCGCTGGGGCCGGACCCGACGGTCCGCGTCGATCTGGAGGGTCCGCACCCGGTTCTTCCCGGAGACACGTTCCTGCTCTGCTCGGACGGCCTGTGCGGTCAGCTCTCAGATGCGGAAATGGGGATGGTAGCGGCCCACCTGCCTCCCTCGGCGGCGTGCCGGCTGCTGGTGAATCTCGCGAATCTGCGCGGGGGGCCGGACAATATCACCGTAATCATCGTCCGGGCGGGGGATGTCCCTGACGAAGCGCCGAGCATCGATCTGCCCCAGCAATTCAACCGTCAGGAGCTGGGCTGGGGGAGTTTTGCCGCCTGGTGCGGCATCGCCGCGATGTTCTGCATCGGTTTGAGTCTGGCGGCGTTGACGGAAAAGACTCTCCCGGGTCTGTTTTTGATTGCAGGATCGGTGCTGGCCCTGACGTTCTGGGGTCTGTTCGTCCGTCGGCACCTGCTTGCCGCCAGCGCGACAGCTCCTGGATTCGATCCGCACGCCACGGTGGCGTGGCGGCCGTATCGGACGGCATCGGCGCGGATTCAGCCGCAATTTGTCGAAAAACTGGCCCGGATGGAATCGGAACTGACTCAGGCGGCGCATGAAGACGGTTGGCCGATCGACTGGAAACAGCACGAGCAGGCGTCCCGTCGGGCGCGGGAGTCGCTCGCCGCCAAACAATGGCAAGCGGCGTTGGCCGGCTTTGCGGACTGCCTGGACATCCTGATGGCAGGCGTTCAGTGGCAGCGGAAGCAGATGCAGCACGAAGCCCGCTGGGGGAAGTCCCCGACGCCGTTGCCGAAGAATCGTGAGTGAATTCCGCGCGGGCGCGATTTTCCGGATCCAAGGGCGGTCCGGTTGTGTTCGGCCGCGCGGATTCGAGCGAGTTTTCTCGCCCGGATGGACGAAAACAGGCTCGCCGGCCCGGACGGAGTCCAGTTGGCGCCCGGGAACGCAACTTGAAAGATGGTATGGGGATTCGGCGATCCGGCTGCGGTCTCGGTTGCAAAACCGTTTCAAATCGAGTTTTCTATCCAATCCGTCGTTGCGACAATAACCGGTCGCGTGACGCTTTAAGCCAACCGGTCAGGGGCGGCGCTGTTCGTCGCCTGGTCGCGGCTTTGGCCTTGTGGAACTGACTACCGATGAGTGCGTCCTCTGCGTCTGCCCGCGAAGTGGTGATCTCCGGCCTCGGAGTCGTCAGCCCGATCGGGATTGGAATCGAGCCGTTCTGGAACAGTCTGGCCTCCGGCAAGTCGGGCGTCGCCCGATCGGAATTCTTTCCCGGCGTCGCCTCGCCCGACTGCGTGGGGGGCGAAGTCAAGGATTTTACGGACGAAGCCGCCCGCAAGATCTACCTGAAAGAACTGCGAAAGAGCCTGAAGGCAATGTGCCGCGAGATCCAGCTCGGCGTCGCTTCCGCAATGCTGGCGCTCAAACACGCGGAACTGAATCTGGACACTGTCGACCACGAGCGACTGGGGATTGAATTCGGCGCGAACCTGATGCTCAGTGCGCCGGATATCCTCGCCTCCGCGGCGGATGCCTGCTGCGGGGAAAATCATTCGAAGCCGTTTGCTTTCGAAGACTGGGGACCCAAGGGGCTGCCCCGGATGGAGCCGCTGTGGCTGCTCCGATATCTGCCGAACATGCCGGCGTGTCACATCAGCATCACGACTGACGCCCGCGGACCGACCAACTCTCTCACCATGGATGACGCGTCGGGAAATATCGTCATCGGCGAAGCGATGCGGATCCTCCTGCGCGGTTCGGCCGACATGATGATTACCGGTTGTACCGGAACAACGCTGCATCCGATTAAGACTCTGCACATGGCGCTGTTCGGCGACCTGGCGTCGACGCCGGCCGAACCGGAAAAACGCTGCCGGCCGTTCGATCTCCATCGGGCGGGACGGGTTGTGGGAGAAGGGGCCTGTACGCTGCTGCTGGAAGATCGGGCGCATGCGGAACGCCGCGGCGCCAGAATCTGGGGAAAGGTGCTGGGGACAGGCGCCACTTGCGTGTCGGACAAGACCGGAACGCCGCAGTTTCGCAAGGCTCTGGCCTCGGCGATGGCTTCCGCGCTGCAGGCGGCCGGATTGCGACCGGACCAGATCGGGCACGTGAACGCCCACGGACTGGGGACTCAAGCCATCGACATCGCGGAATCGCAGGCGATTCATGACGTCTTCGGAGCCGACCTGGGTCGGAAGATTCCGGTGACGGCCCCGAAGAGCTATCTGGGCAACAGCGGTGCTGGCTCGGGGACGCTGGAACTGGCGGCCTCGGTCATCGGACTGCAGCACGGCCTGATTCCGCCGACGCTGAACTACGACACGCCCGATCCGGCCTGCCCACTGAATGTCGTGCGGGGCGAACCGCTGGCGACGAGCAACAAAGTGGTGCTCAGCGTCAACGTGACACGGTTCGGCCAGGCCAGCGCGACGGTCGTTGAAGCGATCTGAGCGTTGGCAATCGATGGATCAATGCAAAACGGGCCGGTGATCAACTCGGATCACCGGCCCGTTGTCGTATTCGATGCGGTGCGAAGTGGACTCAGTTCGCCCGCAGCGACATCTGGGCTCCGCGGTAGGCGGAGAGCTGTGTGGCCCCCGACTCGATCGCCTTCTGGTAGGCCGCGGTGGCCCCGGCCTGATCTCCGGCCCGTTTCTTCTTCTCGGCGATGAAGTACCAGCCTTCGCAGATCTGAGCGGCCTGCTGCAGACGATTCGTCTTTTCGACCGACGCGAGGAGCTGTTCCTCCGGCATCGCGTCCGACAGGTACTGCAGCACCTTGTCGGTCCAGTCCCGATCGACGAACGCCTTGGTCAGCGAATCCTTGAACTTCGCCGGGGCGGCTTCTCCCTGACCGACCTGCAGCATCGCCATGAAGCGCCAGGGATCGAGGAAGCGCAGATTGGGATCGAGCTTGACCGCCTGATCGAAGGCGGCGAGGGCCTGAGGATACTGCTTCGTGAAATACTGGGCGAAACCGAGGTCGGCGTAGGCCATCGGGTTCTGCGGGTCGAGCTTGAGGGCCTGGTTGTAGTCCTGCATCGCCTCCGGAATCCGACCCTGGGCCATGCGGGCCGTGCCGCGGAGGCTGTAGTTCAGCGGAACATTCGGGGCCATCTGCATCGCGAGATTCAGATCCCGTTCGGCGGCGGCGCCGTCCCCCATCTGCAACGCCGCGTAGCCGCGGTTGGTCACGGCGACGACAAAGCCCGGGTTGAGCTTGATCGCCTGCGTGAAGTCGGCGATGGCCTCCGCGTGCCGCCCCTGCTGCTGAAAGAACATCCCCCGGTTGTTGTAGACCAGCGGATTCTCGGCATTCGACTGCACGGCGGCGGTGAATGCCGCCTGAGCCAGATCGGTTTTACCGGCCCGCAGGTGGCAGTCGGCCAGTCCCAGATGCGCCCCCAGGTGCGCCGGAACGGCGGCAATGGCTGACGTGAAGTCCTTGGTCGCGGCGTCGTAGTCCTTCAAGTAGACCCGGGCATTGGCGCGCTGAAAGAGGATGTTGGCCCGATCGTCGGGGGTCAGCGTGGGACGGGCCAGGACGCTGTCGGCGAACTGCACGACAACTTCAGCATGTTCCTTCCGGCCTTCAAGCTGCGCCAGTCCCGTCATGCCGTAGAAGTAGGGCAGGTAGTAGTTGATGACCTGATTGCCGCCGAACCGCAGTGCATTCCGGGAATCTTCGATGCCGGCGCGGAGCGTGTTCAGATCGCGGCCGCTGATTCCCATTTCGACGCGGGCGCTCGCACGCAGATAGAGAGCGACGTGGTCCTGGGGATTCTGAGCCAGAACGGCCGAAGTCAGTTCGACCACGTCCGGATATTGCCCGGCCTGATAGGCCTCCTGAGCGTTCTCTTTCATCTCTTCCTGCTCGGGGTTCCCGGCCTGCCCGAGGAATTTGCTATTCTGCAGCAGTCCCTGGGCATGGACGGGCGTGACCGTCTGGAGCGATAGAGTGACTGCGATTCCGCAGAGAACCGGACTGGCCGCACGACAGGCCTGTCGATGGCAGGCAGAGAGCGAACTCCAACCGAGAATGGATTTCCAGGACATGCGAACACTCTCCCCTACAGGCTCGTCGTCGCGAGAGGGGGAACTGCCCCCGCTCTGGCTGCCGCGGAACGTCCTGTTACGCGGCAGATGACTTCCGTGACACACCGAGCACGATTCAACCCGTAAAACCGTTAACGGTCAACGGGAGGCACCGGGATGAGCCGACCTTCTTCTGAAAATGCCGACCTCCTGAATCACGCAGGCGTCTCAGTTCTCCTAGTGTGTCAAAGGGGCTTCGTCGGCCCGGAAACCGGGGACCGGTTGACGAGCGAAGGCGGGGCAAGTCTGCCGGCTCAGCAAACGCAACCTCCAACGCCAATTGCGACAAAGTGCTTGACAGTTGGATGGGCCACTTGTATCGTCAACTGCAGCACTTGTGGTGAAATGGGGGAGGTCTGGAATCGATCCGGCCCGTCGCCTGTTTTGCTCAAGTGGTGGCGGTGAGTCTCGGCTTCGAGGTCGGAGGCAGCGACCATGTCACCTGAATAGCACGGGGAGACCCGTAATCCTCAGGCCGCCCCGGTATGCACGGGGAGACATGTGCTCGGCCGATCTCCACCCACCAGTGGGGTCGCTTGGAAGCGGGACTCGTGCCCGCTTTTTTGTTTTGATGGCGGTTGTTTGAGTTGGTGTCGGAATGCAACAGTCTCCGCGGGCAGGAGCCGGCGGGGGAGATGGCGCGATGGGACGCGGGTGCGCGTTCGACCGGCAGCCGGGCGACAACTTGAAGCCAGGTCCCGGTTGGCCGGGCAGGCGTGAAACAACCGGGCCGGGAGGAGTGGCGGATTATGAACGGCAGTGAACTTCTTCGAATCGTCGATGCCATTCATCGCGATAAGAATATCGATAAAGAGATCGTCTTCGAGGGGGTCGAGCAGGCCGTGTTGTCGGCGGCGCGAAAGCACTTCGGCGAAGAAAACGAGATTGTCGCTCAAATCGACCGGGCCAGCGGAAATCCGACCGTCCACTGCGATGGCAAGGAGATCGATGCGGACGAGCTGGGGGACATTCTCGGACGGATTTCCGCCCAGACCGCCAAGCAGGTGATGATTCAGAAGATTCGCGAGGCCGAACGCGATTCCGTCTACGACGAATTCGCCGATCTGCGGCATCAGATTGTCTCGGGGACGGTGACGCGGGTCGAGGGGGGCGCCGCGATCGTGAACCTCGGGAAGGTGGAAGGCTTTCTGCCGCGCGGCGAGCAGATTCCGGGCGAAGGCTTCCGCGTTTCGGAACGCGTGCGGGCGATCGTGCTGGAGGTCCGCAAGGCTGGCAGCCGGGTCAAGATCATCCTGTCGCGGACCCATCCGGAGTTTGTGCGACGGTTGTTCGAGCTGGAGATTCCAGAAGTCGCAGAGCGAGTCATCGAGGTCCGGTCGCTGGCCCGGGAAGCGGGCTACCGGTCGAAAGTTGCGGTTTCGTGTATCGACAACAACATCGACGCCGTCGGCGCCTGCGTCGGCGTTCGCGGTGCCCGCATCAAAAATATTCTGGACGAGCTGTGTGGAGAGCGGATCGATATCGTCCGCTGGAACGATTCGCTGCAGGTGCTGGTTCCCAACGCGCTGCAGCCGGCCGAAGTGGAAGACGTCATTCTGTGCCCGATGCTGGGACGCGTGATCGTCCTGGTGCGAGATGACCAGTTGTCGCTGGCGATCGGCAAAAAGGGGCAGAATGTCCGGCTGGCATCGAAGCTGGTCGGCTGGGACATCGAAGTGATGACCCGCGAAGAGCTGGACGAACAGCTCGACCGGGCGGTCGGGGCGTTTTCGGTGATTCCGGGAGTCACTCCGGAACTGGCGGAAGGTCTGGTGTCGCAGGGTTTCCTCAGCTTCGACGATCTGTCGGTGATCGAGCCCGATCAGTTGATGGAGATGGGCGAACTCGACGAGGAGCAGGTCGACGCCATCGTGGCCTATGCCGAACGGGAGAGCGAGCGGCTCGAACAGGAAGAGCGGATGCGGCGGGCGATGGAACGGGAGCAGGCGGCGATTGGTGCGGCGATGGACGCTGCAGCCGCCGCCAACGCCGCGGCGGCGGAAGCTGCCGCGGAGGCCGTTGCGTCGGCTGTCGAAAGCGCAGCGTCGGCCGAAGACAGCCCGGCAAAAGAGAACGCAGAGCAGGGGGAACGCGCGGCAAGCGAATAGCACCGGTCCAGGATCGAGAACAGATAGGGAGAGGGGCCGGACCAGTCGCCTTTCCCGCGAGAGCGATAAACGGCGTCGTGGAGTCAGGCGGACAATCATCAGAGGGCTGACTCAGAGAACGAATTCGGCTGAGGTTCTGCCGATTCTCACCGCTGAAAGCGGCTGGGAGTGACGGATCGTCAGGCAGGCAGTCGGCCCCGGTGGACAGCAATCGCTGTCCCAAACTGAGCAGACGAGGGAATCGCGTTTGAAGATTCGCATTTTCGCTCTTGCCAAAGAGCTCGACATGGACAGCAAGCTGTTGATCGATTTCTGCGCAAAGGCAGGAATCTCGGTCAAGAACTCTGCATTGGCCAGCATTTCCCCGGAAGAACGAGATCTGGTGCTGGGACTGATTCAGGCGTCCGGCGGCTCCGGATCCTCGGTCGCGGCGCCCGCTGCTGTTGCGAAGACCACCGCCGCTCCGGCTCGGGATGAACTCGCTATGGGACGCGTGCGGGAGTTGCGGACAATTGCCACGCGACCGCAGCCGGTGCGACACCGGACCGCTCTGACGGAGGACGCGGGTGCGGAAGCCGCAGCGGTTGTCGAGGAGTCGGCTCCGGCAGAAGTTGAAGAGGCGGTTCAGGCCGTCGCTTCCGACGTCGAAGCGCCTCGGGACGTCGAAGCGCCGCCGGTGGAAGAGCCATCGCCGGTCGCCGTCGAGGCTGTTGCGGCGTCGGTCGAGGCTGCTGCAGAAGCTGCAGCGGCCAGTGAGGAGACCCCCGCCGAACCTCCCGAAGTCAGTGCTGGAACGACGGCTGCGCCCGCGGCTCCGTCCAAGCCGGCGCCGCTCAGCCGCGGCGACTATATTTCATCGCACGGGGCCTCGCGGTCGCTGCGATCGATGGACATGGTCGCGCGGGGGACAACGGAATCGACAGGTTCCCGCCCGACGCCGCCAGCCGGCGGGGCGGCGGCCGGCCCGCTCAGCGGTGCGAGGAAGAGTCGATCGCGATTTGCCTCGCCGCTGATTGCCGATATCCCGAACTTCGTCGGGCCGGCTTCCAAGACTCCCAAGCCGGAAGAAGCCAAAGCTCAGAAGCCGACGTTCCGCCTGAATCAGCCGGAAGCGCTGCAGAAGGGGAGTCCGCTCGCAGACCACCTGCGGAAATCCGCCGACAGCAAGAAGCGCAAGCCAGGCGACGAGGAGCCGGTTGAAGTCCGTCGCGATTTGCGGGGCAAGACCACCGGGGACGCGCTGGCCGGGGCCGGGCTCGAAGAGAGCCGGGCGCAGCGGCGCGACAAGCGTCGTCAGACGCAGCAGGTGCGCGACGAAGAAGAAGAACAGCGCCAGACGCGGCTGTCGGGACTGCACAAGCGGCGGTTCAAGGGAAAGACCGAGCTCAAATCCCAGGCCGTGCTTGAGCTGCCGATCACCGTGCGAACGCTCTCGGAGGCCATCGGCCGACCGGCCAAGAGCATCATCCAGATTCTCTGGGCGCGCGGATCGATGGTCACCATCAACTCGGGACTCGATGAGGACACCGCGATCGAGCTGGCGGTCGAACTGGGCGTCGATCTGCGGATTCAGCGCGAGAAAGATCTCGAAGATGTGCTCGGGGACATGGTCGACGCGGCGGACGATCCCGCGGCGATGGTCGTCCGTCCGCCGATCGTGACGATTCTCGGTCACGTCGATCACGGCAAGACCACCCTCATCGACCGTCTGCGTTCGAGCAACGTGGCGGCCGGCGAGCACGGCGGCATCACTCAGCACATCGCCGCCTACCAGGTCGAACACAATGGCCAGAAGCTGACGTTCGTCGATACGCCCGGTCACGCCGCCTTCGGCGAGATGCGGGCGCGTGGCGCCAACGTGACGGACATCGTCGTGCTGGTCGTGGCCGCCAACGACGGCGTGATGCCGCAGACGCTGGAATGTATTTCTCATGCCAAGGCGGCCGGCGTTCCGATCGTCGTGGCGCTCAACAAGTGTGATCTACCCGACCGCAACGAACAGCGGGTTCTGCAGGAACTGG
This sequence comes from Planctellipticum variicoloris, assembly GCF_030622045.1. Classification (NCBI taxonomy): domain Bacteria; kingdom Pseudomonadati; phylum Planctomycetota; class Planctomycetia; order Planctomycetales; family Planctomycetaceae; genus Planctellipticum; species Planctellipticum variicoloris. The sequence goes on along the minus strand of NZ_CP130886.1, from coordinate 4,093,243 downwards.
CCGCACAGAACGTGCTGGCTTCGGAATGGGGCGGCGACGTCGAAGTCGTTCGGACCTCCGGCCTGACCGGCCTGGGGCTCCCCGATCTGCTGGATACTCTGCTGCTGACGGCGGAACTGCACGAGTACAAAGGAAATCCCGCCCGGTCGGCGAACGGGGCCTGTCTGGAAGCCTTCCGGGACGAAGGTCGCGGAGCGCTGGCCTGGTTCCTGGTGCAGAACGGAACCCTGCGAGTGGGCGATGTGGTCGTCTGCGGCGAGACCTACGGTCGCGTCCGGGCGATGTACAACGAATACGATCAGGAAATCGCCGAAGCTCCGCCGTCGACTCCCATCAAGGTCGCCGGTCTGGAAGCGGTCCCGAATGCGGGCGATCAGTTCGTCGTGATGTCGGACATCGAGCAGGCCCGCGAGATCGCCGGACAGCGGCACGAGCGCGGACGGGCCGCCGTGCTGGCGACCAAGGGCGGTCGTCGGACGATGGAAGACATTCTCAACGCAGCCCGCGAGGGGCAGATCCAGGATCTGGCGCTGGTGGTGAAGGCCGATACGCCCGGTTCGCTCGAAGCGCTGCGGAACGAGATCAACAAATTCTCGCACCCGGAAGTGCGAGTCAAGATTCTCCACGAAGGCGTGGGAGGCGTGAACGAAAGCGACGTCTACCTCGCGGCCGCCTCGGATGCCGTGATCATCGCCTTCCACGTGATCGCCGAAGACCGCGCGGAACAGCTCGCCATTCAGGAGGGCGTGCAGGTCAAGCGGTACAACATCATCTACGAAGTGATCAGCGAAATCCGCCAGATCCTCGAAGGGATGCTCCGACCGGAAAAGCGGGAGGTCGTTACTGGCCGGGCGATCGTGCTGCGGACTTTCAACATCAGCCGGTTCGGGACGATCGCCGGTTGCCGCGTCCTCAACGGCACCATCGAACGGTCGCACCGGGTCCATCTGATCCGGGATCAGAAGATCCTGAACGCGTACGGCATCGGCTCGCTGCGGCGCGAAAAGGACGACGTCAAAGAAGTCCGCGAAGGCATGGAGTGCGGCATCCGCCTCGAAAACTTCAACGACGTGAAAGAAGGGGATCTGTTCGAGGCCTACCGAATCGAGGAAATCCGACGGACGCTCGAATAGGCGACGGAGCGGCAGGCGGCGTCGACCGGTGATTTCGTCATCGGTCCGGCGGCTCGCGAAACGGCATCTGCGGGGAGGGGAACTTCAGACTGATGAATGCGCGGCGGCTAGCCAAGGCGTCCGAAGCTGTCCGGGAAGCGGTCAGCTCGGCGATCCTGTTCGACCTCAAGGATCCTCGCGTGCAGAACGTCACTGTCCTGCAGGCGGTGGTTGCGCCCGACATGCGCACCGCCAAGATCTACGTCTCGGTCATGGGAGACGCCAAGAAGCAGTCGCTCTGCATGCACGGTCTGGAGTCGGCGCGCGGCTTCATACAGTCCCGAATCGCCGATCGGATCGACACGCGCTACACCCCCGTCATTCGCTTCATTCTCGATCAGGGCGTCAAGAAAAGCGCCGAAGCCACTCGACTCATCCGCGAGTCGCTCGGGGCCGGCGCCGAACCCGACGCCCTGCAACCGATTGACGATGTGCTTTCGACCGAAACGGAAGAGGCGTTCGACGATCCCGTCGGATCGGAGGATTCCTCGGCCGACGAGCGGCCGGCAAGCCGGCCCGAATCCGCCTGATCGGCACGTGGCGGCAGCGTGCTGAGCAGCACCAACCCATCAGACGACACGGATCCAGCGAACGGCAAGAACCTATGGCAGCAACGAAAACCAAGGCATCCGACCGGACCGCAGTGATCAAGAAACTGCTTCCTGCCATCAAAAAGCAGTACAAGGTGACTGTCCCCAAAGGGGGGCGACCCGTCCTCGAAACGATGCTGTTTGCGGTTTGCCTCGAAGACGCCCCCGTCGAATCCTCCGAACGCTGGTACGCTCGGATTTCGACAGAGTTTCCCGATCTCAATGAAGCCCGCGTCAGTTCGGTCAACGAACTGGAACGCATTTTCGACGACACCGAAACCGCGGATATCCGCGCCTATCGCCTCCGGGCGGTCCTGCAGTACGTCTTTGAAAAGGGCTATAGCTTTGAGTTCGAAGGACTCCGCAAGAAGACCCTCGAACTGGCCATGAAGCAGCTCGCAAAGATCAAGCACATCACTCCGTTCGTCCGGACCTACACGCTCCAGGAGACCATCGGCGCTCACCTGCTGCCGATCGACGAATCTTCGGCGCGGGCGCTGATCTGGCTCGGGCTGGCGAGCCCGGGCATGTCGGCCGAGGAAATCGGCGAGACCCTCAAGTCCGCTGTCCGCAAGGCGGAAGCGGAGCAATTCTGCTGTTCGCTGCGCTGCATCGCCACCGATCCTCGCATCAATTCCGCCTTCTTCGACGGGACTGGCGCAGGAGAAGGCGGGCACGAGGCCGGCGACAGTCTGGACCGGCTGGCGGATCTCTGGAAGCACGGCGCGACGGCTCCAAAGCCCAAGCCGAAACCCAAGGCGGCGCCGAAGGCGGTCGCAAAGCCCGCGAAGGCGCCTGAGCCCGTCAAGGTCGCGAAGGCGCCGGCGGCGAAGGCCCCGCCCGTCAAAGCTCCTCCGGCGAAAGCCGCCCCGTCGAAAAAGCCCGCCGAACCGGCGAAGGCCGCGAAGCCGGCTCCGAAGTCCGGTTCCAAAGCGACGCCGAAGGCCGCCAAGAAAACTGTCAAAAAGGCCAGATAGTTCGTCGACAGTCCTTGGCCGCGGGATTTCGTTCCGACCATCGGGGAAACCGGGCCTTGGTGCCTGCGGCAGTTCGCGGCTACAATCTCGGAGGTCTCGCCGCCCGAAGGATTTGCGGCGTCCACAGGTCGAACAGGATTCCGGCCCATGCCCACCCTCCCGCGACGGTCCGCTCGTGTTGTTCTGCTGCTGGCGCTGGCAGCCGCGCCGACGCCCTCCCTGCTGAGGGCCGCTCCCGAGCAGGTTTTTCGGCCGCAGCAGGAGTCCGATGACATCGTTAGTCCGTTGCGGGCGAAAACGCTTCGGGACGCACAGACGCAGGCTCGGATCGAGGCCGTTTCGCATTACATGTCGGGGAGATTGCTGCAGAGTCGGGGCAAGTTGAAGCTGGCCTACGCCCAGCTTCAGCAGGCGGTGGCGATCGATCCCCAGGCGGTCGAAATTTATCGCGATCTGGTTCCGCTGGCGTTCCAGCTCGAAGAGACGGAAAACGCCATCAAGTATGCCACGCGCGCCGTGGAGCTCGATCCCCAGAATGTCGAACTCCTGCAGCAGCTCGCCACCAGTCTGGCGGGGCAGCGCCGACTTCCCGACGCCATCCGGTATCTGGAGCAGGCCGCCGCGGCGCCCGCGCTCGATCGGTACTCGCCCGAATATGTCCTGCTGGTCCGGAATCTCGGCATTCTGTATCTGGCGACCGGCCAGAACGAAAAGGCCGCCGATCAGTACGAGGCGCTGCTGGACGCGCTGAAATCGCCGACCCAGTATGGTCTCGACCTGCGGACGCGGCAGGCGCTTCTCAACGACAAGCGGACCAGCCTGGAAACGACCGGACAGGTGCTGCTGGATGCCGGACGGGCCGTGCCGGCCGGCGAAGCCTTCGAACTGGCCAAAAAAGCCAACAAGATCAGCTCCGGCAACTATTCGTTCTTCCGCGCCAAGGTCCTGCTGCTGACGGATAAGCCCGACGAAGCCCTGGCGGAACTGCAGCCCTACTTCGATGCCCAGCGGCAATCTAAAGGTCGCGACGCCTATCAGTTGCTGGCCGACATCCTGCAGAAGCTCAATCGCTCGGACGAGCTGCTGGGGCGTCTGGAAGCGATGGCGAAGGATGACGCGCGGAACAATACGCTGCAGTATTACTTCGCCGAGCGGCTGGCTGCGGCGGGAGAGCTGGATCGCGCCCGCAGCGTCTACGAGGAGTCTCTGAAAGACTCGAGCGACACCGCCGGGTATATGGGACTGGCGGAGGTGCTACGAAAGCTGGACCGTCCCCGCGAACTGCTCGACGTTCTCGCCAAGGCGGTCAGCCGGGCCAGCGGAGATTCGCTGGAGACGCTGGGATCGGAACTCGAAGCCGTGGCAGGCGACGAGAAGATGGTGAACCAGTTGCTCGAAGTCGGTCGGCAGGACGCCAAGGCCGAGCCGCCCGATCTGTCGTTTGAAAAGTGCTACCTCCTGGCCAAGCTGGCCGGAGAACGCAAGCAGTACGACGCGGCCTCGGAATTCTATGAGCTGTCGGCGCCGCTGGCGAAGCAGCGTCTGCCGCTGGTCTACTCGGAGTGGGGGCAGTTGCTGGCGGGAGCGAAACGCTACGACGCGGCCGCGAAAGTCTACCGGGCGGCGGTCGACAAGCCCGAACTGGCCGACCGGCGGCCGAATTTCCTGTATATGCTCTCGCAGATTCTGGCGCTGGCGGGCGACACCGACGGGGCTCTGGCCGCTGTCGCCGATGCCTTGAAGGAAGTGCCCGACAGTCCGCTGCTGCTGATGCAGGAAGCCTGGATCTTTTCCCACGCGCACCGGTTCGACGAAGCGGTCACCCGGTTCGAAAAAGTGATCGAGCAGTTTCCGGATCAGAAGGATATCGTTCGCCGCTGCCAGTCCAACCTGTCGAACATCTTCGTCCTCAAAGGCGAGATGCGCAAGGGCGAAGAAATCCTCGAAAAGATCTTCGCGGAGAGCCCGGAAGATCCGGGCGTCAACAACGACCTGGGATACCTTTACGCAGATCAGGGGAAGAACCTGGAGCAGGCGGAGCAGATGATTCGCAAGGCGATCGCCGCCGAGCCGGACAACGCCGCCTTTCTCGACAGCCTGGGCTGGGTCCTGTTCAAGCGGGGCAAGTTCGAAGAAGCCCGCGGCCCGCTCGAAGAGGCGATCAAGCAGTCGACCGGCACCGGAGACGCCACGCTCTTCGATCACCTGGGAGACTGCTACCAGCAGCTCAAGCTGATGGACAAGGCGGTCGAAGCGTGGCAGAAAGCGCTGGAACAGGCGAATGCCGAAAAGCACCCCGACACCAAAGTCGTCGAGCGGCTCAAGCAGAAGCTCAAGGAGCACGCTCCCCAGGGGGACAAGCCGAAGCCCGCTGCTCCAGGCTCTCCCTGATCGGACGCGGCGCTCATTTCTGGCGGCCCCCGTAACGCGCCACACGCGGCGGCGGGGGCGACGACGACACTCACTACGACCTCGTTGGCGGAATTCCTGAAGTATGGCCGGCCACTCCCACTGGGCGAATATCCAGAACAAAAAGGGCGCTGCGGATAAGAAACGCGGCAAATTGTTCGGGAAGCTGGCGCGACTGATCATCGTCGCCGCCCGCCGCGGCGGCGGCGATCCCGCAGCAAACCTGGCCCTGAGATACGCCATCGATCGGGCTCGCAAGTCGAGCATGCCCAACGATACGATCGATCGCGCGGTCAAAAAGGGCACCGGCGCCCTCGATACCGAACAGTACGACGAAGTCCTGTATGAAGGCTACGGCGCAGGGGGCGTCGCCGTCCTCTGCGAAATTCTGACCGAAAACCGCAATCGCACCGCGGGCGAGATCCGCAAGATCTTCGAAGTCAACGGCGGCAATCTCGGCAGCACCGGCTGCGTCGCCTGGATGTTCGAGCGGAAGGGACTCTTTCTGGTTCCCGTCTCCGCGGTCAGCGAGGAGCGGCTGTTCGAGATCGCGCTCGAAGCCGGCGCGTCCGACGTCGCAGTTGCCGGCGAATTCTTCGAAGTGACCTGCACCCCCGACGTCTTTCAGCAGGTCCTCGCCGCCCTCGAAGCCGAGAAGATTCCGCTGGAGTCGGCCGAAGTCACCCGGATTGCAGCCAACAAGGTCGAAGTGGAAGACCTCGAAACGGCTCGCAGCGTGCTGAAGCTGCTCGAACTGCTCGACGACAACGACGACGTGCAGAGCGTGATGGCGAACTTCAACATCGCCGACAGCCTGGCCGCCCAACTTGCCGCGGAATGACCGGTCGTGAGTCCCCGGGGATTCTTTGCCCGACCGTGACTTTTCTGCCAGTCCGCTACTGTCTCCCGGCGCATCGCGCAGGTAATGTAAGAGGCATTCCAGGCCGCATTCGTGGCGATGTTTGATCGTTCTGTCCGAATTCTGCGTTTGAGTTGTGCGGCGGCCTGTCGGTGTTCTCCGGACAGACAATCCGGTTGCGCAGTGACGGAGCGATGCTGCGCCGTTTTCTCGATTCCGACTGAGCAGGTGGCCGTCTGACGTCGTGTCGGGCGGGGGATCATCGGGGACAGTTTTCTTACTCGAAGGAAACCGCAAACATGGCGATTGAGTTTCATTGCTCGAAGTGCGGCAAGTTTCTCAGCACCGACGAAAGCAAGGCCGGTCGGCAGGCCAAGTGCCCTGGCTGCGGCGAGCTGGTCACCGTCCCCGATGCATCGCCCGCAGAGACCGTCGAAGACGCTCCGATCGCGAAATCGCCCCGGCCCTCGCGCCCCTGCCCGATGTGCGGCGCCGACGTCTCGCGCGGTGAGAAAAACTGCCCCGCCTGCGGCGAGGAACTCTCGGCGGACACCAGCCGACCGACGCCCGGCGGTCCAGTGACCATTGAAACAGGCGACGTCATCTCCACAGCCTGGCAGATTACCAAACGCAATCTGGGATTTCTGGTGGCCCTGGTCCTTGTCGCAGGGATTCTCAACCTGCTGGCGGCGTCTCCCGTATATGTCATGAGCTTCATGGCGGAGATGCAGAAGCAGCAAAACGGTCAGGCCGACGCGTCGTTGGTCATCTTCGGCAACCTCTGGCAGATTCCGGCAAACATCTTCGGCGCATTCTTGATGTGTGGCCAGAACATCATTCTGCTGAAACTGGCACGAGGCAAACAGGCCAGTCTCGGAGAACTCTTCAGCGGCGGTCGGTTCTTCTTGCGGATGGTGCTCTGCAACATCGTGTTTGCAATCGCCGTCGGCATCGGATTTGTCCTCTGTATCATTCCAGGCATAATTGTCGCGCTGGCTCTTTCGCCGTTCGCAATGGTGCTGATTGCCGAGGACCTGCCGGGGATTGAGTCGCTGTCGCGCGCCTGGGAGCTGACGAAGGGGAATCGCTTGACCTTGCTGGTGCTTGGATTCGCGTCCACCGGGATCGCGATTCTGGGACTGCTTGCATGTGGCGTCGGGCTGCTGGTGGCGGCTCCATTGATCGCGATGATGAACACCGTCGCCTACCTGCGAATGAGCGGCCAGCCGACGGTCGTCGAAGTCGAAGCCGCGTAAATGTCTGGCCGAAGCGAGGCGCGGGCGGGATTTTCCCCCCGCGCCCTCTTGCCCGCCGGGGCGCTTCGCTAAGATGGTCCCGACCGGGCGGCCACGGAAATCCGCCCGCAGGTCTGCGGCGCGAGATGAGCACGGATGGCACGGCACAAGGTCTTTCAGGGCGGTCCGGATGACGAGGACGACGGTCCGCCCGCCGGCTCGGGTTCCGCCTTCAATCCCGACGACGAGCAGTTCGACGACGAACTGCGCCCTCAAGGACTCGACGAAGTCGTCGGCCAGCGGAAAGTCGTCGAACGCCTGAGAATCGTCCTCGACGCCGCCCGCATGCGAAAAGAGCCACTGGGGCACCTGCTGCTCGACGGCCCCCCCGGACTCGGCAAAACCACGCTCGCGATGGCCATGGCCCGCGAGATGGGGGTCGAATGCCAGATCACCTCCGGTCCGGCCCTGCAGGCGCCGAAGGATCTGCTGTCCTACCTCACCAACGCGGCCCAGGGCTCGGTGCTGTTCATCGACGAGATCCACCGCCTGCCGCCGACCGTCGAAGAATTCATTTACCCGGTCATGGAAGATTTCCGGGTTGACATCGTCCTCGGCGAAGGGCTGAGCGCCCGGACGATCAACATGAAGCTCAAACGCTTCACAATCGTCGGGGCCACGACGCGCAGCGGCATGCTGACCGCCCCATTGCGGGATCGCTTCGTCGTCCGCGAGCACCTCGACTTCTACGAAATCGACGATCTGTCGGAAATCGTCCGGCGGAACGCCCTTAAACTGCGGACCACGACGACGGAAGACTCGGCTCTGCAGCTTGCCAGCCGCAGCCGGGGGACGCCCCGCAAAGCCAATAATCTGCTCCGCTGGGCGCGGGATTTCGCCACGGTCCACGAACCCGAAGGGCGGATCACCGACGAGGTCGTGAAGCGGGCGCTGGCGATGCTGGAAGTCGATCACCTGGGGCTCGAAGCCCAGGACCGGCGCTACCTGCAGACGATCGTCTCGGTCTTCTCCGGCGGGCCGGCAGGGCTCAACGCCATCGGCCACACGATGAATGTCCCCCCCGACACGCTCGAAGACGAAGTCGAGCCGTTCCTGCTGCAGTGCGGCTTCATCCAGCGCACCCCGCGCGGCCGGGTCATCACCGCCTCCGGCCTGGAACACCTGGGCCAGCACCCGCCGAAAGGTCCAGGCCAGCGTGAGCTGTTCTGATCGGGCCCAGGAAAGCAAATCGGGTGGCACGCCCCAGAGGCTCTGCGATGGGCGTGGACTTCTTACCGAAGACACGCCCTGCGAAGACTCAGGGACGTGCCACCCGGAGACGATCGAATCTGACTCTCAACGATCGACGCTCAACCCTCAACGATCCCGCCTACTTCGCCGCCGCCAGGGCCGCATCGTAATCCGGTTCCGAGGCGATTTCCTTGACGTATTCGACGTGCTTGACTTTCCCGTCCGCGCCGACGACGAAGACGGCCCGGCAGAGGATGCGATCGAGCGGGCCGCCCGAGATCAGCACGCCGTAGTCGCTGCCGAAGTCGGTGCAGCGGTGGGCGCTGACCGCCTTGACGTTTTCAACCCCTTCGGCCGCGCACCACCGCTTCAATGCAAACGGCAGATCCATGCTGACGCTGTAGATTTGAACGTTGGGATTGGCCTTGGCGGCGTCGTTGAACTTCTTGGTCTCCAGCGAGCAGACCGAGGTGTCGAGCGAGGGGACGACCACCAGAATGATCGACTTGCCGGGGGTGCTGGCCAGCGAGACATCGGCCAGGCCGGTGTCCTGCAGCTTGAAATCGGGCGCCTGATCGCCGACCTTCAGCTCGCGCCCCTTGAGATCGACCGGACCTCCCTTGAAAGTGACCGCGCCCGTCCGCTTCATGGTTCCATCTCCGTGCAGGTGTCTAGAATGAATGTGCAGGCCCGCGGCCTGATTTTCGCGTTTGCCGCAGCAAGTATTGCAGGGCAGGGGGCGGATTCAAAGCCCGGCGTGAAGAGGATTTACCGTGGAGTCGCAGAGGACGCGGAGAAGACGAAGTCCGGAGAAGAGGGAACCACGAAGCACACGAATGGACGCAAATGAAGACGGGGACGAGGAAGAGTGTGAACCACAGAACGGATGGAGGACACGGAACGGAGAGCATGATTGCGGCCGCTCCGCCCCCTCGCCTGCCGTCCGCGTTGGGAGAGGGGGCCGGGTGAGGGCTCCGAGGCAGTTCCGATCGGGTGACATGAGTAACGCTCTGTGAACTCGACGAGGTCAACCATGTCTCTCCGGCGACTGACACTCATCGAATGGCTGGTTCTCGCTGCGATCGCCGGCGTGCTGGTTGTTTTGTTGACCGGCGGTCGGTCGTTTGAACACGGTTCCTTTCAATTGCATGTCAGTCTGCAAGGCCAGTCTGCCATCCCTGGGCGGATCCGCTGGGGCTTGATTCGACACGGACAGTTCGAGGAACTGGTGCGCGATCCAGAACCGGACACGATCGCCCGATGGCTGGCGACGTTACCGCAGTCAGGCGGTTCAGAATCGCACCCGGTCCGCCTCGACATCGAAGGACGCCAGACCTGGACCGGCGGCTGGAAGTACAAGACCGTTTACCAGTTTGACACCATTCTCGTGGAGTACACGCTCCCCGGCGGCAGCCGGCGGTATCGCGGGATTCCGATCAACCATCGTAAGGGGCAGCAGCATGTGGAGATCAGCGTTCCGGCCGATCCGCCGGAGGAGGACGCGCTGATCCCTCCGGCGTCGCTCGAACGTTAGCCGCCGGATCTGAGATTCTCGAAAGCGGCAGGCTGGCGGTCCATCGCGGGTCAATCTATTAGCAATTATTCGACGTCGATGTTGATCTCGGAGATCGGAGTTCCTTCGGGGAGATCCCTGACCTGCCGATGGACCTGCCCGTGGATGCCGATATGGACGCTGACATCCGTTGTTTCGATGTTGTCGACGTCGTCTTTGCCTCCCAGAACCAGCAGTTGCGTGTGACTGTAGACCTCCCGCGGCTGCAGTGTCAGACCGCATTTCCTCAGTTCGACGATTCGGGCGGGATACATGTGGTCCGTCACGAAATCCCGGTCCTCCAGCAGCTTCTGGAACGATGCGCCGTCATCGGCGACGGGGCGGATTTCGCCGCCAATGACGTCCACAAAGTAAACGGCCTTGGATTCGCCTTGTGCAAAGGCATCTCCCATGGCGGTGAGCAGGACGGGTCGCATGGGCTCGGGCATGGCCCACTCCCAGTGCTCGAGCAAGGAATCGAAGTCAATGCCGTCGGGACTGATCGTCAGGTCGTTCATCGTGATGGGCATGGCAGACTCGCGAACTGAGGGGAAACGGAGTGGAATGATCGGGACATGCCGCTTGAAACTGTACAGTACTCTGGCTGGCCGGCCTCGTTAAGACCCTGCCGCAAAAAAAAATGCTGCGAATGCCTCAAGCCCGGAACGTTCGCACTTCTCGCTTTCAACGGTCACAATACCCAGTCCCGCAATGAGCGATCCGCGTCTGCTCTGCGAAGCCCGAAGCCCGAATCCCGAATCCCGCCCCATGCCCACCTCCCACTACGACTACGACATCGCCGTCATCGGCGCCGGACATGCCGGCTGCGAGGCCGCCCTTGCCGCCGCCCGGCTCGGCGCCCGCACCGTCCTGCTGACCATGAACTGCGACTCCGTCGGCCAGATGAGCTGCAATCCCGCCATCGGCGGCGTCGCCAAGGGGCAGATCGTCCGCGAGATCGACGCCCTCGGCGGTGAAATGGGCCGGGTGATCGACGCGACCGGGCTGCAGTTCCGCATGCTCAACCGGAGTAAGGGGGCCGCCATGCACAGCCCCCGCGCCCAGGCCGACAAGAAGGCCTACCAGTTCGAGATGAAACGCCGGATCGAAGACCAGCCGGGACTGACGCTGCGCCAGGAAACGGTGGAAGGGTTGATAGTTGAGAGGGGAGAGTTGAGAGATGAGAGTCAGAGAGAAGACGAATTCCTCAACGCTCAACACTCAACGCTCAACGCACGCATCACTGGCGTCGCCGTCCGGGGAGGCGGCGTCTACCGCTGCCGGGCGGTCATCGTCACCACAGGGACCTTCCTGCAGGCCATCATGCATACCGGCGAGGCGAAGACCGCCGGCGGCCGGGCCGGCGATGGAACCGTCGCGACGATGTCCGACTCGCTGCGCGAACTGGGGTTCGAGCTGCAGCGATTCAAGACCGGGACCCCCTGCCGGCTGAACGGGCGGACGATTGATTACTCCGTCCTGGAAGAACAGCCGGGGGACGCCGATCCGCAGCCCTTCTCGTTTCTGACCGATCGGATCGAGCAGTCGCAACTCCCCTGCTGGCTGACGGAGACCAACCCGCACGTCCACGCGCTGATCCGGGCGAACCTGCACCGGGCGCCGATGTATTCCGGGCAGATCCAGTCGACCGGGCCGCGGTATTGCCCCTCGATTGAAGACAAGGTCGTGCGGTTCGCCGAGAAGGACTCGCACCACATCTTCCTGGAGCCCGAAGGGCGGAATACGTGGGAGATTTACTGCAACGGCATTTCGACCAGCCTGCCGCGGGACGTGCAGGACGAACTGATCCGCTCCGTCCGCGGGCTGGAGCGGGCGGAGATCATGCGCTACGGCTATGCGGTCGAATACGACTTCGCCCCGCCGACGCAGCTCCAGTCGACGCTCGAAACCAAGCGGGTCGCCGGTCTTTATTTCGCCGGGCAGATTAACGGCACGACCGGCTACGAAGAGGCGGCGGGGCAGGGGCTGATGGCGGGCATCAACGCCGCTCTCAAGTTGAAGGAGGAGCCGCCGCTGATCATCGACCGCAGCCAGGCCTATCTGGGGGTGCTGATTGATGACCTGGTGACGCGTGGCGTCGACGAGCCTTACCGCATGTTTACGTCCCGGGCCGAGTACCGGTTGCTGCTCCGGCAGGACAACGCCGACCGCCGGCTGACGCCGCTCGGCCGGCGCATCGGACTGGTGACGGACGAGCGTTGGCGACGATTTGAGCAGCACGAAGCGGAAATCGCCGCCGCCAACCATCTGCTCAGTCGCGAACGGCATGAGGGGCCGACGCTCGAAGAGTGGTTGCGGCGTCCGGAAGTTGACTGGAGCTGGCTCGCGGAACGCCTGTCCGTCGTGGCGGAATTGACCATCACGGATCGCGCGCGGGAGCAGGTGGAAATCGAGGTCAAGTACGCGGGGTACATCCGGCGGCAGTCGCTGGAGATCGAAAAGCATCAGAAGACGCAATCAATCCGGATTCCCGCGGCGTTCGACTATCACGGCATCCCCCAGTTGCGGCGCGAGGCCCGGGAGAAGCTGGCGAAGGTGAAGCCGGCGGACTTGGGGCAAGCCGGGCGTATCAGCGGGATTACGCCGTCCGACCTGACCGTCCTGATGCTCTACCTCCGCGAACCGGAGCGGCTCACCGGCGCCTCTTCTGCGCCAGTCTGACGCAGGGTGTCGTTGCGCGTGTTTCGCAGAATCCCCTGGAACTGATGGCAAATTGCATCCTGCCGATCGCGTGTTGGCGTTATGCCAGAGACGCTGTGTCTGGAGGATTGACCCGGTCGGGAGGATCGGGGGTTTTTTACTGGTGACCGTAAGCTGCTACCGGGGGGAGGATTAAGAATCTGCGCGGACTTCGGGGGGCGGGAATCCTCGGGGGGGCTAAAGAAGCAAAAGAACGTTGACCGATTTGACAGAATGGATACAATCGGGCTCTGCGGAAAAGTCGGTAAACTCTGCGTTCATGGATTTATCAGTCGTTGAGGTGGCAGCCGGGGGTTGAACCAGGATGGCAACACCCGGTGCAGAGCCTGCCAGTTCCGGTGCACGCCGAGGTTTCGGCCGTCCAGTGCTCCGGTTGGAACCGATCGAGTCCATCCTGGCGGAAACGGAGTTTGCCAGTCCTCTCGCGGAGGGAGTCTGGAGAGGTCATTGCCCCGCGCCCGTGCGCCGTTGAGCGGGCCGCTGCAAAGGATGGATCAGCCCATGAAAACTGTGTTCACGACCGGCGAAGCCGCGAAGATCTGCAAGGTCAGCCAGCAGACGATCATCCGGTGTTTCGATTCCGGGCAGCTCAAAGGGTTTCGCGTGCCGGGCTCCCGGTTCCGCCGGATTCCCCGCGACGTGCTGTTCAAGTTCATGAAAGAAAACGGCATCCCGACCGACGCGCTGGAAAGCGGACGTCGCAAGGCGCTGATCGTCGACGACGATGAAGAGCTCGTCGAACTCATCCGCGACGAGCTCGAACGGGACGGCCGGTTCGAGATTCGCATCGCCAACAACGGTTTCGACGCAGGCATGATGGTCCGGGAGTATCGCCCCGACATCATTGTCCTGGACGTCATGCTGCCGGACATCAACGGCAAGGAAGTCTGTCAGCGGGTCCGCAGCGACTCGGCTCTCGACGACACCAAGATCATCTGTATTTCGGGCATGGTCGAGCACGACAAGATCGAGGAATTGCGGGCGGCGGGCGCCGACGACTTCATGCAGAAGCCGTTCGAAGTCGACGCCCTGATCGACCGGATGTGTCACTTCCTCGACGTCGAACCCGCCGGAGCCTGATCGCAGCGGCCTGACGCCGCGCCGGCAGCAGCGGGCCGGCCGGCTCCGTCAGGTTTGCCAACGTATTCCGAACGCCTCCGGCTCTGCTGCCGGAGGCGTTTGCATAGACCGCTCGGGAAATCTCGCCCCATGTCCGGACAGGCCACAGATTCCGAAGAGGCTCCGGCGAGTTCGTTTTCTCTCGAACCGGATGCCGATCACCTGGCGGCGCTTGGCGAGTTCGCCGCCGGGGCGGGGCACGAAATCAATAATCCGCTGGCCACGATCGTCGGACGAGTCCAGCAACTCCTTCGGGATGAAGTCGACCCGGCGCGCCGGCAGGCGCTGCTGACCATCGGCGCCCAGGCCTATCGCGTACGCGACATGATCGGCGACGTCATGTTGTTCGCCCGCCCCCCCGTTCCGCAGCCGGAACGTTGCCGGCTGGACGATCTGCTTGAGAACGTCATCCAGCAATGGTCCGGCGCCCCGAACTGGCCGGGAGTGACTCTCTCGGCAGGGCCGACCGCGGGAATCACTCTGCTGGTTGATCCCGTGCAGTTTGCCGTGGCTCTGCACGAACTGCTGCGAAACGCCGCTGAGGCGATCTTGCCCGGCGGCGGTGAAATCCGCATTGAGACGACGGTCGAGTCGAACCAGGCGAGAATCGCAGTCCTCGACGCCGGGCGCGGATTTTCCGACGTCGAGCGCCGGCACGCCTTCGACCCGTTCTATTCCGGCCGGCAGGCGGGACGGGGCCTGGGCTTCGGTCTGTGCAAGGTCTGGAGAATCCTGACCGCACATGGCGGACGGATTGCGATTGAGTCCGCGCCCGGCGGACCGACGACCGTCGCCACCTGGTGGCCGGTGACTGAGCGGCCCTGACCGGCTACTGCTGCGGGCTTCCCTGCAGATCGTAGCGCGACTCGATAACCGCACTGTCCCAGACTTTCTTCAGGAACTCGCGCGGAGCTTCGGCCTGGCGTTCTTTGTCGATTTTGTCCTTGATTTCGTTCTGCACCTCGGCAAATTTCCGGACGCCCGCCTCTTCGCGTTCCAGAACTTCGACGACCAGGAACGAATCTTTCCCTTCGAAAATGCCGCTGACTTCGCCGACCGGCAGTTCGAACAGCCGGTTTTCCAGGTCCTTGTCGGCCATGCTCCCCGGCGTAATCCAGTCCCAGTTGCCGCCCGTTTTGGCAAACGGATCCTCGGAGTACTTGCGGGCGACCGCCTCGAAAGGCTGGCCGCGCTGCAGCTCGCCGCGAGCGGTCCGAATTTTCTTCTCGGCCTCGCCGCGGGCGGCCGGTCGAGCATACATGCACTGAATCTGCCGCCAGCGGACCCGCGCCTCGATTTCGAATTCGGACCGGTGTTCGCGATAGTAGTCGACGATTTCCTGCCGCGTCGCTGGATCGGGGCGCGGAATGTTCGCCCGCACGTACTGAATCGCCATGATGTTGGACATGAACGAGTTGCGGATCGTCGCAATGCTCGTATCCCGCTTCCGCAGCTCCTGTTCGAGTTCGGGCTTCGTCGACGCCTTCAGCTCGCGTTTGAGCTTCGGCAGTTCGGCTTCCTCGAACTGCTTTTCAAGCTGCGTTTCGATCTGCTTGATCTGTTCGGCCTTCATGTCGGCCTTCAGCAGCTCGATCAGCAGCCGCCGCTCGATGTGCGACCGCAGGTCCTGTCTCACGATCTGATCGCGCGAAACGCGATATTGTTCGATCATCTGCAGGTATTTGGCCGGCGGCAGAACGTCGCGCTGCTCGGCGATTTTCTGCCGCGCCTGCTGCAGCGGACCGCCGTAACGCTCCACGATCTCCGAACCGAAGACCGGTGCGCCGTTGACGGTCGCCACGACGCTGCTGTTGAACTCGATCGACTCCGCTTCCAGTTCCTCCGCGGTCGGCAGAGACGTCGTCGCCGCGACCGTGAGGATTTCTTCCTTGCCGTCCTCGGCGGCCTTCTCGGCCACCTGGACGTCTTCGGCGTCGGCGATGCGGCGGGGGGCGGCGGCGAAAACGGGATTGTCGTACTTCTTCTTGATGGCGTTACAGCCCATCAGGCAGAGTGCGAACAGGATTCCCGGAATGACTCGTCGCATCAATGGCCCGCCATGGCGAAGGTTTCAGCGTCGGTCCGTGACGCAGACCAGCACGGTCCAACCGTGCGAGCCGGAAGGTGTGCCATATTTCAGGTTTTTCGGGAAAGGCGAAGATGGGAACGGTTTATAGATTGGCGGCTAACGGCACTGCAAGACCGATTTGAACACCGCCAGCAGACTGTCGACGTTGTTGAGCCGGTGCGGCAGCACCAGGAACGCATTTCGATCGTCGACAATCCGTAGCGGATGGGGCGACATCTTCGCCAGCTTCTGAATCTTACGCGGATTCCGGTAGCCGAGGACGCCGTACCCCTCCTCCAGGTGAATGTCGTCGATCTGCCAGTACTGCGCCAGCACCTGCAGTTCCCGAAGCTGCAGCAGTTTTTCCGCCTCCTCGGGAATCGGCCCGAACCGATCGCGCAACTCTTCTCGCATCTGCTCGAGCTGCTCCAGCGATGTGATGCTGGAGAGTTTGCGGTACATTTCGATTTTGGGCCGGCCGGGTGGAACGTAGTTGACCGGCAGGTAGGCCGAAAGCGGCAGGTCCACCGCAACGTGGCGGTTCTCGCGCAGCGGCTCCCGTTTCATCAGCCGGACGGCGTTCTCGAGGAGCTGGCAATAGAGCTCGTAGCCGACGGACGCGATATGGCCGCTCTGTTCGGTGCCGAGAATGTTTCCCGCACCGCGGATTTCCAGATCCCGCATGGCAATTTTGAAGCCGGCTCCCAGCTCGCTGAACTCTTCAATCGCTTTCAGCCGGCGCGACGCCAGCGGCGTCAGCGTCTTGCCTTCGTCGAGCAGCAGGTAGCAGTACGCCCGGTGCTTGTAACGACCCACCCGGCCGCGGAGCTGGTGCAGGTCCGCCAGTCCGTACTGATCGGCCTGGTTGATGAAGATGGTGTTCGCATTGGGGATATCCAGGCCGCTTTCGATGATTGTCGTGGCCACCAGGACATCGGTCCGTCGCGAGACGAACCCCAGCATGGCCCGTTCGAGCTCGTGCTCGGTCATCTGCCCGTGGACGATGTCGACCGTCGCTTCCGGAACCGCCGACCGGATCCGGTCGGCAATCGATTCGATGTTGTAGACGCGGTTGTGGACGAAGTAGATCTGACCGTCCCGGTTCATCTCCCGCACGATCGCCTGACGGATCAGGTGCGTGTCGTACCGCGTGACGCGCGTCTCCACCGCCACGCGATCCTGGGGCGGAGTTTCGAGGCTGGAAATATCCCGGATCCCCATCAGCGACAGGTGCAGCGTCCGCGGAATCGGCGTAGCGCTCAGCGTCAGAACGTCAACCTCCAGCTTGAGCCGTTTGAGCATCTCCTTGGCTTCGACGCCGAACCGCTGCTCTTCGTCGATGACCAGCAGCCCCAGGTCTTTGAAGCGGATGTCGGCCTGCACAATGCGATGTGTCCCAATCACGATGTCGATCCCCCCCCCGGCCAGACCTTCGAGAATCTCCTTCTGCTCGCCGCGAGTCTTGAACCGCGACAGGCAGGCGATCGTGACCGGGAACTCCGCCATCCGCTCGCTGAAGCTGCGGAAGTGCTGCTCCGCCAGGACCGTCGTCGGGACCAGGATGGCGACCTGCCGGCCCGCGTCGACCGCCTTGAAGGCGGCCCGCATGGCGACCTCGGTCTTCCCATAGCCGACGTCGCCGCAGATCAGGCGGTCCATCGGCCGGGGACGTTCCATGTCCTCCTTCAAGTCGGCGATGGCCCGGAGCTGGTCGTCAGTCTCTGTGTACGGGAACGAGGCGTCGAACTCCTGCTGCCAGTGACTGTCGGGCGGACAGGCGATACCGGGCTTGGCCGCCCGCTCGGCCTGAAGCTGCAACATATCCGCAGCAAGATCCGTCACCGCCTCGGCGACCCGTTGCTTCTTCTTCGCCCACGAGTTCCCCCCCAGCTTCGACAGTTCCGGGGCCGTCTTCGCGCCGCCGATGTATTTCTGGACCAGGTGAATCAGCGAGACCGGAACGTAGAGCTTGAGATTCTCCTTGAACTCCAGGTGCAGGTGCTCTTCCTTCTGCCCCTCCTTCTCCAGAATCTGCATGCCGCGGAACCGCGCAATCCCGTGGGCCAGATGGACGACCAGATCCCCTTCGGCCAGATCCAGAAAGCTGTCGATCGCCCGCGATTCGATCCGCTTCTTCCGCGGCGTGCGACGGACTTCCGTCCGGCCGAACAGCTCGTTGTCGCTCAGCACGATCAGCCGTTCGTCCGCCAGCCGGAATCCGCGTGCGACCGAGCCGACGCAGAGCTGGACCTTCCGGCCCAGGTCCGGGTCGTGTTCCGTCAGAAGCTCCTGGAGTCGCTCGCGGGCTCCCTCGTTATGGCAGGCGATCAGTACCCGCTCATCGCGTTGGACGAGGTCCGACAGTTCCTTGAGGGCTTCCCCCCGCGGTCCGGACAGCCGTTCGAGCGATTCCGTCCGCAGCCGGCAATGGATGTCGTACGCCGAGAGAGACAGCGACGACATCTGCAGCAGCGGTCGACGCTGGCAGCGCTCCAGCACCGACTCGACGCTGAACAGCCCCCGCCGGTCGCCGAGCCGGTCCAGATACTGTTTCGCTTCCTCGATCACTTCCGGCAACTGCAGCAGCACAACCCAGCTCTCAGTCGGCAGGGCGTCGACGAACTGCACCCCGGCCGACTCGCCGCCGGCCTGGTCGGCCGCCGGCTTGACCACGGTGATGGCGATCTCATCCAGCGATTTCAGCTTCTGTTGCGACTCGACGTCAAACAGTCGGAGGGAATCAATCTCGTCCCCGAACAGCTCTACGCGGACCGGGTCCGTCGAGTCGACCGGAAAGATGTCGAGAATTCCGCCATGCAGGCAGAACTCGCCCGGCTGCTCGATTGCGGTCATCCGCTCAAAGCCGTGGGCGATCAGCCACGCGGTGAATCCTTCAAGATCCAGCTCGGTCCCGGTCCGCAGCCGGCGAGTCGCCGTTTCCCGCGACTCTCGGCTCGGAACCGGCTGCAGCAGCGCGTGAATCGTCGTCACGACCAGCCGCGGGGGCAGGGGAGCTTCCAGTTCCCGCAAGACCCGCAGCCGGCTCCCCAGGATGGGATCGGTGATGGAGAGTTCGTCCGGAACCGAGTTCCACGCCGGCAGGACCAGCGGAATCGCCCCGCCGAACGACGCCAGGTCGGCCGAGAACTCGTCGACATCCTTTTCCCGTGGCAGAATCACCAGGGTTGTCGTCGGGCAGTCGCGGGCCACCGCCACCGTCGCCACCGGAGCGGCGGAGCCCCAGGTCCCTTCAATTTCCGCCCCCTGGCCCGCCTGCAGCCGCTCCAGCACACGGTCGAAGCCGGTCGATCGACGGACCAGTCCGACCAGCTCGCGCAGCTCCTTCACGCCGGTCGGACTTTCGGACACAGGTCAATCTCCCGTCGGACGGCAATGCAGATCATCCCCGTCGCGAACGCAAGGCGTCCGGCGGGGCAGGGAATTTCCAGTGGACAGATTGTAGGCGCAGCAACGCCGCCTGACGATGTACAGGACCGAGATTCTCGATCGCGAAGCGCCCGCAGTCCAGACGGACGACGCGAAGTCCTCAACCACGAATTACACGAATGATCACGAATGGAAGAGCAGAACAGAGAACGGAAGGACGAGAGAACGGAAGCCGCATTGACCACGGAAGGCACGGAGATCACGGAAGGACTCAGTCGATCGTGTTTCGGAGAGCTTGAACGTTGCTCCTGTGATTGGCCGGCAGCCGAGTGCCAATCGTTCGAGTCTCAGGTCCGTTCCAGCCAAACTCTCCTCTCCTTTTCCGTGACCTCAGTGCTCTCCGTGGTTCCAGGTCTTCTCCTTTCATTCGTGCCCATTCGTGCAATTCGTGGTTCAAACTCCTCGACCCGGCGCTGAGCTACATTTATGGAATATCGTCACAGTTTCCTGATTTCTCACCAGAGCCAGATCAGCAAGGATTGATGGATTCTGGACTCCACTGGGACAAATCGCGTACGCTGTGTGAGATGGTCTTCGGACCGTCGTCTGCGATCCCGCCTGCGTCTCCCCCCTGGAGTGGCTGATGTCCTGTTCGATTCGACGCACGATCCTCGTCGGCAGTCTGCTCCTCGGGCCGGCCGGTTCATTGACCGCCGACGACACGCTGCAGTTCAACCGCGACATCCGCCCGATCCTCTCGGCGAACTGTTTCCAGTGCCACGGCTTCGACGGCAAAGCCCGGCAGGCCGAGCTCCGGCTCGATATCCCCGACGGAGCCTTCACCGAGCACGACGGTCATGTCGCCATCAAGCCAGGACAACCAGACGCCAGCGAAGTCTGGAAGCGGATCTCGTCGACCGACAAAGACACGGTCATGCCGCCCCCCGATTCGCACAAGGAACTGAAACCCGCCGAGAAGGAGCTCCTCCGCCGCTGGATCGAGCAGGGGGCCGGCTATCAGAAGCACTGGGCCTTCGAAGCGCCGGTCCGGCATCCGGAACCGACCGTCAAGAACGAGGGCTGGGTTCGCAATCCCATCGACCGCTTCGTGCTGGCTCGTCTGGAACGGGAAGGTCTCGCGCCGCAGCCGGAAGCCGACCGCGCCACGCTGATCCGCCGCGTCGCCTTCACATTGACCGGCTTGCCCCCCACGCCTGCCGAAGTGGCGAAGTTCGAGGCCGATCAGGCCCCCGACGCCTACGAGAAAATGGTCGAGTCGTACTTCCAGTCTCCGCGCCATGGTGAAGAGATGGCCCGCCACTGGCTCGACGTCGCCCGCTACGCCGACACCCACGGCCTGCATCTCGACAACGAACGGGAAATGTGGGCCTACCGTGACTGGGTGATCCGCGCCTTCAATGCCAACCAGCCGTTCGACCAGTTTACGATCGACCAGCTCGCCGGCGATCTGCTCCCGCAGCCGAGCCTCGATCAGCTCATCGCCACCGGCTTCAATCGCTGCAACGTGACCACCAGCGAAGGGGGCTCGATCGAGGCGGAATTTCTGTATCGCTACGCCGTCGATCGCGCCAGCACGACGGTCCAGACCTGGCTGGGACTGACGGGCGGTTGCGCCGTCTGCCACGATCACAAGTTCGACCCGCTCACGTCGAAAGAATTCTACTCGCTCTACGCCTTCTTCTACAGTTCGGCCGACCCGGCGATGGATCGCAATGTCCGCGATACGAATCCGTTCCAGTCACTGGCGACCGCCGAGCAACTGAAGGAGCTGCAGCAACGGAAAGACAGCGAGGCTGCGGCCCGGGCGAAGCTCGATCAGTTCCTGACCGGTCTGTCCCACGTCGATCCGGCCGATGCCAGCCCGCCGTTGCCCCCCGCCACGTTTGAAGACATCTGGTTCGACGATCACTTCCCGGCGAGCGCCCGCATCACCAGCGAGTCCCGCAACAACCCCACCTGGTCGACCGGCCCGGAGGTTGCCGCTCCGCTCGGCTGGCGGGCCTTGCGGCAGGCCAGCGCCGTCAACTACGACGATAAGTTCGACAACCCCACCCAGTCGCTAGTCATTCCCGATCAGGGCCGGATCTCGGTCTGGGTGAAGCTCGACCCGTTCGAGCCTCCCGACACGCTGATGCTGGAGCTGACCGCAGGGAAGGGGACCCGCCGGGCTCTCTGGGGGAATGCCGAGAAACTCGGCAGCGGCGAGATTGGCAAGCCCGGCCGGTTACGCATCGGTGACCTCCCGCCCCGCGGCCACTGGACCCGCCTTGAAGTCTCCACCGCCCAGCTCGATCTCCCGCCGGGCGACACCGTCCGCATCGTGGCCCTGGCGCAGTATGGCGGAATCGTCGAGTGGGACGGACTCACCATCACCGGCGAGCTGAAACCGGCCGACGACCCGCGGGCCTCCTTTCGCAAGTGGTGGACCACCCGGACCGGTCAGGACACGCACGGCGTGCCCGGTGATCTGAAAGACGTCCTCAAGAACGGTCCGGAGAAGGAAGCCACGCCCGAACAGAAGGCTGCGCTGCTGAAGTTCTACCTCCGCGAAATCGCCCGGCCGACGACTCCCGAATGGCAGGCGCTGGCCAACGACGCCGAGGCCACTCTGGCCAGCCGGATCACGTTCGAGGACCAGATTCCCGGCACGTTCATCTTCAAGGATCTCGCGGAGCCGCGCGACGCATTTATCATGCTGCGCGGCCAGTACGACAAGCCGGGCGAAAAGGTCGAGCCGGGCGTCCCCGCCATCTTCCCGCCGCTCAAGCCCGCCGAAGGCCAGACCCGGCTCAACCGCCTCGATCTCGCCCGCTGGCTGGTCTCTCCCGAACAGCCGGCGACTGCTCGTGTCACCGTCAATCGGTTCTGGCAGCAGGTCTTCGGGACCGGGCTGGTCAAAACCAGCGACGACTTCGGTTCGCAGGGTGAACCTCCCAGCCATCCCGAGCTCCTCGACTGGCTGGCGCTCTGGTATCCGGAACACGGTTGGGATACCCGCGAACTCCTCCGCCTGATGGTTCACTCTGCGACCTTCCGCCAGCAGGCGACGACGCTTCCTGAAGTCTTCGCTCACGACCCCGAAAATCGCCTGCTCGCCCGCGGCGCCCGCCTCCGGCTGGAAGCCGAGCAGGTCCGCGACAACGCCCTGTTCGTCAGCGGATTGATCAACCTCCAGATGGGCGGTCGAGGCGTGAAGCCCTATCAGCCGCCGAACATCTGGGAACCGGTCGGCTACGCCAACAGCAACACGCGATTCTTCCTGCAGGATCACGGCCCGGACCTCTACCGCCGGAGCGTCTACTGCTTCCTGAAACGGACCGCCCCGCCGCCGTTCATGAGCAACTTCGACGGTCCCAATCGCGAACAGTTCTGCACCCGTCGCGAACGGAGCAATACCCCGCTGCAGGCCCTGCAGCTTCTGAACGACATCCAGCACTTCGAGGCCGCCCGGGCCTTCGCGCATCGCCTGATCCGCGAAGGTGGCGAGACTCCGGAATCACGAATCCGCTTCGGCTGGCAGGCCGTCCTCTCCCGCTCTCCGGACGCCCAAGAGCTGCAACTGGTCACTCAGGCGTTTGAACGCGCCCGTCAGCGCTTTGCCGCCGCCCCGGACGACGCGGCCCAGGCCGTCCGGGTTGGAGAATCGCCCGTGCCGACCGACGTCCCCGCGACCGAACTCGCCGCCTGGACCATCGTCGCCAACCTCCTCCTCAACCTCGACGAAACCGTCAACCGAAATTGATCTTTAGTTATTGGTTATTAGTGATTGGAACGGCGGAAGACCGCCTTTTGCAAAGAACAACGGACCAGGGGGCCGCCTTCGGGCCGTACAGATCGCCAAATACCAAAGGCCCGTCCGCGGGCCGCACCAATAGCCAATAACAAATAACCAATGACAAAAGGCCCGTCCTCGGGCCGTACCAATAACAGGATTCTTCAATGCATCCGATCTTCGAGAATCAGCTCGCACTGACCCGACGTCAGTTCTTCGGCAATTCGGGGATGCGTCTCGGCGGCGCAGCGCTCGGGATGCTGGCCGCTCAATCCGCGAGCACCCGTCCTGCCGCGGCGGCCGACACGGGATCGCAAATGTTCCCCGCGCTGCCGGGGCTGCCGCACTTTACGCCGCGGGCGAAGTCAGTCATCTATCTGCACATGAATGGCGGCCCGTCGCAGCTCGATCTGTGGGACTACAAGCCGGGCCTCAAGGAGCACTTCGATGCCGACCTCCCCGACAGTATCCGTCAGGGCCAGCGGATCACCACGATGACCAGCGGCCAGAAACGGCTGCCGGTCGCCCCCTCGAAATTCGCCTTCACCCAGCATGGCGAATGCGGTCGGTGGGTCAGCGAACTGCTGCCGCACACGGCCAAAGTGGTCGACGACATCGCCCTGGTGAAGTCCGTCTACACGAACGCCATTAACCACGACCCCGCCTGCACCTTCGTGATGACTGGCAGCGAAGTCCCCGGCAAACCCAGCCTGGGTTCCTGGGTGTCGTACGGGCTCGGCAGCGTCAGCAACGACCTGCCGTCGTTCGTGGTCCTCACGCCCACCTGGTCCTCCAGCGCCGCCGCCCAGGCCCTCTTCACCCGCATGTGGAGCAGCGGCTTCCTGGCGTCCCGCTACACCGGCGTAGCCCTCCGCAGCCAGGGAGACCCGGTCCTGTATCTGCAGAACCCTCCCGGCATTCGACCGTCCGACCGCCGGGCCATGCTCGACACGCTCGCCGCCCTCAACGAGAAGACCTACGCCCGATTCGGCGATCCGGAAACGCAGACCCGCATCGCGCAGTACGAAATGGCCTTCCGCATGCAGTCCAGCGTGCCGGAGCTCGTCGACCTCTCCGGCGAAACGAAAGCCACGCTGGAAATGTACGGTCCCGAAGTCCAGGTCCCGGGGACCTTCGCCGCCAGCACGCTGCTGGCCAGACGGATGATCGAACGGGGCGTCCGCGTCGTCCAGCTCCTGCACCGCGGCTGGGATCAGCACGGCAATCTGCCGGACAACATCAGCGCCCAGTGCCGGGATACCGATCAGCCAATCTACGCCCTCCTCACCGACCTCAAACAGCGGGGACTGCTCGATTCGACCCTCGTCGTCTGGGGCGGCGAGTTCGGCCGGACCGTCTACTCGCAGGGAACGCTCACCAAAGAGAACTACGGCCGAGATCACCACCCGAAGAACTTCTGCATGTGGATGGCCGGCGGCGGCATCAAGGGGGGGATCAGTTACGGTGAGACCGACGACTTCAGCTACAACGTCGTCGACAAGCCGGCCCACGTGAACGACCTCAACGCCACGGTTCTCGACTGCCTGGGCATCGATCACGAACGCTTCACCTACAAGTTCCAGGGACTCGAACAACGTCTGACCGGCGTCGAAAGCCCGCATGTGATCAAGGACCTGCTGCTGTAGCGACCGCCGGTCGACTGCCGGGAGCCGCGACGGCCTGATTTCGCCGCCGGTGTTCCGACCGCGGCTTCCGCCTGATCGACGTGCATCGCCAGCTCGCTCAAGCGATCATGGCCTGTTCCGCGACATGGAATACCCCTCTCACCTCTTGAATGCCGAGAAACCGATGAACGAAGGAATGACGCGACGCGAAGCCCTCGCCGCCGGAGCAACCGCCATGACCGTGGCCGGTCTGACCCCCTCCCTCTTCGCTCAGGACGCAGCCGCTGGCTGGATCGACGCCCACTCGCACATCTGGCCCCCCACCGCCGACAAGTACCCGCTCACTGCCGGCCAGACCGTCAAGGATCTCAACCCCCCCAGCTTCACCGACGACGAGCTGATGGCGATCGCCGGCCCCGAAGGGGTCACCCGCGTCGTGCTGATTCAGCACTCGGTCTACCACCTGTTCGACAATTCCTACCTGATCGACGCCGTCAAGCGGCACCCGAAACGCTTCCGCATCGTCGGCATGGTGGACGACCATCAGCCCGGCGCCGGCGCGGCCGCGAAGAAACTCCTGCCCCTCGGCGTCACCGGCTTCCGCATCACCCCCTTCATCCGCAAGGAGGACCAGCAGGCCAGGTGGCTCGACACCCCGGGCATGCACGAAATGTGGAAGACCGGCGGCGAAACCCGCCAGGCCATGTGCTGCCTGATCAACCCCGACCAGCTCCCGGGCGTCGATCGGATGTGCGAAAAGTACCCGGACACGCCGGTGGTGATCGACCACTTCGCCCGCATCGGCGTCGACGGCCAGATGCGCGACGCCGACCTCGACAAGCTTTGCCGCCTGGCCCGCCACAAGCACGCCAGCGTCAAGATTTCAGCATACTACGCGCTCGGGCAGAAGCAGCCGCCCCACCTGGAGCTGATCCCCATGATCAAACGGCTCTACGACGTCTTCGGCCCCAGCCGGCTGATGTGGGCCAGCGATGCTCCCTACCAGGTCCAGGGCGAGAACAACTACAAAGCCTCGATCAGCCTCGTCCGCGACAAGCTGGACTTCATTACCCCCGCCGACCGCGACTGGCTCCTCCGCAAAACCGCCGAACGAGTGTTCTTCTTCACGTAGGGTGCATCTGGACGCACCTCATCGAGTTTCATCGCTTCGGATTCAGCCGGACGACAAAGACAGGTACGTCGCAACGCACCTTGCCGATCGGCGCACGGTCGCCGGTCCTTCTCCGCGCCGCCTCCCGCGGCTATACTTCCCCATTGGCCGATTCACCGCCCCGCGGGATGCGGGCGGGACCTCTTTTTGACTGCGACCGCCGACATGGACCAGGAACTACAGGGCAAAGCCCGCCAGTTGATCGCCCGCATTCTCCATCTCCGAGACTCTCTTTGACTGGGCTGGCAAGAAAACTCGCGCCACCGAAATCGGAGAACTGATGGCCGCCGCCGGCTTCTGGGATAACCAGGACCGCGCCCAGCCATTGATGGACGAACTGCGACAGCTCAACGCCAGTCTCAAGCCGATCAATGAGCTCATTGCCGGCTCCGATGATCTCGAAGCGATGCTGGAACTCGCCGCCGAGGACGACTCCGGCGAGGCCGAACAGGAAATCGCCGCCGCTCTGCCGGATCTCGAAACGAAGTTCGCCGCTGTCGAGCTGCAGGCCATGCTGGCGCAGCCCGAAGACTCGTTGTCAGCCTACCTCTACGTGCAGGCCGGGGAAGGGGGAACCGACGCCTCCGACTGGGCGCAGATGCTGCTCCGCATGTACGAGCGCTGGGCCGAGGAACGGGGCTTCCAGACCGAGCTGCTCGATATCTCCCCCGCCGAAGAAGCCGGCATCCGGAACGCCTCGATCGCCATCCGCGGACCCTACGTCTTCGGATTGCTCAAGGGCGAAACCGGCGTCCATCGGCTGATCCGCATCAGCCCGTTCGACGGCGCCGGCCGGCGGCAGACGTCGTTCGCCGCCGTCGATGTGGTCCCGGAGTTCGACGACAACTTCACAATCGACATCGACTGGTCCCAGGATGTCCGCGAAGACGTCGCCCGGGCCGGCGGCGCCGGCGGACAACACGTCAACAAGACCGAATCGGCCGTCCAGCTCACCCACCTGGCGACCGGACTGTCGGTCCGCTGCCAGAACGAACGGAGCCAGCACAAAAACCGGGCCACCGCCCGGAAGATGCTGACCGCAAAGCTCTACCAGATGGAACGCGATCGCCGGGATGCCGAAAAAGCCGCCAAACGGGGCCAGAAGTCCAAAATCGGCTTTGGCGGCGAAACGGTCCGCAACTACGTCCTCCATCCGGACTCGTACGTGAAGGACAACCGCTCCGGCCTCAAGACCAGCCAGCCCCAGGCCATGCTCGACGGCAAGATCGACCCGTTCCTCGAAGCCTACCTCCGCTGGAGCCTCGACCAGCCCGCAGAATAGTCGGCCGGAGAAGAGAGGGAGGGAGCCAGCAACACTGGTTCCCAGGCTCTGCCTGGGCTGCGCGAAATCCGTCGTTTTCAGGGGCAATTGGCCTCGGCGAATCGTCGCGTTTTTGTTCCACTGGGCTTTTTGTTCAAGGAGGAACGTCATGACCTGCGAAACCAGCGAAACAGCCGTCGCCCGGTATTCGTCGCCGGCGGGCAAGTTGGTGCGGTTCTTCGAGCGGAGTCGCAATCGGTGGAAGGCGAAGTCCGGCCAGTGGAAGCGAACCTGCAAGCTCCTGCAGAACCAGACCCGCGCCGTCGAGAAGAGCCGCGCGATGTGGCGCACGCGGGCCGCCGCGGCCGAACGCCGCGCGGCGGACCTGGAACGTGAGATCGCCGCCTTAAAATCCGGGCGCTGACCGGGTCGCCGACGCAGCCCCTGGCCCCCTCCCGGACGCCGTCCGACCGGCCCATCATGCGTATTCGGCAGCGGCCATCGGCCTGACGTTGCAGTTCTGTCTGGCCGGAGCGGTCAGCTTTCGCGGCTGCCGGGCGGTGGTCGAACTGCTGCGGGACAGCCTGCCCCAGTTCCGGGGGGCTCCTGCGGCCAATACTGCGGAAGCGTGGCTGCTGCGGCTGGGACTGCACGAGTTGCGGCGGCCCAAGGAATTCGCCGCCGACTGGGTGTTCCTCGTCGACCACACGCTGCAACTGGGGTCGCGGAAGTGTCTGGTCATCGCGGGGCTGCGATTGTCGGCGTGGAAAGCGCTGACGGCGCCGCTGACGCACCAGGATCTGACGCTGCTGGCGCTGCAGCCGGTCGAAAAATCCAGCGGCGAGATCGTCCAGCGGCAGCTCGCGGCTGCGGCCGGGCTGGTCGGCGTGCCGGCCGCCATCCTCAGCGACGAGGGTTCGGATCTTCTCGGCGGCGCTCAGCGTTTCCGCGAACAGCACCCGACGACGCAGGTGCTGCACGACATCGCCCACAAGACGGCGATCGTGCTCAAGCACGAACTGCTCGCCGATCCGCGGTGGATCGCGTTCGTCAAACACTGCGGGCAGACGCAGCCACGGGTGAAGCAGACGGAACTCGGACACCTTGCTCCCCCCACGCAGAAAGTCAAAGGGCGTTACTTGAACTTGGGGCCGCTGATCGGCTGGGGCGCCCGCATGCTGCGGCTGATCGACACGCCCGCGGCCGAACGTCCCGCGGGTCTCGACCTGACGCGGCTCGAGGAGAAGTTCGGCTGGATCCGCGACTTCCGGGAGGCGCTCGTGGACTGGAACGACTTGCAGGCGGTCAAGGACCACATGCTGGAGTTCCTGCGCGTGGCGGGCTACCACGCCGCCGCCGGCGAGACGCTGCGCCGGCAACTGGAGACGGTGGCCCGAACGCCTGCCGGTGAGCGTGCGGCGGCGCGGCTGGTGGAGTTCGTGAGCGAGCAGTCGAGCGGCGTGCTCCCCGGACAGAGTCTGCCGGCCAGCAGCGAAGTGCTGGAATCGCTGATCGGCAAGGGCAAGCGTTTGCAGGGCCAGCACAGCCGCGGCGGCTTTACGAAACTGATTCTGGGGATGGCCGCGTCGGTCGTGCGGATCAGCGAGGAAAAGATCTGCGAAGCCCTGAACGCCGTGCGGCATCGCGACCTGCTCGCGTGGATCGACGACCACTTAGGCAAGTCGCTGACAGCCCAGCGCCGCCAGGCCCTCCCCGTCCTTCCAGGAACAAAAGCCGGATCAACCGGGACCGCCAACAATTGACGATTTCGCGCAGCCCAGGCTCTGCCTGGGAACCGGCTGGTGGCGAGGCTCTGCCTCGCTCTTCCATCTTGAGGGCGCGAAGGGAAGAGGGCGCAGAGCGTCCAAAGGCGACGTTCCCAGGCAGGAGCCTGGGAACTAGGTCAAAGACTGAGAAGATCCGGAAAGTGAAAAGTGAGTAGTGCAAAATGAAGGAGTCGCCACCCGGCCGTGGATCAAGTTCTCCGTCACTTTGCACTCATCACTACTCAATACTCACTTTTCACTCTCCTGATTTCTTCGCCGCGCCCTCGCGGTAAACCCCTTCCTCTTCAGATCCCTGACCCCCACTCCCCATCCAGGCTCTTCACCGACCCGTCCCAGCCCCGGGCCAGCATCGCGCGGTGCACCCGCTCCGCCCGGTCCCACGCCCGCAGCAGCAGTTGACCGAGCATCATCGCCGACGTCTTCCACGCCACGCGCCAGCCGACCGGCCGAGACGTCCGCGCTGCGCGCGCCTGCTTCATCCGGTCCAGTTCGTCCCACAAAATGAACAGAAACCGGTACATGAACCCCAGCATCGCCACCAGCACCAGCGGCACGTGCCATCGCCGCAGCGTCGCCAGCAGTTCGGGGAATGGCAGCACGTGAATCAGCCACAGACCCGCCAGAAAACAGACGGTGCAGCGCAGCCATAGCCCCGCCGCCCACAGCCAGCCCGCCTCGTCCGGCTGCCCCAGCGGGGCCGACAGTCCCAGCAGGAAAATCGGCGGCAGAAACCAGCCCAGCCGCCGCAGCAGATACTCCAGCGGCACCTCCGCCAGGCTCAGCCCGGCGAATACGACAACGGTCAGCAGCCCCAGCAGCGGCCAGCGGTTAAAATCGAGCAACCCCGCCAGCACCAGCACCGTCAGCGTGATCCCCAGCCGCCAGCCGGGCGACAGCCGATGACAGGGGGTGGCCGGCGGCGGCTTTCGCCCGATGTCACTGGCCATGCCCGTTGCCCGCCAGCGGTCCGCCAGCCAGGGAGAGCTTCGCCGCCCGACCCATCGCGATCGCCGCACCGAAGACAACCATCGTCCCCAGAATGCCCGCCAGCGCCACCGACGCGCCCGCCCAGGCTTCCGGAATCACCGGTATGGCATAGTCCTCCAGCACGATGGGCCGGGATTCCGTCGCCAGAGCCTCGAATCCCAGCGACTGGCCGACCGCGTCCAGACCGTCCGGCCATTCCGAAGCCCACGGTGCAGCCAGCGCCGCGATCGCCAGCGCCATCGTCAGACCGGCCCACATCACCGCGCGCCAACCGCCGGAACCCCGTTCAGCATGTCCCAGCACCACATCCGGCCGCCGTGCCCACAGAAACCCGAGAACCAGCCCCGTAATGATCGCCTCGCCAACGCCGATCGCCGCGTGATACAGCACCATCAGGCTCAGCACGGTTCCCGGGCGAAACGCCGTGCCGCGCTGTGACAGGGCGAATTCGAGACAGAAGCACGCCGCCGCAGCCAGAACCGACAGATAGGCCGCTCCCATCGCCGACATGATCGTCGCCGGGCCGCCCTTCCCGAGAAATCGCCGAAACACCTGCTCGATGGCCCAGCCCCCCCAGGCGCCGACAACCCCCATATTCAGCACGTTCGCCCCCAGCGACAGCAGCCCGCCGTCGCTGAACATGACCGCCTGCACGATCAGCACCAGCGTGATCGCCAGGCATCCGGCCCACGGCCCCAGGACCGTCGCGGCAAGCACGCCCCCCAGCAGGTGACCCGAAACCGGCGCTCCCAGCAGCGGAAAATTCACCATCTGACCCGCAAAAATCAGCGCCGCCATCATGCCGGTCAGCGGCACCGCCCGGTCCGACAGATCTTCGCGGACCTTCTTGAGACTCCAGCCCACCGCCAGCAGGCTCAACGCACCGCACGCCACGCAGACTTCGGGACTCAGGATGCCATCGCGAATATGCATGGGCGGGCTCGGCGCGGGAAGCAGGTTTTCGAGGTCGCTGAGACCGCCACATGGCCGGTCGGCGGGAATCTGCACTCTAGTTCTGCCGCGTGGCGTTTGCAAACGGACCCCGACTCAGGGAGGATGCCGGATTCATTGCGCGAAGGATTCTTCACACCCCGCCGTCAGGACTGCCGACCATCTCTGTTCCACCGCTTCCTGCTGAAATCGACCAATCTCCCGAATGCCACCTGCTTCGCCGCCTGCGGGCAACCCCGGACCTGCTGGCCCGTGTCGTCGCCGGACGCGGGGGATCCACCGAGCTCGCCTGGCAGAAAACGCTCCGCCGCGACTTCTCCGACGACCTCGTCCGCGCCGCCATCGGCCTCGTCGAGCTCCGCCAGCGCGCGACCGCAAAATTCAGCCGCGCCGCCGAGATGTGGTTCGACCGCCAGGGCCTGGAGCAGAGCACCTCCGAACTCGTCGCCCGTCATAAAGCCCAACGGTTCACCGGACCGGTGACCGACCTCTGCTGCGGTATCGGCAGCGATTCGATCGCCCTGGCCGCCGGTCACCCGGTGACCGCGGTCGATCTCAACCCGGAGACGCTCCTCCGGATGGCCTGGAACGCCGAAGTCCAAGGCGTCCGCGAACGGATCACTCCCGTCTGCGCCGATATTCTGGCACTGACCGACTTTTCCGGGCTGGTCCACATCGACCCCGACCGTCGACCGGGTTCGGCCGGCCGGGTCTCCCGCATCGAAGACTACGTCCCGCCCCTGGAATGGCTGCAGACCTTGCGGGATCGAGTCGAAGGGGGCGCCATCAAGGTCGGCCCCGCCAGCAACTTCGGCGGCAAATTTCCCGACGCCGAAGTCGAATTGATCAGCCTCCACGGCGAATGCAAAGAAGCCACCATCTGGTTCGGCAGCCTGGCAAGTTCCGCTCCGTTCCGGGCGACGGTCCTCCCCGCCGGCGCGACGCTGGCCGGACATCCGCTCGACGCCGCCGCGCCGCGGAGCGGCACGCTGCAGTACGTCTACGACCCCGATCCCGCCGTCGTCCGCGCGGGGATGGTCGACTTGTGCGCCGAACAACTGGGATTGTCGCGGCTCGACGACGCCGAGGAGTATCTCACCTCCGCCGAGCCGGTCGACTCCCCCTTCGTCCATCGGTTCGAAGTCCTCGCCGACCTGCCGAACAACGACCGGGATCTGCGGGCGTTTCTGCGGTCCACGCGGGTCGCGTCGGTGGAAATCAAATGCCGCCACATTCCGGTGCAGGCCGAAGCGCTGCGCCGCAAGCTGCCGCTGGTTCCCAAGGGAGAGTCCCTCGCCGTGATCTTCGCCCGCGTCGCCGGCAAAGCCCGCATTCTGGTCGCCCGTCGCCAGTCCTGAAAGAGCCGTGACCCGCTCCGGATGAACCGGAACGGGTCACGTGACATTTCGCAGGCCGCAATCGGACGAGGAACGGCTATTCCTGAGTCGCTTCGCGGAAGGGGAAGAACGCGAACGGCTCAACCGTCCCGACTTCCGGCAGGGGATTGCGCTGAATGCGGAACGGGAAGCGATAGGCGACCACCTTGCCCGACGTCAGCTCGCCGATGTAGAGCAGTCCGCTCGCCGTCTGCACGCCGCGCGCGCTGTTCAAATTTCCCACACCGGGAATCATCGTGTACTGGGCCTTCGCCCCTTCGCCAGCCACCTGAAAATCGCCGGCAATGTTCCGTGCCCAGAAATTCGTGAACGTCGCCGACTGGGGGTTCAGCAGTGCGCCGTGCAGCCGCCCCGTCAGAAAGTCCAGAACAAAAATCGCCTCCGGGCTCGCGAGACCCACTTCCACCGTGCAGATGGCGAACCGCTGATCGCGGTCGGTCGCAACCGCGTAGGCCTGCTCGTGGGGCCAGATATAGGCCACGCACAGTCCCGCCAGAAATCCGCACACCAGCCATGCCAGACGCTGATCTTTCAGCCGAGTTGCCACGTCCCGTCCTCCCCAGGGCCAGATCTCCCCACGCACCGCCGATGGGGCGGCGTCGACGACCGTCGACTTTTCCGCTTCATGCTAACGAACTGCGCGCGTTCGCTCCAGAGCCTCTCTGGACTGCGAACCCGACGGCGGCGGAGTTGGCATTCCCCCGAACTCAGCGGTATTCTTCCTGTTCATTTCGGAACACCCGACGCGGACCGGTTCCCACAGCATCTGATCCACGCCACAGACATCGAGGATTCGCAGCATGGAAACGACGAACGGCCCCCTCAACCGCAAACTTCGCATGGCCCTCGTCGGAGGTGGTCAGGGCGCGTTTATCGGCCGCGTCCACGCCACCGCCGCAGTCCTCGATAACCGCGCCTCCCTCGTCGCCGGCGCTCTCTCGTCCGACCCCGCCCGCGCCAAGGCTTCCGCACCCGCCTACGACATCCCGGAAAGCCGCGCCTACGGGTCCGTTACCGAGCTGATCCAGAAGGAATTGGCGCTCCCCGCCGATCAGCGGATCGATTTCGTCACCGTCGCCACCCCCAACCACACCCATTTCGCCATCGCCAGGGCCGCCGCCGAGGCCGGCTTCAATGTCGTCTGCGACAAGCCGATGACCTTCGATCTCCAGGAGGCCGAACAGCTCCAGCAGGTCGTCGAAAAGTCGGGCGTCGTCTTCGCGCTGTCGCACAACTACACCGGCTATCCGCTGGTCCGCCAGGCCCGCGAAATGATCCTCGCCGGCGAACTGGGCGAAATTCAGGCCGTCCGCTCCAACTACATTCAGGGCTGGCTCCGCACCCGGCTCGAATCGTCCGAACAGAAGCAGGCCAAATGGCGCACCGACCCCAAAATGTCCGGCGCCGCCGGCTGCTTCGGCGACATCGCCACGCACGCCTACAACCTGGCCCGCTACATCACGAATCTCACCCCCGGCGACGTCTCCTGTCACCTCAAGGCCTTTGAGCCCGGCCGGAAGCTCGACGACTACGGGTGCGCCGTGATCCGGTTCGCCAACGGCGGACTCGGTACCGTCACCGCCAGCCAGATTTCGCACGGCCGCGAAAACGACCTGTTCATCGAAGTCGACGGCACCAAGGGCGCCCTCGAATGGCATCAGGAAGAGCCGAACAAGCTCATCGTCCGCCGGAACGGCGAAGCCCACAGGATCTACACCCGCAACGGCGGACCATACATTCTGCCTCTCTCCGCAGCCTCGTCGCGGCTCCCCGCCGGTCACCCCGAGGCTTTCTTTGAAGCCTTCGCCAACATCTACCGGTTCGCCTACGACGACATGGCAAAGCGGGCGGTCGGCGAGTCGTTCGCAACGCGCGATACGATCTACCCGAACGTCTACGACGGCGTCGAAGGGATGTACTTTATTCAGCAGTGCGTCGCCTCCAGCAGCGAAAACGGCGCCTGGCTCCCCCTGAAACATCCTGCGGCGCGGTAGTGGAATTCGAGTGGCGCGCCCTGAGTCCTCGAAGGGCGTGGGCATTGCAGGCGTGCCGTCAGCAATTGGTGGTCCACAGGCGTTGACGCCAGGGGGAGTCTTCCCAGGCGGAATCGTCCGCCCGCGAAATCCCCGTACGATGGACGTCCACGTGCGTCGTGATCGTCAGCGGCACGGCTTGATCCGCGCGGTCGACGGACGAGGACGTCCATCGTACATTGGTTCGCCGAATCTCGGTCTGGCGCCGAAGAACTCCCCGGTCGCCGACTTCCCACCACCATTGACCGACTGCACCCGACTCTGGGCTTGCCGCCCGGTCGATATCGACAATCTGTTCGACAACGCGCCCGGAGAATCCGTTTCTCCGGGCGCGTTCGCCCGTCGCTCAAGGTCGGCACGCCCCCAGCCGCACGCCCCGCCTAACCCGCAGATCAGTCTTCCGCGTCAAACCGCTCGACCGGCCGTTTCTGCCGGTCGATAAACGGATGGAGCACTGCCGGGAACCTCCGTCAGGCTTGCTCTCCCGCGGGCCGTCATGCATTCTCCGCCCACTACCCCACGTCACCATTGGATCGCCGAAATCTGCCGCCGACTCGGCCGGGCGATCGATTGTCCGTTGGAGTACGTTCCCGCCGGAGGTCAGCGCCGCGACGAACCGCCGGCCCCCTGGCAGACTCCGATCCACGACGGCCAGGCTGTCACCGGACTCCTCCGGCTGGATCCCTCCCACCAGTCCCGCAGCCCGGCACATCTGAAAGTCGTCCACGAGCTGGGCGATCTCGTCGCAGACCTGCTCAGCCAGGTCACCCAGGCCGATCGCAACCTGGAGTCCCGTTCGCGCGACGTCGGCGCCCTCTTCGAAATGAGCCAGCACCTGCAGCAGCCGGACCTCCGCGCCTCGCTGGAATCGCTGTTGCGTGCGGCGGCCCAGCTCACCCGGACCTGGACGACAGCTTTCCTGATGCTCGATGCGTCCGCCGGCGAGCTGCGGCTGCGGGCCGCCTGGCAGCTTTCCGCACGCGAATTCCCCAGGCCGCGCCGGTCGCTCGAGTCCGGCGCACCCGACTGGCGGGCGTTTCGCGACGGCATGGTCCTCCTGCAACGGTCGAACGCGGCCGACCTCCCCTGGCTGCCCGACAACGTCGAATCGGGCCTGGCGATTCCGGTGGAACTGCAAAGCGTTCCCATCGGCACGCTCTGGTGTTTCGAACGCCGTCGCCGTCCGCTCGGAGCGGCAGAGCAGGCTCCGCTCGCCCGCGTGGCCGAACAGCTTGCCGCTCTGCTCGATCGGATGCTGCTCCTCAAGGAACGGACGGCCCGGCGTCGGCTGAGCACAGAACTGCGTCAGGCCGGACTGGAGCATCACGGCGGAATTCATGCGGGATTGCGCAGCGATCGCCGGCTGGATCTGGCGGTCCGCAGCCAGACCGCGGGCGATCTCGGGGGAGACCTCTGCGAACTGTTTCTCCGGAACGACAATGAAGCGTTGATTGCGGTCGGCGACGCCGTCGGTCACAGCATCCCCGCGGCGCTCATCATGTCGCTGGCGCGCGGCGCCATTCACGGACTCCTCCCGGATCTGAACAGCCGGCTCTCGTTGTCGCAGCTCCTCGGCCGGATCAACGCGGCGCTGTATCGCGTCACCCGCGCCGAACAATTCATGACCCTCGTCTGCGCCACGCTCGACCTCGAAACACTGACCCTGCAATACGCGAACGCCGGACATCCCTCGCCGTTCCTGCTGCGCGACGGGCAGGCGCAGGCCCTCGAATCGCACGGCCTGCTGCTCGGAATTCTGCCCGAAACGCCCTACAGCAGTTCCGTTATGCAACTGCAGCCCGAGGATGTCCTGCTCTTCTATTCGGACGGAATTACCGAATCCACCAGCGCCACGCGCGAGGCGTTCCGGACGGGCGGCTTGCTGCAGGCCGCCCGCAGCGCGGACGCGGGCGCGGAAGCGGTCGCTTCCGCCGTCTGGGAGGCGATGCTGCGGCACACCGCCGGGACGCCACACGCTCCCGACGATCGGACGCTGCTCGTCATTCGACTGACCGGCGCCGGCCGCTCGGGGAGTCAGTTGTTGGAAAAGTCCAGCCGGCGGTGAGCATCCCGTCCGAGCGGGTCGCGCAGAAATTTCTTGTGGCACGCCGCGCACAGGTCGAACCGGTACTGCCGCGATCGATGCTCATCCTCGGGCGAGGTCTCGCATTCATCGACCTCGGCCAGGGTCTGCGCAATTTCCTGCAGGTGGTCGACATCGAGGTCGCTTTCCTGCAACTGCTCGGGATCGAAGGCGGGATAGGCCTCGATCCGCAGAACATAGCGATCATCGCCGAGCGGCTTGCCGCAGCCATCGCAACTGAAGTGGAGCATTGGTTTCCGAACCTCCCTGTGGCGGATGACGTCGTTCCACGCCACAGGTCGATTCTATGCCGATTCTCTCCGGCGATGAAAGCAGATTCTTCGCACAATCCGTCGTCAGTTCGCAGATCCCGCCATCGACAGAAGCCCTCCCGGAACCGGCCTCGACCGCTGCACCCTCGCCGACCGGACTATTCCCACCCGTCGAGAACTTCCTGCAGACGCGCCTCGTCGTCCAGCTTCGCCGCCATTCCGCTGACGCTGGAACGTCGGTCTTGCGCCGGCGCCGCGACCGCGGCGTCCGCAGGCGACAGGACCGACGGCCTCCGCGCTCCGCGCATCAGCAGTTTTCCGACTTTTTCGAGCAGAATTTCGCGATTGAAGCTGGTCTTGACGATGTACTCGTCGGCGCCGCCGTGGATCGCCGCCACGACCGTCTCGCGACTGGCGTCCGATGTGAGGATAATCACCGGCACCGACTGCAGCAGCGGGTGCGATCGGAAGGCCTGCAGGGTCCGCAGGCCGTCCCAGCCGGGCATCTGGATATCCACGATCGCGAGCGTCGGCACCTTCTCAAGCGCCAGATAAAACCCCTCGGCTCCGTCGCTCGACACCGATACGGCGAAGTCGCGCCGCAGAATCGTCACCAGCAGGCTCCGAAACAGCGGATCGTCGTCGATCACCAGGATGTGGTTGCGACCTGTTAAAGCCGAAGGTTGCTGCAGTTCGGATGCTGGCATGTTTCAGGAGGTTTGAGGCTCTGACCGAAAGAGCCGCCGTCACGTTAACGGCTGCGATGCGAGACCTGCGGAAGGAGTGAGTCGATTCCGGTGAAATTCCGCCG
The DNA here is from genome assembly GCF_030622045.1 of Planctellipticum variicoloris. Classification (NCBI taxonomy): domain Bacteria; kingdom Pseudomonadati; phylum Planctomycetota; class Planctomycetia; order Planctomycetales; family Planctomycetaceae; genus Planctellipticum; species Planctellipticum variicoloris. The sequence goes on along the minus strand of NZ_CP130886.1, from coordinate 4,055,732 downwards.
AAATCGATGAGGCCGCTGATAGCGGGAAAACAGTCGATCACGATCGAGGTAAGTCGGACTGCCGTGGCGCGCCAAAGTCGAAAACGCGGTCGTCATTTTCGATGGCGCCATCGAAAATCTGATTCAGCGTCCTCAAGATCGACCGGGCGTCGGACGGCTCCTCTCGATGGGGAAAACCTCCTCCTCCTTCAATACGGATGCCGCTCGTCTCTGCGGGCAATTGCGCAAAAGATGCAGCGTCTTGATCATCGACCGGCGACTCGCGCCGGTTGATCGGCATCCCGGCAGATCGAAATATTCCGATTGGTTTCATCGTTAGTTCAGTGCCGATGGCAACGGTTGCTCCGGATCGGCAGACCTCAGCAGTCTGTCGCTCGAAGACAATCTAACTCAGCTTTCTGAAATGCCGTTGCGCCGCACCGCAGATTTGTCCTGAATCAAACGTCAGGCGCTCTCGGCTTCCTGCCCCGCCGTCCGGACGATCAGGAGGACTTGAACGCGACGACAACGGTCTGCCTATTTGCTCGGCAGCCGGATTACGCCGTCCCAGTTTGGCGGCGCCGTCCGACCGCCGGCCACCAGATGCTGCAGCAGGAAATCCTGCGCACGATCACTCGCGGGCATTCCGTGCAGGTGTCGATATGCTTCGTCCCAGCGACCCGCGATGAAGTGGTCGACGCCGCGCTCGTAGTCGGTGATGTGCGCGTCCGTCAGTTCGGGGAACTCCGCCAGCGGCGGAACCAGCTCGCTGACCTCCACAGCCGTTTCCAGTCCGTACGGCTGCACCCGCGCCAGCCGGCGCAATCGCCCTTCGTCCGCCGACATCCGTTCCCGCAGAATCGCCGTCGTCGCTTCATCCAGCAGAATCGGCACCCGCAGTTGTTTGGTCATGCTCTCCAGCCGGCTGGCCAGATTCACCACCGGACCGAACACCGTCACCTTCACCTGCTCCGACGTGCCGATCTTGCCCGCCACCGCCCGCCCGTGAGCAATCCCGATCCCCATCGCAAAATCGGCCAGCGGGTGATTCTTCTGCGCGGCCGCCCGCGCGAACGCGGCGCGGATCCCCAGCGCCGCCCGGGCGGCATGCACCGCCGCATCGGGGGACGGAATCGGCCAGCCCCAGAACCCCAGCGTGGCGTCTCCCTGAAAATCGCCGGTTACGCCGCCGTGTTCGAGAATCTGCTGCGTCATGACTCCCAGCGCCCGGCTCACCCGCTCCAGCAGCCCGATCAGGTCACCCGCCGAATCCTCCGACCGCTGACTGAAGCCCCGCAGGTCGCAGAACATGACCGTGACGTCGCACTCCGCCGGCTCCAGCAGCGTCGTATCCAGATCGTCGCCCAGCGCAGCCAGAATCGGCGGCGCAAAAAACTGCCGCAGGCCGGCCTTCTGCCGCTCCAGCCGGCGGGCCTTCAGCACGGCCCCGATAATCTCCGCCACCAGCTCGGTGAACTTCACGTCCGCTTCGAGCTGCAGACTGTCCGACAGCGTCGTCCCCGGTACGAACGTCTTCCCCATCCGGCCCGCCAGGTAGAACCCCGCCGGTTCCGACGAGAGTCCCGAGACCGGCGTGCAATACGCCCAGTCGAACTCCTGCATCTGCGTGTGGTCGGTCGCCCCGGCCCCCTCCTGGCTCTCCCACACGTGCATTACGCTGCTCTGCTTCTCGCCCAGCGATTGCGCGACAAGTCGCCGGCTCGGGCGGAACTCTCCCGCCGTCTCCCGGCGCCGGTCCCAGTAGAGCATCCGGACTTCCCCCTCGGGAGTCAGCGACACCAGGCCGATTGCGTCCGCATGGACAATTCCGCGCAGCAGCAGATTCGCCAGCCGGTGCTGCAGCTCGCCGTCGTCCCGCGCACCCGCAATCACCTCCGGCAAGTGCGTCAGCACTTCGATGCGGTTCTCCGGATCCTGATAGCGGACCTTGCGCAGCTCCCGGGCCGTAAAAGCGACGACTTCGACCGTCGCCTGCGGCTGCGCAGCCGCTTCCGACTCCGCCTTCGCAAACGTGATCACCGTCTCCCCCAGCACCAGATGCTGGCCGACGCGCAGCCGGGCCGACTCCACCTCCGCACCCGATACGAACAGCGGGTTCCGGCTCCCGGCCAGCCGCGAGACATAGACTTCGTCCAATTCCTGCCGCAGTTCGACGTGCCGACGGGAGATCTGATTGTCCCACGGCACCGGCCAGTCCGCATCGGCCCCCCGGCCGATCACCATCGTCCGTCCCGGGTGCAGGCGATTCCGCCAGCGCTGTCCCGGTTGCGGTCCCTGCGCAATCACCTCAATCACTTTCGGACCCCTTGGTCGACAGCGACAGCAGCGTCGAACCTGCCAGTTCCGTTCGGCCCCGTCCCGCCAGATTCCGCAGCCAGCGCGGCCCCCGGTCGTTCAGCAGCCCGATAATCAGGCCCCACATGCCCACCAGCAGCACCCCCACCACACCCAGCCCGACGAGCCCCGACATCAGCAGCCGCGAACGCAGCCCGTCGACCGGCTTCCACGCCGCATCCCGGTCCTCCTGGACCGCTGCAATCCAGTGCGTATTTCCGACCGCGCTGAACGCCGCCAGCCAGCCCCCTCCGTATTCGCGAACGCCCCCGTACTTGTCCGGCGGCAGCAACCCGACCGGATCGAGATAGTCGTCGCTCCGGTCGAGTCGATCTTCGGCGGCCTGCAACGGAGTGATTCGCAACATCTCAGCAAGCTGATACTGCATCACTTCCGGCAACGTCAGTTGATCGAACTGCACCACGCTCAGTTTGTCGGCGTGATCCGTCAGCCACGGGTGGGCCAGCAGCTTCCATTCCCGGCTGTCGATCAACGCCAGCTTGCGCCCCGACAGGCTCACGCCGTGTTCCATCAATGATTTCTCGTAGTCCATCAGCAGATCGCTGAGGTCCAGCGTCCGCGCCAGGACCGCAATCACTTTCCGATTCTCTTGGTCCCGGACGGGTGCGGACAAAGCGATCGAATACTGGCCGGTTGACGTGCTTCGGTAGGCGAGAGAGATGTGCGGCTCTTCGATCGGCCGGATCCCTTCCGGGGCCGCGTTCTCGACAAACTCAACATCGAGACCGTGAAAGTAGTCCCGGAAGTTGTAGTTCTTCTCCTGAGAATCGCTGCGCGGATTCCGCCAACGCTGCACCCCGCCGGCATCGCACAAGAACCAGCTCGCGTCCACCCGGCGCCGTTCCTGGGTGAGCTTGACGTCCATCGTCGTGCGACGCTGATCCAGCAGTTTCCACAGGGCGGCGCGCTGGTCTGGCGGGTTGTCGATCTCCCGCTCGACCGCGTCGCGCACCTGCTCGTCCGCCGCGATCGACGACAGCTCGCCCAGACGCCGCTCCAGCGCCTGACGCAAGGAGTCCGCCAGCAGGCTCACCGACAGCGCGTTGCTGTCGAGCGCCCGCGCGGTGACGTTGTCGCGCGCCGTCGACACCGCGTCCCGCATCGCCGCCAGCGCCACGGGGGCCAGCCCCGCCAGCAGCACGATCGGCAGGATCAGCCCGATGGCCAGGATCGGCCGTCGGGCGCGGGATTGCGCCCGCATCCGCAGGCGATCGAGCACCGCCTGCGCGTTGGCGAATCGACGGGCCGGATCGACGGCGAGGCACCGATCGATGATCTCCGCCAGCCCCGCATCCACCCGCGCGATCTGCCGATGCCCGTTGGGCCTCGGGCTGCGCCGCACGATCCTCCGGTAGATCTCCAGCCGCTCTTCCAGCGAACCGGCATTCTTCAGCAGACGCTCGCCCTCCTCGGACCGATAAGGAGGCTGACCCACCAGCATGTGGTACAGCAGGGCCCCCAGGGCGTAAACGTCCCAGCGGGCATCCGGAACCCCTTTCAGATCCGCCTGTTCCGGCGCCATGTAAAACAGCGTCCCGAGAGCGTGACTCTGCTCGTCCGCCAGCCGCGACTGCCCGAAATCGCACAGTCGCGGCTCCTGGTCCTGATCCAGCAGCACATTCGCCGGCTTCAGGTCGCAGTGCAGAATGCCGCTGCCATGCGCATGCACCAGCGCCTGACAGACGCGCGTTGCGACCCGCACCGCCTCGACGGTCGGCAGCGTGCCCTGCTCCAGCCGCGTCGCCAGCGATCCGTTCGGCAGATACTCCATCACGTAATACGGAGGATCGTGATCCCAGCCGACCGACAGCAGCCCCACGATATTCCGCGACGTGTACAGCACCGCCAGCTTTTCGACTTCACGTCCCAGCAGCGACCAGTCCACTCCCCGCCGATGCGTGTAGAACTTGATCGCGACGTGCTTGCCGGTATTCAGCTCCCGCGCCAGCCAGACCGTGCCGTATTTCCCTTCGCCGATCTGCCGCAGAATTCGATAACCGGGCAGAGTGGTCGGCGGCTGCCCCCCCGACAGGCTGATTGCCCGCGCCCGGTCGCGCGCCGCTTCATCCTGGACCGCCGTCCCGTCCAGGTCCGCTTCCTCGTCGCCGGCCGTGTTTTCGGCGGACTCCCTGCCTGCCATTGGACTTCCTGCTCCCGGCGACGACGTTGCTCCCTCGGCCTTCGAGGGCATGGCTGCCGCCCGCTGGTCCACGCGCAGCCATCCCCGCTCAGCATCGTAGACCGCACGATTCCGCATCGCCAGCACCCCCGCAAGTTCCACCCCGTGGCCACCGCCGGGACGTTGGTCTCCGACACGGTCCTGACGACGTTTTCAGCCGCACTGGAAACGCCGTCGCTGCATTGAGATACGCCACAAAAACCGGTACAATCGCTGCGTCGAGTCAGCTTGGCGACTGTCGTCGCAAACCGCTGTCGCGACTGGACTTGCAAGTGGCGGTTGGCGGGCTCTGAGGGGGCCGGCCGAATCGCAGGCCCTGGAGCGGGCCGCCAGCGATCTCCGCGGACCGATGGTTCGCGGATCACTCCCGCCGCTGACTGGAAGGAGATCTCGATTGTCGACCGGTGACGCAGGACAGACGCCGCAGGAAAATCCCACGGAACGCATTCTCCAGATCCCCATTCAGGACGAGATGCGGACCAGCTACGTCACCTACGCGATGAGCGTGATCATCAGCCGCGCGCTCCCCGACGCACGCGACGGCCTCAAGCCCTCCCAGCGACGCATCCTCGTCGCCATGAACGACCTCAACCTCGGTCCCGCCTCCGGCCGCGTCAAATGCGCCAAGATCTGCGGCGATACCAGCGGTAACTACCACCCGCACGGCGAAGGCTCCGTCTATCCCACCCTCGTCCGCATGGCCCAGAACTGGAACATGCGTGAAGTCCTCGTCGATAAGCAGGGGAACTTCGGTTCGCTCGCCGGCCTCCCCCCCGCGGCCATGCGATACACCGAAGCCCGCCTCTCCGCAGTCGCCGCCGAGATGCTCGACGACCTCAAACGCGATACCGTCGACTACGTCCTCAGCTACGACCAGCGCAATCGCGAGCCGGTCGTGCTGCCGTCGCGGTTTCCGAACCTCCTCGTCAACGGCTCCAGCGGCATCGCCGTCGGCATGGCGACCAGCATTCCCCCTCACAACCTCGCCGAAGTCTGCGAGGCCATCAAGCTGCTGATCGACAACCCCGAGGCGACCGTCGACGAAATCGTCGAAGTCATGCCCGGCCCCGACTTTCCGACCGGCGGCGTGATCTGCGGCCGGTACGGCATCAAAACCGGCTACATGACGGGCCGGTCGACCATCACTCTCCGCGCGAAGACCCGCTTCATCACGGAGAAGAACACCGAGATCATTGAGGTCAACGAGATTCCCTACATGGAAACTCGCGACCGGATCCGGGAAAAGCTCGAACAGCTCGTCCGGGACGACAAGGTCAAGGGAATCGCCCGCGTCATCGACCTGACCGACCGGACGCTCCCGCCGTGGCAGGTTCGTCTCCACATCGTCCTGAAGCGCGATGCCGACCGCGACGTGGTCCTCAACCAGCTCTACCAGTTCTCGTCGCTGCAGACGACGTTCAGCATGATCCTGCTGGCCCTCGTCGGCAACCGGCCTGTGACGCTCAAGATCAAGGAGATGCTGACCGAATTCATCCGCCATCGGATCAACGTGACCCGGCGGCGGACCGAGTTCCTGCTCGGCGAAGCCCGCAAGCGCAAGCACACGGTCGAAGGTCTGCTGATCGCCCAGATCGACCTCGACCAGGTGATCGCCACCATCCGTCAGTCCCCCAGCCGGGCCGAGGCCCGCGAACGGCTGCAGAAAATCGAGATTCCCGGCCCGCTGATCGCCCGCGCCCTCGGCGACAACGGGTTCCGGATGTTCCTCGAAGAATATGGCGAGCGCGAGAACTACAACATCTCCGCCAACCAGGCCGAAGCCATCGTCTCGATGCAGCTCGGCTCGCTCGCCAACCTCGAACGCGAAAAGCTTCGCGACGAGCACGAGAAGCTGCTGACCGAGATCGCCGAATACCTCCGGCTCCTCTCCGACGAAGCCAATCTCCGGGCCGTCGTCCGCGAGGAGACGCAGGCCCTGCAGGACCGCTACGGCAACAAGCGCCGGACGGAGATCACCGACGAAGAACTGGGCGACTACGACCCCGAAGCCCTCATCGCCGAAGAGCCGATGGTCGTCACGCTCTCCCAACGCGGCTACGTCAAACGGATGCCGCTGACGGTTTACCAGTCTCAGAATCGCGGCGGCAAGGGGATCACCGGCGCGAAGACCGATGAAGAAGACGCCATCCGGCACCTCTTCGTCGCCAGCACGCACGCCTGGCTGCTGTTCTTCACCGACCGCGGCCGCGTCCTCTGGCGCAAGGTCTACGACATTCCCGTCCAGAGCCGCATCGCCAAGGGGCGGGCGATCGTCAACCTGCTCCAGCTCCAGGAGGCCGAGACCGTCGTCAACTGCGTCGCCGTCCGCGAGTTCGACGACGAACGTTTCCTGATCATGGCCACCCGCAAGGGCGTGGTGAAGAAGACGGCCCTGTCGGCCTACAGCCGGCCCCTCAAGGGGGGCATCATCGCCATCAACCTCCGCGACGGCGACGAACTGGTCGAAGCCCGCATCGTCTCGCCCCGCCAGGACGTTCTGCTGTCGACGGCCAGCGGCATGGCGATCCGCTTCAATGAATCCGACGCCCGCGCCATGGGCCGGAATACGGCCGGCGTCCGCGGCATCCGGCTGAAGTCCGGCGACATCGTGATCGGCATGGTCGTCGTCGAAGCCGACATGAGTCTGTTGACCGTCTGCGAAAACGGCTACGGCAAACGGACTCCCTTCGGTCTGGAAGAACTCGCCGATGTCCCCCCCGCCGACGAGGCCGTCGCCGACGCGGACGTCGAAGCCGAGGTCGACGCCGAACTGCCCGAGGAAGAGGCCGCAGAAGACGGCGACGAAGCCGCCGACGGCAACAAGAGCTACCGCCGCCAGCGTCGCGGCGGCAAGGGAATCCGCGACATCAAGACGACCGACCGCAACGGCCTGGCGGTCAAGGTCCTCGCCGTCACCGACGGGGACGAAGTGCTGCTGGTGACGTCGGCCGGCAAGATTCAGCGCATCCGCGTGGTCGAGATCAACGAGATCGGCCGCAACACGCAGGGGGTCCGGGTCATGCGTCTCGACGAAGACGACAAACTCGTCTCTGTGGCCCGCATTCCGGCGGAAGTCGTCGAGCTGTCAGACGCGGCAGCCTTGGAGTCCGACGTCGCGAAAGAAACCGACACCGTCCGGCCGCCAGACGCCATTCCTCCCGCGGCCGAACCCGAAGCGGACGCCGAATAGTCCGCCGGAAACCTCTATGGTGGCACAGACATTCCTGTCTGCGCTCATCCGCGAAGAACCACGAGAGCCTTCCCAGTCATCCGGCCGGGAGGGCTCTTTGCTTCGCGAGCGACGGCGACAGCGGGCCGCAATGGATTCGCAGGAAAGAAAACTTCCCAGTTCTCTGCGGACATCGTTAATCTGGACGGAAGAACTGCGACTCGTTCGCCGAGAAACGGCCGCCGGTTCCAATCGATTCCCGGAGAGGTCCGATGACGCGCTTGCTTGAGCAGGCTCTCGCCGAGTTGCAGAAGCTCCCGCCGGCAAGCCAGGACGCGATGGCGGCGATCATCCTCGATGAACTGGCCGACGAACGCCGCTGGGACGAAACGTTTGCCCGTTCGCAGGACCAGTTGAACCAGCTTGCCAATCGGGCACGCGAACAGATCCGTGCCGGGCAGGTCCGGCAAGTCGGGATCGACGAGCTGTGAATTCGGTCGTGACTGAAGCGTTCCTGGAATGCTTTGCGGCACTCCCGGAGACAGTCAAAAATCAGGCCAGGAAGGCGTACCGCCTCTGGCGACAAGATCCCTCCCACCCCGGTCTGCAGTTTAAGAAGATCCATTCCAGCGAACCGATTTATTCGGTGCGAGTCAGCCTGGACTGGCGAGCTCTCGGATTACTGGAAGGTGACTCGATCACCTGGTTCTGGATCGGATCACATGCCGACTACGATCACCTGCTCGATCGACGATGAAATGACGCCGTGAGTGGCCCCGGCCGCCAATCCGATGGCAACTGGGGTCGCGAAGCGACAGGCGCCCAGGCGAAAGTCGGCGTTCGTGTCAGACACGCGCGGACCGCGCGGTCCAGTGCGACGGATTGTCAGGCGAGATCCCCGTCCGTCGTACCGAGCATCAGCAGGACCGGGACTCCGCGATCCTCATGGGCGGCGGCCACGAAGAGCTGCGCCTCTCCCACCGACCACACAGCGAACCGGAAGACGCCGTTGAGCGGAATCACCTCGTCACCTTCCGTTCCCGTGCGTGATGGTTTGCCATACTTCTTTGAGAGAGCGGCTACGACACGATCGCACTCGGACGAAAACTCCTCGTACAGTTTTTGCACGGCCTCGTCGTCGTGGGCTTCGTCGTCGTCGTCGAACTCGTGGATGCGAAGTTCTTCAAGTCCGCCCGGGTCGCCTTCGAGAAGTTCGCTTGCCAGAGCTGTTGCGGACGCGGCCATTGTCAGTCCCCCTGCGCATGACTGTGTGTTGCTCAAACATCCGAATGGAAAATACTCCGGGGATCAATGATCGTCAATTTTCAGGCCGGACGGAACATTGGACGAAACCGCAGCACGAAGTGACCGGACAACGCGTTCGCGGCGGGTTGGGGAGACGAATCTGGCCGGATGATGCGAAGCGGCGAGTGGCGCTGGTCGTCATTCCGATCGAGGCCGGGGTCGCAAAGGGACACGAGGCCCCGCGCGGGATGGCTCTTGTGTGAAGTTCCTGCAAAGTGTTGCTCGCCCGAGCCGATGAAGGCCGAGACTTGACCACTCGGCGGGACGGGTGCGGACGGTTCTGCTCCAATAGCGATTTCACCCCGAATTGATTGGCATCGCTCCCCAATCGCTATTAGATTGTCGACCGCTTCGACGCACCCGCCGGTGCTCCACCAGACGCCCCCTCCCAAGGACGTGTGCATGACCTCCGATAGCGCTGCGCCGCCGCCCGTCGAACTCGGTCCCTTCGAGCCTCCGGAGGACTTCGAACACAACCCGGCGTTCCAGCAGGAACCGCCGCGGCCCATGCCGGCGTTTGCGCGACGCAGCCGTTATACGATCGGACGGCACACCGCGGTCTGGAGCTGTCTGACGATCGCCGCGGCCTGCTGGGTCACCGCTCCCCTGCCGTTTGTGCAGACGATGAGCTGGTACCTGCTGCCGCTGGGCTACCTGAGCTGGTGCGGCGCGGGAATGGCGGTGATCGCCGGCCTGTATTGGTTCCGCAACGCCACAACCTGGGGATTGCTCGATTACGTGCACCGCGGCGACCCGCTGGTCGGTCGCGTGCACGACGTGGGAGTCCAGGCCGAGGGGACTCAGGAGGCCCCGCTCGGCCGCTTTATGGCCGCGGTGGAATTCCTCCATCCCGAATTGAACGAGTTGCAGACATCGATCATCCCCGCCCCCGACACGTTTGGCCTGGGGGACGCTCCCAAAATGTCCAGCGGCCTGAAACCGGGCGACTATGTCTCGCTGGTGGCTCTGCCGGGCGAGTTCGACAAGTCGCTGCGAATCTACGGCTGGCTGGGGATCGATCCCGACCGCGATTTCATCACCAAAAATGGCAAGCCGCTGGCGTCGGTCTCGCCGCTCGGCGTGCTGCTGATCGTTTTCGGGGTCATGCTCGCGTTCTGGCTGCTGCTGAGCTTCGTTTACGTCCTGGAAGCCTACCAACCCCTCGACGGCCGCTGGCAACCCTACGCCATCGGCATCGGGCTCGCAGCGATTCCGTTCGTGATTCTGTCGCAGTTCGGCGTCGATCGGAACGCCCCGTCGAAATGGCCGATGCTCGGCCGCCGACTCGGCGCCTCGCTCCTGGGCGTCTTCGGCGGGTTCATGCTCGGCTTCCCGGCGGTCGGATTTCTCAACGGCTACTTCGATCGCAGCCCGCGGGAGCTGGAGCCGGTGCGGATCGTGCAGCAATGGCAGACCACGTGGAATTTCATCATTCGCAATTACGAACTCGAATATCAGCCCTATCCGAACGGCAAGACCACGAAAAAGACCGTCCCCGTCGAGACCCTGTCGCAGTTTGAAGCGAACGATCTGGGGGTCATCGACATCGGCGCCGGGACGCTCGGCATGCGCTGGATCCGCAGCTTTCATCCGATCGTGTGGCAGAATGTCACCGAGGAACCGGAAGGGGCTTATGCCGGAGAAGTCCGCTGCCGTCTGCTCGGCGAGGACAATCCCGTCCTGCGGCTGGCGCCCCGCGTGAGGATTGATGAAAGCACGTACGAACCCGTCCCCGACGCACTCTTCGCGGACGCCCGCCAACAGTTGCTGGCAAGCCTGACAGGCAGCGGCCTGTTCGAGATCCTCAAAGATGACGCGGAATAGCCACCGGCGACGATCAGGTCGTCGGCAGGATGCGCAACGAAATCACCGGCATCGAATCTGAAACCGCGGATCTTTCTCTTGTCCCCTCTCCCGACGTCTTCGTTGGGAGAGGGATAGGGTGAGGGTGTCTTCGCGATTTTTCCAGAAGGAAATGCGCCGTCACCCTGGCCCTCTCCCACATCAGAATGCGGGAGAGGGGACATGAGGCACGCCTCACGATCGTGGCCGGCGAGATCGCTCAAAACGACCGATTCTCTCGCTCGCGCGGAGTCTTTCGACCAAGCTGGCTTCATTGAAAGTTATCGTGCCGGACCGCAGCGGAGAGCGTTATGCTGAATGGCATAAGTTCGCCCCGTGGATCGTCGTGGCGGTGCTCCCGACCGATTCACGGCCGCGGTTCTGTTTGCGCGAGATCTCCTCTTTGACTGGAGCTGACCATGACCGACTTCAACTCAACCCACAATCGCGTCGTCTGGTGCGACGTCCCCGTCGCCGATCTCGACCGCGCCTGCAAGTTCTACGCGGCCGTTCTCGCCATCAAGGTGCATCGCGAAGAGTTCGGCGGAAAGCCGTTCGGCGTGCTTGACCACCACGACGGGAACGCTGGCTGCCTGATCCCCGACGCCGGCGCGATCGCACAGAACGGCGGCCTGCTGGTCTACTTCAATACGGACGGCCGCATCCGGGACGCCGTCCGCCAGGCGGCGTCGCTGGGCGCAGAGATCCTGGAGCCAGTCCACATGATCGGCCCCCACGGCTTCCGCGCCCTGTTGCGAGACAGCGAAGGAAACCGGATTGCGCTGCACTCGCGGACAGACGCTTAACGGTTCATGTTCGCATAGAACAAAAGCCGGAGACAGGGCCATCCCCATCTCCGGCTTTGAATCATCTTTTCAGTCGCGCAGCGACCTCTGCGAGACCCGAATCCCGAGGCCCGATACCCGCCGCTCAAATCTTCCCGAACAGCGTCTTCCCCGTGCTCAGCAGATCGTCGCACGCCACGCCCAGCCGGGCGGCCATGCCGATTTCGGCCGCCTTCAGATAGGCCCGCGGGTCGTAGGTCTTCTTGTCGCCGATCTCGCCGTCGATCTTCAGCACGCCCGAGTAGTTCTTGAACATGTGGTCCGCCACCGGACGCGTAAACGCGTACTGCGTGTCGGTGTCGATGTTCATCTTCACCACGCCGTAACCCAGCGTCTCGCGGATCTCTTCGAGCGGCGTCCCCGAGCCGCCGTGGAAGACAAGGTCGAACTTGGCGGCCTTGCCGTACTTGGCCATCACCGCGTCCTGACCGTGCTTCAGAATATCCGGACGGAGCTTCACCGCGCCCGGCTTGTAGCTGCCGTGGACGTTGCCGAACGTGGCGGCGAACAGGAACCGGCCGATGCCGCTCAGGGCTTCATGCACGGCGACCATGTCTTCCGGCGTGGTGTAGAGTTTTTCGGCGGGATGATCGGAGTGATCGACGCCGTCTTCTTCGCCGCCGACGACGCCCGCTTCGACTTCCAGAATGATTTCGTTCTCGACGCACAGCTTGAGCAGATCCTTGCTCAGGGCCATGTTCTCGGCGAGCGGCAATTCGGAGGCGTCGAGCATGTGCGACTGGAACAGGTTCGGCAGGCCGGCTTTGCGGCGGCGGGCGGTCTCGGCGATCAGCGGCTTCAGGAACGATTCGACCTTGCCCGGCTGGCAGTGGTCCGTGTGCAGCGCGACCATGACATTGTGCTTCTCGGCGAGGCGGTGCGCGGCTTCCGCCAGGACGATCGCGCCGAAGGCCATGTCTTTGACGTTCTGGCCCGAGGCGAACTGGCCGCCGCCGGTTGAGACCTGAATGATCCCGTCCGACTTTTTGTCGGCGAACGCCTTGAAGGCGGCGTTCAGCGTGACGAGGGAGGAGACGTTGACGGCGGGATACGCATAGTCGCCCTGCTGGGCGGCATCGAGCATCGCGGCATACTGCTTGGGGCTGGCGATCGGCATGACTTCGATTCCCCGGCCCGCACGGGGCCGCTTCGACAAACAGGGATCCATCAGAATCGGCTGTTCCATAAGCCGATGACGCCAGGCATTTTAGGCCCTGCCGGTCCAGACCGGAAGCGACAGGGGAGTCGAGAGTCGAGCAACCAGAGTCGAGAGCCGGATAAGAAGCGAGCCGCGAAGCCACTTTCTCCGGCGATCCGCGATGAGCGATCCGCGATCAGCCCTCTTCCTCCGGCGATTCGCCGCTCGCCGTTCCCGATCTGCTCGTTCAAGCAATGTCGAATGCCGACAGGGGAGTCGAGAGCCAGAAGAAGCATCCGAACTTCACCGCCACTGACAACTGACTACCGACAACTGACCAAGATCACGGCTTTTCCGTCTCGACGGCCGGTTTCTTCGGCCCCATCAGCGGTGCAAACCGCGGCAGGCCGGGGAACCGGTCGCGCGGAGATTTGACGCTGGCTTTCCCGCCGTCGTCGCTGTGGCTGGCGGTCGAGGCCACCCGGTCGATCGCTGCAATCCGCAGGCGGTCGATCTGAACGTCGCCGAGGCCATGCAGCGCCAATGTGACGGTCAGAGGACCGCTTTGACGAACTTCGCGGTACATCTCGAACTGCTGCCAATCCTGGGATTCGTGGAATCGCATGGCGCCGACTTTTCCCAGCAGATTGTCGTAGACCATCAGGCCGTCGACATCTCCGAGCAACGACTTCGGCACCTTGACCCAGCCGCTAATGTGCACCAGTTGTCCGGCGCGGACCAGAATCTGCGGAGTGATCATCGTGACCGGCGCCCGGGGGAGACTTCGGGGCGGTTCGTGTCCCAGCCGGACTCGGGCGGAGAGTCGGAGCGACGAACGGCTGCCATCGTAGCCTTGCGGAAACAGCTCGGCCGACGCCTGCAGGGCCGGATCGTCGGACTGATTGTGTTGCCACCCGTCGGCCTGGAAGGTGTCGAAATCATCGAACTCCCCGGAGGGGAGCAGATTGTCGCTGTTCTGCGAGGGGGATCGTCCCAGTTGGGCAAGCATTTTCCAGTGGTCGGGAAGCGTCTGGAAACACATCGTGTACGGACTGCTGACCGGCGAAGCCCGGCGGATGGCGTCGTACCAGTGCGCCCGCTGCAGTTTGCGGACGAGCTGCAGCGACTCGCCGGCGCGGAGCCGGGCCGAGGCCCAGTCGTTGTTTCTCAAGGCGGTTTCCGCCATTCCCAGCAGGCCGCGGGCGGTCGCCAGCAGTTGCGGTCCATCCGGCTGCGGGGGGGCGAGCGACTTGAGCTGCTCGTCGATCTGCCGGACGCGCTCCAGCTTGAGTTGCGCCAATTCGACGCAAGTCCGGGCGCTGAGTTCGGCGATTTCGCCGGCTCTTTTCTCCAGTCGGGTGATCAGGTCGCGGTCGGAGGTGAAAAGGATCGCGGCCGTCTGATCAAAACGCCGCAGGGTGACTTTTAGTCCTCCCGCGACCCGTTCGGGAACGAGACTCTGGACGCCGGTCGTCGTGATTTCCCACGCCGAAGCGGATTCACCCACCCCCGGCACAATGAAGGTCGCGTCGTTTCCCGCCATCTGGTCGGGGCAGAATTGCGCATGTCGTTCGAGCCAGACCGGCAGCACGAGCGTACCGTAATCGGTTCGCATGGCCGCCGCCGTCAGCTCGTTCGCCCGCGCTTTCTCGGCCCGCAGGCGGGCTTCCTGATCGCGGAGCCGGGCGTCCCGCTGGAACCCCGACAGCAGTCCGTTGCCGAAGCCCACGCTCCCCGCTCCGACGGTCGGTCCCTGCGGGACTTTGAGCGTAAATGGCAGGGGAGGCATGACATCCAGGCTCGAACCGAGCCACGGTTCCAGCAGGCTTAATTCCAGGTTGAGCTGTTTGATGGCCAGCCACCGCTCCCGTGACAGCGGATCGTTCGGCTGCGGTTCCAGCGATCCGGTCGACCAGTAGCCGACGCCGCGATAGCCGGCCATCAAGGCCGCGTAGAGCTGCAGCCGAATCTGTTCGGGCTCCAGGATCGGCGTCTGACCTCCCGCGGGGATCTGTTCCAGCAGATCGGGCGACGGCTCGGTCTGAATCCAGGTCCAGCAGAAGGTCCCCGGCCGGGCCAGGCCCCGATGCTCGGCGAGCCACGTGCGGTAGCCCTGGAGCGTCAACGTGCCATTCAGCGAATGCCGGCTGATGCCGAGCATGCTGATATTCCGCGAGAACAGCCGTTCGTCTTCGATGACGTCGGCGGCGATCGGTCGGTTCCAGGCCCGGTCGGCCTGCTGGACTTGCGGAATCCACTGCTGAATCTGCGGATACGACGCCGAGGGGATCCGGGCGCCGAGCATCCAGAACAGGACTCCTTCGGCGTCCTCGCCGAAGGGGAGCAGGCTGGCTGCGGCAGCGCCGGGATCGCCGGTTTCTGCACCGGGTTGCGGGGGGGCGGTGGTGATCCAGAGACCCTTTCTGCGGATCGCCCCGACAACCGCCTTGTCGGCAAGATCGGGCGTCCAGACCGTATTGAAGCGGGCCTCGTGAATCTCGCTGAGCGACTCGCCGTGATAGGGAACGATGACGGAAAAGAACGGGCGGCCCGAGACCAGCAGGCGGTCCAGGCGGAACTCCATCGGCGGCTCGGCCGCCGAACTCGCGGCCTCGCCCCGCATCTGTTCGATGACGTTCGCGGAGACCGGGACGTGGGGGGAAACTTCCAGGTCATCCAGCGCCAGATCCAGCGTTCCTGTCGACAGCTTCATGCCGACCAGAACTCGATCAACGTGGACCATGCCCGGATCATCGGCCAGGCGGTCTTTGAAGCGGGCGCGGATCAGGCCGAGCTGCCGGGCCACTTCCTGGTTCGTCGTGCGACAGCGGAGCTGCTGCCAGCGCCCCGCATCCTGATAGCTTTCTCCCCGGATGACCGCGGTCAGCGGCACGCCAGTCTGCGGGTCGAGAATGCCGGGGAACACGACCTGAATCGCCATCACAATGCCCGGTCGATTGCTGCGAACCCACAGGCTGATCGACAGTTCGTCGAGTGCGCGCGCGGGAGTGATCGGCGTTTCCAGCGAGCACCACGTTCCGTCGCGGAGCGTCGAGAACCGCAGCGCTTCGCAGCGACGCGACCGGGCTCCCGATGTCTCGCGGGTGTGCTGCAGCACTCGGCCGTCGCCCGGCGGGAGCCGGACCTGCCAGGAGGTCTCCAGACCGTCCATGGGGTCATGCAGAACTTCGGCTTGCGCGGAACTGAACAAGGCGAGCGCGGCGCAGACCGCGAGCGCCGCACCGATCATCGATCGGCACGCCCGTCGCACGGCTGTGTCGAGCCCATCCTTCGGCACGAGCACCACCACCGGAAAAATCGCTACAACCCGTACATCCTGCACGGCCCGCCCTGGTTTCTTGCAAAAAACGCAACCAGCGGCGGAAAGTCCTCATGGTTTTCACGCCCCGCGCGTTTTCGTCGGACCACGCGGCGATACAACCGGAACTTTGTGCTAACTCCTTGATTCTACAGGAAGTTGCGACGGCTGAAAAGTGGAACCGTTGTCGCACGGCAACGATCCGTTGCAACCCGCAAATCCGCAACTCAAGCCGCAAACACATATGACGGTGCGACTTAAGGATGGTCCTTGTGGAGACCCACCTCGGGCGCGCAGAATCGGTGACGCCAGACACCATTCCCCGAAGGCCGACGCCATGCAACCCGTTTCGCGACTGCCAGAGACCGAAGACGACGAGCTGCCGCGCGAATTCCTGGAACTGGGCCGCCAGATTGCGACGCTCGCCGGCCCCCGCCCGCCGGAACTGGACATCGCCTATCAGCGCGTGCTGGAATCGGTTCGCCGTCGGCGTCGGATTCTGTCGCTGGTGCAGGAAGCTCTCTCGCAGCTCCGGCTCGACATCAAATACCTGATGTTCGATCTCGAAGTCACCCGCAAGGAACGGGATGAACTGAAGCAGCAGCTCGAGGAACGCTAAACCTCGCGGTCGCCCCAGCGCTTCATCAGCGAGTGCTCGACGCCGAGCTGGTCGCAGATCCGGGCGACCACGAAATCCACCAGGTCGTGCAGCGACTGTGGCTCGTGATAGAACCCCGGCATCGCCGGCAGGATCACGACTCCCAGGTCCGACAGCCGGGCCATGTTGGTCAGGGCGATGCTGCTCAGCGGCGTCTCGCGCGGGACCAGGACCAGCTTGCGACGCTCTTTCAGATGGACGTCGGCAGCCCGGTGAATCAGGTTTTGCGACTGCCCCGTGGCAATGCCGGCCAGCGTCCCCATCGAACAGGGGCAGACGACCATTCCGCCGGTCAGAAATGAGCCGCTGGCGATTCCGGCCCGATAGTCGCGGACCGGGTGATAGACGAGGCGACCGCCGGTTGGCGATGATCCCTCGGCGGAGATCTCCGTCAATCGCGGCGGACAGAGCCGGCGATAGGGGCCGTCTTCCGGCAGGCTGTCCCATTTGGGAAAGAGCTGGGCCGGGGAAAACTCCGTCACGCTGACCTGCAGGCCGAGTTCGTACTTCATGACCTCGGTGGCGGCGGCGCTCAGCGTCAGATGCACCGTCCGCCCGGCGGCCAGCAGCACGTCCAGCAGCCGGATGGCGTACGGGGCGCCGCTGGCTCCGGTGATGGCGACGACGAGATCATGACCCTGAGGCACAGCATCGCTCCGATCGGGTGGCACGCCCTGAGGTCTTGCAAAGGGCGTGATCTTGAACTGCAAAGACACGCCCTTCGAGGACTCAGGGCGTGCCACCCTGAAGAACTGGCTTACGCCGGCTTCCGGCCGATATAAAGCGTCGAAATGCCAAATGTCAGCGGCGTGAAGGTCACGCCGGTCATGCCGCAGGCGGTCATGATGTCCGCCAGCGCCTGGCCGTGCGGGAACTCCGAGACTGAGGCCGGCAGGTAGTTATAGGCCGACTGCTGATTGCGGGCGACCAGTTGCCCGATCAGCGGGAGGATATTCTTGAAGTACCACAAATAGAACGCCCGGAAGAAGCGGTTGCCGGGGACGGAAAACTCCAGCACGGCGACCCGGCCGCCCGGCCGGCAGACCCGCAGCATCTCTTTCAGGCCACGCTGCGTGTCGGAGACATTTCGCAGCCCGAATGCCACCGAAACGATCTGAAAGTGATCGTCCCGGAAGGGAAGCTCCTGCGTATCGGCCTCGCCGAATTCGAGCGGTTGGCCCCCCGCGGCGATGGCCTTGCCGATCTGCTTGTCCCGCTTGATGCGGGCCAGGACGAGCATTTCGGGGGTGAAGTCGGTGGCCTGGACTTCGATCTGGCCCCGGCCGCGCTTCCAGTAGGCCAGCGCCAGGTCGCCGGTGCCCGTGCAGACGTCGAGAATCGGCGCGTCCCCTTCCGGGCTGCATTTGCGGACGGTCCGCCAGCGCCAGTAGTAGTCCACGCCGCCTGACAGCAGGTGGTTCAGCAGATCGTATCGGCCGGAGATCTCGCCGAACATCTGCTTGACGCGCGAGCCAGTCTTATCCACCACGACGCTCATCCCAGTCCTCCCGGCCCGCGACGCAATCCATATTCCGCCCAGCGCTGCGTCACGCGCTCGGAGACTTCGCCGGAGGTGCGCAGCGCGGCGGGCCAGGGCCGGGCTGCTCCTTCCTCAGGGAGTTTACGCGTGGCGTCGATGCCCATCCGCCGGCCGACGCCGCGAATCGGCAAGGCATGGTCGTCCCAATGCATCGGTCCGTCGCTGAATACCACGTCCCGCTCGGGATTCACATGCACGCCTGCGGCGTACCAGACTTCTTCGGGACGCTGCACGTTCACGTCAGCGTCGACGATGACGGTCGTCTTGGTCTGGGCGATCGGCCCGAAACTCCAGACGGCGTTCAGAACCCGCCGGGCCTGGTAGGGAATGTCTTTGCGGATCGATACGAACAGGTAGTTTCGTCCGGCTCCGAATGCCGGGGCGTGGCAGTCGACGACTTCCGGAGCGGCGAGCTGCAGCATCGGCGTCAGGAGACGTTCCCTGGCGAGCTGCAGCCAGTAGTCTTCCATCGGCGGGCGGCCGTAGACCAGCGTCGGCCAGACGGGATTGGCCCGGTGGGTGACGGCGGAGACCTGGATCACCGGCAGTTCTTCCGGGGGGAGATAGTATCCGGTGCCGCAGCCGGCGGGGGCGGACAGCTCCAGCGGACCGTCGGCGTCGATGAAGCCTTCGATGACAATTTCTGCGTTCGCCGGGACTTCGACGTCGTTGGTCCGGCACTTGACCAGTTCGATGCTCGAACTTCGCAGAAAACCTCCGAGCAGACAGGGATCGGCGGGGAAGGGGAGTCCGGCGGAGGCCATCAGCGGGAAGACAGGGTCGCCACCCAGGGCGATGGCGATCGGCAACTGCCGCTGAGCCGCCCGCGCCGCGCGACAGTGTCGACAGGCCGCGTAGTCGTGATGCCATTGTGGCAGGAGCCGGGTCCGGTCGACGAGCTGCAGGGGAAAGGCTCCCACGCCGCGAGTTTGTCCGTCGGGATCGCGGGTGTAGATCTGGCCCTGGGTGATGAGGGGGTTAATTTCGTCGGGCCAACAGCGGGGGACCGGGAAATCCCAGAGATTCACATCGCGGCCGAGTTTGACCACCTGCTGGCAGAGGCCGGTTTTGACGGTTCGCGGCGGCAGCATGGATCGCTGGGCCAGTTCCGGCATTCGTTTCAGGGTCCCCAGCCAGCCGTCGGGGAGTTCCGGCTGCAGGAAGGCCAGCATCCGCTGGGAGAGTTCGTCGAGGGATTTGACGCCGAGCGCGCGGCAGAGCCGCTGCCGGCTGCCGAGCAGATTGGCAACGACGGGGATCGTGCTGCCGCGGACGTTTTCGAAGAAGAGGGCGGGGCCGCCGCCCGGGATTTTGCAGATCCGGTCGGTGATTTCGGCGAGCTCCAGGGCGGAGTCGACGGGTACGGGGATCCGTACCAGCTCCCCGGCGTCCTGCAGCTCGGCCAGAAAATCTCCCAGCAGTTCGTAGGCCATCTCTCTCGCGATCCCGGCTTGCGCGATGCTCAGAACGGATGGAGGTGAACCACGAATGGCACGAATTGACACGAAGAAATGCGGAAGAGCTGAACCACGGAAGACACGGAGAACACGGAAATGAAGTCAGGCTCTTTGAGTTGACTTCCGGCAGTCTTGAGGACCGCCAATTGCTGGAGGAGTCTTGAGTCTCGTACCGGCCCAGCCCAGTTCCCGCTCAGTCACTCTCCCTCAGCTTCTGTCTGTCTCCGTGCATTCCGTGAGCTCCGTGGTTTCCGACTCTTTCCCCTACCTGGACTTCGTGTTCATTCGTGCGATTCGTGGTTTGTCCGTTCCGTTGCGGATTATAGGAGGTCCCGCGGCAATTTGCCCCTGCTCCGGAATCGACTTTCCACGCCGGTTCGAGTCCAATTCCAGCCCGGCGAGTCCCCCTCTTTCGAAAGACCGTGGCCCGATGCTCGAACGCAATCTGCTGTGGTGGCTGATCGGCTCGTCGACGGTCGCCTTTGTCTGGCCCCGGATTGCGGGCGGCGGCTTCGATCCGTGGGTGGGGAGCAAGCCGTATCTGAATCTGGCGATCGCCCTGGTCATGTTTTTCGTCGGCTGCCTGCTCAAGTGGTCAGATATTGTGGCCATCGGCCGCCGGTGGCCCGCCGTCGTCCTGGGGACCGTGACGCAGTACACGGTGATGCCGCTGGCCGCGTATCTGATCGGTCATGCGTTTCAGTTTCCTCCGGACCTGCTGATCGGCGTGGTGATGGTGGGTTGCGTCCCGGGCGCCATGGCCTCGAATGTGATCACCCTTTCGGCGGGCGGGAACCTGAGCTATTCCGTGGCCCTCACGACCAGTTCGACGTTTCTGTCGCCGGTCGTCGTGCCGCTGCTGCTCTGGCTGACGCTCGGCGCTACGCACAAGGTCGACATGGTTCAGACCGGCATCATGCTCGTCCTGCAGGTCGTGCTGCCGGTGTTGCTGGGGCTGGGGCTGTGCCGGGTTTCGGCAGTCTTCCAACGGCTGGCGGACCGGTGGGCTCCGAGTCTGGCCAATCTGATGATCCTCTGGGTGATTGCCACGGTGGTCGGTCTCAATCGTGACCGGCTCGGGAGCGTGCGGGCCGACGTCCTGGTGGCGCTGCTCTTGATCAACGTGCTGGGTTACATCGGCGGCTATTGGGCCGGCGCAGCCATGCGGTCCGACGTTCCCATGCGGCGGACGCTGGCGATCGAAGTCGGCATGCAGAACTGCGGTCTCGGAACAACCCTCGTCCTGCACCTCTTTCCAGACTATCCCGCGGCGGCAATTCCCACCGCCGCCTACACGTTCGGGTGCGTGCTGACGGCCTCGCTGCTGGCCCGGCACTGGTCGCGGGCGCCGGCCGTGGAGGTGGCTCCGGCGTAGGGCAGGCTCCCGCCCAATCTCGTTCGGCACGGTGCTTGCATAATCTATGGCGGCTGGGGGAAGGCGGCGAGGAGTTCTTCGTCGTCGGCCCAGCCGGTCATGTAGAGACAGACCATTTCATACGCTCGACGCGACAGGTTGCCTCCCGTCGCCAGGGCCAGGAGCAGCCCGGCGAGCAGCGAACAGTAGAGCTGGATCTCCACGCCCCGCGTCTTCGCCGAGAGCAGTTGCTTGCAGCCCAGCACCTGCTTCAGAAACCGGAAGAACAGCTCGATCTGCCACCGGCATTCATAGATTAGCACCACCTGTTCGGCCGGGAGATCCAGCAGCGTCGTGGCCAGGATCAGGCCTTCCCGCCCGGTCTGGTCGCTGCGAAGCCGCCCCTGCCTTGCCGAACTCGGTCGACCGGGCACTGGCTCGACGGTGATCCGCCGCACGACGTGATTGGTTCTTGCGGGACTGGCTCCGCTGCCGCCGCCCAGCGCGATCAGTTCATCCGCCACGACCCCCGCGGCGCGATCGGCTTCGGTGAGCGCGGGGAGTTGAACCGCATGACCGTTCGCGTCGTTGACCAGTCCCTCGACCACGCGACCGTCCCCGCGATTGAGCCGGCAGACGTAGTCGCAGCGGGCTTCGACCAGTTCGTTGAACACCACGGCCGAGCGATAGCCCCGGTCCAGAATATAAAGGTCTCCCGGCGCACCGGCGGGTTGCGGTTCGCGGGCCTGGATCTGCTGGAGCGTGACGGCGCGCTCGGAGTGCGGCCCTTTGGCCGGCTCCTCGGTGAGGGTCGAGGCCACGACCCTCTGGTCGTGAATGCGAAGCTGGGTGTGCAGCCGCCACTGGCCTTGAGAACCGCGTCCCAGCCGGGCGGCGATCTGCGGCAAGGCCGACAGCACGGTCCCGTCGACGGCGACGAGACGTTCGACGATCGGGTTGGGAAGGCGTCCCAGCCGACCGCTGCGGCTCACGCGGAACTGATGCCGGGCGAACTGGCGGCGGAGTTCGTGAACGAGTCCTTCCAGGAGCGAGGGATCGAAGACGGACGAGGCCTCGGAGAAGGCCCCGGCCGAGACCTTTTGCCCGCCGGCGAGCTGTTGGACCTTTTTCAGTCCCGAGGCTGCGACGAGCGCCCGGGCGGACTTGAGAACGGGGTTGAAGAAGCCGATCAGGAGGAGCGCGGCATACTGGCTGTAGAACAGCTGCCGGTTGCGAGCGGTGTCGCGTTCTGTCCCGCAGGGAGCCAATCGTTGCAGCAGCGGAAAGATGCGCCGCAGCAGGACGGTCCCGGCCAAAGGACCAATCAGCTCCCGCCGCTCCTCCTCCGTCAGCCCCTTCTCCGCCATCGCCACTCCCTCCGCAGGGAGAAAGACTACAATCTCAATCGGCCTGCGCAAAAAGCGTGCCGAACGAGATTGGGCTCCCGCCTGCCGATGTGCGGGCGGCCATCGCGGCGCCTTCGCGGGACTTGGAGGTTTGATTGTGGGGGAGCGGCGGAAGGCAGTGCAAAGTGAAAAATGCAAAATGAGAAGTGCAAAGTGACGGGAGCGGAGCGCGCACGGGGGCGCCGGGCGGGACTCGGGGAGTTCGCTCTGCGAAGTGGCTCAGGTTGGCCGGCCAGGACAGAGCGGGAACGGTCCTGAATCAACCGCTCCCGCCCCGTCTTTCGGCTGGCACTGGATCAGGTCTGACCTTGCGCGGGGACGCAACGGGAAGACTCGACGCCGAGGAATGCGCGCACAAAGTGCGCCCTGGGACCTCCCTTTCGAGAAGTCCCCCCTGGGCCCTGATCAGGCCCGCAGCCGGGATTGTGCGCTCGAGCAGCGCGGCCGTCCGCGCCGTGGATCCAGCTCGCCTCGCACCCGACAAGAGGACACGCTGACACTGGTTCGTCTGTCGTGCAAGAGCAGTTTTCGGGGAAATTCGAAAAATGCGGAAGATTTCTCGCGGAGACGCAGAGGCCGGAGGAGATCGCAGAGAGGACCGGAGGGGGGAAGATTTCACGCAAAGGCGCGAAACGGAACGCAAAGACGCCAAGAAGAGGAAATGTCGAATGAGGAAGGCGGAATGTCGAAAGGAGTCGTGAGCCGGAAATGAGGTGCATTCCGTTGCTCTGGCGATATGCAATCTACGAGCGGTTGAGTGTTCATCGGCGGCGTCTTGCGGCGAAGCCGCCCGGCCTGCGGCCGGGCTGGCCGATGAGGGAGGATGGCTTCTCGCGGGATTCATTGATCCGCCAACCGGCCCAGTCGCTCCGCGGTCTCGTAAGCCCTGATGATCAGCGTGCGGTCGGTGGAATCGCCTTTCAGCAGCCGTTCAACCGCCGCCCGCTCGGTCTCCGCACCCGAACCGTGCGTTTTGAGTATGTCCAGAGCTGCGATTCCCAGTTTCGCCCCGTCCTGCCCAGGTAACTGGTCAAGCGTGCGAATTGCCGCGTTGATGCAACGACCTCGCAAGCCGTCGGGCGCGCGATTTAACAAACGGAATGCCGACCGGCGGAGCAGGGGATCCTGCTGCAGATCCTCCGCAAGTTCGAGGGCCAGTTTGGTGATGGGCGGCGAGAGCGAGTTCTCCGTGGCCAGAATGGTCGCAGCACCATTCCGGACGTCCGTCGGTTGTTTTGGGTCGAGGAACAGCGACTCGGTCACGTTTCGAAGGTCACGCTGAAACGCCGGAGTACCACGGTAAGTGATGACCATCCATCTGAATGTTGACAACGATTCCAGCGCGGCGGCTCGACTGGAGGCCTTAATCTCCTGACGAACTGCGACGGCGATCATCCTACGGCCGATCTCATCAACGGTTGCGGTTCCCAATCCGAAAAGCTGGGGTAACGCGTTATGGCGGATGAAATCCGCTTCATACGATGTGCAATCCGACGATGAGAGCGCGTCGGTCAGACTGGCGAGCACATCATCCTGTTTCGTGCCCAGGTTCACCAGGAGCCAGAGTGCGGTGATTCGTCCAGCATCGTTCCTCGCATCGGTCAGAGCCCGCCGCGCGACGGCGTATGCCTTTGGCTGAGGCTGCTGCTTGAGGGCGGCGTGCAGGAGTTCGGTCAGCTCCCAGTGGACATCGGCATGTGTCTCGGGATTGAAATGAGCCCGATCCAGCTTGCGGAAGGTCGTTTGAACGGGGAAGTCGACGAAGTCTTCGCGCCCTTTCCAGTCACTGACTAGACGCTGTAGAGTCTTGACCCGGGCGTCAGTATTCTCGGCCATTGTCGCATCGACTGGCTGGCTGTCGTCGGCGTTGGTTGAAAACGCTGCAGATGACGCAAGGCACAGGACCAGCAAAGCTTTGAGTGACCGCAACATCGCTGACTCCTCAGGAAGAATAACGGCTAAGATCTAGCCGAACTCGTCGTCGGCCGGTAGATCAACTCTCGCACGGCGCTGCGAGTTTCGTCTCCGCTGGGAATGGTCACTCTGCCGAACCTTGGGCAGCTCGTCCGTGTCGCAAGGTTTCGGCCGACCATCGGAATGTCATTCATTCCGATGAGCTGTCGGTTAGAGAGGACTGCGAAACAACCATGATCACGACCGCCATTGAAAAACTGCAGACTGTTCAGGCGAAGCGGCAGTATGCCCGGATCGCCCGCTCCGGCGTGTCTCAGTCGGCCGACTATCATTTCGTGCTCGACGTCGGCCCGAAACTGGTTCTGCTGCAGGATGAATCGAGCTTCCGTCTCGACGGCTACAGCATCGTGAATCTCGCGGACGTGACTGCAGTTCGCAGCGGCCGCCTGGAGCGCTTCAGCGAACGGATGCTGAAAGGGGAGAAGATCCGACCGGCGCTGCCTCCGGTCCGCGTCGACCTGACCGACTGGCGCACTGTTCTCAAGTCGTTGCAGACATCTGGAAAGAACCTGATCATCGAGTGCGAGACCGGCGACGAAGACCTCGACGAGTTTTACATCGGGCGGATTGAGAAGTTGAACAAAGCTACGGTTTCCTTCCGGCACTTCGATGCCCTCGGGCAATGGGATGATGAACCGACAACGATCCGGTTCCGCGACATCACCCGGGTGCGGTTCGATGAGCGCTATATTGAGGTGTATTCGAAACATCTGAAGACGCCGTAATCGGCACGTTTCGCGCGACAGGAGGGAGCCATCATGGGCTGGGAAGTTCACCTGACCCGCGCTGAGGACTGGGCGGAGAGCCACGAGCGGCCGATTGCCGTCGAGGAGTGGCTGGCGGTCGTGGAGGGCGATCTGGAGCTGCGGATCGATCCGGCGAATGGGCCGTATTTTGCCGTCTGGTCGGGGCCGTGTTCATATCCGGAGGGGGGCTGGTTCGACTGGACCGACGGCTGCATCACGACCAAGCACCCCGACCGGGCGATTCTGGGGAAGCTGCTGCAGCTTGGCGAAAAGCTGGGGGGCGTCGTGCAGGGGGATGATGGGGAGGTTTATGCGCGGGCTGAAGATCTGCCGGACGATGCGATGCCTCAGACGGTGCGGCCGTGGTGGAAGTTCTGGTGAGGGGCGAGACGGCGAACGGTTACTTCGGCGGGGTGGGCCAGATTGGCCGTCTGCGGTCGATCCGGGTGGCGAAGATGACAGGAGGGTCATGCCACAATCGTCTCGCACGCCCTCCTGTCGCTGCACGACCCCGGTAGCCATCGAAATGACAACCGGGGCCACTCACCGTCTCAGGATGTCCCGGATGTGAAATGCGAGTGAAGTGAGCATTCGCCTTACGAATGGGGGATGGCGTGGCTACGATGCTTGAGGTTCTCGGTGAGCAATCTCGAAGGAGTCGATTGTACCTGCCGTTCTGGAGCTGACTTCCTCATGACCAAGCCGCCCGTCCCAGAGAGTCGCACCTACGTCCACGAAACATGCCAGGGTACGACGGAGGTGCGCGAGCATGCGTTCGAAGAGATGTCGAATCCCCTGTCGGATGTCCCTCAGACCTGGTGTGCTGTGTGTGACGGGTTTCGGCCGGTGTGTGAATTCGCTTGGGCTGACACTGGTGAGAAGATCACCGACTACCGTGCTCGCCACAGTGCCCGGGCAACGTCCCTGGAACGCATCTTCTGTTCGCGAGTGGTCTGGTTTGGGACATTGGCCGTTGCGGGGATTGCGGGGATGGCAGGAGGGTTCGTCCTCTTCGCGGACTCGGGATGGCTGATGAAGATCATCATGATCCCATTCACCGGTTTTATGTGCGTGGTTCTCATCGGTGCAGCCATGATTGAGACGACGAAGACTATCTTGTGGCGCGTCTGTGGATTCAGAGAGACTCGCCTGCTGAAGTAGTCTGCCGGACCGGCGCCGACGCCTTCCGCCTGAGCGGATTGAAATT
The DNA here is from genome assembly GCF_030622045.1 of Planctellipticum variicoloris. NCBI lineage: Bacteria > Pseudomonadati > Planctomycetota > Planctomycetia > Planctomycetales > Planctomycetaceae > Planctellipticum > Planctellipticum variicoloris. The sequence goes on along the minus strand of NZ_CP130886.1, from coordinate 4,029,238 downwards.
CAAGCGGGGGCAGACAAGGGATCCAGCGGCTTGAGTTCGACGGTGATTTCGTCGGAGAACGCGGCGATCTGGGGCGGCCTGCGGGGCCGTGTGCCGGGCTGGATCCGTCGGGAGAGAGTTCACCGCGGACCTGACGATCGTCCGAATTGCCCGCTCACTTCGACCAGCTCTATGGGCTATTCGGGCCGGGCGGTTCCCACGGTCAGCTCATCGATCCACAGCATCTGCTCGTGCGGCAGGAGGCCGGGGCCGAAGTAGGGGGTCAGCAGAAACTGGTTGAACTTCATGTTCGGAAAGTCGGTCGAGCGGAGGACGACGTCGGTCCGGTCGATGACGAGTTTGCCGTCGAACCAGCCGCGGACGATGCCGTCGGCGTTCGGTTTATCGTTCTTCAGATCGAGCGAGTTCAGCGTGAACTGGGCTTCGATCTGATGCCACTGGTCGTCGACGAACAGTTTTTCCTGGCTGTCGAACATCGTCCCGTTGTAACCGCCGCGGAGGGGACCCTGGGTGAGGCCGTGCGGGGCGTCCTTATTCTGGATGTCCTGGGCGGCCAGCCGCAGCTTGCCGTTGCAGGGTTCGATGTAGACGGTGAGGCGGCTGGCCGCCGGGCCGGCCCACTTGGCGTTTTCGGTGGTCATGAAGTGCATGAGGTGGGGGTGATAGTTGCGTCCGGTCCAGCCCCAGTCTTTGGAGAGTTTGAGGTGACAGCGGAGGTAGACGGTTTCGGTCGGTTCGAAGAGCCGGCGGACGCCCGAGGAGTTGTCGGGCGTGGTGCCGCCCGTTTTCCAGTGATACATCAGGCAGCCGTCGCCGCGGTGCATGCCGGTGCGGTCGACGTCGAACTTCTGGCCGTCGTACCAGCCGCGACTCAGCAGCTTCGCGTCGTCGAAGCCTTCGGTGACGAGGGGGGCAGGGGGCTGGGCGAGGGCCAGTGTCAAGAATGTGGCGAGAGTGGAGTGCATGGGAGTGAGTTCCGGGGAGGATTTTCGGGGCGACGCATCCCCCCGGCCTCACGGCACGGGGCTATGGCTCTGGCGCCCCTGTTCGGGGCCAATCAGAAGATGGTGAGCGGGAGCCCACCCTACGGGGGCGACTCACGCCAGGACGTCGTGCATGACTTGGCCGAAGTCCATATCTAGGCGTTTACGGCCGGGGATTTCCAGCCGGCGGTTGTCGAGGCCGAGCAGGTGCAGAACGGTGGCGTGCAGGTCGGTCACGTAGTGGCCGTCGCCGAGGGCGTGGTAGCCGAGCTCGTCGGTGGCGCCGTGGACGTAGCCCTTCTTGATGCCGGCCCCGGCCATCCAGATGGTGAAGCCGTTGGGGTGGTGGTCGCGGCCGTCTTTGCCGCCGCCGCGGAGCTCAAGGCCGGGCGTCCGGCCGAATTCCGTGCAGAAGACGACGGTGACGTCGTCCATCAGTCCGCGCTGCTTGAGGTCCTGGATCAGGCCGGCGATCGGCTTGTCGATGGTCGCGCAGAGACGGGTGTGATTGTCTTTGAGCTTCTGGTGGGAGTCCCAGACGCCGTAGGTGGAGGGGAAGACCTGTACGAAGCGGACGCCCCGTTCGACGAGCCGGCGGGCGGCGAGGAGGCGCTGGCCGGCGAGTTTGGTGGCGTCCTGGTCGAGTCCGTAGAGCTGCTGAGTGGCGGCGGTTTCGCTGGCGAGGTCGATGGCATCGGGGGTGGCGGACTGCATCCGGAAGGCGAGTTCGTAGGCGCGGATGCGGGCGCGCAGATCGGGGTCGTCGGGGTACTCAACCGCGGAGAGTTCGTTGAGCTGGCCGATCAGTTCGTATTCGCGGCGCTGCTCGGCGGCGGTCTGCTTGCCGGCCCGCTGACCGAAGGGGAGGGGCTCTTTGGGATCGAGGGCGAGAGGGACGCCGGCGTGCTGGGGGCCGAGGTAGTACGAATCAATCGACTGCCGGGTGTCGGTGCGGGTCGGTCCGCCAAGAACGACGTAGCTGGGGAGATTGTCGTTGAGCGAGCCGAGGCCGTAGTGGGCCCAGGAACCGATGGTGGGCTGGGGTTCGTCGAGGCGGTGGCGGCCGGTGTGGATCTGGTTTTCGGCGGCGTGGTCGTTGTCGGTGGTCCACATGTTGCGGACGAAGCAGAGATCGTCGACGCACCGAGAAAGGTGGGGCCACCAGTCGGTGATTTCGATGCCGCTTTCGCCGTGTTTGTTCCAGCCGACCTGCATGGGGTAGATCGTGGGATAGACGTCGCGGACGTTGATTTCTTCGGCGGCGACGGAGCGGAAGCGTTTTTTGTGGAGCGGAGAGTGGACGGGGTTTTCGAACGGGGTTTTGTCGAAGGTCATGCCGGCGTACTGATTGAGGGCCGGTTTGGGATCGAAGGTTTCGAGGTGGCTGTAGCCGCCCGAGAGAAAGACCCAGATGATCGATTTGGCCCTGGGAGCGAAGTGCGGGAGGCCGGTGGGCGTGCTGGCGGTTTCGCCGGCGCGGAGGACGCCGTCCCGGGCAAGCAGGGCTCCGAGTGAGAGGCCGGTGAAACCCATTCCGAGATCGGACAGGAATGCCCGCCGGGACTGGCAGTTGCAGGAGGTGTGTGCGGATTCGGTCGGCATGGCGAGGCTTTCAGCGGATGGCGACGAAATCATTGTGATTGAGCAGGGCGCGGACGAGGCTTTCGCGCAGGGCCTGGGGATCGGTGGAGACGTCGGGCGCGGTCGGCGGCGACAGGAACTGCCGGCAGAGCTGCAGCTCCCGATCGGTGGGAGAGCGGGCCAGAATCTGCTCGCTGGCGGCGATGATGAATGCGTCCGGTTGCGATTGCTGTTCGACGGGGAGGGACGCTTGGAGCTGGGTGGCGAGGACGCCGCTCAGTTCGTGGACGAGCTGGCTGTTGGTGAGGGCGAGGGCCTGCTGGGGGATGACGCTGCGTGTCCGGCGGTAGCAGTCGGCAGGTTCGGGGGCGTCGAAGAGGGCGCCAAACTGGCTTTTGCCGTCGAGCTCGGGGTTGCAACTGTAGTAGAGAGTCCGGCGGAAGGTGGTGAGGGCCACTTTGTTTTCCAGTTCCTGCCCGCCGATCTGTCCATCGAGCCGGTTGGCGCTGTAGAGCAGGCTGTCGCGGAGGACTTCGGCTTCCATGCGGCCGACGTTCATCCGCCAGAGAGAGTGGTTTTCGGGATCGACGGACTGCGCGTGCTCCGTGCCTGAGCCGGCGGCGGAGGACATGCGGTAGGCCTCGCTGGTGACGATGAGGCGATGGAGATGCCGCATGCTCCAGCCGGAGTCCATCAGCTCGGCGGCGAGCCAGTCGAGCAGGGCCGGGTGAGTGGGGGCGGCGCCGTTCCGGCCGAAGTCGGAGACGGTTGCGACGAGCGGCGCGTGGAAATGGCGGAGCCAGATGTGGTTGACGGCGACGCGGGCGGTGAGGGGGTTCTGCCTGTTGCCGATCCACTCGACGAGGGCTTTGCGGCGGCCGGTGCTGGTTGAGGGATAGGTGGGTGACAGAGGGGGATAGCTCATCGCCTGGGCGGGGTCGTCGAAGGCGGTCTGCGCCTGCTGCAGTGCGGTCTGTTTTGCGGCGATCTGTTTGCCGGCGGCATCGATCTCCTTGGCCCGGCTCGCGTCGCTGGCGGGTTTGGCTTCGGCGGCAGCGAGGGCTTGTTCGGCAGCAAGCAGGTCGGCCTGAGCGGTCTTCAGGGCGGCGTCGCGATGGGCGAGGCTGGCGGTGCGGGTCAGGCTTTCGACATCCGCGCCGGGGGTTTCGCCGAATCTGGCGCGATCGGCGGCGATGCGGGCTTCGAGGCTGGTCAGCTCGGCGCGGGCGGCGACTTCGCGGGCGGTGAGGGCCTGGAGTTGCAGCTTCTGGGCGGCGACGGCCTGCCGGGCGGCGCGAAGGCTGGTCAGCAGAGTCTGAAGCTGCGGGTCGTCGATCATGAGCGAGATGAGCGAGGTCGCGGGGGCCTGGCTGAACGAGGAGCCGATCCAGCCGTCGACGCCGACAACGTCGCGGCCTTCTGGATAAAGGGGTGGTTCGAAGTCAAACGATTCCAGGGGCCGGGATGGGGCCAGGGCGCTGGCCGGGTGGCTTTGCGTGGCGCCGGGCTCAATCAGCAGGACGTCGTCGAAGGCGGCCACGCTGCCGGTGTGGGCGTCGAAGGAGATGGCTTTGGTGGGATCGCCGGCGGGGTTCCAGCCGTTGAGGGCGACCGGGACGTTCTCCACCAGCAACTGCCGGGGAGCGTGCGAGTGGATGGTCAGCAGACACTGATCGGCGGCGGGCTGGAATTGCAGGCTGACTTCGAATTGCCGCTGACCGGCGGCGAAACTGTAGCGGCCGACTTCGAGCTCGGTGAATGAGCCGGGTTTGTAGGAGACGATCCGGCCCTGATCGAAGGCGACATAGCCGGCGGTCAGGCCTTTGAGATGGTCCTTGGCGAGCTGGAAGTTGACGTGCGCGTCTTTCAAGATGCGGAGCTGAAACTGCAGTTCGGTGCCGTCGACGAGGGGAGACAGGTGCGGCAGCGTGCGCTGGACGAGCCGACGACCTGCGGTGGCGTCGAGGAGGAGAGATTGCCGGCCGGAGAGTGCGCTCGACTGACTAACGGCGGCGGCGGACTGCCGGGCCGCGGCGAATGCGGTTTCGGCCTGCGCGAGTTGCATCTGCAGGGGGGGCAGGGCGGTTTCGATGGCCCGTCGGCTGGCGGCGAGAGCGGTTTCGCTGGCGGTGATGGCCGAGCGTGTTTCGGCGAGGAGCGTGTCTTGAATGCCAGGCTGCAGGCCGGGATACCAGGCGCGCGGCGGAAGCGTGCGGGGTTCGATCGGGCTGGCGGTGCTGGCCAGGAAGGCGGGGAATCCCGGAGCGATGGAGCCCTTGTCGGCGACGCGGTTGCGTTCGTCGCCGCCGGTGTAGAACCAGGTGGGAGCGTCGGGGGACTTGTCGAAGATCTGGACTGAGCCGATGCGGACGACCTTGCGGAGCGTGGAGTAGTTGTACTCCTGAAAGGGGCCCGGGTCGGCTTCGCCCGGGACGCGGTCCTGGCGGATGCCGATCGGTTCGAAGAAGGCCCGCAGGCGGAAGTAATCTTCCTGGGTGATCGGGTCGTATTTGTGATCGTGACAGTGGGCGCAGTTGAAGGTCAGTCCCAGAAACGCCTTGCCAGCGTGCTCGACGTTGCTGCGCATCCAGTCGTTCGGATTGAGGGCGTACCAGTTGCGGATGAGGTAGCCGGTGGCATAGCCGGCCTCGGGGTCCTCGGGAGCAATTTCGTCCGCGGCGAGCATTTCGGCGACCATGCGGTCGTAGCCCTTGTCGGCGTTGAGCGAGCGGACGATCCAGTCCCGCCAGCGCCAGATCTGCGGGGCGCTGTTCCAGACGTCGGGGACCATCCGGCGGCCGTACCAGTCGCTGTAGCGCCAGACGTCCATCCAGTGCCTGGCCCAGCGTTCGCCGTGTTGAGGGCTTGCCAACAGGCGGTCGACGAGGCGTTCATAGGCGTCGGGAGCGTCGTCCGCGAGAAAGGCCTGGAGCTCGCCGCGCGTGGGAGGGAGCCCGGTGAGATCGAGCGTCACGCGGCGGAGCAGGGCGGACTTTGCCGCGGGAGGTTGCGGCGTCAGGCCCTGCCGCGTGAGTTCGGCCGCGATGAAGGAGTCGATCGGGTTGCGGCTCCAGGCGCTGTCATCGAGAGTCGGGACGGCGGGGCGGACAACGGTCTGGAAGGCCCAGTGCTGACGGGGATCCTGCTCGGGTTCTTCGCGGTCCGGGGAGGGGGCGCCCGCGGCGATCCAGGCGCGGATGGCGGCAATTTCTTCCGGGGCGAGGGGGTGGCCTTCGGGAGGCATGCGGCCATCGGCCAATTCCGCGGTGAGTCGGTCCAGCAGGGGGCTCTTGTCGGGGAGGCCGGGTTTGACGACCGGTGCTCCGTCGGCGGTCTGCTGCATGGAGCGGGCGGTATCGAGGCGGAGACCGGCTTCCTGTTTGAGGGCGCCGTGGCAGGCATAGCAGCGGGCTTTGAGGAGCGGCTTGATCTGACGGGTGTAGTCGACCGGTTCGGCGGCGCACAACGAAGACGGCGCAGCCAGACCGATGAAGCATGCGACGAACCAGCGCCGGTAGATGGCGAACATGGCGATGATTCCCGCGAGGCCAGGGAAACGGCACGACCAGGGAGGGTGTTTCGCTGCGGCGAGACTATGCTATCAACGGGGGTTGATGCGTGCCATCCCGGTCTGGGAGAGTTCCGGGAGATTACTGCGGGGTGAGCTGGACGGGGTTGTGTTTGATCGGCGACGGGCGGGAGCCGGATTTGGGCTGGTAAATGGGGTCGGCCCGGCCCATGTCGGCGAGGCGGACGACCAGCAGCCGCTGGCGTTTGGTGTCGCCGTCGCGGGTGCGGAAGAAGCTGTCGCCGAGCGTCCCTTCGAGGCCGTCTTCGGCGGTGATGACGGCGAATTCGCCGACGCCGAGCGTGATCGAGAATTTCTGGGCCTCGCGGGCGAGGACCTGCTGTCCTCCCTTGAGGATCCAGCCGGTTTCGGCGGCCTGGCGACGGAGGACCGATTCGCCGTGGTGGACTTCGGGGAGGAAGTCGACGCGAACCCAGCCATCCTGCAGTCGGACGGCGCGGACGCTGAAGACGCAACGGGCGTTGGCAAACGTCCGTTCGGATTCCTCGTCCTCGGGAAGTTTGATCGTGCAGGATTCGAGGGGGGGGCTGGTCTGGACTTCGGTTTCCTTGCCGGACTGGACGACCAGCCGACGACCTTTCAGGAGGTTCTGGGAGTCGGCGTCGGCATCGGTGATTTCGGAAACCATGCCGAGGAGCGTCTGCAGAGCTTCCGGGGGGTTCGAGCTGACGTGGCCGATCCGGAACCCGTTCCGCTGGAGGGTGCTGCGAGTCCTGGGGGGGAGGGCGCCGATCTGGTCGACTTCGCGCCACAGGGCGGGGCCGAGGAGGGGGTCTTCGGGGGAGCGTTCGACAAAGATCAGTTCGAGCTGGATCGTGCCGCTGCCGGCTTGCATCTGCGGCAGCAGCGGGCGATTGGTGGAGACGTTTTCGCGGTCGAGGCCGGGAATGAGGCTGCAGCCGCCGAGCACGGCCGAACCCAGAAGGATCAGCCATACCCACGGTCGCGACAGTCGTCGGGTTCGAGCAGCGGCCCGAGCCACGGAACCGGCCTCACAGAGGGGAATCTCGAAATGGATCACAGGGAGTCGGGACTTGTAGGCGAAATTCGGCATGGAGGTCAACGAGAACTTGGCGGTTTGCGGAGCGTTTCGAGCGAGAAGACTGCGATGTGCTCATCCTCAAAGCAGGGGAGACGTCCGACAAAGGCCGATCGATGCGACTGATCGACGATCGCGTAGTCCAGGCGAAACTGGTCGGCGATGCGGACGAAGTCCGCCGGGGTCAGCGAGCGGTAGAAGTTGTTGCGACGGTCGAGAATGCTTCGTCCGGGAAAGTCCCGGAGCCGGTCCAGGCTGCCGTAGCCGATTTCCAGCCGACGGGCGTACTCGCGGAAGGCGTCTTCGCGGAACGGAAAGGCCTCGGAGGCGAGGACCGCCCGTCGGCCGAGGACGGGGAGATCCTGATGGAGCTTGTTCGTGTAGGGGAGGTGGAAGACGGCGTCGGGGGACGTTGAGGCGTCGACCCAGTCGTAGAAGGCCGGCGAGCGATCCCGGATCGACTGCAGATCGTCTCTGCAGTTTGCAAAGAGCGCGACAGCCGCGACGAGTGCGGCAACCGTCGTGCGCGCGGGGGTGAAAAGTCGCTGGAGGGCGATGAAGAAACGCTGCAGGAGTGCTGGCAGCGGCTGGACGGGGGGCTTGAGTTCGAGGGCGACTGAGAGGACGAGCACCGCCAGCAGGTAGAAGCCGACCGAGCAGAAGCGGGTCGGGCCAAGCTGGACGATCTGCTTCGAGGGCCAGACCTCGGCGCCGACGTACTGCAGCGCCAGAGAGCCGGTGCAGGCCAGGATGTAGAGGCCCGCCAACGCTGCCAGTCGTGGCCGGCGGATGCGCCAGGCGGCGATTCCGGTGGCGGCCATCAGTCCGAGGAGCAGCAGCAGGCTGACCCACCACGGGTACTTCGTATGGCTGCCGAGTTGAGCGAGGTCGTAGTGGAACGGATGGCTCATCCGGAGATAGACGTCGGTGAACTCCGCAGTCGACAGGGGGGATGCGGGCCGATACCACCGGGAGACGGCCAAGGCCGGGAGGAGTACTCCCAGAAGTCCTCGAATGGCATGCATTATCCAGTCCGTTCGGCGGACGGTGGTCAGTCCGGCGAAGCACCAGACGATCAGGCCGATCGCTGGATGGATCAGGGTGGCGGCGATCCAGAGGGGAAGGGTGGCGGCAGCGCGCCGGCCGGAGAGCCGGGAGTCAATGACGATCGCCAGCAGACCGAGGAGGAGCGAGAAGGGGTGCGGGCCGACAAAGAGGGGGTACGGGGTCCACCAGGCGATGGAGAACCATGCGGCGAAGTTGCGGTTCATGATCAGGGCGACGGCGAGACCGGCGAGCACGCGTGCAATGCCTTGCCGTCGGTCGTCGGAGAGGCGTTCGCGGACGGCGGCGAGGAGCGTCAGGTACCAGAGGGGCGGAAAAGCGACGACCAGCAGCACCTTCAGCGCGAAGTAGATCGCGTACCAGTCGACTCGGAACAGCTCGATGAGGCCGAGGACCAGATTGCCGAAAATGAGTCGCGGATTCGCCTGAGACGCGGCGTTCGTGAAGTCGTCGTGCGGGAGAAACGCGGGGTCGGCCTGGCGTTCGTAGAACGCGGCCATATCGATGGCGGGCCAGTCATACGCTGTCGGACCGCGGTTGAGAAATATCGCGATCGACAGTGCGATCAGCAGGGCGACGATCCCGGCGTCGATGGAGGACCACGACCAGCGAGGGGGCGATGAAGTCCGTTGGTCCGCAGACATGGTGGGCGTCCGCCGGGAGTGTCTCGTCGCCTTGTTACCTGCGGAAGTTATCGCGGACTTCCTCGACATGGGTGACGGGAGGGGCCGCCGTCCGATCCGGCGGGAGGGACTGAATCCACTCGGCGATCACAGCGGCCGCCTGGGCATCGACAACGGTCGAGCCGAGAGGGGGCATGCGGCTTTCGGGGACGGAGGACGACATTCTCAGGTAGATCATGGAGTGTTCCAGGTCACCCGGTCGAATGATCCGAGTATTGGGGCCGGGAGGGCCGGCGTGATACGCGGGGCCGTTCACGATGCCTGTGTACGGAATGGGGTGCAGAAATCGAGCGTCGAAGGCGGCAAACTGCCGCTCGGGGTTGTGGCATACCGAGCAGTTTACATGCAGGTACGAGCGGACGCGGTCCTCCAGCGACGCCGTCGCGTCGTGCAGCGGAGCCAGCGGCTGCCGGGGCGTCGACCGGGCGAGCGCGGCATCGGCCGGGGAAATGACTCCGTTCAGCGACAGAACTTCGAACTGATGCAGCGATTCTCCGCCGGGACAGGGCACGTCCCGGTCGAGCTGTTTCAGGGAGAAGCCGAGGATGTGTCCGGAGGCGTCGTTGTGGCAGAGCAGGCACTCAAAGCGTCCCGGATACATCCAGGTCTGTTGCGCAGGCCGCCCCTGGCCGTCGACGCATTCGATGACTTCTTCCTCGTTAAAGTTGACGATGCGCGTCTCGTGTCCGTCCGCTGACCAGCGGTACGAGGCGCCGAAGACATCGCCGCCGGGGCTGCAGATCAGGACGCGTGTTTCGAGCGGTCGCAGTTGTTCCGGGCGCCGCCGGTCGGTGGCCAGGGCGAAGTGTTTGACGAAGACGGCGCCGGCGGGAATGTCGAGTTGCCCGTCCTCCTTGAGCGTGACCTGTTTGTCGGGCGGGGGGGCGATCCAGCGCCGTTTGTCGGCGCCATCCGACCAGAGGGGAGTGTTGACTTCGAAGGGAGTCAGGCGGGGGTGGGGAGTCGAGGCCGACTCGTCGAGGAAGAGTCCGGTGTCGGCCAGCGTCGGGGGCATGGCGTCGCGCTCAGTCGGGGCGGTTTTTCGCAGGCGGTAAACGCTGCCGGTTTCCGAGGCGAGTTTTCCGATCAGGCAGAAGTAGAGTTCGCCGTCGACGTCTTCGCCCAGGGAGGAGATGCCGATCCCGGGTTCGGGGAGCATGGCGATCAGGCGGTTCTCGCCGGCGCGAGTTCCTTCGTCGAGGAGCTCCAGGGCGTAAATGCGACCGCTCTGATCGGCATAGACGTATTGCCCCTGCAACTCGGGGAAGCTGGGGCCGCGATAGACGTAGCCACCGATGACGCAGCGATGGGCGAAGTCGCGCGTGTATTCGAAGAGGGGGGGCGTGGGGATGCCGCGTCGGGCGCTGGAGGCTGGCGCCGTGCGGTTCTCGAGAGTTCCTTCCCAGTCGCCCCAGCCGCAGTTGCTCCCTTTCTCGACGAGATTGATTTCTTCGCGAGATTTGTCGCCGGGGTCGGAGACGTAGAGTTTCCCGGACTTTCGGTCGAAGGACATTCGCCACGGATTTCGGAGGCCGATGGCGTAGAACTCTTCGAGGGCGTCGGGCTCACCGACGAAGGGGTTGTCGGACGGGATCAGATATCCGGCGGTCTTTCCGGTTGCCGGCTGGCGGGGAGGGGCATGGCTGATTGTTCCGCCGCGGCGATCGACGTCGATTCTGAGGACGCCGGAGAACAGATCGCGGCCGATTTGCTGGGCATGGGAATTCGGACCGTCGTTGGCATCGTCGCCGACGGCCACGTAGAGAAAGCCGTCGGGGCCGAAGGCGAGGCTGCCGGCGTTGTGGGCCTGGTGATGATCGAGCTGGTCAATGAGGATTTCTTCGGTGGCCGGGTCAACTCGATCGAGCTGGCCGGGGAACGTGCGGAAGCGGGAGAGGCGGCAGACGAGGCCCTGCTCGCTCCGTCCGACATAAAACGCAAAGACTTCGCCGCGATGCGGCGAAGTCTGACGGGAGAACTCGGGATGGAGGGCCAGTCCGAGAAGTCCTTCTCCGGCTCGAAAGGCGGTCAGCACGGTCTGAGATTCGAGGTTCAGAAAGGCTGAGCGGGAGAAATCGCCCTGGTCATTCCTGCGGATGGCCTGGACGGTTCCCGACCGCTCGACGACGAGGAGCGTGGTGCGGTCTTCTCCCAGCGGCGCCACAAACAGCGGGTCCCAGAACTTGTGTTCCCCAAACGCCGGTTCGCAGACAAACGGCAGGAAGTGTCCGGGGGTCGCCGGGAGTCGAATGGGAGCGGGCCGAACGGAATTGGCGGAAGGCGCCGGCGGAGCGATCCGCAATGGCTGTGGTATCCGGGATGGCAACGCAGTCAGCGCCAGTGCTGCGAGGGCGATTATTCCTCCTGCGGCCAGTCCCGCGCGACGCCACGCACGCTTCGCCCCTTGGAGTGGTTCCGGTTGATCCATGCGTTGGGCTCCGGGTTCTGGTGCAAAGTGGAATGAGTGATGAGTCGTGCAGACCTGTTGAGGTCGCCGGTGACGCCGTGCCGGAGATCGCTGGGTAGACGGGAGTCGCCGAGCCTGGCGAGGAGACGCCGAGCGGGCGAACCGTAGCAGTCAAGCGGAAAAGTGCAAAGAGAGTTTTTCACCGGGATTTCACGGGTGGAGGACTGCGGACAGTGAGTACGGGTTGTAACGTTGTGACGTGCCAAGGATTTTGGCATGTGAAACGCTGAGAATCCGTCTTGAAGCAATTTGACGATTCCGATAAACACTCGCCGCGGGCCAACTTCAGGTCATCTCACTGGTCGGCTGGATCGGTGCGGACGAGCGGGGCAGCAAGTGGCGGCAATGGTTTCCTATTCGATGGCCAGTGGTTCGGACGGCTGCCTCCCGCAATTGTCGGAGGACGGCAGTACGGAGCTGGCCGAGCTGACGCCGGGCCTGCTCGCGCGCCTCGGTCGGGCGCCCGGGTTGGCTACATTGCGTCAGCATGTGCGCAGCGTCTGTCGCTCCCGTTCGAAGCTGGCGATTGTCGGCGGTCTGATGGCCGTCGTGTTGTTTGAGGTGTTGCCGCTCTGGTGGGTCCCGGTTCTCGCGCAGCTCGGGTGGGTGTCCGCGCTGTCGCTCGGAGCCTCGCTGCTGGCGGGCCTGGCCTGCCTGGGAGTGGTGGAGCGACATTCCCCGCTGCATGTCCGATTGCGGCTGGCGGCCTGGCTGGTGGCTGTTTCGGCTGCGGCGTGCGGCATTGCCGTCATGCTGACGGGGGGCGGCGTCGCGTCTCCTCTGGGATATGCCGGCTGGCGGGTCATGCTGGCGTTGAGTCTTCCCGGCGTCATCTGTGCGGCAGCCGGCCTGAGGATTCCAGAACGAAGCCGGCAGCTTGGGGTTGCCGTTTATGCGACCGGGGATGAGGACGTCGCCGGAATCTGGCAAAAGGTCGGGAACCATCTCGATCATGTCCACGTCGATCTGGTCGATGCGACGGTGAATCCGTCGGCCGCTGCGGTGGAGCTGGGGCGGCTGGAGGATGTCCGGCGGTGCTGGCCCGCATTGCCGGTGTGCCTGCACGTCATGTCGCGTCGGCCGCGGTCCTGGGTCGAGCGGACTTGGAGGCAAGTGGACTGGTATCTGTTGCCTTGCGACTCTCGCGACGATCTGACGTCGCTGATGGCGGAATGTCGTCGGCGCGGCAAGCGGGTGGGGATCGTGTGGCAGCAGGGTTTTCCGGTGGAACGGATGCGGCAGTATCTGTCGCAGGTCGATTTCGTGATGGTGATGGGGATTGCTCGGCTGGGAGTCTCGGGTCAGGCTCTCAGCGAGGGTTCGCTGGAGGCCGCGAAGCTTTTCAGCCGGTTGAGCAGCGAGCACCACTTTAAGTTGATGTTTGACGGCGGGGTGAACGTGGAGAACGCAGCGCGAATTCCGGGGGAGTACCTGGTGTCCGCGTCGGGCGTGCTGGCGTCGTCCGTGCCGAAGCGCAGCGCGGAGCTGCTGCGCTGGTCGCCAATTCCTTCGACGGGAGGCAGGCGCGCCGCCTGACAACTCTGGCTCGATGAGAGATTCCAAAAATATGACTCTGACCCGACTTCGCGAAGACGTTTGCCACGCCAATCGAATGCTGCCAGTCCTGGGGCTGGTGGCGATTCACTCGGGGAACGTCAGCGGTTACGAACCTGCATTGGACCGGCTGGTGATCAAGCCGTCCGGGGTGGACTACGATCGCCTGACGCCGGAAATGCTGGTCGAGGTGGAAGTCTCGACCGGGCGGATCGTGTCGGGCGAACTGCGGCCGAGCGTGGATCTGCCGCATCACCTGCATCTGTATCGGCAGATTCCCGGCATTCGCGGGGTCGTGCATACGCACAGCAACTATGCGACGGCGTTTGCGGCACTGCACGAGCCGATACCGCTGTGCCTGACGGCGATTGCCGACGAATTCGGCGGCGAGATTCCTTGTACGCCGTATGTGGACAACAGCGGCGATGCGATTGGTCGGGCGGTGCTGCAGCACCGGACGCAGGCGCCGGCGATCCTGCTGGCCAATCATGGCGTCTTTGCGTGGGGGCCGAGTCCGCGGGAGGCCCTGAAGGCGGCGGCGATGACCGAAGACGTGGCCAAGACGGTGCATCTGGCGCGGCAGATCGGGCAGCCGAAGATGTTGCCGATGGATGAGGCCGCCAAGTGGTACGGCCGCTACCATACGACGTACGGTCAGGGGATGGCGGCGCAGCCGCAGCCCCTGCGAATTGTGGATTCCGCGGCCGATACGGGCGATGACTCGGCTCCCCTCCCCTGGGGCGAAGCGGCCTGACGGTCGATCGGCGCCTGCCGTTTTCATTTCTGCGAGAAGTTTCATGTCTCCACGTCCGCAGTTGTCGATTGTCCTGCCCTGCTACAACGAATCCGCGGGGCTCGCCGCGCTGGTCGAGCGATTCGCCGAGAGCTGCGGCGACGTTTCTTTCGAGCTGATTCTCGTCGACAACGGCTCGACGGACCGGACACAGGAGGTGCTGCCCGGATTGCTGGCGAAGCATCCGTTCGCGCGATCCGTCCGTGTGGAAGTCAATCAGGGGTATGGTCATGGAATCCTGACCGGGCTGCAGGCCGCGACGGCGGAGGTGCTGGCCTGGTCGCATGCCGATCTGCAGACGGATCCGGCGGATGTGTTCCGGGCCTGGAAGCTGTATCAGGAATCGCCAGCTCCGAAGCGAACGCTGGTCAAGGGGCGACGTTACGGGCGGGGGCTCAGCGAGCGGGTCATTACGTGGGGGATGCAGTGCGCCGCCACGGTTTTGCTGCGGACGCCGCTGCACGAGATCAACGCGCAGCCGAAGCTGTTTCATCGGGATCTGCTCGGGGCTCTGGAGCAGCCTCCGCGCGATCTGAGCCTCGACCTGTATGTGCTGTATGCGGCGAAGTGCAATGGCTGGCGGTTCCGGTCGATTCCGGTGGAGTTTCCGCCGCGTCCGCATGGGGTGTCGAGCTGGGCGACTTCGTGGCGGTCGAAGGGGCGGACGATCGGGCGGGCGTTGCGCTACCTGGTGAGGCTGGCCGTCGCGCCTGCTCCGCGGCTGAAGGGGAGCGGGCCATCGCATCAAGCGGGATTGATCGGCGCAGAACGCCGGGCGGCGTAGACTGTCCTCGGCGTCGCCGCCGCCCCCGATGGATGGTCTGTTAAAGTCCGGTAAATGTCCGATTCGACTGCTCTGCCGTTGTTTGTCGCTCTGGAACCTGACGCGGGGACCATTGAGCGGATCTGGCGATACAAGCGGCAGACAAAAAGTCTGGTCGGGCCGCAACTCTATCTCGATCATCCCCCCCACATGACGCTGTATGTGGGCGTGTTTCCAGATCTCGAGATGGTGCTTGAGCAGACGCGAGCCTTGGCGGCGAACTGGACTTCGCCCGATCTGACGCTGGCTGGCTGGCAGACGTTTCTTGGTGACGCGCTGACCGGCAACAACACGCTGTCGCTGAAGTTCGCCGAGGCGGACTGTGAGCGATTGCGCGGACTGCAGCGTCAACTGGTCGAGACGCTGGCGCCGCTGCGCGATGTCGCGGCGACGGAACGGCGGATCGGCGGTCGGATGAGCGGTCTGGCGGAGGCCGAGCAGCGCGATGCCCGGCAGTTTGGCTTTCCGTACGTCGGGGCCGGCTGGAAGCCGCATCTGACAGTGGCATCGATTCGGGCCGAGGATTGGGCCTTGGTGGCGGAGAGGCTGCTGTCGGAGTCGCCTGCCGGGAGGGTGAGCTGTCCGCGGCTGCAAGTTTATCGCTTGATCGACGAGCATCCCGAACTGGTGGAATCGATTGCGCTGGCTGCCGAACCGGATCGGCGCGACCTGAAGGAAGAGATCCTGGCGGCGTTGTGGCGCGTGGCGGATCGCACGGACTGGGTGCTGTCGGCGACGGTCGCCGGGAGTTTTCTGACGCGGGCGACGCTGGAGGCGGTCAGCGATATCGATGTCATCGCCGTCGTGGACCGGCTGGACGGTCCACGTTTTGCAGAGACGGAGCGACGGTTCGCGGAGGAACTGCGTCCGGTCGTGGAGCGCGCAGGGCTGTCGCTCCGGGTGAATTCGACGCTGGGGCCGCGGAAGTTCAACGAGCCCGATATTGCGGTGCTGCATCTGATGTTGTATTCGCCGGAAACGCACCGGCTGCATGCGATCCGCAGTCCGTTCACGTGCCTGGACTGGCAGCGGTCGACGACGGTTCGGAAGCGGTCGCTGGCGTCAGTGTATCCGGTCTTCGGGCTGCAGCCGCGGCATTTCCTGAGCGCCCGGCGGGGGCCGAAGGACTATCTGCGGGACTTCGATCGGGGGGTGGTCTCTTACCGGGAGCTGATTTGCTCGGAGACTGCCTGCGAGGAGTTGCTGCGCGAGCAGCCGATGACGGTGCGGGACCGCTACGAGTATGCGTACCACGTCCAGCGGTTCCTGATGCAGAACCTGCTGAAACTGCTGCGGCGGGAAAATTCGCCGCCGGCCGACGCCGAACTGCTCGACCAGTTTTTCGGCGTATTTCCGCGGGAAGCGGACGGCTATGCCGATTTGTACCGCGCGCTGCGGGATCGGAAAGAGCGGCAGGATTTTGCGCAGCCGATTGTGGGTCTCGACGAGCGGCTGCGGGGGTTTGTCGCGGACTTCGAAGTGCAGTTTCGCGGCATCTTTCTGGAGACTGCGCGACGGCATGTCGTATTTCGGCATGCGGCGACTGTGTTGAACGGCGGGACGGGGGATCAGCGGCGGTTCGTGGGACGGACTGATCCGGACGTGTCGCCGATTTCCGACGAGGCGTTGTCGCTGCTGGCATCGGCTCTGGCGGAACAGTCCGTGTCGGCAGTCTATACCTCTCCACTGCGGCGGTGCCGGCAGTCGGTCGAAGCGCTGGCCCGGCGACGGACCTTGCCGGCGGCGGAGGCGGATGCGCGGCTGGTGGAAATCGACTACGGCCTCTGCGACGGGCGAACGATCGCCGACGCGCGGCGGGAGCACGGAGAGCTGTTTGCGGCGTGGGGACGGGGTGAAGATCCCCCTTTTCCCGGCGGGGAATCGACGGCGGATGTCGTGGAGCGGCTCCACGGATTTGCGAACGATGTCTGGGATCGGGCGGCAGGAAATACGGTCGCATGCACCCATAACGTGGTCGTGCGAGCGCTGGTGGGAGAGGCTCTGGGAGTGCCGCGCGGAGACTGGCACAAGATTCAGGTCCCGCATCTGGCGCCGGTGACCTTGATTCAGACCCGGGAATACGGACGATTTCTGGATCTGGACGAGGGAGTCGAGGAGCGGCTCTTTGCGGACTTCCTGGACGAGTCGTCTGCGGAATAGTCTGCGGTTGTCCGGTCGAACCGGACGGGATTGCTGACGGGAAGGATTCTGATGCAGATCGTCGTACCGATGGCGGGGCTGGGGCAGCGGTTTGTCGACGCAGGTTACCAACTGCCGAAGCCGCTGGTGCCTGTCGATGGCGTGCCGATGTTCGTGCGAGCCGTCGAGGAACTGCCGCGGGCAGACCGGTACGTGTTTGTGGTGCATCCGGACCATGTGCGGGACCATCGGATCGACACGGTGATCTCGCGGCACTTTCCGGGCGGCCGCGTTGTCGTCACGCCGGGACTGACGCGGGGACAGGCGTGTACGGTGCGGCTGGCCTGCGCGGAACTCGATCCGCACGACAGCGTGCTGGTGGCGGCGTGCGACAATTCGCATCTCTACGACGCCGGTCGGTTCGCCGAGGTCGTTCGCGACGAATCGTTGGCGTCCCTGATCTGGACCTACCGGAACGATCAGCGGGTGCTGGTGAAGCCGACGGCGCATGGCTGGGTCGACGTGGTCGGGACGTCGAACGCCGTTAAGCGGGTGTCGTGCAAGGTTCCGCTGTCGGCGACCCCGCTGAGCGATCATGCAATCTCGGGATGCTTCTGGTTCCGGAGCGCGGCGGAGTTGCGGGAGCTGATCGACGCCTCCGTGGCGGCGGGCGATACCGTCAACAACGAGTTTTATCTCGATACGATTCCGAACCGGCTGGTGCAGGCGGGCCGGCGGGTCGAGGTGTTCGAGGTCGAGAAGTACATCGGCTGGGGCACCCCGCAGGATCTGGAAGACTACGAGCGCTGGCGGCGTTATTTCGCGGGAATCGGGCGTCTGAGCCGGGCCGCGTAGCGATTGCGGGCGGGGCCTCGCCGGCGGGACTTTGAGACACATGCAGTACATCGCACATCGCATCAATACGATCGCTCAGCTTCGGCAGACGCCGGCGGAGTACGGTGTCGAACTGGATCTGCGGGATCGCGGGGAGCGGCTGATCCTGCAGCACGATCCGTTCGGCGACGGAGAGGATTTCGAAGAATATCTGAAGCACTACCGCCACGGGCTGATGATCCTGAACATCAAGAGCGAACGGATCGAGCACCGCGTGCTGGAGGCCGTGCGAGGGGCGGGAATCGCGAACTATTTCTTCCTGGATTGTTCGTTCCCGATGATTCGTTCGCTGGTCAAGACGGGCGAACATCGCATCGCGGTCCGGTTCTCGGAGTACGAGCCGGTGGAGTCGGCGCTGGCGCTGGCGGGGCAGGTCGAGTGGGTGTGGGTGGATTGCTTTACCCGGCAGCCGCTGGATGACCGGACCTATGAACTGCTGAAGGCGCACTTCAAGCTGTGTGCGGTCTCGCCCGAGCTGCAGGGGCGGGATGTGGCGACGATCGCGGACTACCGAAGAGAACTGGCGGCGTATCCGGTGGACGCAGTCTGCACGAAGCGCCCTGATCTGTGGCAGGGTGACTGAGTGATTTCTTCGCAACGATCGATTGATTCCAACCGCGACGAGTCTCCTTTGCCCGATCCGTCGATGACCGCGGATCCAGTGCCGGATCGAGACTTTGCTTCCCGGACCCGGCGGCTTCTGAGTTGGGCCGGGCTGGGCGCGGTCTGGCTGTTCGCGCTGGCGTTCCTGCAGTTTGCGCTGATCGATCACTGGGCGGTCCCGGCGAGCGAACGAGTCAACGACGGGCGGCAGGCGACGTTCTTTGCGGTGCATCTCAATCCGTACTACGTATTCTCGGAAGACTTCCACCTGTACGTCGTTCGCTCGAAGCGGATTCTGGAACGGGGCTGGACCGATTCGCCGCTGTGCCACACCGCGAACGAGGGGCGGAACTACGCCGCGCCGTTGCAGGTCGCCGTGATGGGGCTGGCCGCCCGGACCGAGGGGCGACCGCTGCCGTATGCGATTTTCATGGTCGCGGTTCTGGGGATTTCGTGGAGCGTGCTGTATCTTGCGGCCGTCCGCTGGCTGCCGTCGGCTGTCTCGCCGCTGACGATTCTGTCCGCCGTGCTGTTGACCGTGCTGCTGGAGTCGGTGACGTCCCTGCTCAACTGGCGAAGCGAATTCGGTCAATGGCCGGTCCATCGCGGCCTGCGGATGGCGACGCTGGGCTGGACGAGTCCGCTGGGGCTGTCGGTGCTGCTGGCGGCAGTCTCGCTGCTGTTCCGCCGGGAGAAACCGTGGCCGCGCCTGCTGTTTATCGGCGCCATGCTGGTAATCCTGGCGGCCGCGGATTCGTGGGCCTTTCTGTTATCGGCGGCGAATGTGTGCCTCGTGGTCGCGGTTCTCGGCGTCGCCGTGATCGTCCGACGCAACCGGCTGCCGGAGGGCATGTCGCGGTGGATCGTGATTGCTGTCGTCTTGACGGCCGGCGTGGCGGCCGGTCTGGCAGTCAACCGGGCGACAAGTGGAGCGATTACGGGCGACGCTTTCACGCGGGCGGGGTTCGGCCCGGAGTGGCGGGAGAGCCCCCTGGGGGTGTCGCAGACGAAAGAGGCCCGGAGTGCGCTGAAACAGTCGCTGCTGACGCTGGCGGTGATTGCAGCGCTGGCCTTCACCGTCGTGCGCGGGCGAGCGCGACGCGTGACGCGAGAGTTTGTCGTGAAACTGGCGTGGCCCAGGCCGGAGGCGTGGAAGCTGTGGGTGGTGGCGATCGCCGCGATCCCGGTGGTCGGCTGGGGGCTGCTGGTGGCGGCCTTTTCGCAGATGGGCATGGACAGCTATCACTGCTGGCAGTTCGGCTGGCGACGGGACTTCACGCTGCTGTTTGCGCTGTTGGTTCTGCTGGGAGAGGGGAACCGCCGGTTGTTGCGGCTTGGGGCCGGCACGGCTCAGGCTTGGAGGGCGCGCCAGGTCCTGGCTGCGGGAGTCTTTCTCTGCGTGCTCTTCGGCTATCACGTGTTGCGGATACAGCATTTCGTGAGGAACGTCGCGGCGCGGGAGTTCTTCCTGACGCGGGACGAAGAGGAGCTGAAGGACTGGCTGCAGCGGCGGGAAGCGACGCTGGGGGACTACACCCTGGCGACCGCCAGTCATGAGCTGAATTACCTGTGTGCATACTGGTCGCGCGCCGACCTGCTGCTGCCGGAGGGCTTTCCATATCACGGCGTCTGGACGCAGGCCGAGATCGAAGAGCGAATGGCGCGCGTCCTCGCCCTGTACGGGGCGACTCCCGAGCGCTGGGAGGAGTTCACGGTTGACGGTCACGTGTGGGATCAGTGGAGCTGGGCGAAATCGCGGCTGCTCTCGGCGCGGCATGGCTATCTGTACTATCTGCTGCATCGAGGGCTGATGGTCGACGGGCACGTCCCGGCACCGCAACGGAATCGGGCGCCGCGTCAGACGACTCGCTACTGGGCCGAGTTGCGGCTGGGGACCGGCGACGCGCCGGCTGGCCCGTTGGGCGACGTGTTTCAGGCAGGCGCTGATGCGGAAGCGAGAATCGGCGCAAATCTGGCACGCCACCCACGCCTCAAGGCCGATGAATTGCCGGACGTGATCGTCATCGACGAGGTGTCGCGGTTTCTTGGAACGCCCGACCTGTCCGACTACACTCGGGAGTTTCAGCACGGCGGACTGGAAGCCTGGGTGAAGCGGCAGAAGTCGAATTGAGACGCCGTCGAGGCTATCCGGCAGTTCGGCTTCAGATGCTCAGAGTCTCTTCAGGATGGCGGCGGCCCGGGCTTCGAACAGCTCCTGCCAGTCGGGGGCCAGCATGCAGTCGCTGTCTTCCTGGGCGCCGCCGACATTCTGAAGCTGTTCCTTTGTCGGAGCGTAGTAGATGTAGCCGTTGGTGTAGCCGGCGACGAACGTCGGCTGGTGCGGGGCGGCCTGCTTGATGTTCAGGCCGATCTGCACCGTCAGTTCGCCGGGGAAGGTGACCAGCACGAAATCGCCGATCCGCACGCCGACCACTTCGACGTCGAGAGTGCGCGAACCCGAGGCGACGTTTCGGGCCTGGTGTTTCTTGAGGAGCGCCAGATTGGTCTGTAGCCGGGTCAGTTCCTCCATGACGTAGATGTTGCGGACATACTGCTCGACGTTCCGGCGGTTCTCGGCGTCGAGGCGGTCCATCGCGTCGCGGCCGAGCTTGCGGTCGTGGAGGTAGCGATGCGAGTAATACGAGGGGAAGGAATCAGCCAGATTGTTCTGGACAGCGAGCGGGATGAAGGTTTTCAGGTTGAGGCTAGTCCCCTGCAGCGACTGGACCAGCCGCATCTGTTCTTCCTGGAGCGTGGCGATCCGGTCGGCGTTGTCGGCCCGCGGCAGTGCGAGGGTTTCGTTGATGATCTGGAGCCGGTCGTCGTCTTTGCAGGCGATGGTCTTGGCGGTTTTCATCGTGCTGAGGCCGAGCAGGTTGCCGAGGGGCTCGGCGTCGCGCGGCTGAGTCACTGCTTTATACCCGATCGGATTGACGTCTCCGCCGCAGCCCTGCAGGAACAGGGCGACGGCGCCGTCGCCGAAGCTGTCTTCGAGGACTTTCGAGGCGAAGCCGGTCATGTCGGCGGTATTGCCGCCGCTGGGAACGCCCTGGATCGGGTGACAGGCGAAGTTGTAAACGATCGCCAGGGTTCGCCCGTCGGCCCGGTCGAGACGCAGAATGCCGATCTGCGGATCGATCGGTCCGGCTCCGACGACTTCCTCATCGGGCGGCAATGAATAGGCGTGTCGCACGTCGGCTTCACGGCCGCTCTTCAGGCGGAGGCGGCGATTCTCCATGACGCGGTCTTCGTGGCCGACGCCGACGCCGATGCGGACCGGGACGAGATTCCCTGCCGCCGCCTTGATCGCCTGGACGGTGCGCTGCTCGACGTCGGCGCAGACTCGGCCGTGGCAGTGGCTGGCGTTGATCAGAATGTGGGTCGGCTCGATGCCGAGTTCCTGCTGCGCCGCGGCGCGGACATTGGCGAGGTACTCGTTTCGGATGGAGCCGATCTCGGCGATGGCGACGGCGTCGACCGTGGCGATCACCACCGTGGTGCCGTCGCGCTTCAGGACCAGCGCCTTGACATAGAGCGGGTCGTTGACCGGTCCGGCGTCGGTATCAGTGATGTCGACTTTGGCGACGCCGGCAAGCAGCTCGGCCGCGCGGGCGGATTCGTCCGGAACGGATACGGCGAGAATCGATGCGAGGAGCAGCAGGTATGGCCGGGCGGATGCCGGCGAGCGGTCAGCAATCACAGGAGGCATGTGTGGCAGGCCTTCAGGTGGTTCAGGCAGAGCGGTCGAGCCTCAGTTTGACCTGACTGGCTACGGGACGAGCATGATGCAGGACGGCGAGGGAATGGCCACCGGATCTCCAACCGAGGCCAGCTTGCCGGTCGTGGCATCGATCCGGAAGACGGCGACATTCTTGCCGGGCATGTTGGCGCAGATCAGCAGTTCGCCGCCCAGCGTGATGGCGAGATTCTGCGGCCCGCCGCCGAGGCTGGGTTGTATCTCGATGAGAGTCAGGCTGCCGTCGTCGGCAATCTTGTACGCGGCCAGGCTGTCGTGTCCGCGGTTCGTACCGTAGAGAAACTTCCCGTCCGGCGTGATCTTCAGATCCGCGCAATGACTGACGCCGGTGAAGTCGGCGGGAAGTGTGGGAATCGTTTTCTGTTCGTAGAGATTGCCGGTGGCGGCTTCGTAGTCGAAGTGGGTCACCGAGTTGGTGAGTTCGTTGATGACGTAGACCGATTTGCCGTTGGGATGAAACGTCAGATGCCGCGGTCCTGCGCCCGGGAGCGTGCGGACGAACGCCTGTCGATTGGGTGTGAGCTTGGCCGTCGCGGGGTCGAGGCGATAGCAGAGGATCTGGTCGAGCCCCAGGTCGGCGACATACGCGAAGCGGTTGTCCGGACTGATCACGATGCAATGCGCGTGCGGCTCCTTCTGCCGGGCGGGATTGATGCTCGATCCCACATGCTGAATGAACGAGGCGGGCTCACCCAGCGACCCGTCGGGACGAATCGGCAAGGCCGCGACGCTGCCGCTGGTGTAGTTGGACACCAGCACCGATTTCCCGGTGGCATCGACATCGAGATAACACGACGCCGTCCCGCGGCTCGACTGGCGATTGAGCGGTTTGAGCTGCCCGGTCCGACCGACCAGTTCGAAACCGGCAACGTGCTCATCGTCTTTGCCGCTGAAGGTCGGCGCATGGATCGAGTAGAGAAACTTGTTGTCGGGCGACAGGGCCAGAAAGAACGGGTGATCGACCCCGGTCGTCCGGTGCAGCGGCTTCAACACGCCCGATTTCAGGTCGAGTCGGAACGCATGAATGCCCGCTTCGTCGCCGTCGGCAAAGGCGGAAATGAAGATCAGCGGATCTTCCGCATCAACAGTCTGCGGGGCAGCAGTCACCAGGATTCCGATCAGCAGCAGGAACGCGAAACGAGATGTGAAGACAGGCATTGGGCTTTCCACCAGGAGCATGAGAAGTGTCGCCGGGCAAGGGATTTTCAAATCAGTTCCGCGATGGGAGCCTGATTCTCCACCAGGTATTGCGGTCGACCATTCAGATCGGGGATCGTAGTGCGGGTGATGTCGATGCCGAGATTGTGATAGAGCGTCGCGAAAACTTCCTCGAAATGGACCGGCCGCGAGACGGCGACTTCACCGAGCCGATTGGTTTCGCCGATGACCTGGCCGGTGCGCATGCTGCCCCCGGCGAGCATGGCGAAGGTCACCGCTGGCCAATGATCCCGGCCGGCATTGGGATTGATTTTCGGCGTCCGGCTGAATTCTCCCCAGACGACGACGGTGACGTCGCGATCGAGTCCCCGTTCGTGGAGGTCCGAGACCAGCGCCGCCAGTCCCTGATCGAGGAGCGGGATCACCTTGCGGCCGTGGGCGAAGTTGGATCCGTGCCAGTCGAAGTCCGCAAACGAGACCGTCACGCAGCGGGCGCCGGCCTCGACCAGCCGGCGGGCGGCGAGAAACTTGGACATGTGGGCCTGATAGCCTTTGGCAGAGTAGGGGAGGCAGTTCGGATCGTCCTTCCCATACCGCTCACGGACCGACGGATCTTCCCGCGATAGATCCAGCGCTTCCACCAGCCGCGGTGCGCTGAGGATCCCCAGCGCCCGCTCCGTGAAATTGTCGCGTGCGAGAGGGGCGAGTTGGTCCACCTGCCGCTGATAGCGGTCGAGGCTGGCCAGCAGCGAGCCCCGGTCGTCCAGTCGGTCCGCATTCGCCCCGTTGAGCACCATGTCGCTCATCGCGTCGCCCGAGGGTTTAAAGGGCGTGTGGGCCATCCCCAGGAATCCCGCTCCCGGCAGGTTGTACGGGAGGTGTTCCATGTGCATCGACAGGTCGATCGCCGGCGGGACCGGCGACGCCGCAGCACCCTGGAGCTTCGACAGAATCGAACCGATCTCCGGCCATCCTCCCTGTGGCTGCGTACGGAACATCCGGCCGGTCGAGCATTGAAAGGAGGAATGCCGCTCCTCCGCGCCGACCAGCGAGCGAATGATCGCAAACTTGTCCATCATCCCGGCGACCCGCGGCATCAGTTCAGAAATCTGAATGCCCGGAATGCTGGTGGCGATTGGCTGGAACTCGCCGCGAATCTCGGCAGGTGCGTCCGGCTTCAGATCGACCATGTCCAGGTGGGGCGGCCCCCCGGTCAGATAGATCATGATGATCGATTTGCGCGAGCCGCGCAGGCCGGCCCGGTCTTCCGCCCGCAGCAGTTGGGGGAGAGACAGACCGCCGGCGGCCAGTCCGCCGATCTTCAGAAAACTGCGACGCGACTGCCGGTCGCAGAATCGCGGGCCGGTCCGTCCGAACAGCGAAAGCATGGATGCCCCCGATCCCAGGGAAGGAATTGACCTGCACACATTAACGATGACCGATGCATCGGGGCAACCTGGAAATGCTGGCGGTTTCGGAGGAACCGCCACAGCGACTGCGACTTTGGCCCCGGCTCAGGCAGGCTGGTCAGTTCCGACCCGACCCATTAGCCTGTGTTGATGGATTGGTCGGCGGTCCCAGCGCCGCGGCCGACGACCTGCAATTCCTGTCGAGAGGGCTGCCTGATGTCATTTTCCCCCGTCACCCGCCGCGACTGTCTGAAGACGCTGGCGGCTGCGGCCAGCCTTGGCGCCATCCCCGCCAGCGCACAGACGCCCGCCGCCAAGGCCGGGCCGTTGAAGCCGAAAACCGTGGCCGCGGTCTTCACGGCCTACGAACACGGCCTGCATGCCGACGTGCTGATCGGCAAGATCCTGGAAGGGTGGAAGCAGGATGGCGGCCCGGGACCCGCGCTGAAGCTGGTCTCGATGTACGTGGACCAGTTCACGGATCGAGATCTGGCGCGCCCGATGGCGGAGAAGTACGGCGTGCCGATTTTTGACACGATTGAGAAGGCGATCACCGTCGGCGGAGATCACATCCCGGTCGACGGCGTGATCAGCATCGGCGAGCACGGCGACTATCCCTGGAATGACAAGGGACAGCACCTCTACCCGCGCCGGCGGTTTTTCACGGAGATCACAGCGACGTTCGAGAAGTACGGACGTGTCGTGCCGGTCTTCAACGACAAGCATCTGGGACCCGTGTGGGACGACGCCCTGTGGATGTACCAGCGGGCCAAGGAACTGAAAGTTCCGTTCATGGCCGGTTCGTCGCTGCCGCTCTCTTTCCGCCAGCCGGACATCGCCGTGCCGATGGGGAGTGAGATCGAGTCGGCGGTCGGGGTCGGTTACTCGGGTCTCGACATCTACGGGTTTCATGCGCTGGACTGCTACCAGTCGCTGGTGGAACGCCGGCGCGGAGCGGAGCAGGGGGTGAAGTGGGTGCAGTGCCTGCAGGGGCCGACGATGTGGCAGGCGATCCATGATGGAGCTTTTCCGCGGGATCTGCTGGAGGCCGCCCTGGGAGCCGTTCCGCATCGGAGCAACGCGGAATTGCAGCAGGACAAGGAGATCGCACTGTTTCAGTTCGAGTATCTGGACGGCTTCCGCGGGGCGGTGCTGATGTTGAACGAGTCCGCCAGCGGCACGGCGGTCGCCATGCGGATCAAGGGGCAGCCGAAGCCGGTTGCGATTCAGTTTGAGGAACGGCCGGAACCCCGGCATCCCCACTTCGCGTACCTGCTGAAGGGGATCGAGCGGATGTTCCATACCGGGAAGCCGAGCTATCCGGTCGAGCGGACACTGCTCACCGGTGGCATCCTCGACCGGGCCCTGACGTCGCTGGCCGAGGGGCAGCGCCGGCTGGAAACTCCGGAACTCAAGATCGCCTACCAGCCGGTCGACTATCCGCACGCGCCGCAGCCGGATCTGATGTCGGATCCGCGGCAATGATGCGCGGCCGCACCGATCAACGGTGAGAAGACAACTCCTGCCCCCTCGCCCGCCGTCTTCGGTGGGAGAGGGCGGGGGGTGAGGGTCCTGGTTTTCATGACCACAGGATGTGATCCGACCGCTGGAACGGAATCCGTGCCCAAATAGTTGAGGACGCCAGCAGAAATGCCCGCCACCCGCTACCCCGAACTCAACGTCTCCGGTTCGCCACGCCAACTCGGCGAGCAGATCGGCGAAGCCCTCCGCGAACAACTCCGTGGCTTCTGCGACATCGCCCTCGAACGGGTCCGCAAAACGACCCGCATTTCGCGCGAAGCCGCCCATCGCGTGGCAGCCGCCGCTCTGCCGCTCGCCGAAGAATACTCCCCCGACAGCATCGCCGAACTCCGCGGCACAGCCGACGCGTCAGGCGTATCGCTCCTGGACCTGATGCTTTTGCAGGTCCGCAACCAGTTGCGCGACGAACCCGACCACGCCTGCACGTCACTCTCGTTCGGTCCACCGTTCACGCCGCAGCGGCTGTTGGCGCAGAACTGGGACGCGGACCCGGCCCTCGATCCCTTCACCGTCGTGCTGACCCGGCGTCCAACCAACAAGCCGGCCTTCACCACCCTGACCCAGGCGGGATTGATTGCCTACATTGGCGGCAGTACCTCGGGCATTGGCGTCTGTCTCAATGCGCTGCCGGCGCCTTCTCGATTTGCACCCGACGGAATGTTTGAACCGCCGCTCGCAGGGGCGTGGGGCGTCCCGCATTACTTCACGGTCCGCGAGATCTACGAGGCCCGTTCCCTGGAGGCCGCCGCGACGGCCGTCCGCCGGGCGACGCGAGCCATTCCCGCCAGCATCATGCTGACGACGCCCGAGGGCCCGGCGAATCTGGAGGTGACGCCCGCGGCCGTCTGCGTCCAGACATCTTCGGAAACGGGCATTGTTGTCCACACCAATCATTGCCTGGAACCCGAGCTGACGCCGTTCAACACGCAATTCCCGGAACTGATCCAGTCCTGCGCCCGGCTGTCCCGCGTGCAGACAATGCTTGGGCAGGTGCGCGGCACACTGACGACGCCGGCAGCCATTGCTCTCCTGCAGTCGATCTTGCGCGATCATTCCGACTACCCGCGAAGCCTTTGCCGGCACGTCAACGACGATCCGCAACACGGTTTCTGGCAGACGGTATTTTCCGTGATCATTGCGCCGGAGACGGGGGAGATGCTGATCGCGCGCGGGACGCCGTGCGATCAACGGTATGAAACGTATGCGATGGGATGAGCGGCCCTCGCTTGACGATTGACCGAATCGCGCTTGTGATGCACGTCCCAGGAAAACTCAATGTGTCCTCAATGGAAGACCTCACCATGAAATGGACCGTGGTACTGCTGACCGCCGTCTCAGCGCTGCAAGTGGCCACTCTCAACGCCGCCGAGCCCCCCGCCTACCGCGACAAGTCGCCGAAGCGCTACGACCTCACCGCCCGCGCCAGTCAGATTGACCCCCGGGCCAATCCTCACCCGGAAATCAACTTCCTCTTCGAAAAAGACGGCAAGCCCCAGGACCTCCAGCACGCCTGCGTCGACACCCGCGTCCAGCCGCAGGGCAAACTGGTCATCTGGCTGATGGGACACAGTCAGCCTCTCTTCGAACGGACCTCCAGCTACGGCCTGCACGCGATCCGCGTCCACTACGCGAACGGCTGGTTCGGCCAGTTCGGCAAGGAGCCGCCCCCGGCCGACGACAAGTTCCTCGGCAAAATCCGGCTCGAAGCCGCCAACGGCGAAGACTTCAGCGACGTCGTCGACATCCCCAAGCCGGACGGCATGCAGGAACGCGCTCGCCAGTTCGTGATCTGGCTTTCGAAGGAAAAGCCCCAGGGCCAGTGGCAGCAGTTCCTGACCCCCGACCACAAGGACCTCCGCTGGGACAAGGTCATCATGGCCGGCAGCTCGCACGGCTCGACGACCGCCGCCCGCTTCGCCAAGCACCAGCAGGTCGACCGCGTCGTCATGTTCTGCGGCCCCCGCGACCAGTACGAAACCTGGCAGGCACTTCCTTCCGCGACGCCTGCCAACCGCTTCTTCGGCTTCAGCCACGTCCTCGACGGCGGCTGGTCCGGCGACCATTACTGCCGGTCGTGGGAACTGCTGGGGCTGGGGGAATTCGGCCCGATCATTAATGTCGACACGGCCATGCCCCCCTACAGCAACACCCGCCGCCTGATCACCGCCGCCGACGTCAAGGGAGACGTCAACCGGGCTCACAGTTCGGTGGTCCCCGGCGGAGCAGCCGTCAAAGACGCCTCCGGCAAGTTCATTCACGAAGCCGTCTGGAGATACCTGTTTACGCATCCGGTCGACGAAGTCGGCACGCCAACTCCGCACGATCCGGATTGCCGGCTGAATCTCCGTAAAGACAACGCCAAGTAGGGTGAGTCGAGTCTTCGAGGCTCACCAGTCAATTTCGTGTGCCGCGGCTGTGTCAGCCGTGCGAGCGCTCCAAGCCGACTGAAATCGGGTGGCACGCCCTGAGTCTTCGAAGGGCGTGTTTTGCCCGGGAAAGACCACGCCCATCGCAGAGCCTCAGGGCGTGCCACCCGGAGTCTCATACCATTCAACGTGAAAGCACACCGATGCGTACTGTTCTATTGACCGTTGTCGCCTGCAGCCTGCTGGCCAGCTCGGCCGCCGCCGCCGAACCCCTCACCCTCAAACTCTGGCCCGACGGCCCGCCGAGCGCGATGGCCCCCAGGTCCGAGGCCACCGCCAAACTCATCCAGTCCTACGGCGGCACGAACGCCACGCGCATCAGCGATGTCACCGATCCGACCATCACCGTCTATCGCCCCGAAAAGCCGAACGGTTGCGCGGTCGTCGTCGCTCCGGGCGGCGGCTTCATGTTCCTCTCGTACGCCCACGAAGGAACTCAGGTCTGCGAATGGCTGAACGAATTGGGCGTCACCGCCATCCTGCTCAAATACCGCACTCCCACCCGCGACGAAAAAGAGATGTTCTCCCTCCCGGTCGAGGACGCCCAGCGGGCGCTCGGCCTCGCCCGCCAGCACGCCGCCGAATGGCAGATCGATCCGCAGCGCGTCGGCCTGCTCGGTTTCTCCGCCGGGGCGAATCTCGCCGGCCACGCCGCCTGGGACCGGACGCCACGCACATATCCGCAGCAGGCGGGCGTCGACGACCCCCGCGGCCCGGATTTCCTGGTCTTCATCTATGGCGGCGGCTTCCTCCAGCCGGGCGATCCGACGCGGCTGAAGGAAGGCTTTCATGTGCCATCGGACGCCCCGCCGGCATTTTTTCTCGTCGCGCACGATGACAAAACGAATCCGGTGGAGGCCGCGCTGCTGTATCTCGAATACAAGCGACAGAATCTCCCGGCCGAACTGCATATCTGCACGAAAGGGGGCCACGGGTTCGGCATGCGCAGGGGAGGCCAGCCGGTCCATGACTGGCCGGCGCGCTGCGCGGAGTGGCTCAAGAGCATGGGATACCTGGAGTCCTCGACAAATTAGATCAGTCGGGTCGCTGGGGCTGTGGCGCAGGGCAGCCCCGGTCTTCATGCGCTACATGAAACCGGGGCATCGCGATGACGCTCCTGCTCCGGTCACCCGACCGCTGACCGATCGGTCGTGGCGTTCGGAGTTGTGACGGCAGAAAGCAGCCGTGCCGACGAAGCGAGAGTTGACTTCGCGTGAGCCGGGGCCTGCTCACGCCGGCGTAGTTCAAGGGCGCCCCGCGTCACTCCGGACCCAGGCCGCCAGGTCGCCGTGCTCGAATGCCAGTTCGTAGCCGTCGAGCCGGGCTAGACCGAGGAGTCGCGCCGCTCCGTCGATGACGATCACATCCGGCCGGGGGACCGGATCTTCATCTCCGACCAGTTCCTCGGCGATCCGTTCGCGTTCCTCCCACGCCCAGTATCGATGCTCCGGCGAATGCAATTGCGCCGCGCGATGATACAGGTAGTAGAGGAAGCCCTCCTGCGTCGAGAGGGTGCGCGACCTGTGCCAGTCCTCCTGGTCGTTCCCCTGTCCGGGCCTGGCGAAGTCTTTCCAGGTCGTTGGCGTCGCCCCATACAACCGCAGCAGGCTGACGGTCCGCCGCCGGATCTCCGCATTATCTGCGGCGCTGTGATACGGAAAGCCCTCCGGCAGCAGCAGATCCGCGTCGGTCCAGTACGCACACAGATGATTCAGCTCGTGGCTGACCGTCGCCAGCGAGAACGGCCCCTTCCGCCGCTCGTAATCCTGCAGCCAGTCCCTGAGATGCTCGGCGTCGGCGGTCAGAAAGAAATCCCGCGCCGCCACCTTTCGAATGAATCGATCGATTCTCACCTGATGGACGACAAACAGGCTGCAGAGCGCGACGACGACGATCGTCCTCCAGGTTCTCTCCGATGCGCCGGCAGACTGACGACGCCACCCTCCGCTGCGAGTCACGATCCGCCGCAGGACTTCGCCGGCCAGCAGCATGAACACCAGCAGCAGCACGTAGTTCACCCGCCAGTAGATCTGATTGGCGAGGAACAGCTCCATCCCCGAACTCCGCAGAATGAACAGCAGCGTCGGCATGGCGAGCTGCGGCAATCCGGCGACGAGCAGCAGCTGCGGGACCAGCCGACTCCCCGGCGTTCGGTCGCGGGGGTCCCGACGTCCGAACCGGGAGATGACGATCGCCAGCCCGATAATCGACGCCAGCGTCCAGAATCCATACCGGGTCCCCCAGGCTCGGATCATCAGCTTCCATTCGGGCGGCGCAAAGATGTCGCGCATCCAGTCCGGCCCCATGCCGCTCCGCAGCATGACATCCCCCGCCAGCGCAGAGGTCAGCAGTTTGTGCAGCACCAGGGTCGACCCGAGCACGACCGCCAGGCCGAGCGGCGTGGCGAGACTCTTCGCCAGACTCTGCCCCTTCGTCCGCCAGCGGATCAACCCCAGGATCGAAGTCCCCGCCAGCAACCAGCCGCAAGCGAGCCACGCCACCGCAAAGGTCCAGTTGTCGGCCCCCGCCAGCACTCCCAGCATGGCCGCCAGGCCGACGAATCGCCCTGCCGGCAGGCGATCGGCGAACGGGATCGAACTGGCCAGCAGCAGCAGAGCCGCCAGCAGGGGACTGGTCCACGCATTGGTCGCCACGCGCAACCCGCGATTGACCGGCCATTGATCCGAGCTGAAGGGGGGATCGCGAAAGAGATACTCGGCGTTCTCCCAGTTCACCGTCACCAGCACGGCGAACAGCGCCACGCCCCACGAGAGTTCGGCGGGCAGCCAGCGCCGCACCGCCAGAAAGAGTCCTCCCCAGGCGAGCGTCAGCAGGACCGTCAGGAAGCACGCGTAGCGGACCGGCTCGCCGCCCGTCGCAACGGCAATCCGACCGACCAGCACCTGAATCGGAGCGACGATATTCGTCCCCGCCCCTTCCCGTCGATAGAGGAGCGAATCGGTCCAGCCCCGGTCCCGGATTCGCTTCGCCCGGACGGCGTACAGGTGAAAGTCTTCCGAGAAGACGCCGTACGGATTGATGTGCACGGCAAAGAAGGTCGGCTGGGCGCCGTTGTTGACGCGCGATTCCGCCGGCCACGCCCGCCAGTACAAACCCGCAAACTGCAGCATGCCAGCGGTAAACAGTCCGATCACCAGCAGACCGGCCAGCGTCTGCCGGCGACGCACTGCCGGCCCGGCGGAGACGTCATCCGTCATCTCTTCCGTCACGCCGATCGATCCCTCAAGCCTTCGCTCGTCGATTGCCAGTTCAGGCCGCCCGAGATTGAACCAGCGCATCGCTGACGGCCGGGCGGCGTTCCAGCACGATCTGTCGCTGCAGGGCGAACACACTCGGCAACAGGCCGCTCAACACGCGGTCCACTCCCCCGACGACGTGCATCAGAGATCGCGGCAGCGGTACGCAGGCCGTCTTGGCGATCACGCCGCCGGAGTTCATCATCGCCAGGCACTCGCGGTAAGCGTGGTGGATGGCCCGGAACTCCGGAACTCGCTGCTCGAATTGCTGCAGATCGTCGAAGAGGAGATTGGGAATCGCACAGTTGGCCGACCATGGATCGCTGGCGTCGGTGCAGATCGTCGCCTCGTCATACACATCGGGCGCGAAGGAATACCCTTCGTGCCGCATCATGCGCAGCAGGACCCGCATCGTCAGTGACGCGTTGATTTCCTGAATGATGAGCCGTCCACCGGGCTTCAGAATCCGCGCCATCTCCCGGAAAAACTGTACCGGCCGGGGGACGTGATGAATCATGTTGCTGGAGACGACAAAATCGAACTGTCCGACTTCGAACGGGGTCGCCAGAGCGTCGACCTGCGTGACGTCGAGCCAGTCGTAGTCCGCCAGGTCGGTCAGCAGGTAGGAACCCGCCCGAATGAATTCTTTGCTCAGCCCCGTCCCGCAACCGACCTCGACCCCCGCATCCCCCGCTTCGATGAAGCGATTCATCCAGGAAAATCGCTGTTCGAGGAGGTATTTGAGGTTGGCCGGCGCCCCGTCAAAGTAATACGCCCGCGCCCGGGGGACGTCGCCTTCGTGAAGCATCCGATTCAAGCCCCGGCTCGGGCGGTAGGGTCCTCGAAGCATTCTGCGTCGTCCTGACTACAGGAAGTTTCGGCGCGAGCATCCAGTTGACTCGCCAAGTCTCCAGTCAGCGCGAGAATCTACGGTGAACACCAAGTGACGGCAAGACCGGTTTCCGGTCGACCGGGACAGTCCCGTCAAATTGAACCGATTTCGCAGGGAGAGATTCGATCGACCGTCGATGATTCGCTCAGAAAATCCGACTGTTTCCCGCCGGTCGCGATGGCAGCGAGGTCAAATCGCGCCTGCATGATCAAGCTGTCTGGTATCGAAACATCAAAGGTGTTGCCTCTGACAGATTGCGTCGCAGCTCTGGATGATACAGTCGCGAGATCTGAAGCTCGCGATATGGTCGTCGCGTCTGCGTGTGTCTGGAAAACATTGATGGGCTGACGCTGCAAGCGCTCAGGGGCCGGTTCGCTTCAAGCCAAGCAGAATTGTCGTCTCGGGTTCAGTGGTGCCGTCGCACGACGCATGACTGTAAATCTCTAATGACGGAAACCCGATCGACTCGCCGCGGTCGGCGATCTCCGACTTCAACGCGGCCCACTTCTGCGGCAGGGTTTGATAGGGGCCGATGTGGACGTGCTTCAGCGAACGCGGCAACTCGAATTCGCAGGGCTCCAACGGCTCAGGAACTCGCGCCCTGTCCGGATCCGTCACCTCGACGCCGACAAACATCCGCCCGTCCGGCAGATAGACCCAGTGGTTGATCCCGGTCGTCCCGAGCCCGGATGCCTTCACGACCTTCCACATCGCATCCATCAGCCGGAGCCCGGTCGGGCCGTATTGTTCGTTCTCGACCTCGGAAGAGAGGCCGTGGAGGTTGAAGCAAATCGGCGAATCGATGATCTGGATGTCCATCGGGAGGCGTCCTCTTCAACTCGTTCGCTCGGGCCATGCGCGGCGATCACACCTGCATTCCGAGGCCGTTGCCACTCAATGCCCACAGGATCGCCAGGCCGCGGGCCGTTGTCCGAGAGTCGCCCCCCCGCCCTTCTCAACCCTGCCGCTGCACCATGGCCTCCACCCACACCGGCACATACGGGGGAGTGCAGCCCTTCGACACTGGCCAGTCGCGGTAGAGGCCGATCTTCTCGCCGATCGCGATGGCGCGCTTGCGGAGGCCGGGATGGTGGATGCCGATGGCGCCCAGCGCGTTATTCATCGTCCACTGCACCTCCGGCAGCGCCCGCGGCAGCTCTTTCTCGATGCGATCGAGCAGCGCCGGCAGGTCGAGGCCGTCGTCGGCCCCCTTGTTGATCCGGCTCGCCGTGAGGTTCCAGCCCGCACGGGCGGCCCAGCGATCCTTCGCCTTCATCCACTTCTCGCGCAGCGCGTCCTTCCCCGGATGTTGCGCGACGACGTACGCATTCAACCAGTCCGCCACCTGCGCACAGGTGGTCGAGCGAGTCAGTCTGTCGAGCTCGTCCGCGGAGAGCGACTTGGGCTGGATGATGAGCGTCGCGAGAAGCTGCGCATCGACGTTGCCGGTGTCCCAGAGTTCGAGCGCAAGTGCGTGATCCGTCTTGACCTTCTTGGCAACCGCGCGGATGTCGCCCAGCTTGACGCCAAACTGGTTCTCGGGCGCACCCGCCTTGGCATTGTGCTTGCGACGCGCATCGTCGCCGAGAGACTCAAGCTGTGCGAGGATTTCGTGAGTGGTCATGCCAGTGATCGTACACTCAATTCTCGACGAGTCAACGACGATCATCGCGGGGCGGCGCAGGTTGAGCCCCGTCGCGGTTCGCGCCGCCTGGCCGCGGAGTTCTGGCGCGCCGTGCGGCGAGCGCCCCAGTCAACGGAGACGACTCTCCGGTCGTCTCGTATCACCGCCCGGCCATGAATCGGGGGCCACGATTATGGACTCCCATCGAGCTCTCGAATCTACGCCCCCACCTCCGCCCAGACCGCCAGTTCCACCGCAGCGTTGAGCGGCAATTCCGCCACGCCCACCGAAATCCGCGTATGCCGGCCCGCATCGCCGAAGGCGAGCGCCAGCAGGTCCGACGCCCCGTTGATCACGTTCGCCTGAAAGTGAAACCCGGGCGCCGACTGCACGTAGCCTTCCACGCGGACGATCCGGACGACCCGGTCGAGCGACCCCAGACAGGCCTTGATCTGCGCCAGCGCGTTCAGGCAGCAGATCTGGGCCGCGCTGCGGGCCTCGTCCTCGGACACCTCTTTGCCGACCTTCCCCTTGAAGGCGACTTCCTTGCCGATCGTCGGCAACTGACCGCTCGTCAGCACCAGCGAACCGGTCCGGAGGGCCGGCACGTAAGACCCGACCGCGGCGGGCGCCGCCGGCAGAATGTGTCCGTGATCCATGAGTCGTTTCTCGACCTGACCCGTCATCGTTTTCCCCTGTTCGGTTGGCATGTGGATTCGGCTTAGACTACCTTGCCCGGCGTCGAAAACAAGGATCGCCGCGCGGCGACAGGTTCTCAGAAACGACGAAGAGGTCTGCGATGGAATATCGGCTGCTGGGTCGGACGGGCGTCCGCGTGTCACAGGTCTGCCTCGGGACGATGATGTTCGGCGGTCCGACCCCCGCAGACGAATCGCAGCGGATCATCGACAAAGCCCTCGATCTCGGCGTCAACTTCATCGACACCGCCGACATGTACAACGCCGGACGGTCCGAAGAAGTCGTCGGAGCGGCGCTGAAAGGCCGGCGCGACAACGTTGTCCTGGCCACCAAAGCCTGCAATCCGATGGGGCCGGACGTCAATCAGAAGGGGCTCAGCCGGCGCTGGCTGATGCAGGGCCTCGACCGTTGCCTGTCCCGCCTGCAGACCGACTACGTCGACGTCTTCTACATTCACAAGCCCGACCCGGACACCGCCATCGAAGAAACCCTGCGGACGCTGGACGACATCGTCCGGTCCGGCAAGGCCCGCTACGTCGCCTGCTCCAACTACCGCGCCTGGCAGGTCGCCGAGTTGTTGTGGACCGCCGACAAGCACGACTACGAACGCTTCGCCTGCGTCCAGCCCCTCTACAACCTGGTCAACCGCGACATCGAAGTCGACCTCCTCCCGCTCTGCCAGTCGCAGCAGCTCGGCGTGGTGACCTACAGCCCGCTCGCCCGCGGCATTCTGACCGGCAAGTACCGCGCCGGCCAGGCGTTTCCGGAAGGAAGCCGGGCCTCCCGCAACGACAAGCGGATGCAGGAAGCCGAACTCCGCGAGGCTAGCATGCTCGTCGCCGAACAGCTCGGCCGGCACTGCCAGCAGCGGGGCGTCTCGCTGACGGCGTTCTCGATCGCCTGGATCCTGGCCAATCCCATCATCTCGTCGGTGATTCTCGGCCCGCGGACGCTCGAACAATTCGAAGACAACCTGCAGGCCCTCCGCGTCACGCTCACCCCCGAGGACGAAGCCGCCGTCGACGCCCTCGTCCCCGCCGGTGAGCACACCGGCCACGGCTTCCAGGACCCCGCCTACCCGGTCATGGGCCGCCCGGCAGCGAAATGACAGCGAACAGGGAGTAGCGAATAGCGAGTAGCCAGAGGAAGAGGGCTGATCGCTTATCGCAGATCGCTCATCGCCGGAGGCATGGCGGCTTACCTCTTCTCTGACTCTCAACTCTCAACTCTCGTCTCTCAACTCTCAACACAATTTCCGCCTTTCTCCCATCAACTCGCGTCGATATGATGAGCCGGACGGTTTGACTCACCTGGGATCGAGGGTTTCGGACGCAATGGCACATCCACAGATCAGTCGCCGCACGATGCTGGTGGCCTCCGGACTCGGCTGCGCCGGCTGGCAGTTCGGCCGCCCCGCCGCCGCCGGCCCCTCGACGCGCGTCCCCGCCACCGCCGGCGGGCAGGCCAAGTCGACGATCCTCTTCTTCCTCTGCGGCGGCGCGTCCCACCTCGACACCTGGGACATGAAACCCGACGCCCCCGCCGAGTACCGCGGCCCCTTCCAGCCGATCGCCACCTCCGCGCCGGGCCTCATGCTCAGCGAACATCTGCCAATGCTGGCGAAGCAGGCCCATCACCTGGCGCTGGTCAGATCGGTCGGGGCGACCGTCAATACCAACGACCACCACGCCGGCTATTACTACAACCTGACCGGCCACGTCCCCGACTCGACCTTTCTGTCGCTCGGCAACAACCGCACCCCCTACGCCGACGACTGGCCCTTCATGGGCACCGTCGTCGCCTCCCGCCGGCCGCGGCATCCCACGCTCACCAACGCCATCACGCTCCCCCACAAGCCCAGCAAAGCCCCCTACACCCGCCCGGGTCAGTTCGCCGCAAAGCTCGGCGTCGAGCACGACCCCCTCTATCTGCAGGGGAGTCTCGACACCCCCCTCAAGTTCCACGCCCCCTCGCTGGAACTGCAGCCGGGCACCGATCCCTCCCGCATCGGCTCCCGCCGGGAACTCCTGTCGGCCCTCGACCGCGAGCGCCGAGCCTTCGATGAAGTCGCCTCGTCCCGCCTCTGGACCCGCCAGCAGGAACGGGCCTTCTCGCTGCTGGTCTCCGCGAAGACCATCGGCGCCTTCGACGTCTCCAGCGAGCCGGAATCCCTCCGCCAGCGCTACGGCGAAACCGTCAACGGCATGAGCCTCCTCCTCGCCCGCCGGCTGGTCGAAGCCGGCGTCCCCTTCATCACCGTCTTCTGGATGGAGAACGAACAGAAGCTCGCCAAGAAGTGCGCCAGCGCCGGCGGCTGGGACACCCACGGCAACAACTTCAACTGCCTGCGACAGGATCTCCTCCCCGAATTCGACCGGGGCTTTTCCGCCCTGATCGAAGACCTCGCCGATCGCAGCCTGCTCGACGAAACCCTGCTGATGGTCACCAGCGAAATGGGCCGGACCCCGAAGATCGGCGATATCCGCTCGGGCGGCGCCGGCGGCGCGGGACGCGACCACTGGACCCACTGCCTGACCGACCTCCTCGCCGGCGGCGGCATCCGTGGCGGCCAGACCTTCGGCTCCAGCGACCGCCTCGGCGAATACCCCGCCGAGCACCCCGTGACCCCGGCGGACGTCACCAAAACCGTCTACCACGCCATGGGCATCCACGACCTGGAAGCCGTCGACAACCAGAACCGCCCCTTCAACCTGCTCGCCGAAGGCGAGCCGCTCTACTCGCTCTTCTGAGCCTCAGGCCGAAAGGAAGATCTCTCGCAGAGTCGCCGAGGAAGAGGAGTTCGCAGAGTAGACGAAGAGAGTGGATTTCACGCAAAGGCGCAAATCAGAACGCAACGACGCAAAGGGACGAGAGATTCTAAAATCCCGTACGATGGACGTCCACGTCCGTCGTCACCCGCGGACCAGCCGGGATCCGGAATCGACAGACGAGGACGTCCGGCGTACGTCAAGAACAACCCCCAGGTTGAAATAACAACGAAGGCGGAGTGCCGAGCAGAAATGTCTGCGCCGCCCCATCTCTTCGCCACTGACAACTGACAACTGACCAATAACAAAGATCAAATCCCATGCGCTCCGCTCTCATCCCCTCGGCCTTGCTCGTCGCCTTCGTCGCCGGCAGTTTTCTGCAGAATCGGGCCGACAGCCAGGTGAATCCGGCGGAGACGCCGGTGATCGACGCCGGGAAGTACGCCACGCTGCAGGCCGCGTTTGACGCCGTCCCGCAGACGGGAGGCGTCGTCCGGATTCCGCCCGGCGAATACCGAATTACCAAGCCGCTGGTCCTCAGCCGCTCCGAAACGCGCGTTGAAGGCGCCGGGGCCGCCACGAAGATCGTCAATCTCAACGAAGAGGGCCAGCCGGCTTTCATCGTCCAGCCGGCGAACTGGGCAACCGATCGCAAGTCCCGCCTCTGGCGCGTTCAGCTCGCCAACTTCCGCATCAACGGCGATCCGAAGACGGTCGACGCCAAGTCGACCGAACCGAAGGGAGGCGACGGGCTGCTGTGCCACGGGGTCCAGGAACTGTTCGTCAGCGGCCTGTCGGTCGACCATCACGGCGGACACGGGATCGAGTTGATCGACTGTTTCGAAGACGCGCGGATCTCCGACTCGATCATCACCTACTGCCGAAAGGCCGGCGTCCATCTGGTCAACTGCCACGACATCGTCGTCAACGGGAATCAGTTCGAAGAGAACCAGGACGCGCTGCACTGCCTCGACGGCTTCAACCTCTGCATGAATGGAAACAATGTCGACGATCATCTCGGCAACGGCATTGTCATCGAGAACACGTATGGCTCGGTCCTGTCGGGGAACATGATCGAAGAGTGCGACGGCACGGCGATCATTCTCGACCGCGACTGCTACGGCATCACGCTCAGCGCCAACGTGATCGCGCATCACCAAAAGGGAGGCATCGACCTCCGCGACGCCTGGGGCTGCACGGTCTCCGCCAACACCTTCGTGCTGGTCAACCAGCAATCCCTGACCATCGGCCCCAACAGC
This sequence comes from Planctellipticum variicoloris, assembly GCF_030622045.1. Taxonomy (NCBI): domain Bacteria; kingdom Pseudomonadati; phylum Planctomycetota; class Planctomycetia; order Planctomycetales; family Planctomycetaceae; genus Planctellipticum; species Planctellipticum variicoloris. The sequence continues at coordinate 3,990,234 of NZ_CP130886.1, read as the reverse complement.
GGCCGGATCACGGTGACGGGCAACACCTTCTGCAACAGCGAAATCGGCGGGAATACGAAGCGCCCGAAGGAGCACGCCAACCCGGTGGCCCGTGACCTGGCCTTCGGCGTCCTGCTCGACGGCACGACCGACATCGTCCTGACCGGCAACGTCTTCGGCGGCCTGCAGGACGCCGCCGTAACGACCAGGGGAAAATGCCAGCGGATCGTTGTGACCGGAAATGCGATTGCAGCGGTCGGGCTGGGAGCCGGGCAGGGGGCCTTACTCGAATTGTCGAACGCGGCGGAATCGACGGTTCAGGGGAATTCGTTCGATAAGAAGTAGGGGGGCTTCTTAGGATCGACTTCAGAGACCTCCAAGAGTAACGAGCCGGAAGCGTCAGCGCCCGGAGTCTTTCTCCAGGCATTGTCAGTTACCACCAATATCAACGGAAAAGATCGTGGCAGGACCACCCGCCAACTCCCCAACCGCTCCAAGCATCCCGAAGGGATGCCAGAGTGCAGCCGGGGGTTGAGGAGCAAAGCGACGACACCCCCGGTCGGAGTTACGCCGACGGGCCAATCCCGGCGGGGTCGCAGATGGACGGATCTCCCCAAAATCCTCATGCCGCCGACGGGTGGCCGGGGCAGGAGCGTCTTCGCGATGCCCTGGTCCAATCCAAGCATCCCGGATGGATGCCAGTGTGTAGCCGGGGGTTGAGGAGCAAAGCGACGACACCCTCGGTGGGGATCCCGCCGATGTGACAACAGACATCGTCCTGACCGGCAACGTCTTCGGCGGCCAGCAGGATGCTGCGGTGGCGACGCGGGGGAATTGCCAGCGGATCGTCGTGACGGGCAATGCGATCGCGGGAGTGGGGCTAAGAGCCGGGCAATGGGCTATGCTCGAATTAACGAACGCGCCAGAATCGACGGTTCAGGAAAATGTGATGGACACGAAGTCGCCCAACACAAATTTGATCCGACTGATTTCCCGCATTCTTGTGTACTTCAAGGCAGCAATCACCTTCGCCTCTCACTGCGGATCAGCGATAGCCTCGTCGCCTCGCCGCCGGAAAACCATTCTTAGGGAAACAATTGGCAACTGCGACCGAAGCGAGATTCCAAGGGCGTAATGGTTCAGCATCCACGGGATAACAAAATCGCGAAAACGAATGCATGCGGCGAATACCGGATCGAAGTTGAATGAGTGGCCATGTACGCTCAAGGCGACTCTGCTAACCCAGACGCCGACCTCTGTGTCGAAGACACAACCGACATACTGGGTCTCTCCGCACTGCGCGCCGGCCATCGCGACATGGCAGAGCTGATCGTCGTCAGGGTCTACCCATGAGAGAGAGCCCCATACTGGGAACGCGTTCGTCGGCGATTTCGACAGCTCAGAACGTAAGTGTTGGATGTAGTGGCGAAAAGTCTCTGCGATCACCGTCGACTCTAGAAATGCTCGAAGATCCTGGTTTCTGTGGCTGAGACCAGGGACTGACTGTGATATCTCTCGAATGCGGTGCACTGCATCCACGAATGACCAGCATCGCCAGAACGCCGCGGGCAATGACTCTTGATCGGTTCTCAATCTCGTGCACGTCTGATGCACGTCGTCGTTAATCAGCTCAAGCATGCGAAAGGAAAGGCCAAGGCCGTCAAGGCACTTAACAAGTCATGGGTCGGTTGTTGAGTGCATGCGTTTTGTTGGTCCGGGCGTGAGTCTTGCAGAGCTGTCGATTGAATCTCATGTTATCGGCATTCGGATTGCGGAAGCAGTCGATCTTTAATCATACGCAGTTCATCAATGAGAATTTCGCACTGTTCGCGAGTTGTTGCCATTGGGCAACCTGTATTTGCCACTCGAAGAACGTCGTGATGGTCAACGAAGAATAGGCCTGACTTATTCACATAGGCGCGATACTCAGAGTCTGACATTTCCAGCATGCTTGGAATATCAATAGACTCAACCTCCATGTTCATTTTGACGATGTGCGGCTCAGTTGGCATGTGAGTTCTCCGGGCTGTAACAGGACGTTCAGAGCGACGATCGCGCTCACAGGGACAAAGTACCAGTGTGACCGGCTTATCGCCAGTGACGAAGGTGCGAATCGCGTTCACCATTGCTGCAAAGTGTGACGCGGTCGTTTCCGATACCGCCGACCGGGAAAAAGAAACCAGCGATTACGTGAAGTGGAGACTTCACCGCCGGAGACGCGTGCCATGTGTCTCCGCGATCTCAGCCCCTGCCGGGGCGAGAAATGCCGAGTTGGGGGTGTCATCGCTTCGTTCCTCAACCCACGGCTACACGTTGCCATCCGTTCGGGAACTTCGAAACGCACGGCACGCCCCCCACACCCCGACCGCCACCCCGCAAACCACCGCCACCAAACGCCATCCCGGCGGTCCGAACACCACCGTCGCATTGAACGCCATGAAGCCGAAAAACGGATGCAGCAGCCAGCGGGCCTGTCGCGTCCTCGGCCAGCCCGGATCTCGCCACCACATCGCGACGTCGAACGTCCACAGCACCGTCACCAGATGATCCAGTACCAGACCGGCTCCGGACCGGAAACCGGTCAGACGCTCGGTCTCGTCGGCCACATGCCGCCAGGCCTCGGCGTGACTCCCGTGATGAATGAGCACGAACGCCAGCACGACGTGCACCAGGTAAATCAGCCAGCCAACCGTCCAGGTCCACCGCACCGCGAGTGCCAGACGAGATCGGCTCAATGGCTCGTCGCGGTCGCCGATCGTCGACAGATCCCACCCCGCCCGGACAAGATACGCACCGATCGCCAGCCGAGCCGTCCATCGCACCAGCAGATCGGCAGTCGCGGGATCGGGCATCATGGATCCTTATGGCGCGGGCGACTCCTCCGGCCTTCGACAACGTCCCTTTCGACATTCCGCCTTCGACATTCGACATTTCTTTAACAGGCGAATAGGGAATAGCGAGTGGCGAGTAGCCAGAGCAAAGAGGGTTGATCGCTTATCGCAGATCGCCAGAGGCTTCCAGGTTCATTTCCTCTCTGGCTCTCGACTCTAGACTCTCGTCTCTCGACTCCCTCCGCTTCCTTTTGCGCCTCTGCGAGAAATCTTCCTCTTCCCGCCGCTCAAAACGCGTCCGCAGCCATCCGCACCGCCGATTGCACGTCGTCGATCGACCACGGACCCAGCGACTCCCACGCCCCGGCCGGCGAGCGGCGGGTCAGGACCAGACTTCCCTGCCGGCTCTGCCGACCGTCCGGGTAACCGACCACCGATAGGCCGTCCTTCAGGTGCAGCCGGACAGGATACGTTTCATTCAGCCCCAGTTCGGGATGGACCAGGTCCGGGAACCGGCTCCACGCCCAGCGCCAGAGGGTCTGGTCGGCCGGAACCTGGCCGGCGAGATTTGTCCAGTCGAGCTCGGCCTTCTTCAGTTCGACCAGCGGAGCGGTCCGGCACCACGGCTGCAGCTCGCCGTCGATCCACTGCCGCCGCGACGCCCCCAGTTCCGACAAGGGGACCGCCGCGGAAGCCGTCACGGTCGTCAGCAGCCGTTCGACCGCCGCGAACAGGTCGTCGCCGATGCTCTCGACGCTTCGCAGTTGACCGTCCGCGAGGCTGGGGATGCGGATCCAGCCCGGCTCGCGGGCGGCGAGGTCCAGGTAGACCTGCCGGACTTCCTCCAGATAAGCCCCGTCGGCCTCCTGCAGGTCGGCCGCCTTTTCGGTATAGGCCCGCTGAGCCTTCAGCGCGATCAACCGCTGAGCTTCGAGGACCGGCAGCTCCAGAAACAGGACCGCGTCCGGCCGGGGGAGGCCGTAAACCTCGTGTTCGACCGTCAGAATCCAGTCGATCAACTCCTGCCGCTCGGCTCCCTGCCGCTTCGCGCCCTGGTGGGCGATGTTGGACGGCACGAACCGGTCGCAGATCACCACGTCGTTTTCAGCAAGCGCCTGCTGCAGGACCGACTTCGATTCCAGCCGGTCCCCCGCGTACAGCAGCGAGACCAGGCACGGGTGAGCCTCGGCCAGGCTGCCGAACCGGCCGTTCAGAAACTCCCCGACCATCCGGCCGAAATGCGTCTGCTGGTAACGCGGAAAACTGAACAGCGTTGTCCGCCGGCCCGCCTGCTGCAGCCGCTTGCAGAGCAGGGCGGCCTGCGTCCCTTTGCCCGAGCCGTCAATCCCCTCAATCGCGACGAGCAGTCCCACGCAGTGATCCTGATGTGTGTCCGGGCCGGCGCAGAACGACCGGTCTCAATGAAGGCTGAGTCGGGCCACGGCGGCGGGAACGTCGTCCGCCATCGTGAAGTATTCGTCGAGCCGGCTGGCCCGAAAGACGTCGTCGACGACATCTTTGACTCCGCAGATCGCCAGGTGCCCCTCCTTGCGATGCAGCCGGCGATGCAGCGTGATCAGTTTGGCGAGGACGGCGCTCGTCAGGTACTCGACCGTGGCCAGATTCACGACGAGCAGCCGGACCTGGTACTGGTCGATCAGCGCCTGCATTTCCTGGTTGAGCAACTCGAGATTGTCATCTTCGGAGAGCTTCGCGGCGTGGAACGTCACCACGACGCAATCGTCTTGAGATTCGACGTGGAAGTATGTCGGACGAAAGTCTGCGAGTGTCATGCTCGTCTCCCGTCGCCTTGGCGCTGGTGCGACGACTACTGCAAAACGATGCGCTCCGCCAGAAGCGCCTCGCGCGCGACGGTCTGCCCGACGGCCCGCAGCATCCGACCTTCATCGTCGGGTTGGCCCGGGAATTCGACCGGAACGTACCGTCGATCGGTCCCCGCGACCCAGCCCGGCCGAGTCGGCGAGAGCCCCTCGACCATCACTTCCAGGTCGCATCCGATCAATGAGGCATAGTACCGCTGCGCCAGCTCCCGCTCCAGCGCTTCCAGCCGGCGGACCCGCTCGTTTTTCACTTCGCCATGGACCTGATCGGGATAATCGGCCGCGGGGGTCTCCCGGCGGGGGCTGAAGGGGAAAATATGCATCTTCATGAATCCGGCCTGTCGACAGGTCGCGAGGGTTTCATCGAATTCCGCCTCCGTCTCGCCAGGAAAGCCGACGATCACGTCGGTGGAGAACGCCGGCCGGTCGAGCTTCTGCCGCATCCGGTCCAGTTTTTCCAGGAAGCGCTCCGCGGTATACCGCCGCCGCATTCGCCTCAGGACCGCCGTCGATCCGCTCTGCAGGGCCGGATGAAACTGCGGGCAGAGGTGCTCGCAATCAGCGGCGGAGTTGATGAATTCGTCGTTGATTTCGCCTGCCTCGACGCTCGAAAGCCGCATCCGCCACTCGCCGGGAATGCGGTCCAGCCGGCGGAACAGGTGCCAGAGTCGGAACGGCGGCAGCCCCGACTTGCCGCGCGTCGACTCCACTCCATAGTGGCCGACGTGAATCCCGGTCAGCACAATTTCCTGGTAGCCGCGATCGACCAGCCGCCGGACTTCGTCTTCGATATCGTCGGCCGAGCGGGTCTGCAGGCCGGGGCGGACCTGGGGAATGATGCAGTAGCTGCACTTGAGAATGCAGCCATCCTGCACTTTCACGTAGGCCCGCTTGCGCCCTTCAAACCGGGAAATCCCGGCGGGCATGTCGTAGACCCCTTCGCGGGCGAGGACATCCGGCAGCTCCCGTTTGTCGGTGACGACCTCGAAAACGGCAGGCAGTTTTGCGATGGCCGCCGGATCGCGGGTGGCGTAGCAGCCCATGACCAGCGTGCGCGTGCCGGGATTCTTCTTCGCGAGCTGGCGGATCACCTGCCGCGAACGGGAGTCGGCGTTGTTGGTGACCGTACACGTATTGACCACGCAGAGGTCCGCCGATTCTTCATCGGCGGCCTCGCGATAGCCAATCCGCTCCAGAGCCTCTTTGACGAGCTGCGTCTCGTACTGATTCACCCGACACCCGAGCGTCACCAGCCGCATCCGGCGGCTGGACGACGCAGCAAGGATCGGCAGCTCAAGCACAGGCTCGGTCACGCTCTCTCACCGTTGCTTCTGATTCCCGGCGTTACTCGCCCGAACGTCTCGGACGGGGTTCGTCGCGACGGCGAGAATCCCCGCCCCGGCCACGACCGTCGCCACCACTCCGCCCCCGGCTCTCCCCGCGGGGCTGAACCCGCACAAGACAGCCGATGGCTTCTTCCCAGGTGGGAATGTTGTCGTAGTCGACGGCGATGAGGGGCTCGGCGTCGAAGGCTCCTTCGATCTCAGCCCCCTGCGACTCGCCTTCTTCTTCGTACTCCTCCGAGGACTCGTCCGAGTCTTCGTCGGCTTCCCCGCCACGTTCGGCGGTCCGCTCGGCCGGCGCACCTTCGGCCGGCCGGCGGCGACCGCGACGACGGCGGCGACGACGGGGACGGGGCGATTCGCCTTCTTCGTCACCCGCAACCGCCTCGCCTTCAGCCGATTCTTCCTCGTCGCCATTGGCTTCGCGGGAGACGAATGCGGATTCTTCTTCCTCCTCTTCGTCACCCTCTCCGGCGTCGTCATCGGACGCTGACCGGGCGACATCGGCCCCCTCGGCGGACTTGGAACGACGACGACGGCGACGACGACGACGCTTCTTCGGCGGCTGACCGTCTCCGTCCGCTTCTCCTTCGACGGTCAGATCTTGATCTTCTCCGGCGGCGGCAACAATGTCGTCCTCGGAGTCGAACTCATCGTCGGATTCGAACTGCTCGGCGGGTTCTTCGACGGCCTTTGCAGCGAAGACGTCTGCTTCGACCGGCCAATCGGCATCGTCTGAGAAGTCTTCTCCCAGCAGGCCGGAGCCGAATTCATCCGCGTTGACAGGTCGTCGTCTCGGGGCCGGGCGGGCCGGGGGAGCGGGTTTTCGCTCCGGCTTCGGCGCCCCCGCCTCGGCGGGTGCGTCCCGACGTTCCGGGCGAGGACGCTCGGCTCTGGGCTGTTCGGCGCGAGGCGGTTCGGTCCGCGGGCGTTCCGGCGCTTCCCGTTTGGGCTTTGGAGCCGAAACTCCAGGCTCGGCAAGAAGATCGGGCGATTCGTTGCGGGGGCTGTCTTCCGGGCCGCGCGGACGGTCGCGTCCGCCGTCCCGACGACCACCTCGTCCGCCGCCTCGGCCGCGATCACCACCACGTCCGCCGGAGTCCCGCGGAGCGATGCGGGCGCGGGGAGCGGGTTCGTCCCAGTCCCACTCGGCGAGGGCATCCCAGAAGTCGTCGGGTTCGCGTTCGGCCTGGGCGGATTCTGCGACGGCTTCGGCGACTTCGTCCTCGTCTTCTTCGAGTTCGTCGTCGTCATCTTCTTCATCATCATCAGCGTCGTCGCCCTCGTCATCGTCGAGGTCGTCTTCGTCCTCATCGTCCTCGTCAAAGTCGGCGTCGAGGTCGTCGACGGGGGCGGCGGCTACGGGAGCTGCGGCGACGGGGGACTTGGCGGGGGCTTCGTCTTCGTCCGGCAGGTCGAATTCGGCTTCGTCGTCAAACTGGATTCCGAACAGGTCGGAGGCCAGCTTGCCCCAGGAGTCGTCGTCGTCCTTGCCAGGTTGCCGGGAGGGCGCATTCATGCGGAAGTCCAAAAGTTTCCAAAAACTCAGCGGCCAAAAAACACCGGGATTGCGGCAGATTCGCAATCCGCCGCGGCTGGCCGGAAGTGTTCGGCGGCCCCTCGGTTGAAGGAACTTCGATCAACTTCACGGCTCAGAAAGTGAGTCCGTCGGGTCGAGCGGATCACGGGGTACCGCGTTGATGCGGGAAACGCCGGACCTCTCCGCCCAGAACTATGTCGATTTCGGCCCGCTTCTGCAACAGACAATCGGGCCGGCGTAACCAGTTTTTGGCTTTGAAGTTAACGCCGATTCGAGTTCGGGCCGATGGGCTCCCGGCGTCGGCCGGTGGAATGTGTTCAGACGATCTCTGTGGACTGGGCGCAAGGGTGGTTTTCGGGCGGGGGCCGGTTGCCTCAGGTCAGGAGGCTGCCGCCGCAGCTCGATCCGGCGCCGGCGGTGCAGCCGAAACAGTGCCGGCCGATCTGGATGGGCCGGCCGGTCAACGATTTCCGGGAGAAATCCCGGATGTGCTGCGGGGCGGAGGGATGGACGGGGAGGTCGAGCATCTGGTTGAAGTCGCAGTCGAACAGCCGTCCGGTCCAGTCGACCGAGAGGGTGGTCCGGCACATCAGGCCGGGGACCGTCGCCGGATTGAAGGCGTTGACCAGCTTGTGCAGGTAGTCGTCGAGGCGGCCGGCGGTCAGCAGGTCGTCGAGGAACCGGCTGATCGGCATGTTGGTGATTGTGTAGAGATCGGTGAATTCGATGCCGTACCGGGCTCGCAGCTCCCGCCGGTAGTCGGCTTCGAGCGCCTGTTGCGGCGGAGGGAGCGACGGGCCGACGGGATTGTAGACCAGCGTCAGCCGCAGAGGATTTCCTGGCTGACCGTAGCCGAGCTGGTTGAGGCGACGGAGGGCGTGCAGCGAGCGCTGGAAGACGCCGTCGCCGCGCTGCTTGTCGACGTTGGACTCCAAGTAACAGGGGAGCGAGGCGACGATGTCGACTCGGTGCTCCGCCAGGAGCTCCGGGAGGTCCTCGAAGCCGGGGGCGACCAGGATCGTCAGGTTGCAGCGGTCGATGATCCGCCGGCCGGGGGCTGCAGCGCCGCGGACGAGATCGCGGAAGCCGGGGGTCATCTCGGGCGCGCCGCCGGTGATGTCGAGCGTGCCGATGTCGTGCTGACGCAGGACGTTCAGGCACGCGTCGATCGTCTCGGGCGACATTATCTCCCGCCGGTCGGGGCCGGCGTCGACGTGGCAGTGGCGGCAGGTCTGGTTGCAGAGTTTGCCGAGATTGACCTGCAGGACTTCGATCCCGGAGGCGGTGAGGGGGGCGACGCCGGCTTGTTTGAGAGCTGCCGCGAAGTCCGGGATCCCGGTCTGGCCGGCGTCGGCGAGGATCTGGCGCTGCCGGGAGGGCTCGGCGAGGGGGCTGTGCTGGCGGAGAAGGGAGAGGGTTGGCACGGCGGCGGCCTTCGAGTGGCAGTGTGTGCGATGGTGGCTGACCGGGTATGGTAGCCGAAGAGGTGGCGAGTGGTCAGTGATGAGTGGCGAGTGAGCCGCCGGGGGCGGTTGGTGCCGACTCTGAGATGGGTTTGACAGGGAAGGCCGATTCGGCGGCGTTAGAAGTCATTGCAAAATGCAAAATGAAAAATGCAAATCGCAAAATTGGAAGAGTTGGAACGGCGCCGGCTGGGGGCGGATCGCTGCCGGGGTGATGCTGGTTGCGGTCGTGATTGCGGCTTATCTGCAGTTTCGTGAGCGACTGACTTTGCAGGCCCTGGCGCAGTCGGAAGCTCAGTTCCGGCAGTTTCAGTTCGAACATCCGTGGCTGATCTATGGCGTGCTGTTCGCCGCTTATGTGCTCGTGACCGGGCTGTCGCTGCCGGGGGCGACGGGAATGACGCTGTTGACGAGCTGGCTGCTGGGGTTCTGGCCGGGGCTGGTCGTGGTCAGTTTTGCGTCGACGACTGGAGCGAGTCTGGCGTTTCTGCTGAGCCGGTATCTGCTGCGCGACGCCATTCAAAGTCGGTTTGGGGAGCGGCTGGCCCGGTTCAATGAGGCGCTGGGCCGGGAAGGGGCGTTTTATCTGTTCACGCTCCGGCTGATTCCTGCCGTGCCGTTCTTTGTGATCAACGTCGTGATGGGGTTGACCCCGTTGCGGCTCTGGACGTTCTGGTGGGTGAGTCAGCTCGGGATGCTTCCGGGCACGGTGGTGTATGTGTATGCGGGGAGCCGGGTGCCGAGTCTGGAAGTGCTTGCGCAGGAGGGCGTGCGGGGGATTGTTTCGACGGAATTGATTGTTGCTTTGGCGCTGCTGGGGCTGTTTCCGCTGGCGGTGCGGTGGTTTGTTTCGCTGTATCAGAAGAGGAAGATTTCTCGCAGAGGGGCGGAGGGGGGAGAGGGGGCAGAGAAGATGGAGAACTGAAGATTTCACGCGATGAAGAAATGTCGAATGTCGAAGGCGGAATGTCGAAAGGGAGAGGTTTTGTAGGGTGGGCTGTGCCCACCTCTTTCGCGTTTGAGAAGATGGTGGGCACAGCCCACCCTACAAAGTCAGGAGGTCGTGGGTGAACGCATCACAAGGTTACGGGGTCGTCGAGCCGGATGACGAATTCAATCGGTTGCTGGTGGAGAAGGTGCATCCGCCGGGGTGGGTGAATCCGCAGCCGAAAAACGAGTATCACCTGGTGGTGATCGGGGCGGGGACGGCGGGGCTGGTGACTGCCGCCGGGGCCGCCGGTCTGGGAGCGCGGGTGGCGCTGGTCGAGCGGCATCTGATGGGAGGGGACTGCCTCAACGTCGGGTGCGTCCCTTCCAAGTCGCTGCTGAGTGCGGCGCGGATGGCGGCGACGGTTCGACGGGCCGGCGACTATGGCGTCGCGGTTCCAGAAGGAGCGACTGTCGATTTCGGTCGCGTGATGCAGCGGCTGCGGCAGGTGCGAGCGGGGATCAGCGCCAACGATTCGGCCGAGCGGTTTCGCGGACTGGGGGTCGATGTCTTTCTGGGGGCGGCCCAGTTCGGGGCGGACGGGCGGACGGTGGTCGTCGGGGATCAGTCGTTGAAGTTCCGCAAGGCGGTCGTGTGCACCGGGGCCAGAGCGGCGGTTCCCGACATTCCCGGGCTGGCGGAATCGGGCTATCTGACGAACGAGACGATTTTCTCGCTGACCGAACTGCCGCGACGGCTGGCGATCATCGGGGGCGGGCCGATCGGCGTCGAGATGGCTCAGGCGTTTGCGCGGTTCGGCTCAGAAGTGGTTCTGTTTCAGCGGCGGGATCGGATTCTGCCGCACGACGACGCCGAGGCCGCGGGGGTGGTCGAGGCGCAGCTCCGGCGCGAGGGAGTGAGCTTTCACTACGGATGCGCGATTCGCGAAGTGCGCCGGAGCGCGGCCGGGACGCACATCACTGCCGTGCAGCATGAGAAGGTGCGGGACTGGACTTGCGATGCGGTGCTGGTGGCGACCGGGCGGGCGCCGAATGTTGCGGGGTTGAACCTGGAAGGAGTCGGCGTCGCCTATGACCTGAAAGGCGGGGTGCGCGTGGACGACCGATTGCGGACGAGCAATCCGCGGATCTTTGCGGCGGGGGACGTCTGCTCGCAGCACAAGTTCACGCACACGGCGGACTTTCTGGCGCGGATCGTGATTCAGAACGCCCTGTTTTTCGGGCGGGCGAAGGCCAGCTCGCTGATTGTTCCGTGGTGCACCTATACGTCTCCGGAACTGGCGCACGTCGGCCTGGGGGTCGCGGAAGCGGCGGCGCAAGGGATTGCGGTCGACACGCTGGTGCAGCCGTTCGACGAGGTGGACCGGGCGATTCTCGACGGGGAAACGACGGGCTTCGTGAAGGTTCATCTCCGGCGGGGGACGGATCGCATCGTCGGGGCGACGATCGTCGGCAGCCACGCGGGGGATTTGATTTCCGAGATCAGCGTGGCGATGCGGAACAAGGTGGGGCTGCGCGGCATCGGGGGGACGATTCATCCCTACCCGACGCGGGCGGATGCGATCCGCAAGCTGGGGGATCAGTACAACCGGAAGCGGTTGAAGCCGGGGGTGAAGTGGATTTTGCGGCGCCTGATGGAGTGGGGGGCGGGAAGAAGTGGCTAGTGATTAGTGGCTGGTGGATAGTGAGGAAGAAGAGGAAGAGGAGGGGGGCACGTCCCTGGGGCTTCGAAGGGCGTGGGCTTTGATTTGCAGTGGGGGTCAGTTGGCGAATCCGGTTTCATCTCCGAATGCACTGGCGGCTGACCGCCACACGCGGTGCGGCTGCCGACTCAGAGATGGGATTGACGTGGATGCCCCGTTCGGCGGCGTTGAGATCCCGTGCAAAATGGGAAGTGAAAAATGCAAAGTGCAAAATGGGAAGAATGTGGGGGAAGCGGGTTCGCCCCCTGACGGGGTCGTAGAGATATCGGAGTGGCGTCGGACGTGCGACCCGATCGAAGTTGCGGAGGAGGGTGCAAGGACGCTCCGTTCCAGGGGTGTCGCTTCGCTCAACCACTGGCTACCTTCTGTGACCCCGTTGGGGGCAACCATTCGCAGCAATGAGAGTTCGGGGCGGACGGAAGGATTTTCGACGCTCGGACGAAGTGCACTGGTGGCTGAAGGTCACCAGCACCACCCGAAATCTCTCTTCTCTGCGAACTCCTCCGACCTCTGCACCTTTGCGTGAGATCTTGATCCTGCGTTCCAGGGCGGCCGGGCGCGCCTGGACCTACTTGGGAATGACTTCATCCGGTTCTGGCGGGTAGGGGCCGACGCGGAAGGGGGTGTCGTAGGAGTTGAAGATTTTGCGTTCTCCAATCGACCAGACTTTCTCGTCTTTGCGAGTGGCCTTCAGTTCGTAGATGGTCATGGGGGCGAAGCCGAACTGCCATTTGAGGGCGTCGCCGTTCTGGACCAGTTCCAGCAGCAGGACGGCTTCGGGGTTGGTGCCCATTGCGAACGAGAAGAGGGCGCCCTCGACCACGCCGGCCGCTTCGTCCGTATAGCGATGCAGGGGCTGGGGCATGAGGCGGAGGATTTGCGTTTCCGGCTTGTCCCAGCCGAATTCGTCGGTGACGGTGAACTCGGCGGCGATCTGCCGCATCTGCGTCAGCCGGAGGTTCGTCGACTTGGCCGGAGGTGGTCCGTCTTTGAGATCCTGGAAAGCGAAAATGGCTTTGGCGGGTTTCCAGATGCTTTGCGTGCCGCGCAGCATTTCGAATTCGACCGGGGTCACGGCGTAGAATTCGTGGACTTGAAACTGCTGATGGTGGAAGGCGAACTGCACCACCGCGGTCGGACGCCCTCCGGTCGTGTAGAGCCCGACGAGTCCGTCCTGGACGCCGCTCACGGGATTCGACCAGCGCAGCAGCGGCGTGGCCAGCAGTTTTGCGGGAGTCCGATCGGGGCCGAGCCGAAGCTCGTACCGACCGAGGGCTTCTTTCATGAACTTGAGCCGTTGTTCGGCGAGTTCGTTGTCGGCCGGCGAGGTTTTCTCCTGGGCGGGCGGCTTCTCAGCGGGTTCCTGCGCCGGGCAGAGGGGCAGGGCGAATGCGGCGTACGCCGAGAGGCTGAGGAGGAGCCGAAGCGCGTGCATGGTGCGGCCTTCGCGGATGGTTTCTGCAGACATGGCGACTGCATCGTAGAGGGGTTCCGGGGCGGTGGCAAGGATTTTCGTGAAGTGGTTCAGGGAGCGCTGTGGGGTGACAGCGGGGGGGCGTCGTGGAGGTGGAGCAGCGAGAAGAGCACTGGTGGCCGAAGGCCACCAGTGGCACCCGAGATGAGGGCTGGCGAGGGGTTCGACACAGTGGTACGGTGTTCCGGTGAACGGGCCACGGGGTGTGAACGGGGAGATGCTGAATGCTGAAGATTCCGAAGAAGGTCGTCGAGCGGTTCGCCGGGACGCTGAAGGGGTATCAGGGGGTTGTGGCGGATATCAAGGCGCGGGACGTGTCCGAGGCGGATACGGTGACGGTGGCGCAGCAGCGGATTCGGAAGGAGACGAATAAGTTGGCGCGGGTGCCGGCGAAGAGGGAGGAGATTGGACAGTCGGTGACGACCGGTAAAACTCGGCAATCCGACGAAAAGTGGCGGCCGGCCGTAACGACATGACGGAAACGCAAAGACGTATACACCGCTAACATTGCGTACGTAATCCGCACAAGCCACACCGTATTATTCACACATGACCTCTTACTCATTCGCAAGGACATCGCGTGAAACTCGAAAACGTCGCCGTAAGCAACTATCGCACCCTGCAGGACGTCAGCGTTACCTTTCGCGGGTTCTACACGGCCATCTCTGGACAGAATAACGCAGGAAAGACCACGCTGATACGTGCAATCCGCAACACATTTAAAGACAACATGCGAGAAATTGTGTTTTTCCGGCGAGACAGTGAGGTAACCTACCGCGACGACAAGACCCAGTGGGTATCAGGTACGCCTGATATCTCCTTCGACTACGTCATTTCGGTCGATCGTTCCGACGATCCAGGTCTTTTCCTGTTTCTGGAAAAATTCAACGAACAACCTCTCCCCGGAAGCACTAGCCACCTTCGGCTCTTGCTTTCATACCAGCCCAGCGACGACGTCGCCTGCACAGCTTGGATTGACGGACGTGAACAATCAAGCTTTGCGTCAAAAGAAATCTTGCAAAAGCTGACATCCTCAAATCTAGCATTTATGCACGACTCGGCAGATCGCGGATTCACAATTTACGGATCCCGGGGACGACACGTCCAAGAACTAATGTTCTCTCCAGACGAAATGAAACAGATCGCCAACGAACAGCGCCGCGTTCAGAGCAAGATTAAGCAAATATCCAAAGGTCATCGCGCGGAGCTATCGGCGCTTCTCGGACACTTGGAAGACAAGTACGAAGTAGACTTTACAATACCAGATGGCGCTTTCTCCGGGACGCTTCCATTCTCTATCAATCTGCGGGACAAGAACGTTGATGTTCCTCTCAACGACTGGGGTAGCGGCACTAAGAATCGCACTCACATCATGATGTCGATCCTTCAAGCAAATCGAATCCGCTCTAAAGATGATGAAAACAAGATTACGCCGATCATAATCATTGAGGAGCCCGAGAGTTTTCTCCATCCGTCCGCACAAGCAGAGTTTGGGCGGGTGCTGATGGACTTGGCCAATGAACTGAGAATCCAGACGATTGTGACTACGCACAGTCCGTACATGCTATGCCAAGACAGTATTGCATCGAATGTTCTTTTGAATCGAAAGCTGACCCGCGGGCGAGCTAAGGAGACGGAAGTCGTTGCGGTGAGCGAAGAGACCTGGATGGAGCCGTTTAGTGAGATCCTTGGGCTCGATAACGCTGAGTTTGATCCGTGGCGTGGTGTATTGCACAGTTCTAAGCAGCGTGTTCTTTTGGTTGAGGGAGATATCGATCGAAAGTATCTTGAGCACATTCACTCGCTTGAATTCGAGGGGTTTGTCTTGCCGGACGGGTTAGATATCGTTCCTTACGAAGGCAAAGATGCTCTTAAGAATACGATATTGCTGAAGTTTATTATCGAGAAGTTTAAGCGGGTGCTCGTTACATTTGATCTTGACGCGAAGCCGGAACTTGAGCGCGTCATGCAACAGATCGGACTTGAAGAAGGGACTCATTTCGTTGCTGTCGGGGTTGACCGATCGGGCAAACAGTGCATCGAGGGACTGATCCCGGAGCGAGTTCTCTCGAAAGTCCATGGCCAGAACACGGACCTTGTGATGCAGTTGAGTGCTCAGGAGTCGCGGGATCGCAAGTCGGCAAAGAGTGCTCTAAAGCAGAAGATCCTTGCCGAGTTCAAGAGCGATCGATCAATTGCGATTGAAGACCTACGCGGATTTGCCCCTATGTTCAGGGTCATCGGGAAGGCGCTTGGGTAAGTACTATGTGCCGGCCAAGTTGTTGATAGAGTCGTCGCGCGACAAGCTTCCCACGGCTGCGCCGCCCCGGTAGATCGAAGACGATCGACCGGGGCCGCGCTGTCAACCAGTCGCGGAAGACCACGCCCATCGCGGACTCTGGGCGTGCCACCCGGGTTGGGGAGCCATTGTGGTTGTGGCGTGAGCGTGGGGCAGACTCCGGGCGCTGACGCTTCCGGCTCCGGGGGGAGGGGAAGGCGGCCGGGAGCGCCCGGCCCTACTTCACGCGGGGGGCTTCCGGGTGGATTGTGCCGGAGAGCTCGTAGAGGTTGATCAGGGCGCGGTTCAGGATCGCTTCGCCGGCGCCGATGGCGGCGGGGGAGACGGGCGGGTCGGCGCCGTAGCCTCCTTCGGCGATGGCTTCGATCGTCGGAAAATACATGTTGTGGTCGTTGCAGTAGCCGAAGAAGAGGGTCGGGCCGACGTGGGAGCGTTCCTTCAGCCGGCGGCTGTGGCTGCTGAAGAACTCGCCCGAACCGCCGACCAGACCGATCTCGCCGTTGAGCAGGATGGTGTTGGATTCCGCGGTCACGCCCTGGTCCATCTCCAGCACGAAGCACTGGATCAGTTCGGGGAAGAAGGCGACGCTGTAGCCCGCCGTGACGACCGGGTTGGTGAAGTCGATCCGCGACGGGAACAGATAGCGGTCGACCTTCCCTTTGACGGAGGGTTTGGCGGGGACCTTCGTCTCGGCCCCCTTCGCCAGTTCGACGACGTGCTGGGCGAGGAGCTCGCCGAAGGCTTGGGGGCCGCGGATGCCTTCTGGTGAATTGGGGCTGAGATCGCCGGCGGCTCCCTGCAGGAAGAGGCAGTTGGTGGCCAGGTCGGCTTCGACCTTCTGCTGCAGGTAGCCGGGGAAGTCGGCGGAGAATTTTAGGGTCGCGCCGTCGGTCATGACCGGGTGGGCGGCGAAGTTGACCAGGATGGCGATCGGCTGGCCGGCGGCGTCGTCGAAGCGCATGACGGCCAGCATGGGATCGGTGGTTTTGGGTTCGCGCTTGGTCTGGCGGTTGCGGTTGAAGGGGACGTCTTTGGAGGCGATTGCCAATCGGGCGGGGCGGGCGTTTTTGTCGGCTTCGAGGATGGCGGCGATCAGCAGTTCGGGGAGTTGCCGGTTGTAGGCGACGGCGTCGTCGAAGGTTCCTTTGCCGTAGCCGGGGCGATCGAGGAGCTCGATGCAGGGGCCGTGATGGGTGTGGCTGCCGACCATGAGGACGTGTTCGATGCCGGCCCTGGCGGCGATTTCTGCGCGGATGCGATCGGTCATGGCGCGGGTGGGGCCGCGGCCGAGGTCGAGGCCGACGAGAGCGAGCTTGGCGGGGCCGGCGTGGATGACGAGGGCTTTGGCGTAGAGGGTGTCGAGAGCGCCGTCGCCGAGGAGGGCGTGGCGGGCGCCGTAGCCCCACATGGGCATGGGTTTGGCGGGGGTGATGTCGCGTTTGGCGAAGCCGACGTTGAAGACGGGTGCGGGGTCGTCTTCGGCGAAGGCAGGGGAGAGGGTGGTGAGGGAGAGGAGTGCGATCAGGAGTCCGCGCGGGGGCATGGTGCGCCTTTGCTGGTGCGGGGCCGGGATGAGGTTGCGAGGAGGCTGGGGGTTTTGATTCCGGATGTTTCGGATCGTGGGCGCAGCGTTCGGCGAAGGGGGGCTGTGCCGTGCACAATGACTTGCGGAGCCGGGGGGAGCAAGGGAGGGCGGCGGAGGGGGCTGAGAATCTCCGGAAGGGAACGGGGGCTGGTTTTCCCGCGGCGGTCGTGAGGTTCCGGGGTGTCGACCGCCGCATTGTAAGACAAATCGCGATGTCTCCAGTTCATTCGTGCGCGGTCGGCGGCGGCGTATCCCGCAGAATCGCTGCTGCCGTTTCAATCGGGAGGCGAACGATTGGAGTCGGCCGGTTGTAGGTAGAAACCGGGATGCCGCGTTCCGTTCTTGAAGCCAAGTTGAATCTGGTGCAGTGCGCGTGCAGGGGATGATTTCAGTCGCGGAGGACCGTGGGCTGATCCGTCGCCGGCGCTGTTTTGAGGCGATCAACATGGCCAGTCCCCCCGCGGAGAAACCGGTCCATTGGGACCCGACCGACAATGGTCGGGCGGCGGGCGGGGTTGTGGATGCGACTGCCGACAAGACGCTGGCGATGGCGGAACCTGCGTTTCGCGGCATTGATTCGCGGGAGTTTGCGGAGGTCTTGAATCTGGCGCAGCAGGGGGCGTTTTCCAAGCCGGAGCTGGATTTTGCGTTTGCGGCGCTGTTGATTCGGAGCCGGCTGGTCAGCGAGCGTCAATTGCGGCAGATGCTGAAGGACTGGACGTCGTTTGGCGAGGTGTCGCTGCACAGTTTTCTGCAGCGGCAGGGTTCGCTCTCTGAGGAAGATCTGGCCGAGGTCGAGGCGGAGACGCGACGGTTTTTGCGGTCGATCGAAGCGCATCTTTCGTGGGAGGCGTGCCGGCAGAGTCCGTCCCGGCGGACGTCGTGGCTGCTGGAGCGGATCGATCCGAATGGGAAGATCGCCAAGATTTTCGGGCTGTCGGGGATTCCGCGCGGCGTGCCTGGGGCTGAGGAACGGTCGTTTCTGTCTCGATTCCGGCTGATTCGCAAGCTGGGTCAGGGGGGAGTGGGCACGGTCTGGCTGGCGGTGGATACGAGCCTGAACCGGTACGTGGCGGTGAAGGAGATTGTTGCGGAAGGGGGGCTCAATCCGTGGTCTACGATCCGCTTTCGCCGGGAGGCGGAGATTACCGGTCGGCTGGAGCATCCGAGCATTGTGCCGCTGTATCTGTTCGGCGAGAACGGGGAGGACGGCCGGCTGTTTTATGTGATGCGCTACCTGGGGAACCGGACGCTCGATGATGCGATCCGGGAGTATCACGAGCGGCGGGAGCTGGGGCAGGAGGATCCGCTGGCGTTTCATGCGTTGTTGACCGCGTTCGTCAGCGTGTGTCAGGCGATTGCGTACGCTCATTCGCGCAAGGTGATTCATCGGGATCTGAAGCCGCAGAACATCGCACTGGACCACTTCGGTCAGGTGATCGTGCTCGACTGGGGTCTGGCGCGGTCGCTGGGGATGGACGATCCGTCGAGCGTTCCGCCGCCGGATGTTGAAAACGATCGGGACGAACTGGAGGCGACGCTGGCGGGGCAGGTCATGGGGACGCCCATGTATATGGCTCCGGAGCAGGCGGCGGGCCGGGTGGATGACATTGACGAGCAGACGGACGTGTACGGCCTGGGGGCGATTCTGTATGCGATTCTGACGGGGTATGCGCCTCACGAGCTGAGCAGCGAGACGCTGGGGGCGGGGAGTCGGATGTCGGCGTTGCTCGACGCGATCGTGGACGGCAAGACGACCCCTCCGCGGCGGCTGAATCGCAACGTTCCGGCGGGGCTCGAAGCGATCTGCCTGAAGGCGCTGTCGCGCGGCCGGCATGCGCGATATCCGTCGGCGGCGGAGTTGTCCGACGATCTGCGGCGCTGGATGGCGGACGAGCCGATTTCGGCGATGCGGGAGCGGGCGGGACAGCGATTTTACCGATGGACTCGTCGCCATCCTCGGCTGACGCAGGCTGCGGCGATCCTGTGCGCGCTGGCGGTGGCGGCAGGATTGACGGGGAGCGTGATTTCGTATGAGGCGCACGTGGCGTCGGGGCGGGCGGAGCTGCAGGCGGCGGTCGACGACTGCCGGAGTCTGCAGCGCAAGCTGTCGGCGGCGGTGGATGCGCTGGCGGACGATGTGCGATTCATGGGGTCGGTGCCGCCGGTGGCGGGGGTGCTGCAGGAGTCGGGGGGGGAAGCGGGTCTGGCGTGGTCGGACCAGCTCAAGACGATCTATCGGGGGCTGCTGGATGCGAATCCCAATTATGCGGCGGTGACGTGCTGGGGTCATCCGGAGGTCAAGGGGACGCCGAAGCCGATTCGGGTGGAGAATTCGGGGGCGCAGCGGGGGCTGCAGCGGCTGGATCTGACGGCGTTTTTCACGCGGCATCTGCCGGCGATTTCCGGGCTCACGCGCGGGGACGTTTACATTGGCGTGCCGGGGCGAAAGGGTGCGCCGTCGACGCCGGGCGAACTGCCGACTGATGGAGATCGCGGGCGCAGGAGCGGCGAGCCGATCAGCGTCTGCATCGTGGCTGGGATTGCGGTGTTTGACGCGACGGCCGCGCGAAAGCTGGGGAGCGTGGCGATTGAATGCGATATCGAGCGGATTCTCCGGGACCATATTGAGAGTTCGCCGGGCGGATCGAGAACGATCTACTTGACGGACAACGAGGGGCGGTGCGTCATGCGATTCCGGCGCGAGACGGGGCTGCGTCCGGTCGATCCGGTGCATTCCGTGCCGATCAGGAATTCACAATTTGACGCCTACTTTTCGGATTCCGACGCTGTCGGCGTCTGTTCCGTCGGCGCGGCATTGTGTGCGGCGAAGATCCCGCTGAGTCCGCGTCGGTCGGACCAGTATATGGGGTTGATCATCGACTCGCACTGAAGGGCGGCGGCCCAATAATGATCGTGGTTGCCGGTATCGTCCCGGGCAATTGAGCGCTTTGAGCGGCGATGTTCAAAACGCCAGAAATCCATTGTTCATGAATCGAGATGTCCGGGGATTCTGCTGCGCCGGTTTTTCATTGTGCGGCTGTGAAATGCATTGAGACTCGCCTAGAAATGAGACGATGGAGAGTGGCATTCCTTCTCAGGACATTTCAAAGCCTTCTGTCTGAACTTCCAATGAGGAGACAAGCACAGAGCGGGTCGGATTGCACCGGCAGGAGATTCTCAGCCGGGCCGGACAGTTCCCAGTCACCAGGAGCGTTTCCATGACGGATTCTCGTACGGTGGTCATCTATCTGGAGTCGACTCCGCAGGTCGCCGAGCTGCGTCACCTGCTGGAGGTTGCGGGGTTTGACGCGTTGATGTCCGACAGCTCGGACCAGATTCGGCGTCTTGGGAACCAGCGACGGATCGACTGTCTGATCATCGAGCAGGAGCTGACCGGTTTTCTGACCGGGATCGAGATCGTCGAGCGGATCCGTCGAGAACTGCTCAATCCCGTGGTGGTGTTGATTGGAGACGTTCCGCCGGAGCAGTATGCGCTGATGCGGGAGCTGAAGGTCGATCACGTGCTGTCGCATTCGATGGCGCCGCAGGTGATCGTCGAGTGCGTCAGGGCGTCGCTGCTCACATCGGGGCCGCGGTCTCTGCGAATTCCGCTGGCGGCCCGGCAGATCGCCGAGGCGAGCGACTGTTTCAAGCCACTGCCGCAACTCGTGCTCAAGGTGATGGGGCGGCTGGGCGAGGACGGCGGCGATACGGGCGAACTGGCCGCCGATCTCAGCACCGATCCGCGGCTCACGGCGGAACTGCTGCGGATCACGAACAGTTCGGCGTCGGGATTGCGATTCAAGGTCAATCATCTCGGCGACGCCATCAAGTACCTCGGGTACCGCCGGACGGTGGCTCTGGTGGTTGCGATCACGCAGAAGTCGCTGCATGGCGACGGGCTCCGCAAGCTGCCCGGCTGGGTGGAACCGTGGTTCCGGACGAGGCTGGTGCTGACAGCGAGCGTGGCGCATGTGTTTGCGGCGGAGTTTCTACCGGGGACGGCGGAGACGGCTTATGTGGTCGGGCTGCTGCAGGATCTCGGGATCTTGTCGCTGGCGCACCATCTGGGGCCGAGATATCTGCAGCTCGTCGAGCGGTGCCGGTCGATCGGTCAGCTTCAGCTTCTGATCGGGGAACACCAGCAGTTCAATGTGGATCATGCGGAGGTGAGCGCCGCGCTGCTGCAGAAGTGGGGCGTGCCGGTGTCGATCATCGCTCTGGTGCTGAACCACCATGACGACAAGCCGCGGGAGTTGACAGAGTTCGAGATTCAGATGACGGAGATCGTGAGATTTGCGGAGTCGGTCGCCGACATGCACGACGCTCCCAGTCCGCAGCGGCAGCGGAGGCTGATTCAGCAGGCTGAGGCTTTTCGCGGGCTGCGGTCGGATTCCTGCAAATCGTGTCTGGCGCGGGCGGTCGCGAAGACCGCGGAGTTCGAGACGCTGTTGCAGATACCGGTTCCCCCCGAGGAAGAGTTGCAGAAGTTTATCGACAGCCTGAACGCCGACCCGCCGGCCGCGGATCCGGAGTCTATCGATGGCTACGGGCCAGAAATTGTCCGGGGGGCCCATTTGCGGGAAGAGGCCGTTGGTCGGCGACTGCTGGTCGTCGAAGATGACGAAGAGATGATCGAGCTGATTACCGCGCTGCTGGAGGGGCACGGTGTGGAGGTGGTGCCGGTGAAATCCGCCGAGCGAGCGATCAGGATCGTCGAGGAGTTTCTGGGGGTGCTGTGCGACATTCACCTGCCGGGGATGAGCGGGATCGAATTTGTGGCGGATGCGCGTCGTCGCGGGTACTCGGGATCGATTGTGATGATCACTGGCGATTCGACGCGGGACTCGGTCATGCGTTCGGCGCAGAGCGGAGCGACCGGGTATTTGCTGAAGCCGTTCACGCGGAGCGAACTGGTTTCGACGCTGCGACGGCATCGGGTGCTTCCTTAAGTCGGGCCTGGCTGGTCTCAATCACCGGCCACGAATGTGAGGCGCGCCGTCTATATCTCCGTGGAAAATACTCTGACATCTTCGAAGTCCCTCACCCTGGCCCTCCCCCACTGAAGACAGCGGGAGAGGGGACACGACGAGAAGAAGGGCTGTTGCAGCATCGATGCCGGTGAATTGGTCTTGTTCGAGTGAAAGCGACCGTCATGGTTACCGACGATCGTCGCGGCGATCCGCGATTCTTGAACGCGATGACGTCTCTGCAGTTGGCGCGACTTGAAGGGGACGAGGGCACGGCGTTTGCGCTGTGGCCGGACTTGACGATTGCGTATGTCAATCCCGCCTGGGGGAGGTTTGCGGCGGCGAACGACGGGAGTCCCGCGGTGGCGGACCGATGGTCGCCGGGGGCGAGCATCCTGGATGCGATTTCTCAGGAAGTTCGACCATATTTTGCCAGCCGCTATCGACAATGCCTGCGGGATCGGACGGACTGGAATCACGACTATGAATGTTCGTCGCCCGACCGGTATCGCGTGTTTCGCATGCGGGTGTTCCGCGCGGAATCGGTCGAAGCGCTGATCGTGATCAATTCCTGTCGAATTGACTTTCAGAGCGTTTGGGAAGAGCGACCGCCGCTGGAGGAGTGGTATCGTCCAGCGAGCGGCCTGATCCTTCAATGTTGCGACTGCCGTCGCTTTCGGCGGCTGACGGCGAAGCTGGTCTGGGACTGGGTTCCCGCGTGGGTTCGGCAGGCGCCGTCGCGAGTCAGCCACGGCCTCTGCGAAAGCTGCCGGGCGTTTTACAGTCTGCAGTGACGATCGCCGGACAAGTCGTGGTTCGGGGGCCGCGGCGACTTGCTTCGAGAGCAAGTTCTGCTTTGCGAGTGCTGTTTCGGGCTGCCGATCGACGACGTCCGGCCTGCGATTGCAGGGGCTTTGCCGAAAACGGGCGGGAGACGAGCGCGTGAGCTTGCCGGGCGGGGGAGGATTCCGTGGGTTGCGAAACGCGGGCCGATTGAAGACCATGACCGCGTCCCGGAGGTCGGTCTTCCCGGTCTGCAGCTCGCGATTCGCAAGGCATTGCGGCGTCCCATGACAAATCATCCCGTTCACTGGTCGGAAGGACTTTTCATCAGTCCGCATCACTTCCAGCTCGGCGAGCGCCGGATGCGGGAAGAGGTGGCTCTGGCGCAGCAGTGGCATGTCGGGTATGCGTACGGTCTGCGGAAGATCAGTCTCGACGCGGAGGCGCTGTCGAACTGGCGGGTGTCTGTGAGCCAGCTTCACGTCCGGTTGCGCGACGGCACGTTCGTGCGGTTTCCGGAGGATGCTCTGCTGTCGCCCGTCGAAGTTCCGCGCACGGCGTTCCGGAATTCGCAAGACCGGCTGACGGTCTCTCTGGCGGTGCCGCGACTGCAGCTCGGCCGGAAGAATGCGGACGGGCCGTCGGGAGAGGCGGTTTGCCGATATCACGTCGAATCGCAGGAAGTCGAAGACGAAAATCAGGCGGGAAATCCGATCGTCGCCGACGTTCGCTGGCTGAATGCCCGGCTGCTGCTGGGGGATGACGACCTGTCGGGCTATGAGACGCTGCCGATCATGCGGCTGCGGCTGGGATCGGTCGCCGAGGCGCCTCCTGAACTGGATCCGGAGTACATTCCCCCGTTGCTGGCTTGCGACGGGTGGTCGTACCTGCAGGACCGGATTCTGGGGAACATCACCGATCAGCTTGGCAGCCTGGCCGACCAGCTTGCCCGGAACATGCTGGACCGGGGGGTGGCGTTTGAGAGCGGGCACCGCGAGGACCTGGAGCGGATCTTCAAGCTGCATTCGCTGAACACAGCACTCGGATACCTGGTGAATCTGCCGTTCGTGCGGGGCATTCATCCGCTGCAGGCGTACATGGAATTGTGCCGGATCGTCGGGCTGATTTCGATTTTTCTGCCGGAGCGGCGGATGCCGCAGGTGCCGATCTACGATCACGACGACCTGGGGAGCTGTTTCCACGCGATTCGTCGGCTGCTGGATATCGACCAGGAGAAACAGCGGCGGGCTTATATCAAGCGGCCGTTTGTGGGGGCGGGGCTGCAGATGCAGGTGCGGCTGGAGCGCGAGTGGCTCACGCCGGGATGGACCTTTTACATGGGCGTCGAGTCGAAGCTGTCGTTCAGCGAGGTGGACAGCCTGCTGACCGATCGCCTGGATCTCAAAGTCGGCAGCAGCGACGTGGTGGAGAACATTTACCGCGGCGGAAAGGGGGGGGTGAAAGCCCGCCCGGAAGCGGCTCCGCCTCGGGATTTTCCGGGGTCGGGCTGGACGTACTGGAAGCTGGATCGCGGTTCGGAAGCGTGGCAGGCGGTCGAGAAGACGCTGAACCTGGGAATCCGGTTCAACGAGAAGCAGGTCGTCGGGGGAATCGACGGCGAGCAGACGATTCAGATCCGTACCGATCAGGGCCAACTGGTGGCGCTGTCATTCGCTCTCTACGCCATGCCGCAGACTGCCTAAATGACGCCTGAATTCGCACAACCGGTGAACCGCATCTTCGATTCGGTGCTCGATCTGGTCGACCGGATCGAGCGTCACGAGCGTCCCGACCTGGGGGAAGAGAAGAAGCTGATCCGGATGGATCTGGACGCGCTGATGGCGGGTGCGAGCAGCCGTCCGGGACAGCGGGGCGAAGACTTCGAGCTGGTCCGCCGGGCGCTGATTTACTGGGTCGACGAAGTGCTGACGGCGGCGGCAGTCGACTGGAAGGACATGACGCTGGAGTTCGACTACTTTGCGGAGAAGAACCGGGCGTGGCGGTTTTATGAATTTGGCGAGCGTGCGGCGCGGTCGAGTTCGTCGGATGTGATCGAGACCTGGTATCTGTGCCTGGTGCTGGGGTTCGAGGGGGATCTGGGGGAAGCGTTCCGGGAGCATCTGCATCAGCCGCTGCCGGGAAACGCCTCCAACTCCAGCGAAGCTCGACAGGCCTGGGCCGACGAGCTGGCGCGGCTGATCCGCAAACCGTCGTTGCCCGAGTTTAACGGGGAGCCGCTCAGCGGCGGGGTGGAGCCGCTCACGGGAGATACGTGGCTGCAGACGATGGCGGGAGGTCTGTTCGTCGCGAGTATTGCGTTTGTGGTGCTGCTGGCGGTCTACCTGAAGTTCCGGCAGTCGTGAGGCGTCTCGGCAGCCTGCTGGGGAATTGGAGACAGACAGGCATGTCTGTCCCACCCCAAGCGAATCCCTCTGAAGAGGCGGCCCGGGCATTCCTGTGCGGGCGATTCGCTGGAGTTCTTCAACGCGGCGGTCTCAATCACCGGCCACGAATGTGAGGCGCGCCGTCTTTTCTCCGTGGACGACGCTTCGGCGCATTCGAAAACCCTCTCCCTGGCCCTCTCCCACTGAAGACAGCGGGAGAGGGGACAAGACTCAAAGAGACGCTGTGTCAGAATTGATGCCGGTGATTTAGAACTGGACGCTCGTGGCGCGATTGAGCGGCGCTCCGAAGTACCAGTTGAAGAGCAGGCGAAATTCCCCGTCGAACGGTCGGTCGGAGCCGCCTCCCAGCGGCGCGACATAGCCGAGCATCAGCGATTTGTTCTGATGGAGGATCAAGTTGGTTCCGATCACGGCATTGACCGTCTGGATGCGGTCCTGGCGGGAACCGACGGTGAGGTCGAAATTGCGGACAGTGTCGGTGGCCTGCAGCGAGTTGTTGAAGTGGAGCTCCGTGAAGGCGGAGGCCCGCGTCAGAAGCGAAGACTGATCGGCCGCGTCGTAGAACCAGTATCCCGTCCCGATGCTGGAGAACAGATAGGTGGGATCGTTGAGGTGGCCGATTTTCGTCAGGTTTCCATAGGGATCGGGAGCGAATACGGAGCTGCCGTTCGTGCCGATGTCGATCTGCATCATGCCCTGGGCGTACCATCGATCGCTGGGGGTGTAGACGGCGCCGACGAAGGGGAGCAGGTGCCAGGACTGGTTGGTGATCGTCGCGACCGGATCGCCGTACTGCGTCGCAATTCGCAGGTCGTCCGCGGTTGGTGCGGCGACGCCCAGGCCGGTCGACAGAGCGAACTGTTCGTCCTGATAGATCAGGCCCTTGAAGAACATGGTGAGATTGCCCAGCTCATACTGATTCGAATCGAAGTTCACCGGGCTGATATTCGAGTTGAAATTCCCCTGGTTGTAGGTCGTATTCGAGCTGAGCGTCGTGGCCATCGGAATCCGGAGTTCGACCGACGTCCGGCCTTCGAAGAATGTCTTTTCGAAACCGGGAGTCAGGCGATTGACGGCCAGGCCGCCGGGAATCATGTTGACGTTGTCGAAGTAGTTGTAGCTGAGGAAGACGCGATCGCGCGGAATGGGGCTGGTGTTCTCGGCCAGCTTCATGACGCCGACGCCGTTCGTCAGAGGAATGGCGACCGAGTTGTTGTTGATGATTTCGTTGTACGTGCCGGTGATCTGGGTGCCGGCCCCGCCGAAGTAGTCGCCCAGGAATGTCGGCACGCTGTTCTGCGCCGTCAAGGCGCCTTGGCCGGCGCCGAGGGAGGCGACCAGGGGCTGCGTCTGATTCATGGCGGGCGGAGCGGGGGCGGTCGGCGAGAAGACGCTCTCCGGGCTGATCAGGCTCGAAGAATCGCTGCAATGACCGGGGAGTCGCGGGGAGCAGGATGCCGGCGGCGAGTCCGCGGTCGGAGTCCCCTCGGCCGGACTGGCGTCGTTCACCAGATGAGCGTCAAACAGGCCGGCGTCGGCTTCGCCGGAATATCCGACCGGCCGGACGTCCGACTGGGCCAGGATCATGCGCGTCGGGAGCAGGAGCGCGAGCCCGGCGCACAGCAGGAGGCCGGCGGTGCGTCGAACGTGAGTGATGCTCATCGAAGATCCTCTTGTCGGGCGAGATCCGACGATCAGAACACAAAGCGGTATTCCAGCCGGAACAGGTCGCTGTAGAACTGGTCGCTGGTGACTGGAATGCCGAAGCCCGCGTAAATCGACTGCCGCTGCATCATCATCGGTCCGGGCGAGTTGCCCAGTCCAACTCGGACGCCGGGTTTGACGTTGACGATGGTGTCGCCGGAGGCGCTCTGCAGCCCGCCCTGGGTCGGGCTGAACTTCTGGCCGCCCAGGAAGGTCCAGCCGACGACTTCGAGCGTGGGGATGACGGTGGCGCGTTCGCCCTGATGCAGGATGTAGCCGAGACCGCCGCCGTACTGCAGCACATTGCTGGCGAAGGCGGAGACGCCGATCGGCGTGAAGCCGGTCAACTGCCCCTGGAGCAGCCAGCGGTCCGTCATGCGGCGGTAGTAGAGCAACGACGGTTCGAGGCTGACGTGGTGGGTGCCGAGTCCGCGCTGCGAATCACCGGTGGGGATATAGGTGCGCCACTGGAAGGTGAGGTATTCGTCTGGCTGGGCGATGAACGCGTACTTGAAGCCGACGTTCATGTCGCTGAATCCGCCGGTGCTGCCGAGGGCGGGCAATCCGTCGAGCGAGTGAAAATCGACGAATCGCACGGGGAGTTCGGTGAAGACCGAGAACCGGGAGTTGAAGGCGTACTCGAAGTACGGGCGAATGTCCTGGTAGTCGACGCTGGTGTTGATTCCGCCGGGGCCGTTGGCGTTGGGGTCGATGCCGAGCTGCCGGAAGCAGCCGCACTTGGCGTAGAAGTATTCGCCGCGATCGGGGAAGTCGTTGCCGTTGGCCACGTCGTAACGGAGCCGGAACATTGTGGCCGGTGCGGCGGGATCGAGATATCCGCCGGGCATGAGCGCAGCCGCGACGGAATTCTGCGCGGTGAGGGCGCCCTGGCCGGACTGTAGAAATCCGGCGGAGGGGGCGGGTTCAAAGACGGCGCCGGGGTCGGAGAGCGATTGCGGGGCCGGCAGGGTGGACTCGGGGCAGAAGGGGGCGGGGGGCGTCGAGTTCTCCGGAACCTGGTTGAGGAGCAGGCTGTCGAAGAGGAGTTCGTCGCTGCCGGAGGAAACGGCGGCCACGGGCTGGATGCGGCCGACCGGTTCGATCGCGGAGACGGGCGGCGCGCTGCAGGCCCAGGCCAGGCCTGCGAGCGGCAGGAGTCGATGGCATCGATTCCAGTTGAGAGATTTCATGGTGAGCCGCCGGAAATCTGGAGTAGGGTCGAGACCGTTTGAGCGAGAGTTACTGGCCCGGGGACTGCGGGAGTCAGACGCAAACTATCGAGCCACCATGTAGCGGCTGGCGGCGTCGCTGTTCAGAACGAAGCGGGGAGGCTGGGACTTGAAGATTTCCCAGTTCTCTTTGCTGGCGAACAGGTAGAACCGGCCTTCGTACTCGCGAAGGAACTGGCCTTCGACGAGACGCTGTCGTTCGAGCCATTCGACGGGATCGATGCCGCCGTAGGCGGGGGCGTAGGCTTCGGGATTCTGATCGAAGGCGGCTTTGGCCTCGGCGCTGGCGAACTGGTAGGTATGTTCTTCGAACGTCGACGCGAAGGCCGGTTTTCCCTGGACGAACTGGCGGTTTTTGAGCCCGACGACGCAGTAGCCCTTGAGGCCCGTCACCAGGGGGAGGGTCAGTCCGTCGGTGGGGCGGGAGAGGGCCGCCTGGCGGGCGGTTGCAGGAGCCGGGGAGGGGGCGGAGGTCTGCGAGAGCTGCGGCTGGGGAGTGGTCCGTCGAGGAATGACCGATGTGGACGGGGGAGGGACGAGCTCCGGCGACGCTTGCGCGGGGACTTCCTTCTCCTCGGCGGGGCCGACTTCCTTGGGTTTATCGGGAGGGGGCACATCGGGAACCGGCGTCGGCTCGGCGTAGGTTGCGGCGACGGTGGCGCACAGGCAGAGACCCTCGGCCGCGGCGTTTCGGACCCGTTCGGAGGGTTCGTTCCAGCAGCACTGCTCGTCCTTGCCGTAGGCGACGTCGGACAGTGCGTTCATGACTTTGGCGTTGCAGCAGCCGACGCAGCAGTCGTAGCGGGGGGCGTCCTCGTTGTCCTTAGCGACCTTCTTTGCCAGCTTTTTGGCGGCGCCCTTGGCGCTGCGGATGAGGGCCTGCTGTTCTTTTTTCGAGTGTTTTTCGGTTTCGCGGGCGGCCTGCTTGCGGCCGCGGCACGATTCGCAGTCGCATTCCGAGTCCATGTTGCTGCAGCCGCGGCTGAGCATCATCCGCAACGACATCACTGCTTCGTAGCGGACGTCTTCGGAGGGATCTTCCTGCATGGTGGCGATCAACATCGCCTGGGCCTGCGGGTAGGTGACGCAGTCGACGGTGCCGAGGTAGGCCGCCGCCTTGACGCGATTGGGGGCGTCGAGCTGCACGCCGCGAATTCCGGCGGCCATGCCTTTCAGGGAATCGGGAGGGGCGCCTGCGAAGGGGGGGCGCTGCAGTGGGTCAGTGGCTTTGATTTTCTTGGTGAGCGCGATGGGCTTGGCGGTGAGCCAGTCCATGAAGGTGGGCTTGATGTCCGGGCTGGTGAATTCGGGGGCCGGGGGAACCGGAGAGCCGTCGGCGGCTACGACGGATCCCCCGAAGGCGAGCAGGCCGAGCGCGACGGCAAGTCCGTAGAGTGCGCTGACGGGGGCTTTGAGCGGGGTCATACCACATTCCCTGATGGTCGACGGCAAATTCGTCTGGGTCGCGTCGGGGGATATCGAGCGCCAACGGACGGGCTGGACAACTCTTTCCGGTTGTCCGTCAAATGTTGCCAATTCCGCCGATCGACGCTGACGAGCCCTGTAGGGATCGCCTCGGTTCTGCGGTATGAAACGGCGACTGCGTGAAACGCGAGTGTGCGAAATGTTTGAACGTCTGTGATTGAAACGACTTATCGCCGATCGGCCGTCGCGAGCGGTGTGGGATTAAGTGGGAATGATTGCAGCGAGTCTGACGATGGCAGCGATTTTGTTGAGTCTTAACGATCACAGTTGTCGCTGGAAAAAACGTGAAAAGTTTTGTCCCCGCGCCGATCAGGAAGTTGCTGTGCGAAGTCTGCGCAGACTTTGCGGCGGGTCGGGTTGCGAGGGAATCGTCGCGGTGCGGTCTGGTGGCCGTTGCTGCGGCCTGAGAATCGGAGGTCGGAGTGTTGTTGAATTCGCGCCGGCCTGATCCTATGTTGATCGCTGCCGGTCGTGGCGGACCGGCAAGGTTGCGTGCGTTTTCTCGCGATTCCCTTCCCGGGATATTCCATCCCGACGGCCTGAGCGTTTCGTTGCTCGCGGATTGTTGATTGCGTTCGTTCCGCACGGCGAGCGGCCAGGCGATACACGTTCCGACGAGATTCGTTTCCCGTTACCAGCAAGGCGGTTCGATGGACATCAATCTGCGGTCGCTCGTCAGCAAGTTGAACGACACCTGCCGACGGGCGCTGGAAAGCGCCGCCGGCCTGTGCCTGTCGCGGACGAATTACTCGGTCGAGGCGGAGCACTGGCTGCAGAAGCTGCTGGAGGTGCAGAACTCGGACCTGACGAAGATCTTCAAGCACTACGAGGTCGATCAGAGTCGGCTCGAAGCGGCGCTGACGAAGTCGATCGACAGCTTTAAGACCGGCAACGGGCGGCCACCTGCGCTTTCGCCGCTGCTGGTCGATCTGGTCCGGGACGCGTGGGTGTTTGCCTCGGTCGAATACGGCGAGTCGGCGGTTCGCAGCGGTCACCTGCTGCTGGCGATTCTGACGAATCCGAAGATCAGTCAGATGTTTCTGACGGGATCGCGGGACCTGGGGAAACTGTCCGCGGACGCCCTGGCGCGGGAGCTGCCGGCGATTACGGCGGGGTCGGTGGAAGACGCTCCGGTCACGCGCCCGTCGGCGGGGGAAGGGGCGCCCGAGCTTCGTCCGGGGGGCGGGAAGACTCCGGCTCTGGATCAGTACACCGCCGATCTGACGGAGATGGCGCGAAGCGGAAAAATGGACAACGTGTCGGGCCGGGACGCGGAGATCCGGCAGATCATCGACATCCTGATGAGGCGTCGGCAGAACAATCCGATCCTGACGGGTGAAGCGGGAGTCGGGAAGACGGCGGTTGTCGAAGGCTTCGCCCAGCGAATCGCCGCGGGCGACGTTCCGCCGCCGCTGCGGAACGTCTCGGTCCGGTCGCTGGATCTGGGGCTGCTGCAGGCCGGGGCGGGGGTGAAAGGGGAGTTCGAGAACCGGCTCAAGTCGGTGATTCAGGAAGTGAAGTCATCGGCGAAGCCGATCATCCTGTTCATCGACGAGGCTCACACGCTGATCGGGGCCGGCGGTCAGGCGGGGCAGAACGACGCGGCCAATCTGCTGAAGCCGGCGCTGGCCCGCGGGGAACTGCGGACGATCTGCGCGACGACGTGGTCGGAATATAAACAGTATTTCGAGAAGGATGCGGCTCTCACCCGGCGTTTTCAGGTGGTGAAGGTTGAGGAGCCGGCGGAGGCGCAGGCCGAGGTGATGCTGCAGGGGCTGGTGAAGATGCTGGAGAAGCATCACGGGCTGCGCATTCTCGACGAAGCGATTTCGGCCGCAGTGCGACTCTCGCATCGCTATATCACCGGTCGCCAGCTTCCCGACAAGGCGGTCAGCCTGCTCGATACCGCTTCCGCCCGGGTCGCAGTCGGGCACTCGGCGATACCGGCTCCGATTGAGGATCTGACGCGGCAGATCGAACAGATTGGAATGAAGCTGGAGATTCTGCAACGGGAAGCGGCAACCGGGGCGAATCACGCCCAACGGATTGCGGAACTGAATGAACTGCAGGCGAAGGCGCGCGGCGAGCTGGAGCAGACGGAGGCGCGCTGGAAGCAGGAAACGGGGATCGTGCAGAAGATCTGTGCGATCTACGATCGCCTGGCGGGAGTTGCACCGAAGTCGGGCGCCGGAAACGGACAGCCAGCGGCGGCGCCGGCGCCGCTGACGGAGGAAGAAGCGGAGCAGTGCCGAACAGATCTGGCCGCGTTGCAGGCTGAGTTGAAGCAGCTCCAGGGGGAAACGCCGCTCGTGCAGCCCTGCGTCAACTTTCAGGCGGTGGCCGAGGTTGTTTCCGGCTGGACCGGGATTCCGGCGGGGCGGATGCAGACGGATGAGATTCAGCTTGTTTCGACGCTGCACGAGCGAATGACGGGTCGGGTGATCGGACAGAACCATGCGCTGCAGGCGATCAGCCGGCGGATCCAGACGGCGCGGGCCAATCTGACCGACCCGCGCCGGCCGATCGGCGTGTTTCTGCTGGCGGGGCCGAGCGGGGTCGGCAAGACCGAGACCGCCATGACGCTCGCCGAGCTGCTGTATGGGGGCGAGCGGAACATGGTGATCATCAACATGACCGAGTTTCAGCAATCGCACACCACGTCTTCGCTGATCGGCTCGGCGCCGGGTCTGGTCGGTTACGGCAAGGGCGGGAAGCTGACCGAGGCGGTTCGTCGCAGGCCGTATTGCGTCGTCCTGCTCGACGAGATCGAGAAGGCGCATGACGACGTGCTGGAGCTCTTCTATCAGGTCTTCGACAAGGGGGTGCTGGAGGATGCCGAGGGGCGGGAGATCGACTTCAAGAACACGATCATTCTGTGTACTTCGAACGTCGGCTCGGATCTGATCCAGTCGCTGTGCGCGGATCCGGAGACGCGTCCGGAGCCGGACAAACTGAGCGAGCAGCTTCGTCCGAAACTGCTCGAGCGATTCAAGCCGGCATTTCTGGGGCGTATGAACGTCGTGCCCTATTTCTCGCTGGGAGATGATGTTCTGCGGAACATCATTCAACTCCAGTTGGGGCGAATTGGTCAGCGATTGCGGGAAAATCACCGGGCCGAACTCGCCTGGTCGGAGCCGGTCGTCGATCAGATCCTGAGCCGCTGCCGGGAGACCGAGACCGGGGCTCGAAACGTCGACCATATTCTGACGGGGACGGTGCTGCCGGATATTTCGCGCGAGCTGCTGTCCCGGATGGCTGAGGAGCGGACGGTTTCGCGCGTCGAGATTCTGCTCGGCGACGGAGGCGGATTCGGCTACAAATTCGACTGAACGGCGGCGGCCGTTCGAATCCGGTCCGTCGGCGGAAGTTTCTCGCAACCTTTTGCCCGAACGCACGACAATGGAGCTGAAGAGCCGCTGCCGCCGACCCGGCGGCGGGCGCGCCCGTGTTTCCCTGGTTCCGGCAACGTTGAGGTGTCACGATGTCGTCCGACTACACGGACAAGCCGCGGCTGTTGCAGTTCACGGCGGACGGTAAGACGAATCTGCTGCTGCCGACGCGGTTTACGGCCACAGAGCGGATGTCGGCCCTGTTTCAGGTGAAGGTTGAGCTGCTTGTTCAGCCGGACAAAGCGAGTCAGGTCAAAGCCGATCAACTGCTCGGTAAGCGGATGACGCTGCGGGTCTCGCACGGCGAAGACTATGCGTCGGGGCCGTACCGCTACTTCGACGGAATGTGCAGCCGGTTTGCGGTTGTCGGGGAAGATTCCCGGTTCCATTATTTCGAAGCCGAACTGTCCCCCTGGGCGTGGCTGCTGACAAAGCGGGCGAATTTTCGCGTATATCAGGACCAGACGGTTCTGGACATCGTGAAAAGCGTCTTCAGCGAACTGCAGCAGGATTTTTCGCAGTTCAGCTTTGAGGTCCGGGGCAAGAGCAGCGATTACAAGAAGCTCGATTATTGCGTGCAGTTCCACGAGACGCACTTCAACTTCGTCTCGCGTCTGCTCGAGGAGAACGGACTCTACTATTACTTTTCGCACGATGGTTCCGGCCACAAGCTGATTGTCGACGATTCGCTGACGGCCGGCGGAGACGTTCCCGATCAGGCGACCGTCCGCTGGTCGACGCGCTCCGGAGTCGGACCGCATGAAGAAGACTGCGTGACCGTCTGGCGCGAAGAGCGCGTGATTCATTCGGGGAGCTTTGCGGCCCGCGATTACCACAGCCAGCTTGCCGCGAACCGGATCGACTACTCCGGAATTTCTTCGCGGACCTCGCTTGCCGGCAACTCGAAACTGGAAGTCTTCGAGTGGCCGAGCGGGTCGGCGCTGCGCTACAACCAGACTGATCAGCGGCTCGACGAAGTCAGCACGGTGGGCGATCAACTGACGAATCTGCGGGCGCAGGCCTCGGAGACGACTCACCATACGTTCTCCGGTTCGTCGAGCTGCCGGGGCTTCACGCCCGGCTATCGCGTCAGTCTCGAGCACGACTCGGGCTCGAAGTACCTGCTGACCGAAGTTCAGCACTCGGCGGTTCAGAACGCGAATTACATCACCGGCGAGGCGGTCGAGAGTCCGTATACCAACCGATTCGTCTGCATTCCGGCCGATGTGCAATTTCGCCCGCAGCGGATCGCTCCCAAGCCGACTGTGGAGGGGCTGCAGACGGCGAAGGTCGTCGGCAAGGAGGGCGAGGAGATCTGGATCGACAAGTACGGCCGCATTCGCGTGCAGTTCTTCTGGGACCGCAAGGGCCAGAATAATGAAACGAGCACGTGCTGGGTGCGGGTCGCGCAGATCGCGGCGGGGAAGCGCTGGGGGGCGTCGTTCTGGCCGAGAATCGGTCAGGAAGTGCTGGTGGCGTTTGTCGAAGGGGACCCGGATCAGCCGGTCGTCGTGGGAACCGTCTACAACAATCAGCAGATGCCGCCGTATCTGGGGGACGGTCCGGACGACAAGCACAAAGTCGATCCCAATATCAGCGGCATCAAGACGAACTCCACCAAAGGGGGCGACGGGTATAACGAGTTGAGGTTCAACGACACCGCCGACCAGGAGCAGGTTTTCATTCACGGTGAAAAGGACATGGATGTTCGCGTGAAGAATGAATACCGCGAACAGACGATCAAGGAACGGCATATCCTGGTGGGGGATCAGGACAACGATGACGCTCTGCTGAATCAGAAGATTTTCGGCGGGTGGAATATGCACACGCTCCACCGCAAGCTCGAAAAGGTGGAAGGCAACGTCTATCTGACCGTCGGCATGGGCGACGACTCGGACGGCGGCAATCTTCACGAGTACATCGAAAAGGATCGCCTGGAGGAGGTCGGCGGAAAGTACGACCTGACGGTGGGGGGGAGTCACAGCGAAAAGGTCTCCGGGCAGTTTTCGCTGACCGCCGGGTCGGCGGACGCCAAGGTGGATCAGGGAGTCGCGCTGGAAGCGGGGACGACGCTGCATCTGAAGGGGATGAGCGTCGTTATCGAGGCCGATATGCAGCTTTCGCTGAAAGTCGGCGGGAACTTTGTGGACATCTCGGCTGCGGGAGTCGCGATCAACGGCACGATGCTGATGTTGAACAGCGGAGGAGCCGCGGGTTCCGGGCCGGGAGCCAGACCGGCATCGCCGACGGAGCCCGATCATGCGAGCCAGGACAAGCCGCCGGCCGACTGGTTCCATGCCGCCGACAATTCCAAGACGGGCAGCAAGTCGTGCAGTTGATGCATCCTTCGTCGTCCTGCGGGGCGGCGGCAATTTTCGGTAACCGTTCATGCCTCAGCGACTGATCCTCGAAATCGTGCAAGGTTCGCTTCAAGGACAGATTATCGCTGTTCCGGAGGGGGGCACGCTGCTTGCCGGCCGATTGCCGGAATGCGGGCTGTCGGTGCCGCAGGATCTGACGGTCTCGCGCCAGCACTTTCGGATCGAGTTCCGGCCGCCCGAATGCCGTCTGGTGCATCTCAGCCAGACTGGCGTCACGTCCGTCAACGACGCGCCCGTGGGGGTCGCGGACCTTCGGCGCGGGGATCGGATCACGTTTGGAGCCGGAAACTGTCTGACCGTGTCGTTCGATGACGCACCGGTCGGCAGTCCGGCTCCGACCGTGCCCGCGAGTGCGGCCAGGAGCGGACAGGCAAAACAATATGCCGTTTCCGAAGCGAGCTGCGGCTGGAAGATTTACTTCAGCCCTGCGGAGGAACCGAGTTTCGAAGCGATTCTTGAGATTCTGGCCGGTTCAGAGCCGGTTCATGCCTTGATCGACTGCCGGCGTGCGGGCGTGGCGCCGCCCCCGGAGATTGTCGAGTCCGATTTTCTGTTTGGCTGGATGCCGCCTGCTGCGCGGGCCCAGTATTCCCCTATTTTTGTTTCGCTGGCGGAATTTCCGTCGGCTGCGGACCTGGTTCGGACCGGCTGGGGGAAAGACGCCGTCGTCTGCTGCGGGTCCAGGCTGCCGACTGCCGAATTGCTCGCCCACTGGAAAGCCGCGATCGGAGCGCCCGGAGATCGGCCGGGCGCCGCCTTGACCGCTTACTTCTGGCCATCGCTCCTCGATCAGATGCTCACGTGCCAGTCTGCGTCGCAGACCGCGATTCTGCTGTCGGGTCTGCACTGGCTGCTGATCGAAGACGGGAAATCTCCCGGCCAGTGGAAATTGTTTGCCAAGGAGGACTTCGCTGCGATCCTCGCCGCCGGGGGATTGCAGCCGTCGGTCGAGAAGACCTGACGCAATCGGTTTCAGACGGAGAATCACCATGCCTTGCGCCGCCCGTGTCGGAGACATGCACACCTGCCCGATGCAGACTCCGGGGACCCCTCCGATCCCCCACGTCGGCGGGCCGGTCGTTTCCTGCTGTGCGACCGTGCTGATCGGCGGGCAGCCTGCCGCCCGGGTCGGGGATATGCTGGTCTGCGTCGGTCCGCCCGATTCGATTGCGATGGGGTCGATGACGGTCCTGATCGGCGGGCAGCCCGCGGCGCGGATGGGAGACACCACCGCCCACGGGGGATCGGTGACCGTCGGCTGTCCGACGGTGATGATCGGCTGAAGATTCCCGGCGTTGCGAGGAACCTGTGCTCGTGTCGCTGGTGCTGATTCTGTAAGCTGTTGCGCACGGGCGACTGCGGCTGGAGCCGTGGTCGCCGGATGTCCGATGCTGCCAGTTCTGTGTCCCGTTCGATCGGGAAGTTCTCCGACGGATGTCTGACAGGCTCCCACTCAAGAAGCACGCATGAACGCCGGCAAGCCACCGTCGCGCGACTGGCGGGCTCAGCCCCCCGCCCATTCTGCGTATGCGCGCGAGTGGCGCGGTGCGCATCGTCCGGCGGTCTCGCGGTTTTCCCGGCAGTTCAAGCTGCGCGCGGTGACGATCACGCTGATCGTGCTGGTGGGGGCGATTGTCTATCTTCTGGCCCCGGCGGCGCAGCCCGTGCTCCCGGTTCAGGTCGTGACGTTCGGAATCGGGGCCTACGGCGGGCGGGCCAATCCTCAGGGAAACATGCCGGTCAATCCGTTCGGGGAATCGGATGCGCGGGCCTTCGGGACTCTCCACGACCGCCATCCCGATCAGTTTCCCCCGGTGCGCAACGAAGACAATGCTCTCAACGGGGCGCAGTTTCTGAGCTTCCTGCGAACCGAAGCGGATTCGGCTGCGCTCGATGGCCGGCATCTGCTGGTCTTCTGCTCGCTGCACGGGCTCGTCCAGCCGACGGGGGACGTCGAACTGTTTGCGATTGATGCGACGCCCGACAGTCCGACCGACGGTTCCGGGGCCATGATTCCGTTGCGGGAGCTGGTCGACGTCCTGCAGAACAGCCGGGCCCGTCGCGTTGTCCTGGTGCTCGATGCTGCGAGACTGGCGGCGAACTGGAGGCTGGGGATCCTGGCCAATGACGTGGCCGCCGAGGTGCTCGCGAAGTGGCCGGCCGGGCGAGCCGCGTCACCGCCGACTGCGGAGCCGGCGGCGAGCAACGTTACGATTCTGCTCGCCGCTGGACCGGGGCAGCAGAGCGGGCTCGCCGACGGTCAGTCCGCGCTGGTCCGGTCGCTGATCGAGGGACTCGACGGCGCGGCCGACGGCTGGCGGGACGACGGTCGGCCGGTCGATTCGCAGCAGTATGACCGTCGGATCAGCCTCCATGAATTGACGGCGTTCGTGCGCGGCGATGTCGCCGACTGGAACCGCACGCACACGGCGCAACCCCAGACGGTCGAACTCGTCGGGAATACCTCAGACTTCGAGTTCGTCGTCGTCTCCCCGCCTGTCCCCATACCGAAACCCGCGGAGGGGAAGGCCGAGGGGGCTTCGAAAGGCGATGCCGACGCAGCAAGTGCAACTTCTGCCGGATCCGCTCCCGACAAGGCGGCAAAGTCGCCTGACGTGGCATGGAACGTCCGACTGGTCGAACTGTGGAAAGCGCGCGACGCCTGGCGGGATTCCAGCCCGCGCGGCCGCGATCCGGTCTGTCGACAATTGCCGGTGACGTGGCGGAGGCTGGAATCCCGGCTGGCGCTGGCCGAGTCGCTGGCTCGGGGCGGACTGTCCGATCTGGCGCCGCAGGCCGTGCAGCAGGCGGATGCCGCCGCTAAGAGCTTGCAGGGGCAGTCAGCCGCGCCGGCGGCCTTGCTGGCATCTTCGACGGACACCCAGCGCGATGCGCTGATCGAACTCGGCTTCGGGGGGAACTCCGGTCCGCTGTCAAAGGATGTCGCCGCTGCGACCACACAATACCTGCAGTCACTTCTTAAAGACGGGGCGCCCGCCCCCGCGGGGGATGTCGTCGTACCGGCGGCGGACGCCATTCAGGCGTGGCTGATCCAGGAGTTGCTGCGCGACGCCAGTCCGGCGGGCTGGGATCCGATCCGGTTGATCGTCAAGCGACTTACAGAGGTCGGGCGGCTGCCGTCGACGCCCGAGATGGTTCTGTTGCAGGATCTGCTCCGCGTCCCCGGCCGCGAAGCGGGCTTTGGCGCCGGCCCGTCGCTTCGACGAATGCTGGACCTGCATCAGCGCTATCGGCGTCTTGCCGTGACAACTCCCGAATCTCTGCCGCTGGTGCGCGAGACTGTGAATTCCGGACTCCGAGCGCTGCTCGCCGCAGAGCGCTGGCTCCTGGCTTCGAATGGCGAGCGGCCCGAAGTGCGTGCCTGGCTCGACAAAGCCGATCAAGCCCTCGCTTCCGCCGAGCAGGCTGCCGTCCGCTACCAGGAATCGGTCGGCGTCTGGAGCGACCTGCTCGCGGAGCTGCCCGGGGCTGCGGAGTGGATCGCCAGTCGCGCCAATGACGACGACCATCGGAAAGTCGACTGGCTGCTGCTGCGGGAACTGGCTCGACAATGGTCGGACCGCGAACGGGATCATCAATGGAATCCGGAGCTGCTGCTGGCGTCGTGGCCCGATCGTCCCGCCCGACTGGCGGACCTCGAACGGCGGCTGCTGACGCTGTTTGTCGATGCGCAACAGCTTAAAGTCGCCCTGCTGGCGGGGCCGGATGGAAGCGAGGCGCTCTCGGCGGAGAATCTGTCCAACCTGGCGAATCGCGCGATGACTCATCGGCGCGAGTTCTGGGAGGAGGTCCGCCGGTCGCTCCCGCGGCTGGGCACGGCGGAACATCCCACACCTGCGGCGTGGCGCGAAGCGGACCGTTTGCTGGGACAGTCGTGGTTGACGGCTCAGGATCGCGAGCGGCTGGACGCCCTGAGAACGCTCGCGCCGCAGGGGGATCCGCTCGTCAGCGGATCAGTCGACACGGGGGCCGTCTGGCAGAGTTTCTGGGCGATTGCTGCGTTGAGTCTGCTTTCTCCGGAGGCCGATGTGACGGCGGATCTCTGGAAAGACTGGGAGCGGCTGGAGGATCAGTCGACGACTTCTTTGTCTGGAGGCGACGCCGACCAGGCCTTGCTGCGGCGTCGACGGGCGGAGCTCGGGAAATCGATCCGGTCCCGGTGGAGCGTGTTGCAGAGCCGGGCGCAGTCCGCGTCGACGATTGCGAGTCTGTCGCAGTGGCAGCTTCTCGCGGCGACCCTCGACCCGACCATCCTGCCGCCGGTCGATCCGGATGTTCGCATTCGCAACGAACGCACGCGCCAGTTTGCGGAGTGGCTGGTTGTTTACGCCGGGAGCTGGCGACAGCGCAGCTTCGGCACGGCGGGCGACGGGGCCGACTATGCCGCGCTCGCTCAGCGGGCGGAATCGCTGGCACAGGAGCTGGCTGGCGCGGGGGCTCGACCGGGGCATCCCGTTCCCGGAAGGATTCAGTCCATCGACCGGCCGGCGTTCGACAGCCAGCGGATGGGCAGCGTGAGCATGGTCGTGATTCCGGGGGGAGGGGAGTCGGCGACATTGCAGGTGCTGCTGACTGGAGAGCATGTTCGACTGGTCGAGGGAAACCGGAGCTCGACGATCCGCCAGCCGGCAGCGCTGCCGCTGTCCGCCGATGGTAGATTGTCGGCCCAGTTGCGACTTGATGACGAGGTTGAGACACCGCAGCCGCTGCTGGCCGTGCTGGCGGAGCCTGACGGCTTTCCGCTGGATTTCCGAGAAGTGCTGCTGCATCCTCCGTTCGACCCGACGTTATGGCGGATCGAGATTGTCGAAGCGGCGTCGGGAACGCGACTGGAGACAGTTCCGACGGCGCGTCCGGCGGGGGCGAAGATCTTTTTGCCCCCTCAGGCGGAGATTGGCCTGCGAGCGAACCTGATTCGACCGACCCGCGATGCGACCGCGTCGGCGAGAATCGATATTTTCCGGCTGACGGAATCGAGCCGGGTTCCTCTGGTGGAGGGGCTTGAGCTGGCGCTGGAGGCTGGACAGGAACGGACTCCCGTTCCCGGGGATTTGCCCGCACCGCCGGCGGACAAGGAGAAGTCGCCTCCGAAACCCGCGGTCGTGATGGAACCGCTCGCCGACCTGGCGCACGGCTGGGTCTATGTCATCACTCCCGAAGGGCAGGCGCCGTTCGAGTTTGTGATTCGGCCGACGTTCTGGTCGGCGGCGAAGTTCCTCGCCGATCCCCGGCCGACGGTCGTCGACGATCGGTTTCAGTTGCCGCTGGAACGGTTGGCGCCGTCGACGACGGACGTGCTGCTGCCGGCGAAGGTTCCGGTGGAGTTGTCGCTTCCGGATTCGCTGAGGAACTCGCTGACCGATTACACGCTGGGCGGCCCGGTCGGCGTCGGCCAGCGGCTGACGCTGTCGTTCGGGCTGCCGAAGGGGTGGCGGGACCAGACGCGGGATCGTCCGTGGGCGCTGTCGCTGGACGTCGCCGGCCTGCCGCATGCCTACCGCTGGCAGCTCCTTCCGTCGGGGGATGTGACGTTGCTGCCCGGGCTGCCGCCTCACGTGGCCGCGCACCTGGTGCTGCCTCCGCCCGATCCCAAGGGGCCGCCCAGGCTGGAGCCGGTGATTCAGAAGGGCAAGGAGCCGCTGCGGGTGCGGTTTACCGTCGATGCGACGGAGCTGGACCGGTCGGAGGGAACGGGGGACTGGACGCTGTCTTACACGGTAACGCGGGAGACTGAGACGGGGAGCGAGCCGACGCCGCTGCAGCAGTCGTGGCGATTGTTCTCGTCGGTCGAGCGGCACGTTCTGCTCGATGCGATTCAGGGGGGAGAATGGAAGCTGCGGACCTCCGCCGTCGATTACGAGATGGTGCAGTCCGAGGCCGATATTCGGGGGTTGATGGGGCGATTTCAGGTTCAGGGGGCATTGACCCGGGCCGATCAGCCGCAGACGCCCGTGGCGCGAACCGGGCTGCGGTTTGCGATCGACGACGATGCGCCGCCCGATCTGGAGGCGAAGGGGATCGGGGTCGAGGCCCGGTTGATCGACCGCGACTTCGCCTTCGCGATCGAGGCCGCCGATGCGGAGTCCGGCATTCACCGGATCGCGTATGGCTTCGATGCCAACGACGACAAAGCGCTGCAGCCTGACGAGGAACAGCTCGAAGAGCTGACTCTGAGCAGTCTGGACAATCCGAAGAAGCTCTGGTCCGTCGTGATCCCGAAAGCGCGACTTGGCAAGTTGCAGAAGGACGAAGAGACGCGGCGGTTGATTGTGGTGGCGGAGAACGGGCTGGGGACCAGGGCGATCAAGTCGATCCCCGTTACGTTCCGCAAGCCAATGCCACCTCCCGGGCAGACGCATGGCAAATTGACGGTGGCACTCAAGATTTCGCGGGGGGGACGCAGCACGATTCAGCTCACCGGCCCGGAAGCCCGTCTGCAGGAGATCACTGGCGACAGTTTTACGTTTACCAATCTGCCTCCGGGCCAGTATCAGATTTCCGTCAAGGTCAACTACGCGGTGATCGGACGCAAGGAGGCGGGGGAAGCGAAAGTTGACGTTAAGGCCGGCGAAACGACGACCGCCAGTATTCCGCTGTCCGTTGCAAAGTGACGCCGAAGTCCGTCGCCGCAGTTCTGAGGACTGTATCCGCCTGGAGTGATTGATGCCGCTGTCGAATCTGATGTTCGTCGCCCGTGCTTTGAACGCCGCCCATCGGGTGGTGTATTCGGTGCTGCGCTGGGTCGGACTGCTGTTCGGACTGATTCCCAGGACGGGGCGGCTGTCGCCGACGGTCTACCGGATCATTCATTACGCGTTTATTATCGGGGCGACGCTGCTGCTGGCGTACTACAGC
The DNA here is from genome assembly GCF_030622045.1 of Planctellipticum variicoloris. Taxonomy (NCBI): domain Bacteria; kingdom Pseudomonadati; phylum Planctomycetota; class Planctomycetia; order Planctomycetales; family Planctomycetaceae; genus Planctellipticum; species Planctellipticum variicoloris. The sequence goes on along the minus strand of NZ_CP130886.1, from coordinate 3,948,003 downwards.
ACGCGGTTCATTCCGGAATCGCGGGTTCCGATATCCCACTGGTTCGTCCAGCGGTATTACATCGCGATTCAGTTTGTCCTGTTTTATCTTTTTGTGCGGCTGTTGATTGCGGGTGTGCTGCTGTTTCTCGCTCGGGACGTTTCCGAGTTCGAGGATATCGACCGGGCGTGGGAAGCGGGGGTCGAGGCTCTGGCCCGCGAAGGTTTCGACCTGCAATGGCTACCTGTGTTTCTGGTCTCGGGCGCGACTCCCGAGCCGTCGAAAAGCCTGTTCGAGGGTTCCCGGCTGACATGGAAAGTCAATACCGCCGGCGACGATCCGCAGGCGGCTCTGACATTCCATGCCTGCGACGAAGCGCTCTTCATCTGCCTGAACGACGTCGGGGCCATGTCGCGACAGTTGCGTAAGACGGCTGCGTCCCGGCCCGGCGTGTCGCCTGCGGCGGTGCATGCCAATCCGGCGGTTCAGTCGACGCTTCGTCCCGGCCAGATTCAGGCCGCGGTCGAACAGACCCGCCGGCCGGATCAGATTCAGAGCGCCATGGGGCAGACGCTTCCGCCCGGCGCCATCAAGGGGGCGGTGGCGCAGGCCGGTCATGCTCCGCTGACGGGGGGATCCAGCGAAACGCTACGGCCGGGGGCGATTGCGGGGATCGTGGGGGCCGCTTCGACCGCTCCGGCGCCCGCACGCCCGGTGCTGCTCGAAAAGCTCAGCCAGCAGGAGCTGCTCGACAACCGTCGTCGGCTGGACTATTTCTGCGAGCGGCTGGTTGCCGAGCGTGGGGCGTATTGCCCGGTGAACGGACTGTTGCAGGTCATTCCGCTGCGCTGGACGCAAAGTACGGCTTACGAGCCGCTGTTTGCGTCGATCGGTCAGGACCTGCAGACGCTCCACGACGGTCTGCATCTGCAGTTTCCGGTGGTCTGCCTGCACGCGGGCCTGGAGGAGGTGATTGGATCGGCGCAGTTTCTCGACCGCGGCCGGCAGATGGATGCCCGGTTTCTCGACTCGCGCGCCGGCTCCCGTTATCCCGCGGGGCTGCCGATCGACGATAAATCGACGCTGTGGGTGGTCGAGCGGGGACTGCTCTGGTTCCGCGACTGGGTCTATGCCGAATTCGCCAAGAACCTGGCCAGCCCCCAGAACCGGCAGCTTTACCAGTTCCTGTGTGCATTGTCGGATCGGCGGGAACGTCTCGCCCGCGAACTGCGGTCCGCGATGGGAGAAATGCATCTGCGACTGCCGGTGCGGCTGTCGGGGTGCTATTTTGCGGCGACCGGCGCAGATGCTTCGCGGCAGGCGTTCGTGCACGGCGTGATGCAGCGGCTGATGGGCGAACAGAACGACGTCGCCTGGCTGCCCGAGTGGCGCGCCCGCGATCAGCGGCGGTTGTGGCTGACGGGTGTCTTCGCACTGCTGACGCTCGGCGTTCTGGCGGCGGATGGGCTGCTGGCCTGGAGAATCTGGGAGCACGCTTCGCAACTGGCCGCCCGCTGATCCGGTGCATCGTCGGCGGTCTGTCTGCATTCGGGACATGTTCGTGTCGAGGAGTCTTCTGCATGTCTTCTCCTTCCGGCCCCTCGTGGCGCGGTTCGTCCCATCCGCCGGCGCGCGAAGGATCGCGAGCCTGGCGCCGGCCTGGAAGCGGCGGCGGCGGGCCGACATTCTCGATCCGGTCCCGCTGGCTTCGCGGGTTGCTGAGCGTTTTCTCGGCGCTGATTGCGCTGGCGTCCATGGCGCTGTTCGTCTTCTTACTGTTCGTCCCCGGTTGCACGCAGACGCAGTATGGGCTGCTTGCACCTGCTCCCTACAGCGACGGCGGCATGCCGCCGCATCCCTTCGCCCAGCAGGACCGCGAGGACTTTCGCGCCAGCTTTCCGGGGATCAACCTTGCCGACCAGCTCGCTCAGCCTGCATCGTCGACGGCAGCGTCTGCCGGCGGGACGCTCGTGCTGTACGTCACCGCCCTGGCCGGTCACAGCGGCGATGGCGTCGTGATTTATTCCGTCGATTCCGGTCCTGACGAGCCCGACGGATACTTGTCCCTCGACCGGCTCTGGGACTATCTCCGGAGTCTGCCGCGCGAACAGAAGAAAATTCTCGCCCTCGATCTGGCCCGGGGGCCTGTCGACTGGCGGTGGGGTCAGCTTTACCGGCCCGTTCTGGGAAGCGGCGCCAGCCAGAGCGAGTCGAAGGGAGTCATCGGGTCGGTCCTGTCATCGATTCCGAATCTGGCGGTACTGACGTCGGCCGCCCCCGGCGAATTGAGCTGGACCAGCCCCATGCTGGCCCGCTCGGTCTTTGCGGAATTCCTGATCCGCGGATTAGCGGGCGAAGCGGACGGCTCTGCCGGCCAATCGAAAGACCGACGGGTGACTCTCGATGAACTGCACCAGTTTGTTCTGACTCACACGCATCACTGGGTCTCGCAGAACCGCGACCTGCGCGGCCAGCACCCGCAATTGCTGATTTCCGCCGATCGACGCCAGGCACTCCTTGCGACAGTTGTGACTGAGGTGCACAGTCCGAAGGGGACGACTTCGCGGGAGGCTTCCCGGACCGCCGACGGAGCCAGACTTCGCCAGCTCGAAGCTGTCTGGGAGCTGCGCGACAAATGGAGCGCCAAAGACCCCGGACAGTGGCATCCGCTGGGCTGGCGGAGATTTCAGGAACATCTTCGCCGGGCCGAACAGTGGCGCATTGCGGGACAGCCGGAGGGGATGGAGCCTCATCTGCAGGCCGCCGAGAGAGCGGCCCGCGACCTCGAAGTGCGCGACCAGAGCCAGAAACCGGACCTGACCGGCGCGTCGTTTGTCGCCGCGGGCCTGTCTCGTCGAACGGCTGTGGCCCGGCTTCCGGAGACGGATCCTCCGCTTCCCGAGCAGCAGTTGCAGATTGCGATGCAGAACTTCGCCCCGTCCCCAGCGACTCCACCGCTTCGAGAGGCAAGCCTGCAGCTTCGCGCGCGGGCAGAGCAGCAGGCGTGGCTCAGTTTCCGGTCGCGGCTCTGGACCGGATCGCTGCTGGCGGACGCCGATCGGGACCGCCGATTGTCCGAAGATCTCCTGTTTGTGGGGGGGACCGGCGAACTGGAACGATCCGCCGCGGCCGCTCAATCCGCGGCCCAGAAGCTGGACCAGCACGAACGGATTGCCCGCGAACTCGCCGGGGCTCAGCGCCTGCATCGCCAGTTGCTGACGGAGCTTCCGGACCTGGCCTGGTGGGCGTCTCAGCGGATGCCTGTCGAGAATCTCCGTGGAAGGGCGGGGGAGTCCCGCCGCGCCCGGCTCATGCTGGACTATTCGCAGGGGATCGACGAGGCCCGCTTTCGTCCGCCTTCGCTCTCCGCGCAGGAGCAAAAGCTGCGGGACGGACCTGATGATTCGGCTCTGCAGCAGTCGGAAGTCGATCTGCTGCTCCTCTTCGAGCTGACACGGCAACTCGCGCGGCTGCTCGACGGCGAACTGGACTCCGCCCCGCAGTTCGCGACGAGCACCGACTGGCGCGACCGATTGCAGTCATTGACGACGGCGATCAATGATTCCGATCGCGGATTTGAGGCGCTGCGCGCTCGACTTCTGCGACATGCGCGCAGTCTGATCGGGGCCGGCGGCGAGGCCGAGTCGGCGTCGGGACGGGAGCTCAGTCAGACGCAGTATTTTCATTGGTTGCGGCTGCGGAACGCCCTCCAGTGGTCAGGACTGCCGGCGGAGGTCCGCAAAGGGCTCTTCGCTGATCTCGAACAGAGCGATCGGACTTTGCATGCGAACGCCCAGCGAACGCCTGTCGCCGCCACCGCCGACTGGAACGGCGATGACTGGTCGGGGATCGACGGCTGCTGGCAGGGTCTGTGGGCGCTGCAGACGTTATCGCTCGGCGCCGCGGAGACCGACATGGACCAGCGGTGGGTTCTCTGGAAGAACGCCGTCGTCGATTCCGAAAAGCAGCCTGCCTTGCTGGTTCAGCTCGGGCAGTCGATCCGGCAGGAGTTTCGCGATCGGGTCGACCGCGCTCAGCCTGCACTGGCTTCCGCCGAAAATCCGGAATCCGCGCTGCGGTCGCTGCTCGTCGCAGAACGGGCCGTCCGTACGCTGCACGGCTACGACGCCGTGCTGTTCTCCGCCGAGCGCGACCCGGTTCGGCGGCTGCAGAGTTTCGAGCTGGCGGCGGCATGCGTGGCTCAGGCGGGAAGATATCTCGAAGACTTCTGGGGGAAAGTGGCCCCGGAGGACCGCGAGCCGTGGTTCGTGCGCGCCGCCGACCAGTGCCTCCGGGTGGCTGCCCGCCAGAACGATCTGCTGTCGCTGCCGGCCCTTAAGGTGGCGCAGGAACAGGCGGCGCGACGGCTCCAGTCGCTGCAGACCGCCCGGCTCGTGCTGGCGCCGGTCAACGACGTGGTCGACCTGAGGCTGGCGTCGCAGCGTTCAACGCGGATCACTGCAGAGATTTCTCCCGAGACGCCTCGCGGAGTCGCGGCGATCTGGCTCGAAGAAGATGCCGACCCCGGCCGCGAAATCCTGGAGTTCCAGCCGGCCGGGCGTCGTTCCATCACCGCGGAGGAGCTTTCGGCGGAATTCACGATTCGAAAGCAACGCGCGGCGGCCGCGGGCCGTTGCGCGACGCTCGGAGTGCAACCGCATCTGCTCTTCCGCGGCCGGTACTGGGATGGTGCCGACAACCTGCTGCAGGTCGATCCCTGTCCGCCCGCTTCGATCGACTGGAAGTCTCAGCCGCCCGCTCCGACAGGCGAAATTGTCGTCAATGGAGTGGATCGTCGCGATACGATTTTCATTCTCGACTGCTCCTTGAGCATGACGTCGCCGATCAATCCGAAAGATCCTCAGGGGGAGAGCCGTTTCCAGGCGGCGCGCACGACGCTGACGGAGGCAATTCGAGTCTTGCGGGATGGGCCGATCCTGGCCAATGAAAAACAACCGCACGTTGTGGGGTTGATGGCCTACGGACACCGCGCCGGCGCCAAGAACGGCGACCCGAATCAGACGGCCGTCAATACCGCGTGGAGAGTTCCCATTCCCTCGGCGGTCGCCGAGGACTGGCGCAACGATTTCGAAATCCTGACGCAGCCCGATCGTCTCGTCGACGAGCAGTACCAGAAGATCCTCGCCAACCTGGATACGCTGCAGCCGTTTGGACAAACCCCACTGCTGGGGGCGCTGCAGTCCGCGGCACGCTACTTTATCGATCGCAGACGGGGGGGCGTCATCGTCGCCATCTGCGACGGCGCCTACAACGATGGCTTCCCGGACGGCCCCCGCTACAAGGCGATCCAGGAAACCCTCGGCGCGCATCCGGAGTTGTCTCTGCATGTCGTGGCCTTCGGCGTCGACGAAAAGGCCGACATCGATTCGCTGACCCGGCTCAGCGAGCAGACGCGGAGCAAGTTTTACAACGCTCCGTCCGGTCCGAAACTCGCTCAGACCATCGAGACCGTGATGAAGCCCCGGCAGTATGCCGTCATTCGCGAAGCTCTGCCGCGGGAGGAGATCCTCGCCAGCCTGGGCGAACCGGTTACAGGCCGCCTGCCGGACACATATCAGGTCCGCTTTCCGGGACTCGCTCAGTTCTCCGCCACAATCGCCGGCGGCGAACGCCTGCAATTCGATCTGGATTTCGCGGGGAACCAGCTCCGGCACCGCCGGCCCCAGCCGCTACTCTTCCGCCGCGTCCAGGACTCCACGGCGCTCTCGACGGCCGAGCCGACCCGATTCGGATATCTGAAAGCCAGCCTCGACCGGCAATCCCACGAGGCCGACTTTCTGTTCTGTCTCGACCGTGACGATCAACTGGGAATTGTCGCGCGTCCGGCCGAGATGCGGATCGAGGTTACGCCGCGCGGCAGTCGTCAGCGGTCGTCGGGAGAGACGAAGCTTGCTCCCGGCCAATCGATTCCGGTATGGCAGATCAGCCTGCGCAACTGGCCTGCGGACGGACAGCCCGAGGTGCAGGCGAGCTGGAAGATGATCCGCACCGAGCCCGACGCCGCTCTGCCGCTGGCCGCATCGCTGAGGACCCCTCAGACTCCGGACCTGCCCGACTGGCCCGAAGGGGCTTTGACGATTGTCGCCGAGCGCCAGGGGGGGCGAGTCCTCGTCCGCTTGCAGGGGGCTGACGACGTCGCGACCGGTCTGGATATCGCAGATATTCGCGTTGAACTGGGGCGACCGTCGCTGGCGGAAAATCGATTCCTGGCGACCCCGTTCCACTGGCAGAGCACGCTCTACGAGTCCCAGCGGCAGGTGACATACTCGTTCGACGTCGGCGACGCGCAGGAGATCGACGATCTGCAGATCGCGTTGACCTCCCGCAGGTCGCTGGATCGCGGCGCCCGCAGGCTCGAAGCTCCGCTGATCATCGAAAAGTGGGATCAGGAGCAGTGACCCGCGCGGCCCTCGCCGGACGGGCGGCGGTTTCCGCCGGCGAGTCGTCAATCGCGGAGCGTGTCATTGGCGTCATAACTGCATGCGGGGTATGATGAATCCCGCTGGCGACCGGCCCTGTTTTTGTCGTCTTCCCATCCCGGCTCCGACCGCCGGAAGGCCCCCGCATGTCGATCGGCGAGCTGAACGCAGAAGATCTGGACGGCCTTGTCGGCCGCGAACTCGATGGTCGCTACGTGCTCGATCAGTTCGTCGCCCGCGGAGGGTTCGGTGCGGTTTATCGCGGCATCGACAAGAAGTTCAACCTTCCGGTCGCGGTCAAAGTCGGCTTCTCCTACCGCGAGTTCATGAAAGAGGCGAAGCTCGCCGCCGAGGTCCGCCACGACAACATCGTCCAGGTCAGCGACTACGGCAACGACAACGGCCTCGCCTACCTGGTGATGGAGTTCCTGCAGGGGGACGATCTCGAACGGCTCTTCATCCGTCAGGGGAAGCAGCTCACGCCGGAGCAGCTTCGCAAATTCGTCAGCGAGGTCGGCGATGCGCTGGCGCATGCGCATGCGGATCACCTGATTCACCGCGATCTGAAGCCGCGAAACATCATTCTCAAGGAACACCGCAGCAAGAGCGGGGCGACCAGCCACGCGGCCCGGTTCGTCCTGCTCGACTTTGGAATTGCGGCCAAACTCGACGCGGAAGGGACGCAGCGCAATCGGACGCAGGACGGGGCCGGGACCGTCGAGTACATGGCGCCGGAACTGCTGAAGGTCTCCCCGGTCGCGACGCCGCAGTCGGACATTTACGCGTTCGGCGTGCTGCTCTACCAGGTCATGACCGGGCAGGTGCCGTTTCCGCAAAGCGATACGTCGCACATGGCGCTGGCCGCCTGCCTGAACGCGATCGGCAATTCTCCGCCGCCGCCATTTGCCGCGGTTGCGCCGGATCGCAAGTATCCTGCGGCCGTCGAAGAGCTGGTCATGCAGTGCCTGGCCAAAGACCCGGCGAGCCGCCCGCAGACGATGACGGAAGTTCGCGATCGCTTCCTGGCCGCTTACGCAATTGCTCCGAAGCGACAGGTCGATTATTCGCAGACGATCCGTCCGTCCGACCTGGCGGAGACCTCCGCTCCCGGCGAATACGAAACCGCCCAGCCCGTGCGAATCCCGGCTCCGCCTCGATCGTCTGCGCTCTGGCCCTGGCTGGTGGTGACCGGCATCTGCATGATCTCGGTCGCCAGCCTCGTGCTCTTTCCGGAGTACTGGTATCGCCCCAGGTTCGACGCCTTTGCCACGCTGACCGTCGATCGGGGGGACGCCGTCGATCCCGTTCTCGAAGAGACGCCGCTGGTTCTGACGGCCGGCGAGAGTCTGGACCTGACATTTGCGGTCGAAGATCTCCCCCACGGAACGGCGCCCGAGTTTGAAGCTCCGGACCCTCCCGCCGGCCTGAAAATCGACTTTAACCGAGGCCCGATCCCGGCAACGACGCGGAGCATCGTCGTGTCGGCCCCGAATCTCGATCAGCCTCCCGGATTGATGCCGCCTCTCGTCCTGCGGGCGACCGCGCCGGGAGGGGACGCTCCGTTCGAGAAGCAGGTGCGCATCGAGATCCGACGTCCGAAGCTCTGGTTGCCGGACGCACTCCAGAAGGCGGGTTTTCGGGAAGGGACCGACTCTCGGCTCTGCCGGGTTGGCGACGTCATTTTTGCATCGATTCTGGAGCGGCGGGTCGCCGGCCAGTCGGTGCGATTTCGGCTGGTTCCGGAGACCGAGGTCGGCAGTCGCCGAATCAAGACGTTCTATGTCATGGAACAGCTCGTCACCAATCGACTGTTTCAGGAGTTCGCCCGTGAAGTGCCGGATTTCGAATTCGAACCGCGGGAGACTGGCGGGCGAAGCTGGGAGTCGGCGGATGAGTCTCCCGTGACGGACCTGTATGTGCTGGAGGCTCAGCGATTTGCCCAGTGGATTGGCGGGGCGTACGGCAGCCTCCCCACAACGACCGAATGGGAGCTTGCTGCGGGTTATTACGATTTCCTGCGCGTCCTGGAAAAGCGTTACGGCAAGCCCCCCGCGGATATTTCACCGGACGAGCTGCGGGGGTTCGGCCGGGTGCAGGACACGATTCCCGCGCTGAATGTCGAGGTCTGGATCGGCACGGGGCCTTCCGAGTGCGAGTTTCGCGAGCCGGGCGGCGCGGCTCTGGAGCAGCGATCGCCTTACGGGTGCGAATACAACCGCCTGCGCAGCGGAGTCTGGCCCACCGAACTGACTGCCACGCTGGTCGATTTTGCGAACAACGAGGCCGACCTTCGCGACGTCTGTCGCCGGGGGATTCCGGGCCGGAACGACCGCGTCCTGACCGACAATCTGTATCACGCGCGCCTGCGCGGCCTGGGGGAAGAGTCGGGCGTCGACAAGCAATTGCTGTGGGTCAAATCGGTCTCGAACGGGTTGCGGGTCCGCCGCACCGACGATCTGAATGATGCCGGGACCGTGACTCTGCTTCCGGATGGCATTGCCCGCGGCGACTACATCGGGTTCCGCGTGGTCCTGCTGCCGGACGACGGCGCCCGCTGAACCGGACTTGTCGTCGATATAACTCTTTTTGCCAATACGCTTTCTGTTCGCGGTGGAATTCGGGAGATTTCCGGGCAACTTTTGAGTCGGGCCGACGATAATGGGACTGCGGCCGGCGGGGCGCTCGTCTCGCTTCCGCAGGCGGAAAGCGATCTCAGTCGTCATCTGCGTTGCTCCGGTCGCCCGTCCACAGGAATGCTCACGATGAAACCCGCATCCCTGCTCATCCTGCTGGCTGCTCTGTCGATTGCCGGTTCCTGGCCCGGCGCGATTCATGCCGACGAGGCTGTCCTGCCGCCAGGCGACACCGCGCCGGTCCTGCGTCTGGAGACGGGCGGCCCGCGCAGCTACGTGAGCGGCCTCGCCTTCAGCCCCGACGGACAGCAGTTGTACGCGACCGGCTGGGACAAGGCGGTCCAGGTCTGGAATCGGAATGCCGCCGGTCTGCTGGAGTACAGCGCCGGCGCCACGCTTCGCGTTCCGACGGGGGCCGGCCTCTATGGAGGGCTGAATGCCCTTGCTTTGTCGCCGGATGGAAAGTGGCTTGCTACGGCCGGCCAGGGGCACACGCGCGACATGAGCGGAGAGCGAAATGTGGGGTGGGTGCTCCCCGCCGGGACGCTCAGCTCCGCGGCGCAGGTCGACGAAGGTCTGATCTACGTGTTTAACACCGCCACGCGCCAGACGAGGCTGCTGCGCGGACATCGCGGGCCGGTGCAGTCGCTGGCGTTCGTGCGCGACAGCGCGTCGAATCCCCCCGAGCTGGTGTCAATCGCCGAAGAGCGGAACGACGGAGCGACCGGCGTACGGCCTCGCATCCGCTACTGGGACGTCGCCGGCGGTAAGGAACTGGCCCAGCTCGATCGCGTTCCCGATGCATCCGGCAAGGACTGGCAGCCGCTCCCCGATCTGATGGGTTTTCGCCCCGGGCTGACCGCGTGGAGCACCGGCGCCGACCCGAGACAGGCCCGTGTTGCGCTCGCGTGGGGTGACGACCAGTTTCGCGTCTGGGATGTCCGGACCGGTCAGGTCGCGGGGGTGAAGTCCAATCCGAACGTGCTGACCGTTCTCCCGCTCTCGACGGGGGGCGACCGACTGCTGACGGGCGCTCATGCCGAAGTCGGCGTCTGGTCGCTGCGACCGGCGGCCGACGGCCGGCTGGCCGGCATCACTCGCCAGCAGTTTCAACCCGCGCAGATCGATTCCATCCAGGGAAAAGTGCAGAACCTGCCCGGCGCCGTGGCTCTCATTCCCGAAGGGAACGGCCGGCCGGCACACGTCGCCCTGATCGTGACGCGCTACCTTCCGGACGGACGGGGCGAATACCGCCTCACCCTCGCCACGGCCGCCGCTCCGTTTCGCACGGTTCGCGAAGTGCTGCTTCCCTGGCAGGCCGAGCTGCGTCAGCCGTCTCTCGCGGTTTCTGCGGACGGGCGGCAACTCGCCGTGGCAGGCAATGAGCGGAATGAAATCGAAGCCTTCCCCGTCGACGAACTGCTCGCCGGCGGAAATCCGCGGCCTCAGGTGCTCGGCAGCGTTGGCCTTGCATTTCGAGATGCGGCTTTCGTGCAGAGCGGAGACGGGGAGTGGGGCTTGCTGCTCAGCGAGGCCGAACGGAACGAGGCCGGCGAATTTCCCTCGGAGGCGCTGGTTCTGAATGTTCGAGACCGCCGCATCGAGCGTCGGACGGATGCCTGGCGTCTGGCGAATGCCGACGCCGCCGGCTGGTCCGCCGACCGCTCCAAGTCGGGAGTCCTCACGCTGCATCGACCCGATCAACCGGACCTGGAATTGAAGCTCGACGAGAGTCACGTCGTGACGGCGTGGGCCTTCTGTCCGCAGTCGGCCCAGTGCCCGGCGCCGCTGGTTGCCGTCGCGACTCATTTGCGGGGGCAGCCGCTGCTGCAATGGTATCGCGGAGATACCGGCGAACCTGTGCGGTGGTGCGTGGGGCATACGGGGCGGATTCGGTCGCTCTCGTTCTCGGCGGACGGTCGCATGCTGCTGTCAGTCGGCGAAGACAGAACCGTCTCGCTCTGGACGACGACCGATCTGGCGACGCGAAGCCTCGGCAAACATGGCCGAATTCCGGGTCTCGTCGTGCAGTCGCAGGATCAGCGCAACCTCGTCACCGCTGCGCCGGCCGATCTGCCGATCCAGGTCGGCGATGAGCTTGTCGCCGTGGTTCGCGGCGGCGAGGCCATTGCGCTGCGGTCCGCCAGAGAGTTTTATCAGTTTGTTCTCGGCCAGCGTCCCGGCGACACAGTATCGCTCTCTCTCCGACGCAAGGGGAATGTTCAGACGGTTCAGGTCCCGGTCGGTCAGGCGATCGACGAGGTCAAGGCGCTCTGTTCGCTGTTCGTCACGCGCGGGGCGGGACCGGACGAATGGGAGTGGATCGGCTGGCATCCGCTGGGGAATTTCGACGCGCGCGGCGACGGTGTCGATCGCTGGCTCGGCTGGCACTTCAATACGGGCGAACCCGCTCAGCCGGCGCGGTTCGCTCCGGTGGGTGAGTATCGCGACAGCTTCTACCGCCGCGATCTGCTGCAGTCCCTGTTCGATTCGCAGCAGCTTGTCGTGACGACGGCCGAAGAATCGCCGCAGATCACGACCTGGCTCCGCCACCGCGACGGGACTCCAGTCCGCTCCGACTACGACGACCGCCCCCAGTTCAGCACGGGCGACATTGAGCTGGTGGCCGAGGTGCGCGGAGTTTCGGAGCGTCGGCTGCTCGGCGTCACGGTCGCCGTCGACGACGCGGATCCGATGGCGCTGCAGAACGGGGCCAATCAGGAATGGACTGCCGACTTGTCGCGGATTGCGTGGCGACGCGGCGTGCACCGACTGACTGTTCGCCTGCGGACGCCGGATCGGCAGGTCTCCCGCATCGACCACGTGCTCTATCGCCCCGCCGGCCCGGTCATCGACTGGGAGCCTCCCTGGAAGGACGAGCTCAAGACGGGAGACATCTCGGTCGAGGCCACGGTGACTCCCGGTTCTGAGCCGGTCGAAGTCCAGCTCCTGCTGCAGAAGCCCGGCCAGGACGAGCAGACCGTCGTCCGCTCGTGGCAGACTCGCGAGCCGCTGAAGATTTCCGAAAAACTGCTGATCGAACCGGGTGAGAATCGCCTGGAGCTCGTTGCGTGGAATGCGACGGTACCCGCTGAAGACCGCTACCTGGAAACGGCGCGACTGGCGAGCTTTGCCCGGCGGGCGGCGCCGCCGATGGCGCCGCGCATCGAGGTGACGGAGGTCGCTGCGGTGCCGGAGAACGGCGAGCCGCTCACGTTGGAGCAGTCCGAAGCCCGATATCGCACGGTCTGGCCACGAATTCGCATTCGAGGCCGGATTACGGCACAGGGAAATATCGACCGGGCCCGGCTCACGACCGCGGAAGGGATTCGCGATCTGACGGGTTTCACGGCGGCGACCGTCCGGGAGTTCCCATTCGACGAGACCCTGACGCTCCGCCCCGGGCAGCAGATGCTCGTTGTTCAATCTGCCGTGGAAACGGCGTCCGATGAGAAGCGGCTGTTCGTCGCCTTCGAACCACCGCTCCCGACGATCGCAGCATTCGACGCGACGGCGGCGCCGCTTCAAGATTTGCCGAATGGGACTAAGGCGGCTCCGCTGGTCTTCTATACCGGTTATCACGAACCGACGGCGGTCGTTTCCGCCGTGCTGCGGGGACGGATCGAGCTGCCGTACCGGGTCGTTCTCCGCATCAACGAAACCGTCGTCGACGGCGCGATGGTGCAGATCGATCAGTCCCGGCCGGGCGAGCATCGCCTGACCGCCAGCATGCCGTTGGCCGGGGGGCGCAACGTGGTGACGCTGCGTCTGGAAAATGACGGCGGCCAGGCTCCTATGAGCCAGTCGATGGACCTGGAGTTCCGTCGCCCGCCGGAGATCGCTCAGATCATCGCGGAGAATGGTCTCGTTGGAAAGCCGCTCGACCTGACCTGCCGGATTCGGTCGGCCCTGCCCGTGACAGCCGTCAGGCTGCAGATTGACGAGGTTGGCGAGTTGACGAATTTTACGCTGGCCCCGGCCCCGGGGACTCCCGGCGAATGGCTGCTGCATGCTCCGCAGATCGGTCTGGCGGAAGGGGAGCATGCGATCCGCATTACCGCGACGAACGAAGAGGGGGTGTCGCTGGTTCCTGCCGTCCACAAAGTTCGCGTCGAACGACCGGCCGAGAAGCCGCCAATTCTGACTCTGATGGCGCCAGTTCCGTCGGCTTCAACGCTCACCGTCAACTCCAGCCGGCTGGAGATTCGCTATGCGGTCAAGTCGGCGGTCCCTGCGACTGTCCAGCTTCAAGTTCGCTCCAGCGGCGGCAAATCCGAGCCGCGCGTGATTGCCGCCGACGATGTCTCGATCGACGGTTCGGCGGCTGTCGAACGGATCGATCTCGTGGAAGGCGTCAATGAGATCGAACTTTCCGCGCACAACGCCGGAGGGTTCAGCGAAAAGCAGACTTTTACGGTGGCGTATGTGCCGGAGACGATTTCGGTGGAGATCCTCAGTATTGGCGACCTGCAGCCGCAGCGGAAGAACGACGGCTCGGGTCGCTTTAACCAGGCAGCGCCGAGTTCTCGAATGCGCTTGCGCGGACGGGTCGTCGCCCGCGGCAAGGACCAGCTCGACGGTCATCTGGCCGCCCGGATCTGGGTCAACAGCTTTAAGCTGCCGACGGTGCACATTGTCCAGGACGCCAGGCAGCCCAATGTCGGCCTGTTTGAAGCGGATGTGGTCTTCAACCTGCCGAAGAATAACCGGATCAGCGTGGAAGTGTTTCGTTCCGAGGGGCGAATCGCCGCGGAACTGGGCTGCACCAACACGCTCGAAATCGATTGCTCAGCTCCGGAACGCGAGCAGGAGCTCTATGTCCTGCTGCTCGGGGTCGGCGACGCCGAGCAGATGCGGACCCGCGCTCGTTCGGCGCTGCTCGAGGGGGCGCTCCGCGCACAGCCGCGATCGCACCAGCAGACGTCGCAGGAAGTCTGGACGTCCGACGGGTTTTCGCGGATCCACGTCCACGACGGACTCAACGCCACGCCCGCGGCCGTGCAGAATCGGCTGCGCGAACTGGTCGGGACGATGCTCAGCAACCTCTCTCGCGGGGTCAAGAGCGGCCCGCAATCCATCGTGATGGTCTACTACCAGGGGCAGATCACGTTGACAGACGACAATTTTGCGTTTGGAACTTCGGACCGCGCCATCACGGGGCGGATTCTCGAAGAGAACTTGAGCCGCAGCTACGGCTCGCATCTCATCTTTCTCGATCTCGAACAGAAGACGGAAAGTCTGGAGGCGCGGGACATCTGGCCGCGGGCGCCACATCTGGGGATCGCGGTCTCAAACTGGCGGGGGCCTGGAGCTCCGCCGAAGGATTCCCGCCTGATTTCGGTCCTCGAACAGGCTCTGCCTCAGACCCGCGTGGTCCGCGATCTGGCCCTGAAGATCGATCAGCAGTACGCCGCCAACCGGCAGCAGTTCCCCGATCAGTTCGAAACCGTCAACCTCCTTAAAGATGTCTATGACCTCCGAATCGGCGCCGTCGAGTAGTCCGCTCGTTGACACGGCGAAGCCGCATTCCCGCTGGAGCACTCGATGGCCAGTTCCGCTCAATCGTCCGCCGGCGACGCCGGCGATCGTCCTGTCCCGTTTCGGACCGGCGACTCCACCTCCCGCCGCGTCCTCGAAGAGGTTCTCAAGCAGACGGCGACCATGTATTCTCTGGAACCGGGAGTCGAACCGGGCGACCTGGAGCCGCTGCTGGAAGTCGCCCGCCGATTCCCGGACGCTCCTTTTGCCTTCGAACCGGTGATGGTCGAGCTGGTCCGTACGGCGTTTCGCCGCCAGCTCGGCGGCGCCTGGAAGACCGTCGAGCAGCTCAACATCGCCGCGGATCGTGTGGCGCGGACACTCTACGAGAACCCCGAAACTCACGCCCGGCTCAGCGCACTCTGGGACCGGCTGCATGCGGCGGTGAAGTAATGGACGAGCCCCTCGCCGCCACCGAACGCGACCAGATGGTCCTCGACTGTCAGGGGCTGGTTCGCCATCTGGCCATGCAGCTTCGTTCCCGCACACCGGCGTGGATCGAAACCGACGACCTGATCAGTTATGGCCAGGTCGGTCTCCTGCAGGCCGCCCGCGATTTCGATCCAGGGCAGGGGACCAAGTTTTCCACATTCGCTTTCTACCGGATTCGCGGCGCGATCTTCGACGGCGTGAACAAGCTGATGTGGTTCCGGGCGGCCCGCAGTCCGGAAACTCGCTACGAGCAGATGTCCGATGAAGTCATACAGGCCGCCGCGGGCGAGCCGGCTGCCGCCGCCGGACAGGAATCGCTGGCGGCCGAAGCGAGCTGGTTTACGCGATTGGCCAGTTCGCTGGCTGTGGTTTACTTCGCCGCGGCCGACGAACCCGGCGGCGCGGTGGAAGTTCCCGACCAGTCCGCCGAGGCGCCCTGGTCGGGCCTGGTTCAGCAGGAAACCAGCGTCAAGCTCCGGGACGCGATGGAACGGCTCCCCCCCGACGCGGCTGCGCTCATTCGGGCCGTGTACTATGAGGACAGAACCTTGCAGGAGGCGGCCAATCGGCTCGGCATCAGCAAAAGTTGGGCGAGCCGCATGCACGCCCGTGCTCTGGAGCAGATGGGAAAGAGCTTGCGAGCATCCTCGCTCGACGAGGCTCCCGACTAGGGCGTGTGGACATTCCTCTTTCGGAGATTTCCTGGAATTGCAATGATCTTGCGGCTTGAAACTGGTCATGGAGGACCTCGCAGTGCCGCCGCGACATGCTCTCACGGATGAACAATGGGATCGTATCCGGAATTTGCTTCCTGGAAAGCCGGGCGATCCCGGCCGGTCCGGGGAGGACAATCGGCTGTTCGTGGACGCCGTTTTGTACGTGGCCAAAACGGGAGTGCCCTGGCGCGATCTGCCGGAGCGTTTTGGCAACTGGAACTCCGTCTGGCGGCGGTTTGATCGCTGGTGCGAGAACGGGGTCTGGGAGGCCGTCGTCCGGGAGCTCGGCGAACTCGATCTTGAGGAACTGCAACTCGATTCGACATCGATCAAGGTCCATCTGGCCGCCGTTGGCGGCCGACGCGAAGCGGAGGAAAAAAAGAAGACGCGGACCGCCGTCGCGGCGTTGGCCGCTCTCGCGGAGGTCTGAACACCAAAATCCACGCGGCGGTGGAAAAGAACGGACATCTGGCGGCCATGCACCTGAGTCCCGGGCAGGACGGAGACGGCCCTCATGGCCGCGCGCTGCTCGAATCGTTCGAACCCGGACAAATCGAACACGTGATCGCAGATACGGCCTACGACGGAGATGAAACGCGAGACCAGATCCGGAAACTGCAGGCGAAAGCCTGCATCAAGCCCCACAAGAACCGCAAGACCAGGAAGCGCTACGACAAGCAGCGCTACAAACACCGCAACCAGGTGGAACGCTTCTTCAACCGCATCAAACAGTTTCGCCGCGTGGCCACACGTTACGAAAAGACCCTCGAAAACTTCGCCGGCTTCGTCTGGCTGGCGGCGCTCATGGTCGATGTCCTATGAATGTCCACACGCCCTAGCCGCCCCATTTCGATCATCGGAGAGTTCTGCCAGCGCTCGACCTGTTCCAATCGGTGGAATTACTACGTGTCCTGAAATCGGCGCATTCGGCGGTTTCTCGCCAGCCCGACAGTCCTTACAATCCGCACACTCAGACTCAGCATTTGTCGATTCGGCCCTGAGCAATTCTGCTCCGCCGCACGCCGTGACTCGGTATTTTCGAACTAAACTTCGACTGTCCGCAAAACCGGCTCAAACTCCCGGTCGCCTCCCGATCATAAACGGAAACCCAATGCCGACTTCCGGTCCTGTCCTGGACTTTGACCGACTGTTGACCCCCGTCGCGCCCGACAATCCCTGCGGGGAATCGCTCCGCTGGGATCCGGTCTGGGATGAGCTCAGCCAGTTGCGCAAGACGTCAAAGGATCCGCTCGATTCCAGCGCCGACAAGACCCCGGAGTGGGGCAGGGTGGTGGACCTGGCGACGGAGGCCCTGGCGACACGGACCAAGGATCTCCTGATCGCCGGCTGGTTGACGGAAGCGCTGGTCCGCGAGCATGGCTTCGCAGGGTTTCGCGATGGGCTTCGACTGATTCGGGAGTTGGCCGACCGGTTCTGGGACGGCCTCCATCCCTTGTCGGAAGATGGGGACCTTGCGACTCGTTCGGCCCCCTTGAGCTGGCTGACGACCGCGGGCGGCGGAGCTCGCATGCCCGTGGCGCTCCGCGAGATCCCGTTGGCCCCGTCGGCCGACGGAGCATTGCTGAACTGGAATTTCTGGAACCTCCGTCGCGTCGCACCGCAGGGCAAGGACGAGAAAGAAGACAGCTTTAAACGCCGGACTGCGGAAGGCGAACAGAAGCGGCAACTCTTCGACTCGGCCGTCGATGGTGCGCCGATCGCCTACTTTCAGACGCTGCTCGCCGACATGGATGCCTGTCTGGCCGAGATTGCATTGCTCGAAAAGCTGCTCGATCAGAAGCTGGCCGATCAGGCGCCTTCCTGGCAGGATCTGCGCCGCTCGATCGACGAAATCCGGGTTTTTGTCTATGGGGTTCTGAAGCGCCGCGGCGGACTGAACGAGCCGGCCGCTGCCGCTGCCGCCGATGGAACCGCCCAGGAGGCCGCCGTGGCAACGACTGCAGCAGATGCCGGCTCCGCGACTGGATTGGGACCGATCCGGAGTCGTTCCGATGCCATCGCCCGCCTGGAAGAGGCCGCGGAGTTCTTCCATCGGAGCGAGCCGCACAGTCCGGTGGCCTATCTGGTCCGACGGGCCGTCCGGTGGGCCGGCATGCCCTTTGAAGAAGTACTGGCCGAACTCGTGAAAGACGATAAGCTGGTCAAGCAGATCGGAGAAACTCTGGGTCTCCCCTCCGGCTCGTCGAAATAGCTCGAAATCCATCAGTCGTATTGTTTTCGATAACCCTGTCGCTGTGGTAACTCAACTCAGACGATCAGTCTTTGCGTCCCAGTCCCTGAATCCGGAGACTCGCCTCCCCGGAGATCGGTCTCGCGAATCCTTGAAGGATCCCCGTTCATGGCTAAAGAAAGTCTGCAGAAGAAACTGGATCGCGTTCGTCCGCCGCGCGTGCAGATCAAGTACGAGGTCTATGTCGGCGACGCGATGGAAATGAAGGAGCTTCCCTTCGTCGTCGGCGTCCTGGGAGATTTTTCGGGGAAGCCCGAGAAGTCCCTGCCGGCGCTGAAGGATCGCAAATTCGTCGACATCGACCGGGACAACTTCAACAAAGTCCTTGGCGCCATGGCGCCGCGCCTGGCGATGCAGGTCGACGATACGATCTCGGGGCAGGCCGATCAGAAGCTCAACGTGGAGCTCAAGTTTCAGAGCATGGACGACTTCAGCCCGGAGAACGTCGTCAAGCAGATTCCGTTGCTCCGGGCGCTCCTGGAACAGCGGGAAAACCTGAAGAATCTTTCGTCGCGGCTGGAAGGGAACGACAAGCTGGACGAACTGCTCCAGCAGGTCCTGGCAAACAGCGACCTCCGCGCCTCGCTCGCCAAGGAACTCGGGACCGAAACGCCTCCGCCGGCCGCCCCGTAGATTGTTACGCCGTTCGCGACGTCATTGCAGAAATTTCAGCACACACGCCGTTCCCAGCAGAAGGAGTGGTTTCATGGCAGAAGCAGAACAGAGTGCGGCGGCCGCCGCCGGGCAGTCGACGGAATCCGAAAGCGTCCTGGAGACGATTTTTCGCGAAGGGATTCGTCCCCACGACGAGCAGGAGAAGTCCCAGGCCGCGCAGCTCATCGAGACCTTCGTACGGACGCAGATGCAGCCGGGGATGGTCGTCTCCAAGGATGCCCAGCGGAGCATCGACGCCTGGATGGCGGTGATCGACAAGAAGATTTCCGAGCAGCTCAATGTGGTCATGCACCACGAGGACTTTCAGAAGCTGGAAGGGAGCTGGCGCGGGCTGAGCTACCTCGTCCACCAGTCCGAAACCGGGACCGACCTGAAGATCAAGGTGCTCAACGCCTCGAAGAAGGACCTCCTCAAGGATCTGGAGCAGGCCTCCGAATTCGATCAGAGCGCCCTGTTCAAGAAGGTCTATGGCGAAGAGTACGACGTCTTCGGCGGACATCCCTTCGGCTGCCTGATCGGGGATTACGAATTCGGCCGGCATCCCCAGGACATTTCTCTGCTCGACCGAGTCGCGGAAGTCGCGGCGGCGGCCCACGCGCCGTTTCTGTCGGCCGCTTCGCCCGAGATGTTCGGGCTCGAATCCTTCACCGATATCGGCAAGCCTCGCGATCTGTCGAAGGTGTTCGACAGCGTGCAGTACGCCAAGTGGAAGTCGTTCCGTGAATCGGACGATTCCCGCTACGTCGGCCTGACCATGCCGCACACGCTGATGCGGCTCCCCTACGGCAAGGAAACCGTTCCGGTCGAAGCCTTCAATTTCGAAGAGGATGTCGACGGTCGCGATCATAAGAAGTATCTCTGGGGCAACGCGGCGTACGCCCTGGGCACCCGTCTGACCGAGTCCTTCGCCAAGTATGGATGGCTCGCGACGATTCGAGGGGTCGAGGGAGGGGGGCTCGTCCAGGGCTTGCCGGTCCACAATTTCGAGACCGACGACGGCGAAGTCGCCATGAAGTGCCCGGTGGAAGTCGCCATTGGCGACCGCCGCGAGAAGGAGCTCAGCGACCTGGGCTTCATCCCGCTGCTGCACTGCAAGAACACCGATTACGCGGCGTTTTTCGGGACCCAGTCCTGCCAGAAGGCCAAGAAGTACGATACGCCCGAAGCCAACGCCAACGCGCGACTGGCGACGGCGTTGCAGTATCTCCTGTGCGTTTCGCGATTCGCCCACTATCTCAAGGCGATCGCCCGCGACAAGATCGGGTCGTTCATGGAGCGAGGGGAGTGCGAAGCCTGGCTCAATCGCTGGATTAAGAACTACACACTGGCGAATCCGGAGAGCGCCGGCTTTGAATCCAAAGCCAAGCGTCCCCTCCGCGAGGCCCGTATCGACGTCCGGGACGACCCGGCTCGGCCCGGGTGCTATGAGGCCGTCGCGTTCCTGCGGCCGCACTTCCAGCTCGAAGAGCTGAGCGTCGGCCTGTCGCTCGTGGCAAAACTCCCCGAATCCAAGGGGAAGTAGCCCGATCAACATCGCGAGCGGGGGCGCGGGTGCAAGCCCGGCCCCCGCTCCGCGAGTTCGCCGGGCCGCGGTTGGCCCCGGCGAAAATCCCCCACCAGAATTTTTCGCGGAATCCAGGCAACATTTTGCGGACGCCTTCGATCATAGCGTTGGGTGGAGCGATGTTCGAAAGGCGACAGACGCAGTCACCACACAAGTCCATAACCGGAGAGACGAATCATGGCTGCTGACATTCTGCTGAAGATCGAAGGCATTACCGGCGAGTCGAAGATTGATGGTCACGAGGGCGAGATCGACGTCCTCAGCGTCTCCTGGGGAGCATCGAACGCCTCCTCCGCTCACTTCGGCGGCGGAGCCGGCACCGCCCGGGGCAACTGCAGCGACATGAGCATCATGAAGCGGATCGACAACGCCAGCCCCGAATTCTTCAAGAAGACGATGGACGGGACGCACTTCGACTCCGCCACTCTCGTGCTTCGCCTGGCGGGCGGCGACGCGCCGGTCGACTACTTCAAGGTCGAAATGACCCACGTGTTCATCACGAGCTGGAGCCCGTCCGGCAGCGGCGACCAGCACGGCATGGAAAGCGTCTCGCTCTCGTTCGAGCAGGTGAAGGTCACTTACACTGGTCAGAACGACGACGGCTCTCCGAAGGAACCGGTCGAAGTCGGCTGGGACATCGTCGCCCACAAGTCGATGTGACGCCCGGACAGGGTTTCAGTTCTGTCGCCTGACACGTCGGCCGGGGATGTCCGAGACATCGGACGTCCCCGGCGACTGCCGGCGAGCCCGGATTTCCGTCTTCCTGAAGCTGCAGAAGCGAGTCACTCATGAATGCGGGCGAACTGTTCCAGGCCGGGCGACTCAGCGAGGCGATCGCCGCCGCAATTCAGGAAGTCAAAGATCAGCCGGGCGATCTGGCGTCGCGAACGCTGCTCTTCTCGCTCCTGTGTTTCGACGGCGATCTGACTCGGGCCCGCAAGCAGCTCGACGTCGTCGGCAATCAGTCGGTTCTCACCGAAGCCGGAGCCTACGCCAACCTGCTCGCCGCCGAGGAAACTCGCAGGCGAGTTCTGGGCGAGGGGCTGCAGCCGAAGTATTTCGAGGCTCCGCCAGCCCGGATTGAAAAGCACCTGCTCGCCATCTGTCGGCTGCAGGCGCGTCAGTTCGCCGAGGCGAAGGCCCTGCTGGATGCCGCCGAAGAGGAACGGCCGGAAACTTCCGGCACACTGAATGACGTCCCGTTCGACGATTTCGCGGATGCGGACGATGTCACCCGATCGATGCTCGAGTTTCAGCAGGGGCCGGACTACTACTGGATCCCCTTCGAACAGATGGCTCATCTGCAGGTCGTCCTGCCGGACCCGGTCCGGCCGCGCGATCTGTACTGGGCTCCCTGCCAGGTGATTCTGAAGAGCGGTCCGACCCAGCGCGGGTTTACGCCCGTCCTGTACGTGCAGAGTTATCAAGGAAGCGATTCGTCGTTGAAGCTCGGACACGGCACGTCGTTCGAGGATGTCGGCGGCGGAGTCTATCGCGGCTTCGGCTGCAAGCAGTTCGTCGCCGGCGATGCCGACCCGACGCCCTTCAATCTCAAAGACGTCACGTTCGACTGACGCCCGATCGCGGGCGGATATTGACCCGCGGCGGCCGCCGATTCGTCCCGGTCGCTCGTTCAATCCGAATCCGGTTTGTCGAACGGCGTGCCGCAGCGCGCCGTCGCATTTCACGAACGCTGAGTTTCGATCAATTTGCTGTCGCTCTGATTCTGCCTTGCCTCGCGCCGTCGACCTGCAGCGCGAGGTCAGGTTTGGATTTGAGCCGACGCACGATGGAGCAGAAACATGGCCGTCATCGAAAGCAAGCCTGCGCTGTTACGGACCCCGTGGCCCCCCAAGGGCTATCTGGAGCGGAAGGAAGTGTCGGCGGCCGACAACTGGTGGACTCTGGCGGCCGAATATGGACGGACCGATCCGTGGGATCTGATCGTCTACAACTTCGGGACGCGCGACCCGGCCGAGGTGAACTGGTACCTCAAGAACTACGTCGGCTGCACGTTGACGAAAGACGGAAAGAACTACAGCTTCGGCCGGAAACCGGGAGATCCTCCGGCGAAGTGCTATGTCTATATTCCGCATCCCGACTGGCGCCCCATGTCGCTCAACGACGACCTCGCCCGCGGTCTGGTCGTCCGGACGCTGATGTCCGGGGCGGCGCGCAAGACGTACTTCGTGCTGGGGCCGACATCGATCACTGTCGGGGAGATGGGAAAAGTGGCCGACTATGTCGTGCACGACGCGATCCACGTCCGCTACGAACCGTCGCTCGGCGAATGGGCGATGTACGAACCGCGCGCAGCGGGGAAAGAAAACACGCTCTTCCTGGCGTTTAACACCGCCGGCCGGGCGCGACGCGCATTGATCGTTCATGAGGCGATTCACGCGGCGATGGACATCCGAAGTTCGCTGGTCAATACGCTCGAGTCGGAGGCGGCGGCTTACGTGGGGGCGAGCATCTATTACTACCACGAAGGGGAACGGACGAAGCCGACCTCCACGGACACCAGGCTGAACCCGATTCTCAGCGACGCCTGGGACATCGGCCTGAAGAAAATTGCGGGCACGCCTGTTACCGAGGCGGAGCGCCAGGAACTTTACAAGAAGATTGATGCGCACCCGAAGTATTCGGGCCGAACTTACCCCGGGTACAACGGCGTGTGAGTTCGCGGGCTGGCGGGGGGACGATGCCGCTCCCCTCTCGCCGGACGTTGGACGTTTCTTACGGATTGCGGGTTCGACCGCTTTTGTTCCGGAGGTGTCTCATGGCCTGGTTTTCACGCTTCACCCGATTCGGCGACATTCATCTGGTCTACGCTCAGGAGGCCGAGAACTCCTGCGGCATCGCGTGCGTCATGATGACAGTGTTCAAGATCAACAAGCTCGTTCCCGGCGCCGCGGCCCTGCACAAGGAAACGGAGATCTACGACGTTTACGGGGCCGTCAGCGGCGCCGCCTACGACGGCAGCGCGTATTCGTACGCGACGCATCTGGCATCGGTTCTGAACCGACTCCGGGTCGGAACGTGGGAGGCCGCGTTCATCGGGGCCACGAACGTGTCGCAGGCGATTATCGATTCGGTCGGCATCGATACGCCCGGACAGAGCCTGCTGGCCGGCGTTGCGGCTCCTGCCGCGTACGTGGCCAATCAGTTGCGACAGCGGATTCCGATCATCGTGCTCGTGGGCTGGAATGCGGGGGGAGCTCACTTCGTCGTTGTCGACGTCGTCAACAACACGCCGTTCGGCATGTATGCCAGCGTCTGCGATCCCTGGGACGGCAACGTTCACATCACGCAGTTTCAGGCCGGCGCATCGTTCAATTACATCGGAGCGCCGGTGCCCATGTCGTGGGACCTGGGGGGAACGCGACACGACTACTCGTCCACGAGCGCCGGAGCCCCGAACGGCTGGGTCGTTCGCCGGATCGGGGCGTGAAGGTCGCCGGTTCCGAAGAATGCGCCGGCGTGACATCTGTCCGATTCGAGTCAGTCACCAGTTTCCCGCTTCAATTCCGCCAGCGTTCATGAAAACCAGGGCCGCCAATGATCGTCACGTACGAAGTTCCCAATGCCGCGAAGCTGTTCTACCCGCAGACCAGCGGACTGACCTGCTGGGCGGCCTGCGCCGCAGGGGTGAAGTCGGCGCAGGCCAAGAAGCGAGTCGACGAGACCAGCTTTCTGACCGGGAACTACCTCGCGGCCTTCAACGCCCCCAATCCCGCGGACATCGACAATCCCGGACGCGATCTGACTCCGACGGAGCTCGTCGATCTGTATAGCGCTCAGCTCAAGTTCAAGACCCGAACCTTCGACACGAGCTCCCGCGCCGACGTGGCGACATTCATCCAGACGCACGCACCGATCATCCTGCTTTCGGCGATCGTTCAATTCGTCAACGGTCAACCGGTCCACAAGGGCTATCACGTCCGGCTGGTCTATGGCGTCATCGGTTCCACCGACTCCGCGAACGAGGACGAATTTCAGGTCAAGATTTTCGACCCGTTCCCCCCGGCGGGTTTCAAACACTTCACCAACTTCCTGTTCAGCCACTTCAAATACCAGGTCTCCCTGAAAACCGGAAAGTTCTCGACGATGATCGGTCAGTGCTGGTACGCCTGACGCCGGCCTGATGAGCATGGAACCGTTCCGCGACAGCCGTCGAGCACGTTGCGGCGTCGCCAGAAATCGACCGAGCCGCGTCGTCGCGGCGTCTGTTTTCCCCCCAGCCGGGGCTTCCCGAGCGTCCGCATTGCCGCTAATGTGAACGGGAAATCCCGTCATTCTGCTTGCGGATCGAACGATTCGATGACTTCCGCCAGGTCTCAGCAGCCGCTGCTCCCGTCGCTCCTTGATCGCCTGATCGATGCCGAGCCCGATCAGTCCACTGAGCCTCTCTGGCGCGGAAGTTATCGGATTGAGGAACTGCGCGAGCATGTTCGCCGAGACCTCGAATACCTGCTGAATACGCGACATGGTCGCTTCGACCTTCTGGCCCAGCCGGGAGAACTGGCCGTCTCGACGCTGTCGTACGGTCTCCCGGATTTCACGGGCATCGTCGGGGGAGGACTCGAATCGCGCGAGCGGATTCGCGCCACCGTGGAACGGGCCGTCCGCAGTTTCGAACCGCGACTGGCCAACGTGCAGGTCGTCATCCGCGATCCGGAACAGCAGATCGACCGCAACATCCGCTTGACCATCCAGGCGGTGCTCTGCGTCGACCCCGTGGTCGAGCTCGTGACGTTCGATACGACTGTGGAGGCGACCACCGGAACCTGCCAAGTTGAGCCTGTGTAACGATGCGCGAACGTCTCGAAGATTTCTACGAGCAGGAGCTGTTTTTCATCCGGCGGATGGCGGCCGAGTTTGCCCGCGACCGCCCGAAAATCGCCGACCGGCTCTCGCTCAGCCCCGATACTCGCGAGTCCGCCGATCCCCACGTCGAGCGACTGATCGAGTCGTTCGCCTTTCTGACGGCCCGCGTCCGGCTCAAGCTGGACGATGAGTTTCCAGAGCTCACCACGTCGCTGCTCGGGCTCCTCTATCCCCATTATCTGGCCCCGGTGCCGTCGCTTTCGATCGTTCAGTTCCAGCTCGATCCCAGCCAGGGGCAGCTCACCGATGGTTTCACCGTGCCACGCGGCGGACGTCTCAGCTCCCGCGACGTGGGGGGCGTCCCCTGCCGGTTTCGGACCGCCTGCCCGGTGACGCTCTGGCCGATCGATGTGGCGACGACCTACCAGACCGCCCCCTTCGGCGCGGGTGTCAAACTCCCGCCGGGCCTCAATCAGGTCGAGGCGATGCTGCGCCTCGAATTGACGATCGCTCCCAACGTCAACTGGTCCGCCCTGACGCTCGACGACCTGCGAGTGTTCCTTCGCGGCGACGACAAGACCACCCATCAGCTCTACGAGCTGATTTTCAACCATTGCGTCGGCGTGTTCGTCCAGGAGTCGGGCGGTCCAGCCCGCCAGTTGCTTCCCGCCGATTCGATTCGTGAAGTCGGGTTCGGCCGCGATGAAGGGCTGCTTCCCTGTGACGCCCGTTCGTTTCCCGGATACCGTCTTCTGACCGAGTACTTCTCATTCCCTCAGAAGTTTCTATTCGCCGATCTGACCGGCCTGCGCTCTGTCGTTTCCCGCTCGAACTCGCGGAAAATCGATGTCTGCATCCTCCTCGACAAGGCCGATCGCTCCCTGGAAGCCCGCGTCGATCGCGACCTGTTCCGGCTCGGCTGCACGCCGATCGTCAATCTCTTCAGCCATCAGGCCGAACCGATCCGTCTCAGCCACACGAAGACCGAGTACCACGTCGTTCCCGACATTCGCCATCGCAATTCGTTCGAGATCCACTCGATCGACGCGGTCACCAGCACCAATCTCGACACCGGCGCCGTGACCGAGTATCAGCCCTTTTTCGCCTGCCGGCACGGCCGCAGGAATGACTTCAACCCCACGTACTGGCACTCCCGACGCGATCCCTCCACGATCAAAAACGATCGCGGCACCGAGGTCTGGCTGTCGTTTGTCGACCTGAATTTCAATCCGTCGCGGCCCGCCGCGGAAGTCCTCAGCATTTCGACGACCTGCAGCAACCGGGACCTGCCGGGCGAGCTGCGGACGTCGGGAGGCGAAAGCTGGGGGTTCCAACTGGAAGGCCAGGCGCCCCTCAAACGGATCGAGCCGCTCATCCCTCCCACTCTTCCGTGTCGGCTTCCGCAGGGAGAACTGCACTGGCGGCTGATTTCTCATCTGGCGCTCAACCATCTGTCGATCTCCGACGGCGCCGAGGGAGCGGACTCCCTGCGCGAGATTCTTAAGCTCTACGATTACAACAACACCCGCGCGACCGCTCAGCAGATCGAAGGAATTACCAGCATCGCCAGCCGACGCAAGACCGCCCGGATCACCGGCGGGCCTGCGGTCGGGTTCTGCCGCGGCATCGAACTGGAAGTCGTCTTCGATCCGGACAAGTACTCCGGAGTCGGCGCCTTTCTGATGGCCAGCGTGCTCGACAAATTTGTCGGACTTTACGCCTCCATGAACTCGTTTACCCGGCTCTCCACCCGCATGCGGAACGCCGCCGAACCCTTCAAAGTCTGGCCGTACCGCGTCGGCGACCAGACGATCCTCTGACCCGCGACAGGCGCCATGCCCGCTCCCGAATTGCTACCGGATTCCGGCGTCATCGGCCAGCTCCTGTCCGAAGGCCACCGGTTCAACTTCTTCCAGGCCGTCCGGCTGCTGACGCTCTGCGAATCCGACCGCGAGCCGGTCGGCCACGACTCGGTTCCGCAGGAGGAAGTCGTTCGTTTCGGCGCGCACGCGTCAATCGAGTTTCCGGCCAGTCAGATCGACGATATCTCTCGCCACAGCGATCCGAATCGACCGCCGAAGATGTCGGTGAACTTCTTCGGTCTCGCCACGCCACTCAGCGCACTCCCGCAGCACTACACCGAAATCGTTCTCGAACGTCTCGCCCGGAAGGATCGGGCGCTGCTGGACTTCCTGGACCTTTTCAATCACCGGCTGCTGTCGCTTTTCTATCGGGCGTGGGAAAAGTATCACTTCTGGATTGCGTCGGAGCACGCACTGCTGCGCGAACAGACTGCCAGAGTGGCGGGAGGGGAAGCGTTCCGCGCCTTCGTGCTGAATGAACGACCGCAGCTCGATCCCGTCGGCCAGATCCTGCTCTGCCTGACCGGGCTGGGCAATCCCGCTTCGCGATACGTCATGTCGGAGCGCGACCGCCTCGAACCGCGAACCAGCATCCCCGACCAGACCTGGCGGTTCTATGCGGGGCTCCTCAGCCAGCGGCATCGGCCGGCGATCAGCCTCGAATTGATGCTCAACGATCACTTCGGCTGGCCGGTCCGCGTGCAGTCGCTCGTCGGTCGCTGGCTGCATCTGGAATCTGCCGACCGAACCCGGCTGTCACGCGGCGGAAACACGCGGTTGGGCCAGGAAACCGTCGCTGGCCAGAAGGTCTGGGAGGTCCAGGGGAAATTTCGCCTGCGGATCGGTCCGCTCGACTACGCGCAATTCTGCAGCCTGCTGCCGATCGGCGAAGCCCACGAACCGCTGACGCAGCTCACCCGGTTCTATGCGGGGCAGCACCTCGACTTCGACCTGGAACTTCAGCTTCGCACCGCTGAAATCCCCCCGCTCCGCTGCGGCGATCGGACCGGTTTCGGCGCTCGTCTGGGTTGGAACACGTGGCTTCCTGCCAGCCGCCGGACCGAAAATTCGGTGTCGGTCGTGCTCCGGACAGCGGGCGAGCAGAACGAGTGACGGGGGCGATGAAGGTCCCGCCACGGCCGGCGCGTGTCGATCTTTCTGTCGCGAGTGGACTTTTATTGCGAATGTTGGAACGCGACGGCAAACGAATCATGTCCCCCAAGGCTGCCGGTCTTCCCTC
The DNA here is from genome assembly GCF_030622045.1 of Planctellipticum variicoloris. Classification (NCBI taxonomy): domain Bacteria; kingdom Pseudomonadati; phylum Planctomycetota; class Planctomycetia; order Planctomycetales; family Planctomycetaceae; genus Planctellipticum; species Planctellipticum variicoloris. Next base: position 3,919,846 of record NZ_CP130886.1, on the reverse strand, counting down.
GGAAATGAGGGATCGTGGTCGTACCACAAGTCTCTCTCAGACGCCCCTTTGGCGCGAGCGCCATCAATGCGGCGGAGCAGCTCGGCATCCGACTGCGGAACGTCAGCAGGGCAGGGGAGTTCGACGAGCGACATGAGCGACGACCGATGAGACGGGGAATTCGTTCATCAGTATAGTGCCGCGAAATCAGGGGATCAGGCGCGCCAAATCGGAAAGTTTTCAACCCGGCGGAGAGAAAGGCAGTTTGACCACGAATCGCACGAATGGACGCGAATGTCGGAGAAGAGCTGGAACCACGGAAGGCACTGAGAACACGGAGAAAAAATTCGAACGAGGGGAAAGGAGCGACGCGGAGGCTCGCGGAAGAGGCGCGCCCCGGCAGAGCCTCGGCACGAGTCAATCGCCGCCGTACGTGGCGTCCACATCCAACCCAACTCGAAGTCGGCACAACCCGCCTTCGGCGGTCTGCGATACCCGAATCCCGAGGCCCGATACCCGACTTTACGCCCTCAACGTCGCCGCTAACTTCTGCCCGCACGCCGCAATCACCGCCTGCTGAGCCGCGTCGACTTCGTCGCCCGTCAGCGTTCGTTCGTGCGAACGGTAGCCGAGCGTCACCACGTACGATTTTTTCTGCTCCGGGATCTGCTTCCCGCGGTACTGGCCGCCGAAGGCGACCGTCTCCAGCAGCGGCCCCGCCGCCGACCGGACCACCTGCTCCAGGTCGCTCCAATGGACCGTTTCGTCGAGGACGAAATTGAGATCCCGCGTGACCGCCTGGAACTGCGGCAGCGGCTGAGCCTTCGGAACCAGGTCGGCCCGGGCTTCGAGCACATGCAGATTCAATTCGGCGACACAGACGCTGTCCCGCAGATCGAGCGCTGACACCGCCGAGCGGTCGAGTTCCCCCAGCCAGCCCCACAGTTCGCCGTCCAGGAGCACCTCCGCCCCCCGGCCGGGGACGAACTGGCCAACGTCCGAGGGACGGACGCGGACGGCTGCGTGGGGTGCGACCCGCCGGGCAAGCAGCTCGACCACCCCCTTCAGTTCCTGATACGACTGCCCGCCGACGAGGCTGATCGTCCACGGTTCGTTCTGCGTCTCGGGCTTCGACGAATCGGCTGCCAGGTACACCTTGGCCACTTCGAACAGTTGAGCGTGGAATACGCCGTGGCGTTCGTTCTCGCGACGCGAAGCCAGCAGGCTCGGCACCAGCGACTGCCGCAGCAGGTTTTCGTGCCGGCGGGAGGAGTGGACGACTTCCAGCGCCGGCCGGTCGCCATGCGGCGTGAACAGCGCCCGCTGCTCGGCGGCGACGAACGACAGCGTCACCGCTTCGAAGAACCCGGCGGCGGTCAGCGTATCGCGGACGCGATCCGTCACGCGATCCCGCCGCGTCTTGGCGCTGGAACAGAGCGGTACGAGCACGTCGTCGGGAATCTGCTCGTAGCCGTGAATCCGGGCGACCTCTTCAATGAGATCGATCTCTCGCGATAGATCCCGCCGGAAGGTCGGCGGAGCGAACTCTGCGGTGTCGGCCCCCACGGGACCGACCTGTCGGCAGCCCAGGCTTTCCAGAATGCTCGCTGCTTCCGAGATGGGAATCTCGATCCCCAGAATCCGCCGGAATTGGGCGAACCGGAGCGCGATCGGCGGGCGTTCCGCGACGACCGTCTGGCCGACCGCAACGCTGCCCGCCAGGAGCTCGCCCCCCGCAATTTCGAGGATCAGTTCGCAGCACCGACGGCTGGCCCAGTCGGGGCCGGCCGGGTCGAGAGCCCGCTCGAAGCGGTACGACGACGGGCTGTGCAGGTTCAGCTTGCGGGCCGTGTTCCGGACCGTCAGCGGCGCAAAGGCAGCCGCTTCGATCAGCACGTTCTTCGTGCTGGACTCGATTTCGGTCGTCGCTCCCCCCATCACGCCGGCGATGGCCACCGGACGCTTGCCGTCGGCAATGACGCACATTTCGGGAGTGAGCGCGTATTCCTTATGATCGATCGCCTGCAGCTTCTCGCCAGCCTGCGCCCGGCGGACGACGATCTTCTTCCCGTCGAGCCGGTCAAAATCGAACGCATGCAGCGGCTGTCCGCATTCGAGCATCACGTAGTTCGTGACGTCGACCACATTATTCACGCTGGCGATGCCCACGGTCTCCAGCCGCTGTCGGAGCCAGGCGGGGCTGGGGCCGACCTTCACTCCGCGGAGCACGCGGGCGTGGTACTGCGGGCAGAGATCCGGGCACTCGATGGCGACGGACGTCGCCGACGCCGCGGTTTCCGCGACGGTCTTAGGAGCGGCGGCGGGGACTTTCAGCGTCTTCCCGAACAGCACTGCGACTTCGCGGGCGATCCCCAGGTGGCCCAGGCAGTCGGGGCGGTTGCTGGTGACTTCGAGGTCGATGGCAAAATCGCTGCCGGCGGGCTCGGTGGTTTCGAGATTCAATCCCGACATGGTGAGCCGGGTGGTGACGTCCTCCAACGGCAGATCCAGGTCGACATACTGCTTGAGCCAGTCCCAACTGATAATCATTTCTCGGTTTACCGCCAGGAGATTCGGGTGGCACGCCCAGAGTCTTCGATGGGCGTGTCTTCAGCCCCCGTACTCTAACGGACGCCTCGACTTACGAAAAGTGGACGGGGGAGAAGAGAAGATCTCACGCCAAGACGCAAAGGGGAACGCAGGGGCCGCAGAGAAGACAGAAGAATCTTCACCGCGGAGGCACGGAGGACGCGGAGATCGGAAGAGAAGGAATGTCGAAGGCGGAATGTCGAAAGGACGGAGGAGAGAGTCCAGAGAGGAATGGACCTCGCGACGGCCTCTCTCCGGCGATCAGCGATACGCGATAAGCGATCAGCCCTCTTCTCTAGCTATTCGCTATTCCCTATTCGCTATTCCCTTCCGCCCTCGCCACGCAACTCGTCACCACCAGATCCCCGACCACGTTGACCACCGTCCGGCACATGTCGAGCAGGCGGTCGACCCCCAGAATAATGCCGATCGAGGCGCCGGGGATGCCGACGCTCTGCATCACCACCACGATCAGCGGAATCGAACCGCCGGGGACCCCCGCGGTGCCGACGCCGGCGAGGATCGCCATCAGGACGACCTGGAACTGCTGAATTCCAGTCAGTTCGACCCCCATCACCTGGGCCAGGAACAGGATCACCACCCCTTCGAACAGCGCGGTGCCGTTCTGGTTGCCGGTCGCCCCGACCGTCAGGACGAAGCTGCTGATCCGGGAAGGAATCTTGAGCTCGTTCTCGGCCACCCGCAGGGCGGTGGGGAGCGTGGCGCTCGATGACGATGTGCCGAAGGCGACCAGAATGGCGTCCAGCACCGCGTTGAAGAAGTGGGCCGGCGACATGCGGGCAAAGACGTACAGGACGATCGAATAGACGACGAAGAGCTGCAGCGCCAGTCCGAAGACCGTCGTCAGCACAAACCAGACCAGCGTCCGGATCATGTCGAAGCCGAGCTGGGCGGCGAGGGCGAAGACCAGGCACCCGGCGCCCAGCGGCGCGAGGCCGATGGCGAACTGAATGACCGCCATCGAAATCGCGTGCAGCCCTTCCAGCCAGCTTACGAAGCCGGCGCACTTCTCCGGCTGGCTGGTGATGGCCACGCCGCAGATCAGCGAGAAGACCATCACCGCGAGCATGCCGTTCCCCTTCGAGGATCCGTCGATGGCGCCGACCATTTCCTGCAGCGGGTTTTCGGGGAGCAGGTCGACCAGCACCGTGCCGAACGGCTTGGCCTGCTCGGCCTTGGCGACCCCTTTCCGGGCGTCGTCGGCGAAGCGCTCCGTCAGGCGGTCGCGCTGCGCTTCGGAGAGCGTTTTCCCCGGCTGGAAACCGTTCACCAGCCCGACGCCGATGAGGACGGCGCTGCCGGAGAGGATGGCGGTAAACAGCAGCGTCCACAGCCCCATCCTCCCCAGAGACCGCAGGTCGCCGATCTCGACCACCGCGAGCGCCAGGGCGGAGAAGACGAGGGGGAGGACCACCATGAACATCAGGCGGAGAAACAGGCTGCCGATCGTTTTGGCGATGGCGACGACGGCGGCCGCCTGGGGCAGGAGCTCCCCTTTGGCGGGGTCGGTGGCGAAGTAGTTCAGGATCAGACCGAGGACCACGCCGGTCACGAGGCCAATGACCGTCAACGTGTGATGAGAAACCTTGTGGGGCTTCGCAGGATGTGGAGCGGGTTCGGGAGCCGGAGCGGGGGGAGAGTCCGTGTCAGTCACGCGGGACGTCCTCGTCGGGGGGCTCGGGAATGCTTTGAGTTGTCCCGTAGAAAGGCGGGACTCGGGCAGGATAACGGACGGGAGTGCGGGGAGCGAGCGGGGCGGCGATGCCGGGTTGGCAGGGTGCGTCGTGACGCACCGGCCCGTTCCAACCGAAGTGGCGCGTCGAGACGCACTCTACGAAGCTTTGGCGGACTTCTTCTTGGCCGCGTTGCCCGCCGCGTGCGGGTGGGCCTGCTCGTAGGTTTCGCGCATCCGGCGGGTGCTGACGTGGGTGTAAATCTGGGTTGTCGTCAGGCTCTTGTGGCCGAGCAGTTCCTGCACGGCCCGCAGGTCGGCGCCGCCGTCGAGCATGTGCGTCGCGAACGTGTGCCGGAGCGTGTGGGGCGACGTCTTCGAACTGAGCCCCGCGATCAGAATGTGCTTTTCCAGCATCCGCCCGATGCTGCGCGTGGTCAGCCGCCCGCCGAAGCGGTTGAGGAACAGCGCCGATCGGTCGTCATCCCCGGCGTCGGGGGCGGGCTGGCGGACTTCCAGCCAGCGGTCGAGCGATTGGACGGCGTAGCTGCCAATGGGGGCGATCCGCTCCTTTTTCCCCTTGCCGAAGACGCGGAGGATGTTCGTGTCGCGGTCCCAGCTCTCGACGTTCAGTCCGACCAGCTCGGCGACGCGGAGGCCGGCGGAGTACATCGTTTCGAGGATCGCCCGGTCCCTGAGTCCCTCGGGTTCGTTCGCCGGGGGCGTTTCCAGCAGCCGCGCGGTCTCTTCGATGGTCAGGAAGTGCGGCAGCTTCCGACCGGTGCGGGGAGTCCGGAGAGCCTTCGCCGGGTTGGTGGTGATGATCCCTTCCCGCTGGCAGTAGCGGAAGAAGCTCCGCAGGCAGGCCAGCCGGCGGGCGATCGTCGTTTTCGCGTAGTCGCATTCGTGGAGGTAGGCGACGTAACCGCGGAGCAGGGTGATATCCAGCTCGGCGACGGACGGAGTGCTGCCGACGCGGTCCCGCAGGTAGTCGAACAGGCTGCCGAAGTCTTCGGAGTACGACTTGAGCGTCAGCTCCGACGAGTTGCGCTCGATCTTGAGATACCGCAGGAAGCCGTCGATCTGGTCATACATGAGTCGACTCGGCCAGCTTGTTTGTGAGGTGCCACGAAGATCAGCAATCATATCCGACGGGAATTGGGTGGCTGGGGTCGAGTCTTCGAGCCCCCAGATTTTTGCCACATCGCTGGGGGCGGCCCAAAGCGGCCGACCCCAGCCACCCACGAAACGGTTCCATGTGTGTGCAGCACAACACGATCGTACGCCGGAGCAGCCGGAAGATGTCTGACGGGGTTGCGGCTTCGGGAACGAATCGGGAAGAGACTGGCAGAGTCAGCAGCGCACGAGGCACAGACCGCAGAGCTTGCGGGGTCAGGCGGCGTCGCTGTCGCGCCAGGCTTCCGGTTCTTCGTCCCAGCGCGGCGCCGGCTGCTTCAGTGCGGGGGGCATCGGCGCCAGACCGGCGTCCGCGGCGAATTTGCGGACGCGCTGGCTCAGGACCGCGGCGTCGTACCAACTGAACGACAGGTCCGGATCGGAGGCGTATTGCCCCAGGGTCTGCAGCAGTTGATCGATGCTGGTGTCATCGTACAGGAACACATAGCGTTCCTCGTTTTTCACCAGAGCGAGGACGTTCATGGCACGCGGCATGTTGGTCTGCCTTGCAGGAGCGGCGACAGGATCTCTGGTCTTATCGGCCGGGAGAGTCCGCCCCGATTGCGCCATCCGGACAGATTTTTGAAGAAGGTCGCGGGGAAGATTGCACAACGTCCGTCCGGCCATGGCGACCTGCTGTGACACCGCTTAGATTTCGGGGAGAGGGAATCGCGAACAGGGCGTCGCGAGTCGCCCGAACGAGGAGATGGCTGCGCAATTTCCTCTGGCAATTCGCTGCTCGCTATTCCCTGTTCGCTTCCGCGCTATTTGTACTTGCGGAGCTTGAAGACGACCCGCCGTTTCGCTTCGCCGCCGTGGAGCTGCAGCATTTCGACGATCATGGCGTGGGCGGTGTAGCGGATGAAATCTTCGCTGCGATACAGATAACCCTCCCACCCGCCGCTCCGTAAATCGCCGCTCAATTCGACATAGTCCCGCAGATTGGCGGTCAATTTGGCGTCGGAGCCGTCGAACATTCGCGTGTAGGACATCAGCGGCCGACGCGGATCGAACGGGTCGGTCGAGACGATGACGACCGGGGCCGACTCCGGAATCCGGTCGGGGGGCAACTGCGGCGACTGGCCGCGCACCGTGGACGGGGGCGCGGGAGGGGGAACAAAGGGCTCGATCGGGGCGGTCGAACCGGGAGCGCACGGCGATCCGGGGGGGCAGCCTCCCTGCTGCAGTAGGTCCGGATTGTACTGCATTTCGTACATTTCCCGGCGGAGGCGCTTCTTTTCCACGACCTTGGCGTGCCGGTACTGCGTCTTGAGCACGCGGGGTTTGAACGCGGAGAGGGCGAATTCGTCGGTCGGGATCCCCGGAACGAACTCCCATTCGTCGGGGGAGTACCACGAGACCTGCAGCCCGATGCGGGGGGGATAGTAGGGGGAATAGTCGGTGACGGCCCCGACCACGACGGCGTCGACGCCCAGCAGATCGGCCAATCGCAGCACGTCGTCCGGATTGTTCATTTCGAGCTGCTCGTCGAAGATCACCTGCTCGACGACGCCGACCGGCACGACCTGAAAGCCGGGAACTTTCTGAAGTTCGGAGTAATAGGCGAGGGCGAACCGGCGGCCGTCCACGGCGCGTTCCGCGCTGAGGTTGAAGAACGGCGCAACGGCAACGGTCGTGAGGCCGGCGACAGGGTTGGTGACCCCGACTTCGACCATCGCGCAGCCCGCCAGGAAGAGGAGGGCGGCCGAAGCTGCGGCCCAGACCCTGCGCACGATGGGACTCCCTTCGCCGGCGGAAAAGTTAACGTCTTCGGAGTTATCGGCAGAATCGCGCCAGGATCTTGAGTCTTCGCAGACTGCGCACTTTCACTTCGATGGAGTTGAAAGAAACCACGAATGGCACGAATCGGCACGAATTGCGGAGGACATGTTTGAAACGCCGCCAACTGCGTAACGCCCTCCGGCGTCCGCAACGTCTTTTCGGGATTCATGTTTCGTGTCAAATCGCGTGATTGGTGGTGGCAACCCGGGAATCCGCCGCCGCGCCGCAAGCGTTTCCCGGTCAGGGGATGTGGACCGGGTGGTTGACCGGGGGAAGAGGGACCGATAAGACGGAGACGAAAGGGAGAGTGCGCCGGTGGGGGATCTGCTGAATCTACTGATGCCGCGCTGGCTGTTGCAGCCGATCCTGAAGCCCATCACCCGGCTCACGCTCGGGCTGATTGCGGTCCCGTTTTTCCGCCTGGTGATGCACAAGGTCGTGCGGGTCAAGGAGATCGACCGGGAGCTGGAGAAGGATCTGGAGATGTGGTTCCGCGGAGCAATTCTGTTGCTCCTGGCCACGAAGAATATGGAATCCTTCGTTTTCAGTTGGGTCAGTGCCGAGACGCTCGAACGGCGGGACTGGCTGTTCATGGCCGGCCGGATTCTGCTGGCGATGGGCGTCATCGAGGGGATGCCCGATCAGGCCCTCTTTTCGGTCATTCATCCCGGCCCCCCGAAACCCGAATTCCAGAAGGGGCGATTCTTCGCCTCGCTGATTGCCTATATTCCCCGATTGATCAAGGGGCTGCTCTGCCAGCACCTGAACCGGTCGTCGCCGATGTTTGTGATCCTGGCGACCATTTTTGACGGCGAACTCGGCTGGGTCTTCTATGGCATGGCGCTCGTTCAATACCTGATCATCGGCCTGGTGACGTCCCGGGACCGGGCGCTCGACGTGCTGCAGAAATTCGACGCCGCCATCGCCCGCCAGCGCCAGGAACTGAAGGAAGAACTGGCGGATGCGCTCGCCGGGCCGCCCGACAGGTTCGATCAGCAGCCCGGCGAAACCGTTCCCGGCCCGATGATCGCCGCCGCTCAGGAGCTGCAGGAAGCGTTACCCCCGCCGAAGTGCGCCCCATCCGCGGACGGCGCGAATTGACCGGCGGGGCGGGGGGCGGTATCACAACAGACTGCCCGAGACCACGCAGCCCGATTCCGGACCGGTTGCGCATTGCCCCGGCGAAATCAGGATGAGCGTCGCCTTATGTCCCGCATTCAGCAGCTATCCGCCAGCGTGATCAACAAGATCGCCGCGGGCGAAGTGATCGAGCGGCCCGCCAGCGTGGTGAAGGAACTGGTCGAGAACAGTCTCGACGCGCTGGCCACGCGGATTGAAGTCGACATCGTCGCGGGCGGAGCGGAAGTGATCCGGATCGTCGACGACGGCGAAGGAATCCATCCGGACGACCTGCTGCTGGCGGTGACGAGCCACGCGACGAGCAAAATCCGCAGCGCCGACGAGCTGTTCTCCGTGCAGACGATGGGCTTCCGGGGCGAGGCGATGGCCTCGATTGCGGAAGTCAGCCGGTTGCGGATTCGTTCGCGGCAGGCGGACGCCGAGCACGGGATGGAACTGAAAGTCGACCTCGGGGCGATCACGCCCCCGACCCCCGCCGGCTGTCCGCTGGGAACGCAGATCGAGATTCGGAATCTATTTGAGAACACGCCTGTCCGCCGGAAGTTTCTCAAGTCGCCGTCGACGGAATTCGGGCACATTTCGGAGCAGTTCACCCGGATTGCGCTGGCGAATCCGCGGCTGCACATGGTGCTGCGGCACAACGACAAGGTGGTCTACGAACTCTCGTCGACGCAGCGGGTGATCGAGCGGCTGGAACTGTTTTTCGGGGCGGATATCGCCGAGCAGCTCATTGAAGTCGAATCGGAACACAACGGCGTCCGGATGTGGGGCTACGTGGGGCATCCGGCGCTGTCGAAGGCGACGCGGAAACAGCAGTATCTGTTTCTCAACGGGCGGTGGATTCAGGACCGGACGCTGCAGCACGCGCTGACCGAAGCCTATCGCGGCCTGCTGATGGTCGGCCGGCAGCCGATCGCGTTCCTGTTCATCGAGATCCCGCCGGAAACGGTGGACGTCAACGTTCACCCGACGAAGATCGAGGTTCGGTTCCAGGATGCGCAGCAGCTCTTCCGGCAGCTCCTGTCGATGATCCGCAGCAAGTTCTTGAGCCTCGATCTGCAGAGCCAGCTCAAGGTGCCGACGGATTCAGGAGCGGGGAGCGGGACCACGGGCGGACTGTCGTTCACAGCGCCGCGGACCGTCGATCCAGCCGAGCAGCAGGCGGTCCAGCGGGAGTTCGTCGAGTGGGCGCAGACGCGACTGAAGGAATGGACGCCCGATGCGCCGCCGCAGCTCGTCGACGAAGAGCCCGCGGCGGCGCCCATGCTGTCGAACTACGGGCGATCGACATGGCCAGTTCAGACGACGACAGCCGGCGATGCGGTCGAGAACGGGCGATTTGCCGCGGGAGAACTCGCGGGAGAGCCGGAAAATCGGGCCGCGGAGTCGCCGTCGCGGACGGGCTGGTCCCCGTCTGCAGCCGTGAGCGAACCGGAACGTCCCCTCGCCGCGCCGGCTCCGTTCGGGCCGCCGCGGGCGCTGCAGATTCATGATTGCTACCTGGTGATCGAAACCGCCGAAGGGATGTCGGTCATCGATCAGCACGCCCTCCACGAACGGATCATGTACGAATACTTCCGTCCGCGGGTGCTGGCTGGAAAAGTGGAATCCCAGCACCTGCTCGTGCCGCAGCCCGTCGAGCTGTCGGCCCGTGAGGCGGCCCTCGTCATCGAGCAGAGAGAACTGCTGGCCCGGCTGGGGCTGGGGATCGAGGAGTTCGGCAAGGATACCCTGCTGGTCAACCGTTACCCCGTGATGCTCGCCAAAGCCGATCTGACGCAGCTCGTCCGGGACCTGGCCGAGATGCTCGATAGCGGAGCCGGACAGGGGCCGACCCGGCGCGACCTTCTGGACGAACTGCTGCACATGATGTCGTGCAAAGCCGCCGTGAAGGCGGGGCAGCGGTTGACGCCCGAGGAGATTGACAGCCTGTTGGAGCAGCGGCACCTCGTGGACGACGCTCACCATTGTCCGCACGGCCGGCCGACGGCGCTGAATCTTTCCCGGGCCGAACTGGACCGCCAGTTCGGCCGGCTGGGATGAAGGGGCTGAGAGCTTCGAGCGGAGAGCGGAAAGCCGGAGAAGACGGGCCTGAAACTGGTTTCATCGGCTCTCGTTTCCGGGCTCTGCCTGCGAACAGGGGGATCGATACCGGGGAATCGCGGAGATGCTCCTGCTCCTGCCACCCGGCGGACGCTTGAAGCGGGCAGCTGCTGGAGAACTCGGCCCGTCAATCCGTGCAATCGTTGCACATTCCGGACCGACGCAAGGGGAACCGGTCTCGCATGGCGGTGTCACGCTACGAGAAGTCTGCCGGGACCGTTATGCTGGGAACGTAAAGACGCACGGCAGGTGCGTCGCCCAGGCCCTGAATTGTGAGACAAATCGATCCATGATCTGCGTGAGCTTGGCCCGGACCCGTCACCGCATGGTGCTGGCTGAACACAAAGCGCTTGCCGAACGGGGCGCTGAGCTGGTCGAGCTGCGGATCGACTACCTGAAAACCGCCCCCGACGTCGGCCGGCTGTTGAAGGATCGCCCGACCCCCACGGTCGTGACCTGCCGCCGGCCTCCCGACGGGGGCCGCTGGAGCGGCTCGGAAGAGCAGCGGCTGATGCTGTTGCGCACCGCGATCATTTCCGGTGCAGAGTACGTCGACCTCGAATACGACATCGCGAAAAAAGTTCCGCGGTACGGCAAGACGAAGCGGATCGTCAGCTACCACAACTTCTCCGAGACTCCCGATAATGTCGAGGAGTTCTACGATCTGATGACGGAGTGCGACCCGGACGTCATCAAAATCGTAACGACGGCGAATTCGCCCGCGGATTGTGTGCGATTGCTGAAGATCGCCTCGGGTTCGAAGGTTCCGACGATCGCCTTCTGCATGGGCGAGTTTGGTGTGATGAGCCGGATCCTGTGCGGAAAGTACGGGGCGCCGTTCACCTATGCCACCTTCAGCGCAGAACGCGAACTCGCGCCGGGGCAGTTGTCGTTCGAAGAGATGCGGGACCTGTACCACTATGATCGGATCAATTCCGAGACGCAGCTCTTCGGCGTCCTGGGCGACCCGATCGGGCACAGCCTGAGCCCCAGGCTGCACAACGCCGCGATGGCGGAGATCGGCTTCAACGGCGTCTATGTCCCGATCCGCGTGGCGAAAGACCAGCTTTCCGGCGTGCTGGATGCGTTTGAATGGCTCGATTTCCGGGGTTTGAGCGTCACAATTCCGCACAAGGAAGCCGTGGCCGAAAAATATGCCGGCGGAGCCTCTCAGGCGGTCCGGGAAATCGGCGCCGCCAACACGCTGTATCGGGATGCAGGCAACGCCTGGCAGGCCGAAAACACGGACTATCAGGCGGCAATGGACTGCCTGACGCTCGGCCTGCGCGAGGGAGAGACGTTCGAAGGGAAGCGGGTGCTGATTCTCGGCTCGGGGGGCGTCGCCCGGGCGATCGCACTGGGGCTGTCCAAGGCGGGGGCCGTGCTCCAGATCGCCGGCCGGGGAAGTTCCAAGACCGCCAAGCTGGCCGAAGAGCTCGGCTGCCGGCATGTGACGTGGGAAAACCGGGGCGTCGAGTTTGCCGATATTCTGGTGAACTGTACGCCGGTGGGAATGCATCCCAACATGGACGACACGCCGTTTCAGGAAAACTGGCTGCGGGACGACATGCTGGTGTTCGATACGATCTATAACCCGGAAAACACGCTGCTGCTCAAGCAGGCGCGGGCGCACGGCTGCCGGACCGTCTCCGGCCTGGAAATGTTCGTCCGCCAGGCCGCCGGGCAGTTCAAGCTGTTTACCGGGCACGACGCTCCCCTGCAAACGCTGGGAGCGACGCTCCGGCGGGCGATCTCGGCCGCTCGATACTGAAAGTTCGTCACTGCCGTTTTCAAGCATCCCCTCTCTTCGCTGTCGACTCACCCGGACGCTGGCATGGTCATCACCCTCATCGGTTATCGCGGTTGCGGAAAGAGCTCCGTGGCGCCGCGACTGGCTCAGAAACTGGGCTGGAGCTGGGTGGACGCCGACGTCGAGCTCGAAGAGCGGACCGGGAGATCGATCCGGGAGATTTTTGCCACCGACGGTGAGCCGGAGTTCCGCCGGCTGGAGCGGGAAACTCTGGTCGACCTGCTGAAACGGGACCGGCTCGTGCTGGCCGCCGGGGGGGGGGCGGTGCTGAATCCGGAGACGCGAGCCGATTTCGCGGCGGCCGGCCCCGTCGTGTGGCTGCGAGCCAGCGTCGAAACGATCGCGAAACGCATCCTGCGCCACTCCCCCGCCTCGCAGCGACGCCCCGATCTGACCGCCAGAGGGGGCGTCGAGGAGATCGAGGAGTTGCTCGCGGTACGGACGCCGCTGTACGCGGAGTGTTCGACGATCACCGTCGATACCTGCGACCGGCCGCTCCACGAGACGGTCACGGCGATCCTCCGACAGTTGCCGGCGGATGTGGCGGGAGTGCGGCCGTGATGACGCTGGCCGGTCTGCCGCTCTGGATCATGCTGCTGATCGTCTTTACGTTTGGCGCCGTGATCGGCAGCTTTCTGAATGTGTGTATCTATCGGATTCCGCAACACGAACGGCTGTGGGACCAGTTGCGGGGTCTCAATCACCCCCCGTCGTCGTGTCCGTTCTGCCGGCGCAGAATTCTGGCCCGCGATAACATTCCGATCCTCGGCTGGCTGATCCTCGGCGGCCGCTGCCGGTTCTGCCGCCATCACATTTCGATGCGGTACATGCTGATCGAAGCCTTCAACGGTCTGCTGCTGGCAGGGCTGTATGCGGCGATCGTTCCTGGCGGGTACAGCGCGACGGCCGAGCAGAGCTGTCTGTGGTGGACTCACAGTCCGCTGCAGGTCTACGCCGGCAATCTCGGAGCCCAATCCTGGCTGCTGAACGCCCAGTTTTTCTATTACGCGGTGCTGGTCGAGGCTCTGCTGGTCGCGACATTCATCGACTTCGACCTGCGGATCATTCCGGACGGCGTGACTCTGCCGGCGATGCTGGTCGGCGTGCTGGGAGCCGTGACGATCGGGCACCTGACGCTGGTGCCCGTCTGGTTCACCGATCCAAGCATGGCCCGACTGCTGCAGTCGGCGCTGCCGACGGGCGTGCAGGGATGGATTTCCAGCGAGGCGGTTCCGGCGTGGATTGCCCGGTGGCCGCATTGGCACGGGCTGGCAGCCAGTCTGGCGGGGATTGTGGTCGGCGGCGGTGTGGTGTGGATCGTCCGGGCGGTGGGGGCCTGGGTGCTGCGGCAGGAGGCGATGGGCTTCGGCGACGTGATCCTGATGGCCATGATCGGGAGCTTTCTGGGCTGGCAGGCGACGATCGTGGTGTTCTTCATTGCGCCGTTGTTTGCGATCCTCGCCGTCGCGGTGACGTTGCTCTGGAGGCGCGAGCGGGAGATTCCCTACGGCCCCTATCTGAGTCTGGCGGCAGTGACGCTGCTGTTCGGGTGGCAGTGGCTCTGGCCGGCGGCGGAGCGGTTCTTTGCGCTCGGCTGGCTGTTTCCGATCCTGGCGCTGATCATGGTGGGGCTGCTCGTGGTTTCTTTGTGGATGGTGCAGGGCCTCAAGTGGCTCGTCGGGATTCCGCTGTATCCCCCGGAACCGGAGGGGGAGTGGACTTCGGCCGATCAGCTCGCGTTCTATGCAGGGAAAGACGTTTCGCCCGGTCACCGGGTCCTGCGGCCGGCCGCGTGGCCGGGTGTCGCGGCGGGGCAGGGGCGATCTCATGTGCAGCAGTGGCAGGGGATCGGACCGGGAAGCGCGGGATTCCGCTGGAAACGCTGAACTCGGCAATCCGCAGCCCTTGCCGGGAGCCCCGGTCGTGGCGGAGACTGTCGGCCTGAACCCTGTGCCGACGGTCCGGTGTCTGCAGCATGACGGACGCCACCGCGGACGGGCGGCGTGGAGTGATCGGAGAGACGATGATTCGGATAGTCGACTACGGAATGGGGAACCTCCGCAGCGTGCAGAAGGCCTTCGAACGTCTGGGAGTGGCGGCGGAAATCGTTGCCACGCCCGACGAGATTCGCGATGCGGAAAAGCTGGTGCTGCCGGGCGTGGGAGCGTTCCGCGATGCGATCCACGAACTGGACCGCCTCGGGTTGTCCGAGCCGATTCGCGCGCACATTCAGGCGGACAAGTCGTTTCTGGGAATCTGCCTGGGACTCCAACTCCTGTTCGACGTCAGCTTCGAGGATGGAGAGTGGCGCGGGCTCGGAGTGATTCCAGGAAAGGTCGTCCGGTTTCCGGCTCTGCCCGATTTGAAAGTGCCGCACATGGGGTGGAATTCGCTGGAGCCGGTAGGGCGGCAGCCGTTGCTGGAGGGAATTCCCGCGGGGGCGTCCGTCTACTTTGTCCACAGCTATCACGTGGTGCCGGACGATGAGTCGGTCATCGCAGCCAGGACGGACTATGGAATCCCGTTCGTCTCGATGGTCGCCCGGGGACGGATGTTCGCGACGCAGTTCCATCCGGAAAAGAGCCAGAAAGTCGGGCTCAAACTGCTGGAGAATTTCGCCCGGCTGTGAGGGCGAAGACTTTCCGAGAGACAACCACGAATCACACGAATGAATGAGGTTCCCGGAGCGCTGCCAGGACTCTGACGGCAGGAAACAGACCTAGTGGCGGTCGATCCACGAAAGGCTGCTGACACGACGTCAGCATTCACGATATTCGTGCTGATTCGTGCCATTCGTGGTTCCTCTTCTGTGTCCGGTCAGCAAGCATTGAATGCACTTCGTGGTCCGCGAATTGGACCCTGTGAGATGAGGTTTTGTGAGCATGGAAATTCTGCCGGCGATCGATCTGCGGGGCGGGTGTTGTGTGCGGCTGCGGCAGGGGGACTACGCCCAGGAAACCGTCTTCGGCGACGACCCCGCGGCGATGGCGAAACGCTGGACCAACGAAGGCGCCACGCGATTGCATCTGGTCGATCTGGACGGCGCCAAGGCCGGCCGACCGGTCAACGTCGACGCGCTCCGGGCCATCGCGCGGACCGTGTCGATTCCGTGTGAAATCGGCGGCGGCATTCGCGACGACGAATCGCTGAAGCTGATTCTCGAGGAGATCGGACTGGACCGGGCGATCGTCGGCACCGCGGCGCTCAAGCAGCCCGACTGGTTCCGGGCGGCGGTCGAACGCTATCCGGGACGGGTGGCGCTGGGGCTGGACGCCCGCAACGGAATGGTCGCGACCGCAGGCTGGCTGGACGTCTCGCAGACCCCGGCCGAAGAGCTGGCGCTGCAGTTCCGCGGCCTGCCGCTGGCCGCCGTGATTTATACGAACATTGCAAACGACGGCATGATGCAGGGGCTGGACGCCGGGACGTTGCGGGACCTGGAACATCTGGCCGATCGGGGTTTCCCGGTGATCGCATCCGGAGGCGTGACGACGCTCGCCGATGTGCAGCAGTTGCTGGCGATCAGTCGGCGGCAGCCGCAGCTCGTGGGGGCGATTATCGGCCGCGCGATTTACGAAGGCGTGATCCGCGTCGCCGACGCCGTGGCCCTGACGCACGCCTCGTAACGGACCGCTCCTTCCAGCGCAGGCGCAACGAACGTGCAATCTCCGCAGGTGACCGGCCATCGATCCGGCGTGCTGCTTGTGCTGGCCGCCGTCGTCCTCTGGAGCGGCGGCGGGCTGGGAATGAAGTCGCCGGCCATCGTCGCGATTCCGCTGGAAGAGCGGGGGCCGGTGCTGGCCTGTTTCCGGGTCTTGTTCGCGGCGTTCTGCCTGCTCCCGTTCGTCCGCTGGCGACGGATGCGTTGGAGCTGGGGGCTGGCGCCGCTGCTGCTGTCCTTCGCCGCAATGAATGTGACGTACGTCTCGGCAGTGACCCGGACCACGGCGGCGGCGGCGATTTTCCTGCAGTGTACCAGCACGTTCTGGGTGTTCGCCTTCAGCACGCTGATCCTCCGGGAGCGGAGTGACCGGGCGGGAATTGCGGGACTGGTCCTGGCGTTGCTGGGAATCTCCCTCATCGTGGCCGAGAGCTGGCGGGGGGAATACTTTCTGGGAAATCTGCTGGGGCTGGCAAGCGGCGTCGCGTACGCGGGGGTCGTGCTCTCGCTGCGCGGGCTCCGGTCGGAGGATGCCGCGGGGCTCGTGTTTCTGGCCCATGCCTGCAGCGGGTTGCTCTTCCTGCCGGGCGCCGCCGGGATGGCAAGTTCGCTGATGCCGATCCAGTGGGGCTGGATTGCAGCCCTGGGATGTCTGCAGATGGCGCTGCCATACTTTCTGTTCGCCCGAGGCATCCGCCAGGTGACCGCGCAGGATGCGGTTCTGATCGGACTGCTGGAGCCGCTGCTCAATCCGCTGCTGGTCTGGCTGTTCTGGGGCGAAGTCGTGGACCGGGCGACGATTCTGGGGGGCTGCCTGATCCTGGCCGGCCTGCTGGTACGGGTGGTGTATCGCGAACCGGCGCCGTCGCAGGTCGCAGACGCTGCGTGATCGGCGCAATCCGGAACATCGGCGAGATCCCCTCAATCCACAAACACGCTCCGGAACCCTTCGTCGGCTACAGACGGCCGATTTGCAGAGTGATAAAGGCAACGTAGATTTGCGGATGACGTTGGGAAACGTCGAGACAGATTCGCTCTCCGCTTCAGTTCACCGGACGGCGGCATCCGCCGGACGCGGAATCGGCGCAGAAGGTAAGCACACCATGGCGGTTACGGCAGCGACACCTCGCCCGGCACGTTCAGCGGAGGAGCAGGACTTCGTCCAGCTCGCAGTTTCGCGGTTGCAGCCGGGCGCCGTTCTGACCTCGCCGATCTTCGATGCACGGCCCGGCCGGCGGCAGTTTCTGCTCGCGGCAGGTCAACAGTTGACCGAAGCGCAGCTCGAAACGCTGAGGACGCGCGGCGTCAGCCAGGTGCTCGTCAGCAAATCCGACCTGCGGAACATCTGCCCGGATTACGGCGCCACCCGCGACGCCCCGCCAGCCGCGGAACCTGTCGAGGCCATGCCGGTCGGCTGGAAGCGGACGCCAGCCTCGTTCTGCCACGAAATGCATCCAGCCAGCGGTCTCCCAGATCGAGCCACGGTCACGCGGTTTCAGGAGTCGTTTGCCGACTCGCTGAATGCCACGGATCGCTCACTCGAACGGATGGTCCAGGGCTCGACCGTAGAGCCGCGGGAGATCCTGCGAGTTTCCGTGCAAGGGCTGCATCGGCTCCTGGAAGATATTGACCTCTACGTGACACAAGGCATTCAACCGGTCGACGATCACTATCCGACGCGTCAGAGCGTGCAGACGGCGATGCTCGCCAGCGCCATGGGAACCGTCATGGGGCTTTCGCGGCCGGAATTGCTGGACTTGAGTCTCGGCTGTCTGCTGCACGATGCCGGGCTGCTCACTCTGCCGCGCGCGATCGCCCATCCACGCGCGGAGATGACGCTTTCCGAGAAACTCGATTACATGAAGCATCCGCTCTTCGTGGCGAATCTCCTCGAAAGTCAGGCTCAGGTCTCGCAGGGGGCCAAAATGGTCGCCGTGCAGATCCACGAGCGTCTCGACGGCAGCGGTTTCCCGAAGCAGCAGCGGGCGCCGTTGATTCATCCGCTGGCCCGAATCGCCGGCGTGGCCGACGCATATCTTTCGATGGTCTCTCCCGGACCGGTTGACCCCGGCATTTCGCCGCACCGGGCGATCGAGCAGATTCTGCAGGAGACCCGGAAGGGGCTCTTCGATCCAGGCGCCTCGCGGGCGCTGCTGCATGCCGTGTCGCTGTTTCCGCTCGGTTCGACGGTTCGCCTGCAGGATGGCCGCGTCGGCCGCGTGATCCGCAGCAATCGCGAAAACTACACTCGCCCCGTGATCCAGGTCGTGACGCGGACCGAAAGCGGCCAGCAGTCTGAGCTGATCGACCTTTCGCAGCGACCGGAGGTGGAAATCGCCTCGGCCGGTCCTGCACTCAAGACGATGTAGCCGAAGGCGCGACGGGGTCGACGATGACTGCCACGCGAAGGTCCATCACGTTGGTATGCGTCGGTCCCGTCTTGAGCAGGCCGTCGACGCGCGCGAAGAATTCGTAGGAATTGTTGATTGCCAGGAACGCTCCGGCGTCGAGCCCGAGCGCCGTGATGCGGGCCGCGATTTCTTCGTCCAGAAGCGCCCCGGCCGCGTCGGTCGGACCGTCTTCGCCATCGGTCCCCCCCGACAACAGGGCCAGACCACGGCAACCTTCGGCAGCCAGTTGCTCCCACGCGGCCAGGACAAGCTCCTGATTCCGCCCTCCCGAGCGGGGCAGTTCGGTGGGAGTCAGTGCCACGACCGGTTCTCCGCCGGACAGACCGCAGATGCGCCGGCCGGTCCCGGCAATTTCGCGCTGAATTTCACGAACCGCAATCGCCAGCCTCCGACCCGCGTCGGACGCAAAGCCCGCTTCATCGGTGGCGAGAATCCGCACTTCGCAGCCCAGCGCCGCAGCCGCCACGGCAGCGGCGTCAATGGCGCTGCGATTGTTGCCGATGATCGTGTTCCGGACGGACTTCGGATCGATGGCGGCTGGCGGAGCGGCCTGCAACGCGTCGAGTGCCCGCCAGACGCTCTCCGGAACGTCGTCGGCGGACTGAGCATAACGCTGCAGGATTTCGCGGGCGATGGCCGGGCGGAGCGGGGCCGTCGAGGTCGGACCCGAGGCGATGATGTCGATCGGATCGCCGATCACATCCGATATGATCAGCGTGCGAACGGGGCCTCCCCCACCGGCGCGCAACAGTCCGCCCCCCTTGATCCGCGACAGGCACTGGCGAACGGTATTCAGTTCGTGAATGTCGGCGCCGCGTCGCGACAGGAGCCGCGTGAGGGCGAGCTTTGCGGGGAGGTCGATTCCACGAGGCGCGGGAAGCAGGGCGCTCCCTCCGCCGGACAGTAGCACCAGGCAGAGATCGAACGGACCGACGTCACCGGCCATTGCGAGAATCTGCTCCGCCCCTTCCACCCCCTCCGGTCGGGGTTCGTTGCATCCCGCGGGCCGCGCGGGATGCAGGTGAATCCGGTCGAGCGCGCGGACGCAGTCTGCCGGAACATTGACCCAGCCGGTCAACTTCTCCGCAGCGACCTCCGGTCCGAGCGCCTGCTCGACGCCGGCCGCCATTCCGGCCCCGGCCTTGCCGCCGCCAACCACAATGATCCGGCGTAGACCCGCCAGCGACCACGATTCGCCGCAGACGACGAGTTGATCGCCGCGGCATTGAATCGCCTGCTCGACCAGAGCCTGCGAGTCGACCGCGCGGACGCCGGCTCGCCAGATCTGTTCAGCGACGTCTCGGAGCAATGCAGATTGCGTCACGGCGAGGGCCTTCCCGGCAGTGTTCTCGGAGCCGAACCAGTGTTGCGTTCCAGACGCGACCGGATGCAGGTCGAGTCGACCCGCGACGGCCGCTCGTTTCGCCGCGAGGCTCCGCCACGCCGAAAAATTTCGGTTCTCGCACGAGCGAACGGGGAAACACCCGGCACATTCCAAATCACCGGCATCGATTCCGTATCAGGCCGTCATCCAGTCTTGTCCCCTCTCCCGCTGTCTTCAGTGGGAGAAGGCCAGAGTGAGGGTCTTCGAAGTGGTCGGGGTGTCGTCCACGGAGCAATGTCAGCGCGCCTCACCATCGTGGCCGGCGATTTAGACTCTCGCCCCTCTTTCGACATTTCGCCTTCGTCATTCGACATTTCTTCATCGCGTGAAATCTTCAGCCTTCCCCGACTTCTCTGCGGCCTCTGCCAACTCTGCGTCTCCGCGAGAGATCTTCTCTTGATCAGCCGCCAAACCGAACAGCTTCCGCAGGCGGCCCGACCCGCGTTTCCGGCACGATACGCGTCCGCGGCATCCCTGCCCAGTCTCGACCGCCCCCGACCGCCAGCGTCGATTCCCCGTTGCCATCTCCCCCGGATCGGGTCGATGACTTTCCTTGGCACGGCTCGCCGTCTGGGCAGTTTCCCGTCCCCGCCCCACCGGCAGACCATTTCCTCGCCTCCGGAGAAGCGTTAGAGTGACATGATGGCCTGGATCGGTGGAGGATGGAATAAAGGTCGCAGGATGGGACCCCAATCAAGTGGAGCCAACGTCTCCCGCAGGGAATTTCTGCGCGCAGGCGGCCTGAGCATGGTCGGCTGGTCGCTCGCTGAGCAGGCGGCCCTCGCCGGCTGGCGGCCCGCCCATCTCGCCCGCCGCTGCATTTTCGTCCTGATGACCGGCGGCCCCAGCCAGCTCGAAACCTTCGATCCCAAACCGGACGCCGGCTCCCACATCCGCGGCCCCTTCCGGGCGATTTCCACCAGCGTTCCGGGACTGCAACTCTCCGAAACGCTCCCGCTCCTCGCCCAGCGGGCCGACCGCTTTTCGCTGATCCGCACACTTTCTCACGACTTCGCACCGCTCCACGAAACCGGCCTCCAGCTCCTCCAGACCGGCCAGCTCGCCCGTCGCGGCCAGACCTTTCCCCACTGGAGCTCCGTCGTCGCCCGTTACGGCGGTCGTTCCAGAAATCAGACCTCCAGCCAAATCCTGCCTCAACCGTTGGATACTGCCGACTCACGCGCCGATCTCGGCCAGACCGCCGGTCTCCTCGGCGACGACTACCAGCCGCTGGCCGCCGCGACCCCCTCCAACGAAGACCGCGAACTCCTCCGTAAGCACTACGGAGACACACGCTTCGGCCAGCTCCTGCTGCAGGCCCGCCAGGCAGTGGAGCAGGGGACACGTTGCGTCACCGTCAACTTGTTCGATCGACGGACCGACGACGTCACCTGGGACTGCCACGGCGGCGAACAGGTCGGCCGCGGCACAATCTTCGACTACCGCGACCACCTCTGCCCGCAGTTCGACCGCGCCCTCGCGGGCCTCCTGGACGACCTTGCCGAGCGCGAACTGCTGCAAGACACCCTGGTCGTCGCCACGGGCGAATTCGGCCGCACGCCGACGATCAACGACCGCAAGGGCCGCGACCACTGGCCGCAGTGCTGGTCCGCTCTCCTGGCCGGCGGCGGACTCACCGGCGGAGCCGTCTGGGGCACCAGCGACGCCACCGCCGCCACACCCCTCGACCGCCCGGTCTCACCCGCCGAGCTCACCGCCACGCTGCTCCACTGGTTCGGCATCGCCGGCGACCAACTCCCCTACGGCCCCGGCGAAAATCCGCCCCCGCTCCTCGCCACAACGCCCCTCACCGCCCTCTGGTCATAACAATCCGTCAGTCAGAATCACAACCCGCGGCCGCGCATCTCCCCACCGGAGCCAAACCGCGCACCCCCAATTTGCGATTTGCATTTTGTCCTCGTTCCCAGGCTCCCGCCTGGGAACGCCCTCTTCCGAGGCTCCGCCTCGACTGCCGTCTGACCGCCAACGAGGCGCCAACCCGAAGGACGCAGAGCGTCCGAAGACGGAATTCCCAGGCTCCCGCCTGGGAACGAGGCGAATGAATCTCGCTTCGCCACCATCCATCGCAGCCGTACGCGGCATCCACGCCCAACCCAGCTCTGAGTCGGCACAAACCGGCCACGCCGGTCGGCAGCGGGGCTGCCCCCGGCGGCGGTCAGGCGGCTTGCTGTTCCGGCGGTTCCCACTGACGCAGCACCTCGGTCACCCGTGGTTCCGCGATTCCCAGTGAGCGGGCGATCGATTTCCCGTCGAAGCCCACCTCGGCGAGATCCAGTACCCGCTGCGTCTCTTCCGCGGTCAGCTCGCGGTCGATCAGCGTTGCGCGCCGCGATTCTGTCAGCAGCACCGTCAGCCGCTGGATCTCCCGGTCGGCGTCCAGAATGAGCTGGTCCAGTACGGTCAGGCGGTTATCGATCCGCCCCTCGACCGCGCGCATTTCGTCGTGCAGCCGGACTTCCATCTGCTGCACGAGCCCCTGGGCCGAGCCCTCAATGGCCCGCAGCTCTTCCTGAAAGTCCTTGACCGCGTCCTTCTGCTGGCTCAGCCGCAACCGCCGCTTGCCGTGAATCACCGACCACATCAGGGCGCCTCCCGCGGTGATCAGCAGCCCCGTCTGAATCCAGTCGCCCATCGCCGAGTCCCTTCGGCAAAGTCCCTCGTTCTGTCTGAACTGACTGCAATTCCCCGGATTGACCACGAATCACACGAATCAGCACAAATGATTCAAACGGGATCGACTCCCAGTCCGTCGCTCACCGCTTCGGCAAAGCTCCGAACCGATCACAACCACCGCTCCGGCAATTCCATTCGTGCAAATTCGTGTCATCCGTGGTTCACTCCGAATCCGTGAACCTTAATGATCATGGTCATGCCGGTGGTCATGGTCGTGATCGTGCCCATGATCATGATCATGATCGCAGTCCGGCCCATGATCGTGGTCGTGATCATGCCCCGGCTCGCCGTCTTCCTCGTCCTCGTCTTCATCCTCGCCCGCTTCCAGCAGGAAGGTCGCTTCCACCACGCGGTAGACCTCCCGCAACGGCACGTTGTTGGCCTTCGCGATCTTGACGCAATCCTCGTACTCGGGAGTAAACACCGCCGCCTCGCCCGGTCGCCAGCCCAGCTTCCCCTTCACGTCCCCCCAGTCGGTTTCCAGCGTGAACGACGTCCGTTCCCGCTTTGACCGCCGGACCGGAATCCGCCGGATGCCGAACGTCTCCGTCTCTTCGAACAGAATCGTTTCCAGCTCCTGCACGTCCCCCGGCTCGGCGATAACGCTCAGCATCGTCCCCGGTCGATCCTTTTTCATCTGAATCGACGTCGAATAGACATCCAGCGCCCCGGCCGCCAGCAGCCGTCGCTTCGTATACCCGATGATCTCCGCCGAGACGTCGTCCAGATTCGTCTCCAGCAGCACCACTTCGTCGAACGTCGGGTCGTCCGCCTTCTCGCCGATGAACAGCCGCAGAATGTTCGCCTGCTGCTTGAAATCCTTCGTCCCGGCCCCGTGCCCGACAGTCTCCAGCGTCAGCTCCGGCAGCCCGTCGACGAACCGGTCGACCATCACCTGCAGAATCGCCGCCCCGGTCGGCGTTGTCAGCTCCGCCTCGATCGGCACGTCGCGGAGCGGAATCCCCTTCAAAAGCTCCGCCGTCCCCGGCGTCGGCACCGCGCACACCCCGTGAGCGATGTTCACCGAACCCCGCCCGGTCGGCACCGACGTACACAGGATCTCTTCGACCCCCAGCAGATCGAAACCGACCGCCGCCGCCACGATGTCCACGATCGAGTCGATCGCGCCGACTTCGTGAAAATGGACCTTCTCCGGGTCCATGCCATGCACGGTCCCCTCGGCCTGCGCGATCGCCTCAAAAATGTTCAGCGCCAGCTCGCGCTGATCCTCCGTCATGACCGGCGAGCGATCCAGAATCTGGCGGATGTCCGTCAGATGCCGGTGCGCGTGCTGTTCCGGATGCCGGACGTCGAACTTCACCGCCCGGAAGCCGCACCGCTGCACGTCGCTCACTTCGACTTCCACCCCCGGCAGCCGGAGGGAGTCGATGACCTTCCTGATCGCGGAAACATCGACGCCCGCGTCGATCAGGGCCCCCACCATCATGTCGCCGCTGATGCCGCTGGCGCAGTCGAGATACGCAATTCTCACGAAACCGATCCGATCGCTCTGGAATTCAAGGCGGAGCCGCGAGCCCGACGGACCTGCGGCACCAAACGCCGGCATTGTAACGACTTAGGCCCGTTCAGCCAGAGCGAACCCCCGGCAGGAAGCTCCAAATCTCAAACACCAAATCTCAAACCGCCCAGTTTATTGCGGCTTGGCACCACCCTGCTGGCGAATCTGGTCCAGAATCGAAGGTTTCGCAGCCGGAGGATCGGCCGGCACGTCCGGGACTGCGGGCTCTATTGCAGGGGCCTTCTCGACGGCGGCCTTCGCAGCTCCCTGCTTCCGAATGAGGTCCAGCGGGCTCGGTTTCGCCGCCGGTTCTGCCCGAGCGGGAGGCGCCTCGGCCGGCTTCGCCGCCCCTTGTTTCCGGATCAGATCCAGCGGCGACGGAGCCGCGGTCGGAATCGAATCGACCGGCTCCGTCGGTTTCGCAGCTCCCTGCTTCCGGATCAGTTCGAGAGGCGAAGGACCCTTCGCGGCCGGCGTCGCCTCGGCCTCGGCCTTCGCAGCTCCCTGCTGGCGGATCAGATCCAGCGGGGAAGGGGGGGAGGCCGCCGGCGTCGCCGGCTTGGCCGCCCCCTGTTTCCGGATCGCATCCAGCGGATTGACCGCCGCCGTGGGCGTCGCTGGAGCCCCCGCAGCGATTGCCGCCTCGGCCTTTTCCGCAGCCTTCGCCGCCGCCGGAGTCGGTTTGGGCGGCGGGGCGTCCACCACGGTCAGAAACGTCGGATCGATATCGTACCAGCCGACGTCCGCCGGGCCATCGAACTCGACCAGCGCCCGGCAGTTCATATTGACGGTCTTGACCAGGCCGGTCCGGGCGGCGAACCGCCGCAGTTCCGGCACCGCGCCGTCCACGACCACAAATTTCCCGGTCAGCGTGCGCTTCAGCTTTTCCGCCAGATCGATCGACATGTCATCCGCAATCCAGAACGCGTTCCATCCAGGAGCCCTATCCGTGCGGGCATTGTCGACCACTCGCCGCATCCTGACAAGGACAGACCGGCTTTCGCGGGGGCAGGTTCGGCCGCGTCTCGCCGGATCAGGAGGTCAAGGCATTCCCACCGCCGGTTCATCCCACAACGCCAGACATCCGCGAATCACCGTTCGCAGCGCATCATCCCCCTCCAGCCTGAGCGGGTGAAATTCGCAGTCCCAGGGGAGATTCGGCATGAGCTCGTGGAGCGTCAGCGCCACCGGCTCCAGGTCCACCCGTTCTTCGACGCAGAACAGCAGGACGCCCGATCGAAAGTCGGCGGCGTTCAATTGAAAAGTGGGCCGCCGCAGCCGGCGTTCGTGAAACAGGTCTTCCAGCACCGCCTGACGTAAGTTGCCGCCACTCAGCGTCGAGCGAACCGTCGAACCTTCAAAGAGCAATTCGCCGACGAACTGATTCAATCGAACTGCGTGCGCCGGGAAGGACTGGTACAGCGAGTCCAGATCCCTCAGTCCGCCTGCCGGATTGCGAACCCAATCGGCCAGCAGCGGTTCCAGCTTCAATCTCAGACCGGCCGAATCCATTTCATCTGCCGTGACGATCCCGGTCAAATCGGCCCACTGGAACGCGTTTGCCGTCTGACGCCCGGACTGCGACGGACACCAGTCCGGCAGAGTCCGAGACTCCTGCAGCATCCAATCGATCTCTTCCACCGCCACCTGGATCGCCTCGTGCGACCAGTCATTGTGTTTGTGCAGTACCTCCAGATAGGCCAGCGCCCGTTCGCGGGCTGCGTCAGTACGGATTTTCAAGCAGACGGCCAATGCATCGAGATGTCCCCACAGCCAAGGCGTTGAATCCAGCGGCGAGAGCTGTCGAAGTTCATCGAGATCCTGATCAATAATAATCCACCGATCGTCAATTGCGGCGGCATGCCAGCGAATCCGGAAGATTGACCGTCGCCAGAGCGTACTGCGGGCGTCACGCAGGACCTCCAAGCACGACTCGCCGAATGCTGCTTCCGGCTGGCGGACCAATTCGGCCAGGAATAACTGTCCGAAGAGTCCACTCAGCCCCATCGCGCGGACGTGGGGTAAAAGCATCTCCAGCGGTGTCGCGTCCGGAGCGACCTGCGGCGCGAGACGGACCAGCCAGTAACGCCGGATCGCAATTCCCTCGTGCTCCGGCGAATGCCGTCCGAGTTCGACGAACTGCTGGTAAGCCTCGCTCGGCTGACCATCAACCGCCAGTTGCCACGCGGCAGCGATCCGCTGTGAAAGCAGCGGATCAGGCTGTCCTATCGCTTCGGGCTGCCGGTCGATTCTGTCCGACGGCTGTTGCACAAAGGGATCGGCATTCCGAGATGACTCCGGCTCCTGCGGGAACAGGGCTTCGATCGAAGGGAACGGCAGATCCCAGCTCGCCAGTCGCCGCGGAGTCTGTTGCCGGACGCGTTCATATGCCTTGCGAATCCGTT
The DNA here is from genome assembly GCF_030622045.1 of Planctellipticum variicoloris. Classification (NCBI taxonomy): domain Bacteria; kingdom Pseudomonadati; phylum Planctomycetota; class Planctomycetia; order Planctomycetales; family Planctomycetaceae; genus Planctellipticum; species Planctellipticum variicoloris. The sequence continues at coordinate 3,893,500 of NZ_CP130886.1, read as the reverse complement.
GGAACTCCGCGGGAAACCGTTCCGGCTTGTATCGAAGGATGAGCTTCACGTAAGCCCGACGAATGACGTCGCGATCGGCGTCGCAGGGAATTCCGAGCAACTCATAAGGATTCGTGGGCCAATCGGAAATGTCATCGGGAAGATGGTGTTCAGTCATCGGCGTCCTCCCGTCCCGTGGCTTCCGGCAAATCGCGATTCCCCGCAGTTGGAGTTGGAGGGACGTGTGAAGTCGACGCCTGGGCGCGTCGCTCGATCCCGCGGCGAATCGACGTTTCCGGATCGAATCCCATCCGAATCAACTCCCCCGTGTCGACAGTTTCCACGCGGCCTGGACCGAGCACGCGATACCGTGGCCCGAGTCCGAGCCGGCTGCGCCGGTCGTCTTTTTCGAGAGCAATCCCGTACTCGTGAATTCGACTCGCCCGGGAATTCGGTGCAAATCGCGACCGTTGACTCTCACGTTCCGTCGGCGACTCGACCGCGTCGCGCGCGGGAATCCCGTACGTATGTCGTCGCGGTATCCAGTCCCGCAACGCCAGCAGCAATACCGATAACACGAAGATCAGCAGCATGATCCAGCGTTGGAAGACGAAGCCTCCCAGACTGACCACGTCTGCCATCGCTCGCGACGGCTCCGCATGGCCTTCATCGTAAATTGCCTGTCGACTCGCAATCCCCATGCCGTCGGACGATGCCAGCGCGGCAGCGAACTCCTTGAGTTCAGAACCCGAAATTGCCGCGGCACTTGCCGCTGAGACGAACTCTGGTGCAAGGCGATCCAGTCGCACATCCGTGTCGTCGAGGGCGTTCAGAAGTTTTTCGCTGGACTCACGGCACAAGTCCGCGATCAGCGTCCGTCGCAAAGCGGGCCTGTGACTCGGCGGCGCCATAAAGCTGGCGATCAACGCCCTCTCCGCCGGAATCAGCGCACGCTCTGTCAAGAGCTCGACCGACAAACCGATCCGGAACTGCTCAAGTCGTAATGCCAGCCCTGGAAACTCCCCGCAACGCTCCCGCAAGTCCCGCCAGACCGCATCCCGTTCCGGCGGCGAATGCTCAAAGAAACGACCAGCAAAGGCCTCGATCTCGCATTGCAGGGCTTCACGCCGAGCCAGCCGCCGATAGTCCGCCGTCGCCGGCGAACATTCCAGCGGGGCCGTCCCCGCCAGAATCTCCAGCGCCGCAATCTGCGCCCCATCCGGCAGAAAGCCGCAGCGCTGCAACGACTGCCAGACGCCTTCCGGGCCGTCAGTCTCAACGTGCAGTTGCTCGCGCGCCCAGGCCAGTTCCACGTCGCGACAGCCCGCACGGACTTCCGCAGTCGCCTCCGACGGTAGCTCCGCAGACTGCTCGCTCGACATCCCAGCCCCCGCCCACGACCGTCACAACTCTCCAGGCTCCCGGCCTCAAAACAGCGTTGCGACACACAGTATACGCAGCCACAGACCCGCAGAAAACCACGGAATCAGGCTCCGCACGGGCTGCGCAAACGCCATTGTTTTCACCCTCACTGACCTCGTCCCCAGGCTCCGCCTGGGAATGCTTCTTCCGAGGCTCCGCCTCGTCTTCTCACCCGTGTTGATTCGTGAAATTCGTGGTTCCGTCTCACTCGTCATAGTCGCAGGGGACAAATTTCCACATTTTTGCAAAAAACTGCCAAACTGCTCTTGAAAATCTCCCGTACCAGAGTGAACGTGCGTGACGTCGGCGTGGGAAACGACATGCATGCACGCAATGGGGCAACCCGGAGCGCTCGAGCGAATCCCCGCCGGCCAGCGGGCCTGGTCAGGGCCCACCACGGTCGAGCCGCAAGGCCCGGCCGAGGGAGCGCACCCCGTGCGCGCTCGACGTCGAGAGTCCTTCCCGGACGACGCGGGCCTCAAAACCCGCCACCTGATCAACGTCAGCTCAAAGGATGCGGTGGAGCGGATCTCAACAACCCGCTCCGCCGCGTCCGAGCCGGTCGCTTATTGAGAAAGCCTCCCCGCAGGCCGCGCTCGCGCTGCGCGCCAAGCACCTCCGCGCGCCCTCTCTTCCATTTTGCAATTTGCAATGCATCGCTCCTCCCCGCCGCCGTCATTCCCGCCCGACATGTCGACCGTACCGCCCGACCTCACAACGGCCGGGTTGGCGCAGGTCGTGCGTCTTCGACCTGCCCGTGTGGCAACGTCACAGGAGGCTGACGGGTCGAAGTGAATGGCCGCGACACGGTGCTTCTCGTAGCGGCATCATGTCAGCATTCGAGAACTCGAAGCATCCCGCGAGCGGTCGCCATGTCCGGCCGGCGACGGATCATCGACGATGAACAGTACGCTCACTTCGTGACGTTCTCTGCGGATCGTCGCCGCTGGCTGCTGGATTACGATCGCGGGAAGCGGATCGTGCTGGGAGGACTTAACCTCGTGCTGGAACGGACTGCCGGACGCTGCGTCGGATTTGCCCTCATGCCGGATCACGTCCAGGCAATCCTCTGGCGGCCAGTCGTCGGCCGACTCAGGCACTTTGTGCACGCGTCGGAACGGCTGTCGGGCCTGGAACTCGGGCGGTAGAGTCGCCGGGAAGCGCCGAACGCGCTTTGCGCGGGTTGGCGAAGGGGAGACTGAAAGTTCCTGAAACGACGATCTCAACTCATGATGACTGGCGTCGCTTCCAGATCCACGCCGCCAGAACTCCGGTGAACCCGAGAGCCAGCAGGGACTGCCACAGCCAGCGGTAGGAACGCGGCGGCGGCGGAGGCTGGTAGCGCGGCCGATAGAGCTGCGCGGTTCGCGACTGCTCGGAGGGGAGATGCGGCAGTTCGTCGGCTTCGATGCGAACGCTGTGAAGCACCATGGAGGCGGCCGAACGCTCGTCGCTTTGCGAAAGGCCGATGCGTACGAGCGACACGTCGTCATCGCTGACGACGAGGGACGCCAGCGAGCGCAGTGGAGAATCAAGACCGTCGGCGACCGAATAATCGATCTGATTCCCCAGCCGCCTGAGCTGCAAACGGCCCGTGCGGCTGGATGCGGCGTCCGGAACGTCAAACAGCCTGGCGGTTGGAATTCGCTTTCCGTCTTCCACACGGGCGGCGAACACGCCATAGATGTCGCGGCCGTCGGGACGGAGCAGTCGCCCCAGCGACGCGGCGGCGGCGTCCGTCGAACCGGTTGAAAAATACAGGCTCGGACCGCTTCCGAAGCCGCTCTCCGGCGGCGTGCGATTCGCGATCGTATACTCGATCGTCAGCTCGAAATCGCCATGGATCTTGAACCGGGGCGAGAATCCTACCGTTCTCACGTTGTAGCCGGCAGGGGCCGAAATCCGCAGCCCGTCCTTGTCTGGCTGCAGCAGTTTCACAGCCCCGGTTCCCATCGGAACCAGCGACAGATTGTCGAAGTGACCATTCCGGAAATCCCACGCATAATTCTCGGCTTGCAGGGCCGATGCTGAAAGGATGAGGGAACCCGTCAGCAGCAGTTTTGCAATCATGCAGGAGGCTCCGGTTCAGAATTTGCAAACACAACGCATTGCCCGGCTCAATAGTCATTCAGTGTTTCACTGCCGCGAATCGTTCCGAGCCCGCGCCAGGTCGCAGGATCGACGTACTCGCTGACAAGTTGAACCCGGCCATCGCCGAACAGGACGTTGACGCCGCCGGCATGCCGGCTGGAGGCCGCCATGCCAACGCCGTCCCAGGTGAATCCGTTCTTGCAACTGACGTGATTGGGCGGCGCCAGATGGTTGTACCGGGTCCAGTTGAAGTTGGCTTCGAGCCAGTTCTGCCCGGAATCCACGTTCTGATGGTAGGCTGCAGCCTGCTGGGGCGCGAGGCTCAGGCAGTGATCGCGAAACGTCTCCTCGCTCCAGATCCCGGCCGCATCATAGATGTCCGCCAGAGGATCGAAGATGTCATGATCCCAGGTTCCTTTGCAGCGTTCGCTGAACATGGCGGTATTCGACAGTCCGTCGGTGACGTCGCCCAGTCGTACGCTGCTGTTCTGCCCGAACATTCCGTTGCCGTTCCGACCGTGCCAACCGCCGCCGTTACACGAGCGGTAGTTGTTGTGCCCCCACACGCTCTGCAATCGGTCGATGTCCGACGGACATACAAACGAGCTGATCTTCGCGACGGCCGCAGGCCCGTTGGTGGCGCTCAGTCCCCCGCTCGCGATGCAGGCCGGATCGTAGGCGCCGGAGTTGACGTAGGGATGGAACGGCGCCACCTGGAAATCGATCTGTTGATAAACATTCGCCTGGTCGAGCTGCGGCAGAATCTGCGAATGCGCGGAATAGCGGCGGTCCGCCAGGGTTCCCAGAGAAGACACGATCCCGTCGTAGTCGGTTCCGCAGCCGAACGGCAGCACCCGATGAACATCATGGTAGTTGTGGAGCGCGACGCCGATCTGCGACAAATTGTTCGCACAACTCATTCTCCGAGCCGCCTCGCGGGCGACCTGCACGGCCGGCAGCAGGAGCGCAACCAGAATACCGATCACGGCCAGCGTTACGAGCAACTCCAGTAATGTGAATCCCCGCCGATCCGTTTCATTCATGGTTCAGGCTCCACACGTAGACCGCTCCCTCTTCGGTGCCGGCAATGATGCGGTTTCCTCGCCCCGCCACATTCAGATCGCTGACTGCGCGCGTGGAAACATCGATCTCCGCCAGTCGCGCCAACGAACTCGCATGATCGACAGAGATTCCGTCGTTAAAGCGTCGCATGACGAGGCATTGACCGCCGCAGACCAGGCCCGCATGCGACAGACCGTTCGGTCGAAATGTGTCGCTGAGCAGTTCGCCGGACGTGGTATTCCAGCGGCAGACTTGTCCGTCCGCACCGCACGATGTCAGTTCTCGTCCATCCGCGCTGAAAGCAGCCCCGGTGACGGCCACGCGATGTCCGGAGAATTCCATCACCGACCTGCCGGTCGAGGTTTCCCAGAGACGCAGGCGGGCCGGAAACTGCCAGCTTCGCGGGTCGATCGTCGCTGTCAGGAGTTTGTCGCCGTCCGGCGTAAAGGCGATAAAGCGAACGGCGGCATCGTGCGAGATAACATGCCTGGTCTTCTGCGTGGCAAAATCCCAGACTCTCACCGTCCGATCGTCACCGCCCGACGCCACAGTATTGCCGTCGGCGGAGAATGCGAGCGCGTGGACTCGTTTCGCGTGGCCGAATCGCTTGCCGAGCCGTGCCATCGCGACGAGATCCCAGAACACAACGCCCGAACCGTAACCGCATGTGACAGCCCGCCGACCGTCCGGCGAGAGTGCTCCGGTAGCGACGGCTTCTCCGTCGTTTTCGAACGGCTCGACCAGAGCCCCCTGATCGACGTCCCAGACTCTGAGCGTCTTGTCGACGCCTCCTGTCACTGCTCTGCGGCCAGTGGAATCGAGGGCCGCAAAGTGTACGCGTCCCCGATGCGCCGCCAGCAGCCGCGGCGGGTCAGGAGCACGCCGCCACCGCGTCACATCGCCCGCCCCTGTCGCCACCAGCAACGACGCGACATCCGTGCTGAAGACCAGATCGCCAATCGGCGACTGATGAAACACCGGAGACAATTCGCGACGGCCGATGAGATCGAAGGTTTGCGTGTATCCCGAGGATGTCCCGACCGCCAGCACGCGCTGGTCGCGACTGAATGCCAACGCCACGATGCCGCGGCCTCTCGCGCTGACCGCAGGATCTTCCATCTCGCGGGACGCAGGCTGCGCGTCTCCGACTGGCATGTCGGAATCAGTCTTGGACGGTTCCGCAGCCTCGTCTGCCTGTTGAGGATCGCGCACTCCGCCGGAAAAGTTCGGACCGAAGAACTCGGAGAATGCGGCCTGCGGAGTCCAGACTTCAGTCCCGGTTGCAGGATCGGCGCGCCGTTGCACGAGCGCGTCGCGCAACGTCGCCGACCAGATCTGCCGACCAGTCGGAGCTTCCCATAGGATAAAGTGTCCCCTCTGATCGCCGCTGACCAGCCAGCCGCTGTCCGGGCTGAACGCCACGGACTGGACGGGGTACTCGTGGCCGCGCAACGTCAGATGCTGAGATTGCGTTGTCGCATTCCACAGCACAACAGTGGTGTCGTCGCTGCCGGTTGCGCCCCACCGTCCGCTGGCGGAGATTTCCGCAGCTCCAATACGGGCTGCATGCGCGCGATGCAGCTTCCGACGTGACGCCTGCGCCGGATCGATCCAGATCGTCGCGCCGTCGGCAGCGCCGACGAGCAGGTGTTGTCCGTCGGGCGATTCGGCAAGGGCCGTGATCGCCGACTGAGCAACGGTTACTGTGGAGGGTGAAGCGTTCTGCTCCGTCTGCAGAACCTCCACCGCGCCGGCGCTGGTCCCGCAATAGACGACCGCCTTGCGGCCCGGCAATAGCGAGGTGACCATTGCCACTGGCGAGTTTTCGCCGGAGTGCGGGCGAGTGATCCGCTGTCGCGTCAGCCCGGACGCAATCTCGGAAAGGACAACGGTCTGTGGATCTCGCAGGGAGGCCACCACGGTCCCGTCGTGGCTGAAGCGGGGAGCAACCGATGACTCGAAAGTCCCGGTCTCTTCGGGTTCGAACCATTGCGGCGTTTCGGGATGATCGCGATCAAATACGAGGAGCCCGCCGCCGGCAGTGCAAATCGACCAGACCCGACCATTCGGATCGCCGGCGAGCGCTACGACGAGTTTTGTCCCGAGAGTCCAGGATTTCGTCCTGGCGGGATCGCCTCCGGTCCAGAGCGTCAGTTCTCCCGCCGTCGTACAGACGGCGACATCGTGCGATGCGCTGGCAACGGCAATCGCCGTGACGCCTCCCAACTGGTCCGCGGAGCCGACGGTCGGCCCGGGGATCTCGCGTCCGGTGGCGGCATCAACGATCAGGAGACTCTGGCCCGGTTGGAATCCGTAGAGTCTCGCGTCATCAGCGGCAGCCACCCGCAGTGCGTCTGCTGGCAGCTTCACTTCTTGACTGAGCACCAGCGTATGAGCCTTGAAGTCGTACCAGCGGATCAAGCCGTCGTTGCTCCGGGTCCAGAGTCGGTCCTCCCCCGCAAACTTCACCTGGAGTGCGAAGCGAGCATTCGCATCGGTCGCCTCCGCAATCGCAGTCGCGCGAGCGACATCCCACACGATCAGGCGATTGTCATGGCCGAAGCTGGCCAACTGCGTCCCGTCGGGTGAAAACGCGAGATCGCCAATCGTCAGCCGATGCGACTTCCACCGTGAGGCCGCTCCCGTCGGAAGCGGCTGCAGGATGACGCTGGCGTCCCCGGCTCCGTAAGCGAGACTCCGACTTTCGGGAGCGAACGCGACGGCAGTCACTCCGAGAGGCTCGTAGATTGCGTGGATCAGTTGCCCCGCGGCTACATCCCAGACCTGCAGCAAATCGCCGTTCTGATTCACTCGGCGAACGACGCCGACGTATGTTCCGTCAGACGACACTCTCAGCGCACGCATCGGTGAGAAACGCATCACCACAGATTCCCGATGGCCGTTGAAGTGGCCGGAACCGATCTGCGGCGGTCCGGGCGGAGTCGCTGCAACCACCGCCGAGTCCGTGCGGAGGGGGGCCGTCTCTTCAAGAGTCACGACAGCCGCCGATGTCCCCGCCGGCTCGACGGCATCCAATTCAGCCGTCTCCGACTCGGAGGGTTTCGCCTCCGCGGAATCGCTTGCTGTTGTCTCCCGGTCCGCTCCGGAGCGACTGCAGCCCGAAAGAACACCGACTGCCAACGCGACCGATAAGACTGCCCATCCGCCGAGACGACTCTGCTGCATTCCCACTCTGTTCTCCTCGTCCGAAATCACTCCTCAGTCGTCCCGCGGCCTGCAGGCGAGTCGCTACGATCGACCCACACGCGATCAATCTCGACGCCCGCCGAGTCGCCGCCTCCGCTCAAGACAATTTGCACCGGGATCCGGCCCAGCGCCGGTTCATCCGGTCCGCCGCTCACAACTTGAAACTCAGACAGGGGAAGACTTATCGTGCGCCATTCCCCCGGCAATGTCTGCCAGAGATCCGGCTTCACGACACGGCAGGTCAACGACGATTGCGGTCGATGACAATCCAGGGCCAGGAGGTACACATGAAACCAGGCGGGCGGTTGCACTTTGAATGTCAGGTGCAGCACCGTATCGGCGTGCCAGGCAAACAGACCGTCTTCCTCGACCGGTGAACGAATTTCCTGGCCTGCGCCTCTCGGTCCCGAGGTCAGGACGGCCCGGATTGCGCCGCGAGATCGTTCCGGCAATCCGTCGCGCACGAGTCTTCCCGTCCAGCCGGGCGGCTGCCCGCGCTCGAAGTCTTCGCTCCATTCGTCGGGCGGCTGCGGCCACCGACTGACCGACAAGCCGCCAGTCTCCGCAACGGTCAGGATTTGAGCCGCAGACACTTCAGCAGAGGCTCCATCGGAGGTCCGAGTCACGCGCACCCGCCCTTCGACCACTCCAACTTCGGTCTGCGTTGGAGTCGCGAAAAGCTCCAGTTCCGTCCCGAGAATCCCGACTTCGGCATGGGGCGTAACGATCTTCAGCGAGTCTCCAGCACGCTGTGGCGTCACGCGTGCCTTCAAGCCGCCGCGCAGCAGATCCAGCCTGACTCCGCGGTCTTTCGACAGCGCGAGCCGGGTGTCTGGCCGCAGATCAATCTCGGTGAGATCGGCAAGCGTCAGCGTTGCCATCCCGTCATGCTCAATGCGGAGACGATCCTGCGCCTGCAGTGCCCATGAGTTCTGACCGACACCTTCTGCGAGAATCGTGACCGGCGCCTGGTTTCCTCGCGTCACTTCAACGCGACCGACAACGGAAGTGATTCGTCCGAGGGAATTGTCGCTCGACGGATTCCGCCCCAGCCAGAGGAAACCAAAGACCACAAGCAACGCAGATACGATGAAAATGGCCCATCCCGTACGCATCGACCTGACGGTCTTGGATCGTGCGTTCCCCGGCCCCGAAGATGGAATTGTCAAATCGATTCCGGGGATCGGCGATGGCCGACCTGGCAGTGGTGTGATATCTGCCGACGATTGCCAGGCCAGCATCGTCACGAGCTGGCAGAACGCCACGTACTCGCGTCGAAATTTCACATCGCTGCGACACAACTCCGCAAGTCGCCGTTCCTGCTCGCCAGTCAAGCAGTCGTCTGCCAGGCCGTTGAGCAGTCTCGACCACTCCTCGGGCCGCTCGGAGGAACTCATGAACGGAGCTCCGCAGCGAGAGTCCGCTCGATACACTGACGCAGCGCCTCACGGATGCGACGCAGAGATTCCGAGACCGCCTTGGAAGTCTTGCCCAGTTCCGCCGCAAGCGAGTTGACTGCGACGTCCGGCTGATAACGCCGCACAATCAACGCTCGCTGCTCCTCCGGCAGCTTCTGCAGACACGATCGCAGAGCGGCTTCGCGTCGGTCGAACTCCGCAGACTCGATCCGCGCGGCTTCGGCGATTTCCGCCAGCAGGGCGGCGTCAAACGGGTCTTCGGACCGGGCGCAGCGCGCCCGATGAGCCAGCACCTGCAGGCGCGCAATCTCAAAAGCCCAGGCAAGAAAGTTCGTTCCCGGACGATATGCGTCCCGTTTCCGCCACAGGACGACGTTGATTTCCTGCAAGACGTCGTCCGCATCCGCCGACCGGCGGACGAGCGCAAAGACGAAAGCGTACAGTCGCCGCTGAGCCTGAGCGATCAGACGCACGATCTCTTCCGCTGCATCGACTGACGTGGTGTCTTCGGCATGATCCATTGGTAAGGGCCTCGTGAGCAGATATTCGAAGGCCGTTCGATCCCACGCGAAATCTGTCTGCATTCGCAAAAAGTACCGAAATCGCAATCAATCGTCCCGCTCTGCGAGATTCCACGCCAGTCCTGTCGACCGTCAGCCGTCAGTCATGTGTGCCCCACCGCAAGCAGCGGCACATGGCCTGGCGGGGCTTGGAGCGGCTGCGAGACGAGCACGGGGATGACGGCGGTGAAACGATCGGCAAGGACGCCGTCCGCGAGCCGAAGGTCAGCCGGCAGGAGGCTTTTCTGCCGTTGCGGCACGATCCCGGTGAAATGCAGATCGACTTCTGTGTCGACCTGTCGGGCCACCGGCAGCAGGTGGCGCCGTTTGTCCCGTCCCTGCCAACATGCGATGCCGCGTACTGGCCGGGCGCTCTCCCCCGCGAGTGCTCGGAGGCCTTCCCCGAAGGCCACTTCCGGGCCTTCCAACTCTTCGGCGACATCCCGACTCGGATCGTCGCGCTGGATGACGTGAACGAGGGGTTGCGAGACAGCAACCCAAGGCTGCCACAACTGGCAGAATGGTCCCGTGATCTCGTGCCGCGGATGTGAATCATTGATCCGGGGATGGGTATCGTTCTCAAGAGGAGAGCGAGGACTATCCCCGGCTTGCAGTTTTACTCTTCAATTGCGTCGCAACATCCGTTATGGCAGCGTGTTGCGTCGCGCAATCTTGTGATGGATGAAAAATCAGTCCGCTGAAGTCGTTCACGAAGTCGTTCAGTCGGAAAGCGATCTGCGAGATCACGCCGAATCGAGGAGGACCTCGCCCGCAACCTGATCGCTCAATGCAACCAGCCGCCGGTGAGCGTCTTCGAGCTGCTTGCCGAAGTCCGTCAACTGGGAGATGAGGGGGGCGCAGTGTTCTTCGCTCGAATGCCGGAAGTGCCGATCGCGCGGACGTCGTGGATCGGCGGAAATGGGGTTCAAGTCGGTTGAGGCGATTCGACGGAACTCCAGATTGTGGATGCATGTCGACTCGCTCGCCCTCCTCGGCGCGCAATTTCCGGATGAGCCCGAAAAATTGTCCAACGATTCGAGCAAAGCATTCGTAAACCAGCTACGTCGCATTCTTTCGATTTCTGATCTGTATCGTTCGCGAACGCTTCTCAATCTCGACCGCTCTCTGGTCACATCCAGTGACTGCACGTACGCCCAGGACTCTTGGGTCCAAGGTTTTTGAACTCGATGCTGCGCGCTCAGTTACGGCTGGAGGCGGCTCGGCGACACGATCGCCATTGTCAGTTGTGCGAGCACCGCTGCGGCGCTGATCGTGCGCGCGGAGAGCGCGGTCCGTGCCACGCCGGCGTCGAAGCCCGCGTCTTCCGTCACCGCGTGGAATACGGCGAAGAACTGGAACTGACGCCATGCCACCTCTTCTATCTGTCCGGGTGCGACCTGCGTTGCGCGTTTTGCGTTGCCGAAGTCAATGCATTCGATCCGAAACGGGGCGAATTGTTGACCCCGGAGTATTTTCGTTTGGCGGTTGAGCTTGGGCGGACGCAGTGTCCGAAAACACTGCAGTGGGTCGGCGGCGAACCAACGATCCACCTGCCACGCATCCTGGAAGTCATGGCCGAGTCTGGCCCGTTGCCGCCCATCGTCTGGAAGTCGGACTTTCACGGCACTCCAGAGGCTTTCGAACTGCTGGACGGGATCGCCGACTGGTACGTCGCCGATCTGAAGTTCGGCAACGACGATTGCGCGAAACGGATCGCCCGCGTCGATCACTACTGGGCGATCGTGACCCGCAATCTGGAGCGGGTTGCCGGGTCCGGGACGCTGATCGTCCGCCATCTGCTGCTGCCGGGCCATGCTGAATGTTGCTACGGACCCATTGTCGCGTGGCTGGCCGAACGTCTGCCGCAGGTCAGATTCAGTCTGCGCCACGGTTATCTGCCCCGCTGGCGCGCCGGACAGTTTGCAGACCTGAATCGTTATTTGAGTCCCGGCGAAGCGGCCGCAGCCCGGGAGCGGGCTGAAGCGGCCGGATTGCAACTCGTCCGCTGAGCCGACGAAACATCAACTGGCCCCCATCATGACGCTCGACGACGAAACCAGAGTGACGGAATTGATGATCGCCCCCGACGGCAGAATCTACGCTTTCGGACTGTCTGACCGAGTGGCCGAGCTGCTCGCGGGACTGGCGCCTCACGAGCTGTCGCTGCAACAGCGGATTGCCGCCATTCCGAAGTCGAACGAGGCAGCTACCGCGACGGCAACCACACGACTTTCGCAGACCGGGGAATAGCGCCATGACTGCGCCACCACGTCCGCCCGCTCCCCGTCCGCCACGCGAAGTGCTCCCTGCTGCCCGGGATCTCAAGCCGCGGGAAGAGCTCGAAGTCCTGATTCGCGCCCGCTATCCGCTGATTTACGTCGTCAGTTGGGAGGAGGAACGCGTCGAACGCTGCCTGAGGCAGATCGCTCAGGCCCGCAACAAGAAACTGTTCGTCTGGACGATCACTCAGGGCCTCGTTCGTTCCGGCGCCGAAGCCCAGCGCAGCCGCGCTGGCTCCAACAACACCTCCGATCCCATTGCCGCGCTCGACGCCGTCGTCGATCAGGTCGACCCCGCGATTTTCCTCTTCAAGGATTTTCATCACTTCACGTCCGAGGAACGCTGCAATCTCACCGTACATCGGCGCCTCCGCGATGTCGCCCTGCATCTGCGGGACACATACAAGTCGCTGATTATCGTGGCCCCGAAGATGCAGATCAGCCAGGATCTGGCAAAGGACGTCAGCATCATCGAGTTTGACCTGCCGGGGCCGGGCGAATTCGGCCGGCTGCTGGACCGGATCGTCGAGGACGTCCGAGAGAATCCGCAGGTTCAGATTTCGCTCGATGTCGAAAGTCGCGAACGTCTCCTGCACGCCGCCCGCGGACTGACGCTCAAAGAAGCCGAAAACGTCTTCGCCAAAACGCTGGTGCTCGACGGTCGACTGGACGGGGACGACGTCAGCGTCGTCGTCGAAGAAAAGCAGCAGATCATCAAGAAGAGCGGTCTGCTGGAGTTCTACTCCGCCACCGAAGAAATCGACAACGTCGCAGGGCTGGAAAACCTGAAAGACTGGCTGCGGAAACGCAGCATCGCGTTTACCGAGCGGGCCGCGAAGTTTGGCCTCCCCTCGCCGCGCGGCGTACTGCTGCTCGGAGTGCAGGGATGCGGCAAGAGCCTCTGCGCCAAGGCGGCGGCTTCGCTCTGGAAACTCCCGCTGCTGCGGTTCGACGTCGGCCGCATGTTCAGCAGCCTCGTCGGATCGAGCGAACAAAATATCCGCCAGGCCCTCCAGGTCGCCGAAAGCATCGCCCCGGTTGTGCTGTGGATCGACGAAATCGACAAAGCCCTCGCCGGAGCCACCAGCTCATCGGGCAGCGACGGCGGCACCGCCTCTCGCGTGTTCGGGACGCTCCTGACCTGGCTGTCGGAGAAAACTGCGCCCGTCTTCGTCATCGCCACCGCCAACGACATCAGCCAGTTGCCCCCCGAACTGCTGCGCAAAGGTCGACTCGACGAGATCTTCTTCGTCGATCTGCCCAACGAAATCGAACGCCGGGCCATCTTCCAGATCCAGCTCAGACGTCGCGGCCGCCAGATGTCCGAAAATGATCTGCAGCTCCTGGCGCAATCGTCGGATGGATTCAGCGGCGCCGAGATCGAAGAGGCCATCATTTCTTCGCTGTTCGACGCCTTGAGCTGCGACCAGGATGTCTCGGTAGATGTCATCCGTCGCAACATCGCCGAAACGGTCCCCCTCTCCCGCACCATGAGCGAGGAAATCAGCCGGCTCCGTTCCTGGGCCGGCAGCCGGGCGCGACCGGCATCGGGATCCCTTCAGCGAGTCGTCGAAGAAAGCCGCCGCAAGATCGAGCTCGAATAGCATCCGCCAGCAGTCACAATTCGCAGGAGGACTCCGATGAGTACGGTCGTCGTCATCACGCCACTGATTATCGCCAACTGGCCGGCAATTTCCGCGGCCGTGGCCGCCGCCGTCGGCAGCCTGGGCTTCGCGGTTGCCTCGGAAGCGGCCCGAGCCTCCCAGTCAGGCATTCAAACGACCAATCGGGCGACCCTCGATATCGAGAACTCGGAGATTCTGGCGACCGCCGCCGGAATCTCCGAGGAAATGACCGTCCAGCGGGATGGCGTCAGGATCCGTTTCTCGCGCGACGAACGGGGAGCTTTGAAAGTCTGCGTCGAAGGAGACGGCCTGTCGAAGTCGCAACTGGCGCAGATCGGCCAGGACGTGGTCGACCGGGTCACCCAGCAGTTCGTCTACAACCGCCTCATGAGCGAAATCCAGGACCGGCGGATGCATGTCATCGATCAGGAGGTTCAGGCAGACCGGACCGTCAGAATCCGCATCCGAAATTCCTGAGCCTCCGTCCCCGCACAGCCGATATCGGGAGTCATTCCATGTCTCAGGAAGAAATCGAAATCACGATCGCGCCGGACGGCAAAGTGACGGTCAAGACACGCGGCATCAAAGGCCCCGACTGCCTCAAGGCCGCCGCCGAGATTGTCAAGATCATCGGCGAAGAAGAATCCCGGCAGTTGACGTCCGAGTATCACGAAGCGGCGCAGACCGTGGGCCAGAAGATCGACATCCGGCAGCAGCGGTACTGATCAATGGCCGCCTGCCCCAATTGCGGATTCTTCAATCTGCCCGGTTCCACGAACTGCGGCCGGTGCAACATGTCGCTGCAACTGGCGACGTCTGCGATCGACGTTCATCCGCCGCGCGCCACGCGCTGGGGACGCCGACTGCAGAAATCCCGCGTCGGCAGCAGGGTCCGATCCGGATCGGACCGGATGCGCAACGCAGTGCAGACGTGGTGGCAGCGGGAAGGAGTCGAGTCTCCTGGATTGCTGGCGTGGTTGGCGGCGCTGTTCCCCGGCTGCCCGCAGTTCTGCAACGGCGATCGAGGCATGGGCCTGCTGTTCCTCGGCGGTTTCCTTGGGATGGCGTTCGCGGGGCTCCTGCTGTTCGGAACGACTCTTGGGAGCATCGCTCTGGGGCTGGCCTTGGCCTGTCACCAGGGGTCGCTCTACGACTTCGCCCGCACGGTCAATCACGCTCAACGCTTCAGGCTGACCGCGCTGCTGGTGGCGTTTGTGCTGGTGGCGGCCTACGTGCCGGCATGGAGTCTCATCTCTGCCCGCCTCGGGGCCATCGTCCTCAACATGGATACGACGGAACTGCTGGCCGGCGACGCCTTGATTGTTTTGCGCCAGGCCTACAGCCGGCGGGCGCCGGCCGTGGAAGATCTGGTCCTCTATCGGCCCGATGATCGGCAGTTGAATGTCCGCCAAGGTTACAACATCAGGTTGCGGGAACAGATGCTCGACCGCATCCTCGCCACGTCCGGACAGTCAATTTCCGTATCCGGCGGAAGGCTGCTGGTCGACGGACTCCCGGCAAAGCTCCCGGGAATCGGCCAGGCCCTGCCGCTGCAGGACGCCGCAGTAATGCGAATTCCCCCAGGCCGGGTTCTGATCCTGCCAACAGCGATCATGCAGGCTCGCGTTGGCCCCCGGATGGAGATCCCGACTCTCAATGTCGCAGAATTCATTCTTCCGACGGCGCAGATCGAAGGTCGCGTGTTCCTGCGGCATCGACCCTGGCTCAATTGGCGACAAATTGGCGGTGTGGAAGAACGATGACGCGCTTCAAGAATCTGGAATTTGAGTCGCCCGGCTCCGACGACCGCCGCTCTGCGGAAGCGCCCGGCCCGCAATCGGTTCCCGTCGAGGCCGCCGGATGGCTCGAACGGGCCGACCGCGAACGGCGACAGGGACACTACGAAGAAGCTCTGCGCTACTACTCGCGCGCGCTCGAAATCGACAAGTCCGTTGTGCCCGGCTGGGTCGGCCAGGTCCAGATGCTCGTCCTGCTCGACGAACTCACCGAAGCCGAACTCTGGAGCCGCAAGGCCATCGAGCTCTTCCCCGGCAACGGCGACCTGATCGCAGCCCGCGCCCAGGCCCTCGTCCGCCGCGGCGACCAGCGATCGGGCATGTCCGCCTGCGACGCCGCCCTGCAGCAGACCGGCAACTCCTGGTACCGCTGGCTCGTGCGCGGCGAACTGATGCTCGCCGCCCGTCAATCCACGGACACCGCATGCTTTGAAAAGGCCGAACAGTCCGACCGCGACTGGCTCGTCCCCCTGGAAGCCGCTCTGATCTGTCTTTATCACGACGCCCCCGCCAAAGCGCTGCAGCGAATCCGTAAATCCGTCGAAATGTCCCCCGCAGAGCCCTACGTCTGGCTGGTACAGGCCCGGGCCCAGCAGGAACTCGGCCAGGACCGCGCCGCCAGAACGAGCCTCGAACAGGTTCTGTCCCTCTCCCCCGGGCATCGCGATGCCGAAGATCGACTCGAAAACCTGGGGTCGAAGGTCGGGCAGTCGTGGCGTTGGGTCCGCAGTTGGCTTCGCCGCTGAAATTTCTCCCGGGAGCTGTCCGGCATGACGTGGACATTGGACAAGATCCTCAAGGGCGCCCGCCGCTTCGGCGCGAGCGACGCCCACCTGGTCCGCGGCGTGGCCCCCATCTTCCGCATCGGCGGAGAGATCCGCCCGATCGAAGGCGAACCGCTCGACGAACAGACGCTCCGCAGCATCGTGAGCGGCATGATCACCGCGCACCAGCAGGAACGTCTCGCCGCGGAACTTCAGCTCTGCTTCTCCCGACACTGGGAGGACATCGGCCGCTGCCGGATCAGTATCTACTACCACGCCGGATCGCCGGAACTTGCCATCCGGCTCTGCGAAACCACCATCCGCCCCAGCGAACAGCTCGGTCTGGCTCCGTTCGTGGAAGAACTGACCCGACTCGCCACCGGCCTTGTGCTGGTGACGGGGCCGACCGGCGTCGGCAAAACGACGACTCTCAACTACATGATCGACGTCATCAATCGCGAACGTCGCACCAAGATCGTGACGATCGAGGACCCCGTCGAATTCGTCCATCAGAATTCGCGCAGCGTCGTCGTGCAGCAGGAAGTCGGCACCGACGTCATCTCCTTCCGCTCCGCCCTGATTCACGTTTTGCGGCAGGATCCCGACGTCATCATCATCGGCGAAATGCGTGAACTCGAAACGATCGAAACCGCCCTCGTCGCAGCGGAAACCGGGCATCTCGTCATCGCGACGCTCCATACGCCCGACTGCGTCCAGACCGTGCAACGGATCTTCGGCGCATTTCCCGCCGAACAGCAGAACAACATCGTGCTGCAGCTCGCCAACAGTCTGCAAGCCATCCTCGCTCAGAAACTGCTCCCGCGGGCCACGTCCGCCGGTCAGATTCTCGCAATGGAAATCTGCGTCGCCACGCCGGCCATTCGCAATCACATCCGCGAACGCCACTTGCACCTCATCTACAACGAACTGCAGACCGGCAAGAAGTCAAAAATGCAGACGATGGACGCCTCGCTCCTTGAACTCTACCAGCGCGGCGAAATCACCTACGACATCCTGCTCACCAACGTCCGCGACCAGGAATTCATTCGCTCCCGGATTGAGAAGACATAGACCTCGCCTGACCCGGTCAAAACCGATTGCGTCAAACCCAGGACCCGCAGCTTCAACGGAGCCGGTCCTGAATGGCGCGGATGACGTCGCGATCGAGAATCTGGTAGCCGCAGGCGCCTCCGCATCCGCCAGTGTTTGCGACCGTGCTCGCCGACGGTTTCTTCGATGGGAAAGGCCAGCCGTCGCAGGAGTTTGAGATCGCGGAGGATGGTTTTCTGGGAAACGCCGGCGTCGGCGGCCAGCTCCTTGAGCGTCGCTCCGTGCCTTCGGGCGAAGAGCAAGCGGAGGAGCGTCCACTGGCGGATGAGTTGTGCAGAGTCGGACATCGTGCCGGGTTCCCGTGGGCGATGCAGTACGCAGGGCCGCAGAATAGCGTGCCCGGGGGTACAGAACGTGTCCGACGGTAGTCGCGTACACCACCCCGACGCAAGCAAATGTTGCGAAGCGGGCGTGCCGATTCGTCATAACGTTGCCGTGCGGGGCGGAAGGGAACCCGCTGGCTGCTGTCGAAGTCGTTGAACAACCTCGACGAAGAGCGCGACGAACCCGGCCGGCTGCTGCAGGCGCCAGGCGTTTGGCGATCGCGACTTCGAGTTCTTCCAGCTCAAACTCTATGCGCTGCATCGCATGAGGTACGGGTTAGTCGGATGAGCCGGAATATCGACGTCGAGCCTTCCGTGAAAGGAACGAGACGGGTCGCTTCAAGAAGCTGAGCGCGACCCTCCGGCGATGGACAATGAGACGATTTTCCCGTAGAGCGATCGCCGTCCATCGCTGGGGGTAAAGCACTCGGCTGCACCGTGGTTACGATCGGTGAACTGCTGGAGTGCGGCGCAATCTGGCTGTGACGATATCGCGTCCGGGTCAACCTGCCGATCCCAGTGGAAACACGAAGACCGGACATGAAGCGTAGCGAAGAACGGACTCGGTCACGCTTCCCTTGAGGATTCTCTGCAGTCCCTTTCGTTGATGAGTGCCGAGAACGATCAAGCTGACGTTCTTTTGCTCTGCAACATCGACAATCTGCTGGGCCGGGTCACCCAAAACGACGTGGTAATTGGACCGGACGGCGGGGTCCGTCGGCAAAAGGCTCTGGAGCGCGGATTGCGATCGGGACCGGACTTGAGAGTAATCGTGGTGCAGGTGATCGCTGCTGGCGGGTGGGGTTTCCACATGCAGCAGCAGAACCTTGGCGCCGCACAGCCTCGCGAGCAAGGTTGCCCAGTTCACCCCGACACGGGAGGAGGAGGAGAGGTCCGTCGCGAAGAGGATCGTCGCTTCGTCCTGGCTATGCGAAGGGAATTGCGTCCGCTGCGCCAGATCGAAGGCCTGTGGGGAGTCCGAAAGACGATTGACAGTTACCATCGCACCGTCTCCTGTTTGCGAATGAGGTGAAGAGCAGAATGGACGATGTCGCAGAATCGAGAGAACGCATCGCGCGCAATGTCCGCAATTGTTTTGAGCGCGTCATGTCGAAATGGTCTCCAGTTGGTCACATCGTTGGGCCGCCTCCGGCTGGTAGACGATCTCGGCGATCTCGATCTGCACTTTCCCGCTGGGAACGGGCCAGTCGACACGATCTGCCACACGCTGTCCCAGAAGTGCGGTTCCGATCGGAGCCAGAACCGAAACTCGGTCTTGAAAGATGTTGGCTTCCTCTG
This sequence comes from Planctellipticum variicoloris, assembly GCF_030622045.1. NCBI lineage: Bacteria > Pseudomonadati > Planctomycetota > Planctomycetia > Planctomycetales > Planctomycetaceae > Planctellipticum > Planctellipticum variicoloris. The sequence goes on along the minus strand of NZ_CP130886.1, from coordinate 3,874,565 downwards.
GGTAGCACAAGGTGAAGGTCCAGCATTCTCCGTTGTCGATTTCCCGGAAGAGCACGGTTGACCCCATCGTCACCACGTCGGGCGAGATGTCCGCTGATTCCCGGCACAGAGCGGATTCGAGTTTCTGCCGGAGTGCGGAGAGATGCTTTACGTCTGGGAAGTGAAGCCGGTCCTCGGCAACAGCGTGGTTGATCAGCGCGGTCAGGCGACAGTGGTCGAGGCAGGTCATTTCGACCCTTGAAGACGTCATGAGAAAATCCTTTCCGAACTGACGATTCGGGAGCTCGCCCGAACGATTGATATCTGAGTGTCGTGGAAGTGCGGGATTCCAGAGCTGGGAGACCGATTGTGCCAACTCATTGCCGAGCGATATCCCGACCCCGCGCGGCCGAGATCCACTTCAATCTCGTTTCGCGCCGTTGGCTGATGCGTAACGATCTGCTCAGCAAGCAGGTTGGCATCGCAGGAGCGGGCGGATCGTGTCAGAACCGGCGCGTGTGGGTCTGTCATCGCAGCAGAGCCAGGCACACGCCCGTATCACTGACTGCGAACGGTTGATTGGACGTGGTCGAAGGGGGAAAAATGCGGGGGAAAGTCGCGGTTCATTTGCATTCCTCCTTCATCGCAGGTTGACGTGTCGTGACGTTCAGACTCATTGCGGTTAGAATGCCACGCTTTCGGCAGAAGACGATCTGGACCCGATCGCCCGGTTGGAGGAGGCGGAGTTTCACCCGTTCTCCGTTGAGTCGAACCTCACAATGGGGGGGGACATCGAAGATGAGAAACCCATCTTCGTGCAACAGAACTGCGACCGTGCGGCTGACGAGGTCGATCGCCTGAATGGGACCCTCTGCCACTTGTGGAGACGTAGATACTCCAGAAATAAGCATGATTCCTTCCTTCAATTCAGCCGGCGTATCGGCCCCGCAGAATCGCTCTGCGGAAGTGGGCGACGGATTACATGGCTAGTTCTGAAACGCTATCTATGCACGCTGCGTGCCAATCGAACAAATGTCGGAATGGCCTTCGCATTGGCCCCAGATCATAGCTGTCGGCGCGTTTGCCAATGGCCGCTTAGACCGGCACGACCGATCGACTGGTGTCCTGGATTGAGCAAATTGGCCAGAATCGACCACTGTGCGCCATTCAAGCGAGTTGAGCCGCTCGCAGCCCGTTGACCATAGCCCACGGGGCCGCCCCGTGCAGGGTCCGCGGCTTGCCCGCTCCTGTCAGCGTCTGCAGCAGTCGGCCCGGGTTGTGCGCTGCGGCCTCCATGGGGAGCCTATCCAGATACTTCGTCGACTGCGTTTCAACGCCGATCAGGGAATGCCCGACCGGTTGGGCTTCGACGACACCGATCGCCTTGCCGTCGGCGTGCAGCAGATAGTCGGCGAACCCGGTTTTGAGCGGGAATTCGGGGGCCGCGATCCCCCGCCCAGCAGACAGGTTCAAGTCGGCATAGTTTTGAGCGATCCAGCCGGCGGACACGAGCCGCGGATCAATCCGCTGCCGGGCCTGTTGTTCGGGGGCATTGAGAGGTGAGCGTCAGGTGGTCGTGATGTTCGGGTTTGTTCCGAGGGCGTAGTCGGCCAACACTGGCGGTCACAACTGGCGAACGACAGCAGTGGCCTGTGTGGAAGCTGCTTGCACGTACGGTGCGGCCGCGCCGGTCCGCGGGGAAGTTTCTGCACGTTCGTAAAGTGGGGTCGGAGGCTGCGGTGTGACGGTTTGCTGCTGCGGTTCCATACCGCATTCGAGTCCATGAGCTGGTACTTCACGGCTCGATTGGTCTAAGCGTTCCGTCAACCGCGGAAAGTTTTGGACTTGCCCCAGTTGCCTCAGAGCGAGGCTTTTACAACCTGATTGCCGGGAACTTGTTCGAGGGGCATCTGGACGGGGATTTCATGAACTCTCGCAATCCCGCAGTTTCTCACGAGCTGAATGACCGCGCGGCAGTCGTCTTTCTGGTGGTAGGCCCTGGGGGACTGGGCCAGTACCTGATTGCTCGCGGTCACCAACCGCCAGCGCCAATACCCGTCTTCATCTCGATAGACGTAAAACATCATTGCCGTGTCTCCTTTAAGAGCGATGAGCCGCGTGGACTGGGAAGCACCGCCTTGGCCACGCCATCGGGCGACGTGAAGAGGCTTCGGCCCGTTGGGTGACCGTCACTTAGGCAATTCGCGTGCCGCGTGCGTCTCGCTGCAAAACACGAGCATTCAGGAATATGGAGAAGCATCCACTGGCCGGAATCTGGCCAGTTGGCTGAAATGCGCCCGGTCAAGGGCGAGTCTCACAAGTTCGTCGTCCGCCCGTGATCGACGGGGACGCGGGGAGGGCTTGGCGGCTCACTCCAGGGGGTCATCAGACTTGCTGATCTGCCGCTCGACGCTGATGCCGAGCGATTTTAAGTCGTTACGCAATGTGCTGCGCGAGATCCCCAGGGCCTTCGCGGCACGCAACTGGTTGCCCCCCGTTTCCTGAAGGGCCTTTGTCAGCAACCGACGTTTCACTTGATTCAGGATTGACTCATAGAGATCTGGAGCGTTCGATCGCAGCCCGTCGTCAATCAGGCGGTCCAACTCGGATGGCGTCGTGCCGGGCGTTTCCACCCGGCACTGCGCGCCGACCTGTACAAACTGGGGCAGAAATTCCGGGAGCAGAACCGGCCCGGTGGATTGCAGCAAAGCCTGCTTGATCACGCTCTGCAGCTCGCGCAGGTTTCCCGGCCAAGAATACCGGCGGAGCATTTCCGTGGTCTCGGGACTCGTTTGCGTGATCTCCTTGCCCAATTCCAGACCATAGCGATTGAGGAAGAATTGGACGAGAAGCATGAGATCCTCGCCCCGTTCCCGCAGTGGCGGCAGGGTGATGGTGAAAACGCTCAGGCGATAGTAAAGGTCGCTGCGAAACTTCTTGTCGAGGATCATGCGCTGCAGATCGCGATTCGTCGCCGCGATGATCCGCACATCGGTCTTAATCGTTTCATTGCCGCCGACACGTTCGAACTGCTGATCCTGCAGCACACGGAGAATCTTGGCCTGAGTCAGCGGAGTCATGTCGCCAATCTCATCCAGAAACAATGTCCCGCCTGAACATTGCTCAAATTTTCCGATGCGCCGTCGATCCGCGCCGGTGAAGGCGCCTTTCTCGTGCCCCAACAACTCGCTTTCCAGCAGGTTCTCGGGGATGGCGGCGCAGTTGATCGCCAGAAAAGGGCCGGTCGCCCGGCGGCTGTGCTGATAGATCGCCCGCGCTACAAGTTCTTTCCCGGTACCGGTCTCACCCATGATCAGTGCCGTGACTTCCTGCGGCGCGATCCGGCCAATGGACTTGTAGACTTCCTGCATGGCCGGGCATCGGCCGATGATGATGTCGGCTCCGTCCGATGGCCCTTCGATTTCGGTGCGGGCGGGAACGCGCATCAGGCGGCTGATCTCGAAAGCCCGTGCGATGAGCGTCTCCAGAGGAGCGAGTTCCAACGGCTTCAGGAGATAGTCAAATGCTCCGAGCTTCATGGCTTCGATGGCGGTGTCGGTGGTTCCATGCCCCGTGATGAAAATCACGGGGATCCGCGCATCTTGTGATCGAATTCGCCGAAAGACCTCCAATCCGGGCATATCCGGCAAATTGATGTCCAGCACGACCACATCCGGCTGGTGCTCTGCGACCGCCTCCAGCCCCTCCAGCCCCGAGGATGCCGTCAGCAATTCGATGTCCGGCCGCCCGAAGGCTCGCCGGAACGCGTGCAGGATCGAAGCCTCGTCATCAATCACCAGAAGGGATGCCATCGCACGGTCTCAGTTTTCTAGTTCCAGATGCTAGTTCGCAACAGCAACCCGCTGAGACGTCGGCAACCGCAAGGTGAAGCAGGCGCCGCCTGCAGGAAGATTTACCGCCGAAAGACTGCCGCCATGTCGACTGGCAATGCGGTGCGAGACCGCCAGCCCCAGACCAATCCCAGTCTCCTTGGTGCTGACAAAAGGATCAAAGAGTCGACCAAACAGGTCCGCGGGAATGCCCGGTCCAGTGTCGAGCACCTGCAGTTCAACCTCGCCCGCGCGCGGCAGCGGCAGGCGAACCTCAATCCGCCCTCCCTCGGACATCGCATCCAACGCGTTCAGAACCAGATTAACAAGCAGTTGCTGGACTTGGTCTTCGTCCGCTTCGACCACGACCGGCGCGGGAGGCGGAGAAAAGTCCAAAGTCACCTGCTGCTTGCGGGCCCGCCCCACAACGAGGGCCAGCGTGCGCTCCACCAGGAGCGCGAGATCGACCGGGCGGTGCTCCGGTCGAGGCGGCCGTGCGAAGTCGAGGAATTGCTGCAGGCACCTCTCCATGCGGCGAATTTCCTGCTGGATAATGGCGAAATCATCGGTTGGAAGTCCCTGATTGCCCGCCTCCCGATGATTTGTCTGGACGAGCAGTTTGATCGAGGTCAGGGGATTTCGCAATTCGTGGGCGACACCCGCGGCAATTTGTCCCACCATGGCCAGTTGATCGGCCCGGAGAACCTCGCATTCGCGCTGCCGCCGTTCTTCAAGCACGCGATCGATCCCTTCCAGAAGCGACCGGACTTGCGCCAGCAATTCGGCCGGCCGGGTGCTCTGAGGCATCGGGGCAGAGCCAAGACGCTGTGCAGCGACATGGACCCGTTCGCTCACGTCCATAAATGAGCGCTGTAACTGACGACAGCCGCGAACGGCAAAGAGCATGGCTCCGCAGGCAGACAGGCCACCCAGCACAATGCCACTCCAGGCCCACAATCGCCCCGCCGCGCTCCAGTCCTGGATGCGGCCCACGTCGCTCAGCAAAGCGATTCCGATGGCAAGGCAGAACCCGCCCAGTATCAGACTGACCACGAGGGTGGGCAACAGCGTTTCGATCAGGATGCGAGGCTTTGTCATCGAGTAATCGACCTCTGCGATCGGTGTTGTCAATTGGGTTCATACGCGTTGTTGCCGCCAGAGCCCCGGACCCCTGGCAGTCCGTTATAAGTCTTCCCCGTCCCTGCCGCACCGTAACCCCGGCAGGTATCTTTGTCTCCGGTTCCGGATCAGGCCGGCTACAAAGGTCTTGCCGATGGCGATGGGACGGCGGAATGAGTCGCGGCAGGAGCCGCTGTTTGTCACGGCGGAGCAGTTGCCGCGGTCGCAAGGGCGCCCCTTCTGCAAGGCCCGCAACCGCCTGTTCGCCGACGCCCGCTTCGACCGTTGGATCGAGGATCGCTGCTTGGCATTCTATCAGGAAGTCGACCGTCGCGGTCAGCGGCCGCTGCCGCTGCCGCCGGGCGTCTGCTTCCGCAGGCTGCTGGTCGGGTACGTCGAGGGGCTCGGCTCGCAGCGTGGCATCGCCTGGCGCTGTGCGGACAGCCTGTCGCTGCGGGAGTTCCTCGGCCTTCCACTCGACCAGGGGAGCCCCGATCTGGACTTCCCCACGTTTTGTGGGCGCTCGAAAAAAAGCGTATCCCGAGTTCAAGCGGGAAGTCGTGGAACTCGTGAAGTGTCAGGGACTGTTGGCGGCGGAAGGGGTCCGACGGCTGGATGCGCACGCCAACCTGCTGCGGAAGTGGCAGAGTCAGGCCGCCGGGCAGGGGCCGCAAGCCTTCCCCGGCAAGGGGCATCAGACCGCCGTGGAGAAAGAGAACCGTCGGCTGGGGATGGAGCGCGAGATCTTGAAAAAAGCGACGGCCTTCTTCGCGAAGGAGTCGAAGTGAGATACACCTTCATCGACGACCATCAGGCCCGGTGGCCCGTCGCCGTGCAGTGCGACGTGCTGGACGTGACGCGCAGCGGCTACTACGTCTGGCGTCGGCGCGGCCCGAGCCCCAGGGCCGTCCGTCGCCATGAAGTTACCGAGCAGATCCGGGAAGTGCATACGGCCAGCCGTCAGACGTACGGCGCGCCGCAAGTGCATACGGATCTGTTCATCCGGCAGATTGTCGGCTGGTCGATGTCGGAGCGGATCGACAGCCGGCTGGTGGTGGATGCGCTGGAAATGGCGCTGACCCGTCAGCGTCCCGACTCCGGCCTGACAGCGCATTCGGATCGCGGCGTGCAGTACGCCAGCGAGCACTATCAACGGCAGCTTCAGGCGCACGGGATCACGTGCTCGATGAGCCGGAAGGGGAACTGCTGGGACAACGCGCCGACGGAATGCTTCTTTGCGACGTTGACGAAGGAACTGGTCCACGACGAAGGGTACCGCACGCGTGCGGCCGCCGGTCCGAGCCTCTTCGAGTCCATCGAAGCGTTCTACGACCGTCAACGCCGCCACTCCGCCCTGGGCTGTCAGACCCCGGCCCAGTTCGCCGAAGCGGCATAACCTGAACTCAGCGCCCACAAAGCGTAAGGAAGTCCAGAAGCCCCTGCCGAGACGCTCAAAAACGCCATGTTTTTATGGGTATACAGGGCGTTTCGCATTCTTTGCAGAGCCGTGCAAGTCGGTGCGGGACATATCATGTTGTGCGGGAGAAATGGGTACTGCCACTTTTCTGCGGGTCGTACTGTAGGCCGTACTCGCACTCGGAATGTAAGCGGTCGGCCGCGCGACGGCGCGGCGGCGGCTCTCGCTGGTTGCCAACGTCTCTCGGCGTCGCGCCTCGCGATCGTTTGCCAGTTGACGGTTGGTCAACCACTGCCGTGGACTCGACTTCGGTGAAGGCGTGCTGCCGGTCGGTGGAGGCGAGATGAAATGAGCGATTGCGACCTCGATTCGCCCGTCCCCGATTGGGTCATTGAGCATCCAGCAACCCTTGCTGTATTTCAGGAGTTCGGGATCGACTACTCCTGCGGCGGAAAGTCGTTGGCGTATGCCTGCCGCCAAGAAGGACTGGATGACCGCGTGGTCCTGCTGAAACTGCTCGATTGTCTGAAGGCGGAGGAAAGCGATCCTGCGACACATGGCGAAGAATAACGTCTCCCACGACCTGTTTGATCCGCGCAAGGGCGGCCAGGCGATTCGCATCAGCAGTATGCGAATCGATGCCAAACCGTTCGAGCCGGCCCGTACGAACTATTTCTCCGTTTACTTGATCGAGTCCGGGAGCGGGATGTTTTGGGCCGACGCCTCGCAATTCACCTTCGGGCCGGGTGCGTTGCTGTTCTTCATTCCCTACCAGCACATCCGGTTTGTCCCCGACATCCCGGTTCAAGCGGAGGTGGTTCAGTTTCACGCCAACTTCCTGTGCGTCGAGACATTCCACGCGGAGGTTGGCTGCAGTGGCTTGCTCTTCAACGACCCCTACGGAATTCCCGTGGTCGTCATGGATGAACAGTCGAAATCCGACGTGAAGAACTTGATCGACCACATTCGAAAGGAGCACGAGGAGCGCGAGCTCGCCTATGGCGAAGCCATGCTCGCACACCTGAAGGTCCTACTGATTCTGGCCACGAGGCTCAAGTCCTCCCGAGCCGGCGCCTGCGGGCCGGGAATGGACCTTCGGCATCCGGTCCTGGGCCAACTGCGCGACTTGATCGAGCAGAACTATCACACGCTGCACTCGCCCGCGGACTACGCGGAGCGGCTGCACATGACTCCGAAGACGCTCGGCAGGATTGTCCGGGAGCATCTCGGGACAACGCCGACCGATCTGATCCGCAGCCGCATCCTGATCCACGCCAAATGGCAGCTACTTCACACTTTGAAGCCGGTGAAGGAGGTTTCGCGAGAGCTTGGCTTCGGTGACGAACTGTACTTCAGCCGCCTCTTCAAAAAGGCGACGGGCCATTCGCCGACCTTTTTCCGGGAGTTCGAGACGGCGGTCCGAGGTGGAAGCAATCTGTCCATGCTTTCCGACCGTGCGCCCATTCCGCGTTCTGCCGTTGCCTCCGATACTTGAGACCTGACGGCGGGAGCACCGACTACCCGCCGCCGCTGGCTCTAACGGAGATAGAAAATGAGCGTGCTGAAGCTGTTTGAACTGGCGTCCCAGATGGACAAGGCGGGCGTTGCCCTGACTCGGGCGGGGTTGATTGTCGTACTGCTCTGGATTGGCGGACTGAAGGCGTTCCGCTACGAGGCAGACGGCATCGTGCCGTTCGTCGCCAACAGCCCGGCCATGAGCTTCTTCTACTCCGACCCCGGGAACTACAAAGCCCACAAGAACCCAGAGGGCGTGCTGAACACCGAGAATCGGGCATGGCACGAAGCGAACCGCACCTACGAATTCGCGTACGGCTTGGGCACTGTGATTGTTCTGTATGGTTTGCTGCTCTGCCTGCACCCGTGGATTCCGCAGGCAGCAGCGGTCGGCAGCTTCCTGGTTTTCGTGATGTCGTTCGTCACGCTGTCGTTCCTTATCACGACGCCGGAATGCTGGGTTCCGCCTCTCGGCGATGCACAATACGGATTTCCGTATCTGAGTGGAGCGGGGAGACTCGTCGTGAAAGACGCCATCATGATGGGGGCCGCCCTCGTGACGATGGCGGATTCGGCGAAGGCGTACTTGCGGGAGCGAGGGGCATCGGTCTCGCGGATGAGCGTGAGTTCGAAAAAAGGCGACGGTGAAGGCCATGGCAACTGATGCCGCATCACCTTCGCCCGAGTCCGGCGGGCGCGCGGCTTTCGCTGCGGCCTCTGAGACACTTCCCGGCGCACCGATTGTGCACCAAACGTGCACCAGGAAGGTCGTTTTCCCGCAAAGAAAAAGCCGCAAGTTGCTTTCAGGAAAGCAACTTGCGGCAATCGATCGAAGGCGGAAGCGGAGAGGCAGGGATTCGAACCCTGGAACGAGTTACCCCGTCTCCGGTTTTCAAGACCGGTGCCGAATCGCGGCAACTATCTGAACGGCAAAGAGGTTACGGCGACACGAAAAACGTGGTTGCCGGTTTGGTTGCCGGTCCCGGTCCGAAACTGCGTCTGGCTGCCGATTCCGAGCCCTGTCTGATGCCGCCGGAACTGGCGCGGATCGTTGACGTCTGGGACAGTCTGCCGGAGGCGGTGCGCCGGTCCGTGGTGAATCTGGTGGACTCCGCAATTCCACGGCGCGGCCTCACAACCGCGACAATCCGTCGGCGGATGGCGGACCGGTTGTTCGGCTGACCTGCCGGGCCGGCGTTTCTGCTTATCAAAAGCGCCGGCAGTTTTCGCTTGCTATGGATGCTGAAATATCGCAGGCAGTGCTGCTGGGCCACGCAACAACGTGGATTCCGCGCGGCTGTTTCGGATTCTCTGATTGACGTACCGTCCCTCAGTCGATATCGTTAATCGTAGATAGACGATTTTAAGGAGTTGTCGTGGCAACGCGGAAGTCGGACATGAAATGCTGTGATTCCTCAGCGGTCGCTCTGCCGCATGGTGAGCGGGATGAGGACTTGGCCCGGCTGGCCTGGGCGGTCGCACACCCTGCCCGTGTGCGGATTGTGCGGCTGCTGTTGAGCCGGACGTCTTGCGTGTGCGGTGAGATCGTCGATCAACTGCCTCTCGCACAGTCGACCGTCTCGCAGCACCTGAAGATCCTGAAAGAAGCGGGGCTGGTTCAGGGCGAGATCGACGGACCGAAAGTCTGCTACTGCATCAATCCCGCCGCATTGAACGAACTCAAGCAGCTCATCGCGGGCCTGTAGATTTTTTTTGGAAACTGTGATCGTTGTTCGACGATAGACGATGTGAGGAGGTGAGATGACTCAGAACAAACTGCTCGAAACGGTTCAATCTAAGTATGCGAGCGTCGCCCGCAGCGGGCTCAGCAATGACTCGGATGCGGTTCGGTCGGTCGCTGCCGCGTTCGGCTACACCGCCGATGAACTGGCAGACCTGCCTCCCGAGTCCAATATGGGACTCTCGTGCGGCAACCCGGTGGCCCTGGCCGGACTGAAGCCCGGCGAAGTCGTCCTTGACCTGGGCTGCGGCGGGGGACTCGATGTCCTGTTGGCCGCGAAGCGAGTCGGTCCGACCGGAAAGGCCATCGGCGTTGATATGACGCCGGAGATGATCGAGCGGGCGCGGGCCGGGGCCGCCCGGAGTAGAGCCACGAACGTCGAGTTTCACCTGGCGCAGATCGACATGCTCCCGCTGCCGGACGCGTCGGTGGACTGTGTGATTAGCAACTGCGTCATCAATCTCGTTCCCGATAAGTCGCAGGCGTTCCGCGAGATCCTGCGAGTTCTCAAGCCGGGCGGGCGGGTTGCGATCAGCGACATCGCGCTTCGGCAGCCGCTGCCGTCCGAGGTGGCCGCCAGCGTGCAGGCTTACGTCGGTTGTATTGCGGGTGCAATTCTGATCGCCGACTACGATCGCCTGCTGCGGGAAGCCGGATTTGCATCGATTGTGGTTGCGGAATCAGGGGCGGACCTGAACGTGTATGCTCAGGCCAGTTCCGGTGGGTGTTGCTCGTCTGCAGGCGGAGCCTGCGGGCCGGCACAGACAACGGCGGCGGAGACTCTTCCGCTCCATGACGAACTCGCTGGCGTGCTCAGCCAGTTTGATGCAAATGCATATGCCGCCAGCGTGCGCGTGCACGCCGTGAAGGCGGGCGCTGCCGTGCAAGAATCCAATGTTTCAAAGGAGACTGCCATGAAAACGATTCAGGTCTATGACAAGCCGATGTGTTGTTCGACGGGGATCTGCGGTCCATCCGTCGATCCGGTGCTGCCGCGGTTCGCTGCCGATCTGGACTGGCTGAAGTCACAGGGGCATACGGTCGAGCGCTACAACCTGTCGCAGCAACCGGGGGAGTTCGTGAAGAACCCCCAGATCCATCAGTTGTTGTCGTCCGAAGGGACCGACTGCCTGCCGGCGATTGTCGTCGACGGGAAGATCGTCAGCCGCAAGGGATATCCCACGCGCGAGATGCTGGCCATGTGGGCCGGCCCGTCCGCAGCGCCGTCGCTGCCCGTCGCGCAACCAGCCGGTTCCTGCTGCGGCGGTTCCGCCTGTTGCTGAACCCGCAGTCGATGACCTTGCCTCTTTCGGGAATCACACGATGAGATTTCTCACCAATCCGACGCGGAATCTGTTCTTTACGGGTAAAGGGGGCGTCGGCAAGACGTCGCTGGCGTGCGCCACGGCCGTCCGGCTGGCGGACGCCGGAAAGCGAGTCCTGCTGGTGTCGACCGATCCGGCTTCGAACCTCGACGAAGTCCTGCAGACGCCGCTGGGCCATCACCCCACGGCCGTGAACAGCGTCCCCGGTCTGTTCGCGATGAATCTCGATCCCGAGGCCGCTGCCGCCGAATATCGCGAACGGATGGTCGGACCGTATCGCACGCTGCTGCCGGCGGCGGCCGTGGCGAGCATGGAGGAACAGTTTTCGGGGTCGTGCACGCTGGAGATTGCGGCGTTCGACGAATTCTCGAAACTGCTGGGTGATCCGAGCGCGACCTCCGAATTCGATCACGTGATTTTTGACACCGCACCGACCGGGCACACGTTGCGACTGCTGACACTCCCGTCGGCATGGTCGGGTTTCATGGAGACGAACACCACCGGCACATCATGCCTGGGGCCGCTGGCCGGCCTGCAGGCACAACAGGCATTGTATCAGGAGACGGTCCGCGCTCTGGGCGATCCGCAGGTCACGACGCTGGTGCTCGTCACCCGGCCGGAGGTCACGGCCTTTCGTGAAGCCGCGCGAACGAGCGGAGAGCTGGCGGGGCTGGGCGTGCAGAATCAGCACCTGGTCGTCAACGGTGTGTTTCGGGCGGCGAATGGTGACGATCCATTCGCGCTGGCGCTGCAACGCCGCGGCGACCTCGCGATGGACGAAATCCCCGCGACTCTGCGGGATCTGCCGCGGACGGTGATCCCCCTTTCCCGCGCCGGAGTGCTGGGCCTGGCGGCCCTGCGGGCGCTCGGCAGCGATCTGGTCACTGCGAGTGAGACTGTTCTGACGGGCTCGGACGATCTGGTTCTGCCGCCGACTCTGGGCCAGCTCATCGATGATCTGGCGGCCCCCGGACACGGCGTGATTCTGGCGATGGGCAAGGGTGGCGTCGGAAAGACGACGGTTGCTGCGGCGGTGGCCGTGGCCCTGGCCGAACGGGGATTCCGCGTGCATCTGTCGACGACCGATCCCGCCGCGCATCTGTCGGCAATGATCGACAGCGATGCGATGCCAAATCTCACGGTCAGCCGGATCGATCCTGCCGGCGAAACGGCCCGCTACACGGCGGAAGTCATGCAGGAATCCGGAGCCAACCTCGATGCATCGGGTCAGGCGCTGCTGGCGGAGGATTTGCGGTCGCCTTGCACCGAAGAGATCGCTGTCTTCCGGGCGTTTGCCCAGGCGGTCGCGGAGGGGAGCGATCGGTTCGTCGTTCTCGACACTGCCCCGACCGGCCATACGATTCTGCTGCTGGACGCCGCGCTGGCCTACCATCGCGAAGTCACCCGGCAGGCCAGTCAGATGCCGGAGTCCGTCGAGCACCTGCTGCCCCGGCTCCGGGACGCAAACTTTACACGCGTGCTGGTCGTCACGTTGCCCGAAGCGACACCGGTCCACGAGGCGGCCCAACTGCAGCGGGACTTACGCCGCGCTGAGATTGAGCCCTACGCGTGGATCATCAACCAGAGTCTGGCACCGCTGCCGGTCACTGACCCGGTGTTGAAATCGCGGCAGGCGGCCGAGCGAGTCTTCATTCGCGAAGTCGTCAGCGAGCACGCCGCGCGCGTGGCGCTCGTCCCGTGGCAGCCGGAGCCGCCCGTCGGGCGTTCCGAGCTGCACAAGCTGCTGGCGACGCGTTAAGCCTCTCCACACGACCTCTTCCGGGAGCCCATTGCATGGCCACGATTCAAGTTCTGGGGACGGGATGTCCCAAGTGCGGCTACCTGGCGGCGAATGCCGCACGCGCCGTCGAAGAGTCCGGACGAAACGATGTGATCGAGAAGGTCACGGACATCATGCAGATTCTGGAGTTTGCTCCTGCCGCGCTCCCAGCCCTGGCGATTGACGGCAAGGTCGTCTTCGCGGGAACACTTCCTTCTCCCGAGCAAATCCGACGTCAACTCGAAACGACCTCAGAAGCAAGGCAACCGTCATGACTCGCAAAACGCTATTCACCGCCGGACTGCTGGGATTTGTCGGAATCAGTCTGCTGGTCGCCGTGGCTGACATCGCCGGCTGGCGTCGCGCCGCCGGACCATCGCCGATCGTTCCGGCCGCGGGAATTGAATCGCAGAGTACGGCCCCGCAACTAACCGCCATCTTCTTCCATGCCACCCAGCGCTGTCCGAGCTGCAAGAAGATTGAAGCCTATTCGCATGCGGCGTTACAGCCGGAGATCGACAGCGGACGACTGACGTGGGAAGTCGCCGACTACACCGCTCCTGAGAACTCGGCTCTCGTGAAAGAGCTGGAGGTCTTTACGTCGACCGTTGTGCTCGCCGAGCGTCATGGCGGACGGATTGTCCGTTCCAGGAACCTGGAAGAGGTCTGGGATCACACGCACGATCAGGCCCAGTTCGCGGCCTTCATCCGCGATGCCTGGGATCACTTTCTGGAGCCGCTGTAATGGACTCGCTGGTTGTGGGCATCGGAAGCGCCGCGTGGCTGGGGCTGCTGACGTCGATCAGCCCGTGCCCGCTGGCGACGAACATCGCGGCGATCTCGTTTGTCGGACGTGACGCCAGCAAACTGTCGATCGTCCTGCTGTCCGGGCTGATGTATACGCTGGGGCGGGTCGTCGCCTACGCGGCTCTCGGCAGTCTGGTGGTGGCGAGCATCCTGTCTGCTCCCGGCGCGGCCGTCTGGCTGCAACGCAACATCAGCCTGTTTGTCGGTCCGCTGCTGGTGCTGGTAGGAATGGTGCTGTTGGGGTTGATCGAGATCCCGCTCCCGGCCGGGACGTTTCTGAATTCTCTCCGGGAACGCCTGCAGAAACGCGGCATTCTTGGCGCGGGCTTGCTGGGCCTCGTGTTCGCCTTGAGTTTCTGTCCGGTTTCGGCCGCACTGTTCTTCGGCAGCCTGATTCCGTTGGCCATCGCGGAGGAGTCACCGCTGCTGCTGCCGGCGGTCTACGGGATCGGGACCGGGGTGCCCGTGCTGGGCTTTGCGGTGGTCCTCGCCTGCGGCGCGAAATCGCTCGGCATGGTGTTTCAGCGGGTGACCGGGATGGAACGCTGGTTGCGTCTGGGCACCGGGCTCGCCATCCTGCTGATTGGCATCGTCCTGACGCTGCAGCACGTCTTCCGCGTTGAAGTGTAACTCCATCGAATCGGACATCATGAGCGGTTCGCCGAAGCTGACATTCGAGGTCGTCTCGCAGCGGATCGACGCACATGGCAGCGTCTCCCGCTGCAAACAGGCGGAGATTCCGCTGGACACCGACCTGGCCGGCAATCCGCATGCCTTCAATCCGGCGGAACTACTGCTGGCGGCGTTGTCGGCCTGCATTATCAAGGGGATCGAGCGGGTCACGCCGATCCTGCGGTTCTCACATCGGGGACTCGAAGTCCGTGTGCGTGGCGTCCGTCAGGACGTCCCGCCAAAGCTGGAAGCGATCCACTATGAGATCGTCGTCGATACGGACGAGCCGGACCGGCAACTGGAACTGCTGCACGAGAACGTAAGAAAGTACGGCACCGTGTTCAACACGGTCGCACCGGGAACGACGCTGACGGGAGTTCTCCGACGTCGACGGTCCAACGCAGGAGATCTTGAGGCTGAACCGGGGGCAGAATAATGAGGTGCCAGTGAAATCCACAATCGGTCGACGAAAGTCTGCGAGGGATCGACGTGACGTTGCCCGATTGTACGAAACCAATTGTCGCAGATCCTGAGCTTCAACTTGATGGTCTGCATCATCACTGAAAGGAAACGGAAAGCATGGCTTCAGAGACTCATAAGGCGTGTTACGGCGAAATGTTCCCAGACCCGCTGCATCGGGAGAACGATCGGCGGCTGAAAGGCAAAGTGTTTGGGTATTTGCTGTCCACCGGTGGCGGATTCATCCGAAATGACCGCAATGTGACGGCAGATATTGCCGAATGGGATGATTGCCGCCAGTGCCCGGAGTTCGTTCACTGCTATCAGCTCTGCATTGGGAAACTGGCCCTCCAGGGAGCGATCATCGACGAGTGACAGCGAGCGCTGCCGGTGCCGGGAATCCGGCATCACCGGCACGGTCGACCGGATTTGAACGGATGCTTTACTCGCTACGGGAACTGCGACTCATGGCAATCGAAACAATCCCGGCGAAACCGACGGGAGGGATGAGTTTCTTCGAGCGTTACCTGACGGTCTGGGTCATCCTCTGCATCGTGGGGGGCATCATTCTCGGGAAGATGGCCCCCGGACTGGCGGAGTCTCTCGACGCGTTGGCGATCTCGGTCGACGGGACGCCGGTGATCTCGATTCCCATCGCCATTTGCCTGTTCTTCATGATGTACCCCATCATGGTGAAGATCGATTTCGTAGAAGTCCTGCAAGCCGGGCGGGCTGTGAAACCGGTAGCACTCACCCTGTTCATGAACTGGATCTTCGCGCCGTTTGCCATGTTTGCCATCGCGATGTTCTGTCTGGGCACGCTCCTTCTGCCGTTCATTGGCCCCGAAGCGGTCGACTACATCAAGGTTCCCCTGGGAGTGAATCTTGACGTGGGAGCCCGGTACGGAGCTGGGACCGTGGTCCTGCAGAATGGAGTGAAGATCCTGGAAGTCCCCCTGTGGCGGAGCTACGTTGCGGGTTGCATTCTGCTCGGTTCGGCCCCCTGTACGGCAATGGTACTCGTCTGGAGTTACCTCGCCCGTGGCAACGTCGGACACACGCTCGTGATGGTGGCCATCAATTCGCTGACCATGCTGGGGTTGTATGGCGTGATCAGCGGGTATCTGCTGGGAGTCGGTCAGTTGCCGGTTCCCTGGCAGACGCTCTTGCTGTCGGTCGGCGTGTACGTTGCGCTTCCCTTGGTGGCGGGCTATCTCTCACGGCGGTGGATTCTGGCGACGAAGGGAGAAGTCTGGTTCCGGGAGCGATTCCTTCACCTGCTGACGCCGGTGACCATTACCGCGCTTCTCGTCACGTTGATCCTGCTCTTTTCATTCAAGGGCGAGGTGATCCTCGGCGATCCGCTCATCATCCTGTGGATCTCAATTCCCCTGATCGCACATACGGTCGTGTGCTTCGCCCTTGGTTATCTGCTGGCGAAGCTCCTGGGGCTGTCGTACGAAAGCGCCGCACCGTCGGCGATGATTGGCGCTTCGAGCAACTTTGAAGTGGCGATTGCCACTGCAGTGATGTTGTTTGGCCTGTCGTCAGGTGCGGCACTGGTCACGGTGGTGGGCGTGCTGACCGAGGTGCCCGTCATGTTGATGCTGGTTCGCTTCTGTGTCGCAACGCGGAACTGGTTCCGAGCTGACGCCGCTACCTTGGAGAGCCCGCTCGCTCCGTCGGCGAGCAGATGAGCGCCAGCCTGCGCTGAACCCTCAAGCCGTCCAAACCTGGAGATGCACGACATGTTGTCGACCATTGTTGTGGGAACCAGTCTCAGCGAGAACTCAACTCGCACGCTCTGCTGTCTGCGAGGTCTGCGAGCCGGGGGTGCCCGAAAAGTATTTCTGGTTCACGCGATGAACATTCGCGATGTCGGCACGCTATTCCGTCAGCTCCAGGCGCTTGCCCTCCCCGCGCTCGAACGGCAGGCGCAATTGCTGCGAGACATGGGTTTCGAGGTTGAAACCGACGTTCGCCTGGGCCTGCCGTATTACGAGATTCAACAAGTCGCAAGCGAACAGGACGCGTCCGTAATCGCCGTGCATCTGACGACGGAATCGCTGTTGGAGTCAGCCTTCGTCGGGGGCGTGGCCTACGAAGTCATCCAGCGTGCGGACCGCCCGGTTCTGGCCATGAAGGCCACCTTCACTGAGCAGGGGTGCGAACCCCTCTGCGAAAACACGCTGGATCACATCCTGTTCCCGACGGACTTTTCCGCCAATGCGGAGCGGGCTCTCGATCTCCTGGCGGATATCGTTGCTGTTGCGCACTCGACGGTCACCGTGGTCCATGTCCGAGAGGGGGATGGTGACACGCCGGCGAGCGAAGTGGCGTTGGACGCCGATCGGCAGCGACTGAGCGAGATCGCGGCGCGCCTTACCGCATCAAAAGCCCAAGCCGTCAACGTTGTAATCCGCTGCGGTTCGCCGACGGCTGAGCTGCTGTCGATCTCAACGTTGCACGCACCCTCAATGATCATCATGGGCAGTCAGGGAGCCGGCTTTATTCGGGAGGTGTTTCTCGGCAGCGTGAGCCACAACCTCGTGCGCCATGCTCCTGTACCGGTCTTGCTCGTACCAGCGTTTCGCGGCTGATCAATGCGGATTGAATAATCTGCCGAAATCACCGCCTGAGTCCGCAACAACGCACGTGATGTGCTCGATGGCGTCCGGCGTCGGAAGTGCCGGAGAGCCGAGGAATAAGCAATATGCCGTCAGTGAAACCAAAACTCCTGTTTCTATGCACGGGCAACTCGTGCCGCAGCCAGATGGCCGAAGGTTGGGCTCGACACTTGCTGGGAGACCGCATCGAACCGTATTCCGCCGGGATCGAGGCTCACGGCATGAATCCCAGCGCAGTCCATGTGATGCAGGAAGCCGGTGTCGACATCACGGGTCAGTCGTCGAAGCTCGTCAGCAGCCTGGCCGAGATTCCGTTCGATCTGGTCGTCACGGTCTGCGGCCATGCGGACGAGAACTGCCCGGCATTTCTGGGTAAGTCCCGCGTGGTGCATGTCGGCTTCGACGACCCGCCGAAGCTCGCAAAGTCGGCCACGACTGAGCAGGAGGCTCTGAGCCATTATCGTCGCGTCCGCGACGAGATCCGGAAGTTTGTGGCAGAGAACTTGACCGACCTGTTGCCGAGCTGAGAACGATTCGCATGTTGTCCGCGCGAGAACTCCGGTTGTGAGAGGAACAGACCAATGGTGGCCAGCCTGTCGACGGAAGTGGTCGGGATCGTAGGCGGTGGGCGAGTGACGAGAATCTTGCTCACGGGCTGGCAGCGCGCCGGTCAATGGCCCGATCGAGTACGAGTTTTCGAACCGAACGCGGCGGCTGCCGAAAAGCTGGCAGCAACTGTGGCGGGCGTCGAACTTGTCTCTGAGGCGGCTGCAGCCGTCGGAGGGGCCACGATAGTCTTACTGGCGATTCACCCACCACAGCTTCTTGCGTCCGTCGCCGATATCTCGCCGCATCTCGCACCGCAGGCGCTGGTGATCTCCCTGGCCCCTAAGGTGACACTGGCGCAGTTGTGCGAGCGTTTGCCGGCGCACGTCAAGGTGGCACGTCTGCTCCCGAACGCCCCGTCGCTGCTGGGGCAGGGTTACAACCCCTTCGCCTGCGGCCCCGACTGGACGGCAACCGACCGCGCCCGCCTCCAGCAGGTATCGGAGGTCTGGGGGGAATGCCCCGAAGTGCCGGAGCAGGAACTCGAAGCATACGCCGTGCTGACGGCGATGGGTCCCACGTACTTCTGGTTCCAATGGCAGACGCTCGAAGATCAGGCCCGATCGTTCGGTCTGCCTGAAGAACGGATTCGCCCGGCGTTGCAGCGGATGCTGGCGGGAGCCCTGCAGGTCTACTTCGAATCAGGTTTGTCGCCGAATGACGTGATCGACCTCATTCCGGTTCGGCCGTTACAGGAGCATGAAGAAGTCATTTCCGGAATGTTTGCGGAGAATCTGGCCGCGATTTACCGCAAACTCAACCCGTAGGGTCGCTACGATGGACGTCAATGTGCTCGTCCGAGCGAGGCCGACACTGAAGTTCACGATGTCGACGCGACGATGCGCTTTTGAATGGAACGCCTGCTGTCCCACTTTCAGGAGAACTGACATGAGCAATTCCCAGACTCCGATGGACCTGCTGCGGCAGTTCGCGCCCGAGTTTGCCCAGAATCAGATGGATGAGAAGGCGTTGCTGTTTGATCACCCGAGTTATCAGGCGGTGCCCGGCAAGTACAAGCTGCTGATGGGAGTTGCCGTTGCCGCGGCGCTCGGGTCGGAGATGTGCACCCAGATGTGGGTCCGCCAGGCGAAGGAGAAGGGTGTCACGAATGCGGAAATCACGGAGGCGATTATGGTGGCCAGGTTTATGAAACAGGCCACGGTGAATGACACCGCCGCCAGAATGTTTGCCGGACTGTCCAACGCCGCTCCGTCCGTTCAGGGATAGTCGCGTTCGTCGCGGTCCTGCAATAGTCCGACCTCCTGGAGTACAGGCCCGATGACCACTTCCCCGACCGAAACACGTACGCTCGACGGCAACGAAGCCGTCGCGAACGTCGCGTACCGCCTCAGCGAGGTGATCGCCGTCTATCCGATCACTCCGGCCTCGGTGATGGGCGAATACGCCGATGACTGGTCGGCCCAGCGTCGGGGAAATCTCTGGGGTGCGGTGCCGGAAATCATCGAGATGCAGTCGGAAGGCGGTGCGGCGGGTGCGGTGCATGGGGCGCTCCAGGGCGGCGCACTGGTCACGACCTTCACTGCGTCGCAGGGTCTGCTGTTGATGCTGCCGAACCTGTTCAAGATTGCTGGAGAATTGACGTCGTTCTGCATGCATGTGGCCGCCCGTAGCGTCGCTACGCATGCGCTCTCGATCTTTGGGGACCACTCGGACGTGATGGCCGCTCGCGGCACCGGGTTCGCGCTGTTGGCCTCCGGGTCGGTCCAGGAAGCCCAGGACTTCGCAGCCATCGGCCACGCCGTAACGCTCGCCGCGCGCGTTCCGGTCTTGCACTTCTTCGACGGGTTTCGCACCTCACACGAAGTCGCAAAAATCTCCACGCTCAGCGACGACGTCCTGACGCAATTGGTCGACTCGAAGCTGGTGGAGGCCCATCGTGGACGACGGTTGACCCCCGAACGCCCCGTCGTCCGCGGCACTTCGCAGAACCCCGACGCGTTCTTCCAGTCACGCGAAGCGACGAACCCGTTTTACGACGCATTCGGCGATCACTTCGACCAGACGCTGCGGCGGTTTGAGACCCTCACCGGGCGAAGTTACCAGACGTTCGATTATCACGGCCATCCCGAGGCGGAGCGTGTGATCGTGCTCATGGGGTCCGGGGCGGAGTGCGCTCATGAAACGGTGGACTGGCTGCTCGATCAAGGCGAACGAGTCGGAGTCCTGAAAGTCCGTCTGTTTCGCCCCTTTTCGTTGCAACGCTTTCTGGCTGCACTCCCCTCCACGGTCCAGCATCTGGCAGTCCTCGATCGGACCAAGGAACCTGGTTCGTCGGGAGAACCGCTGCTGCTCGAAGTCAGCGGCGCGTTGCTGGAAGCTCTGACGAGAGGCTTGCTGCCGAGATTGCCGCGTGTGATCGGCGGGCGATACGGCCTGTCTTCGAAGGAGTTCACGCCCGCGATGGTCAAGGCGGTGTTTGACGAGCTGCAGCGCTCGACTCCCAAACCTCGCTTTACGGTCGGAATTCGTGACGATGTGACGCATCTGTCGCTCGACGTTGCCGAGGAACTGGACATCGAGCCGGGTGACGTGGTCCGCGCCGTCTTCTATGGCCTTGGTGCGGATGGGACTGTCAGCAGCAACAAGGCCAGCATTAAGATCATCGGCGAACAAACCGAACAGTATGCTCAGGGACACTTCGTCTACGACTCGAAGAAGGCCGGTTCCACGACCGTTTCGCATCTGCGGTTTGGACCTCGCCCCATTCGATCGTCCTATCAGATCAGCCGGGCCGCCTTTATCGCCATTCACGACCCAGGATTCCTGGACCGGCTGGATGTGCTGGAGCGAGCCGGCGACGGCTCGATCGTCCTGCTCAACTCGTCGACGCCCGCAGAGCAGGTATGGGAGAGCCTGCCGCGCGAGGCTCAGGAAACCCTGCTGGCCCGTCATTGCCGTCTGTTCGCCATCGACGCCTATCGGATTGCCGAAGAGGCCGGGTTGGGACGACGGATCAACACAGTCATGCAGGTCTGTTTTTTCAAATTGGCTCACGTCTTGCCGGTCGAGCAGGCGCTGGAGCAGATCAAGGCGTCGATCGCTGCGACCTGGGGCAAACGGGGACCGGAAGTTGTCCGGCGTAACGTGGCGGCGGTCGACGCGGCGTTGGCCGGCTTGCACGAGGTGTCGTTGGCTTCGTCGGCGACCGCCAGCCGGCATCGTCGACCGACTGTGCCCGAATCATCTCCCGATTTCGTCCAACGCGTGTCCCGGCTGCTGCTGGAGGGGCATGGAGACCAGTTGCCGGTCAGCGCGTTTCCACCCGATGGGACCTGGCCGACGGGAACCAGCCGGTTCGAGAAGCGGGCCATCGCGTTGGAGATTCCGATCTGGGAGCCGGACCTCTGTGTGCAATGCAACCGCTGCGTGATGATTTGCCCTCACTCCGCCATCCGAGCCAAGGTCTACGAACCCGATCTGCTGAAGGAGAACCCGGCGGGATTGCCTGGCGTCCCCGAGGCGTTCACTCCGGAATTCGAAGGACTCAACTATACCGTTCAGGTCGCGCCCGACGATTGCACGGGATGCGAACTGTGCGTTGTTGTCTGCCCGGCGAAAGATCACATGCAGCCGCGGCGAAAAGCTCTCAACCTGCAGCCGGTGGCAGCGCACCGAGACGTGGAACGCCGGCGCTTCGAGATGTTTGAATCACTTCCCGACTTGCCACGCAGCCGAGTTCCACTTGAAGCCAAGAGCCTGACGCTGCTGCCCCCGCTGTTTGAATTCTCCGGGGCATGTGCGGGCTGTGGCGAGACGCCCTATATTCGGCTGCTGACGCAACTGTTCGGCGATCGGCTTCTCGTGGCCAATGCAACCGGCTGCTCGTCGATCTACGGTGGAAACCTGCCGACAACCCCGTACACCACAAATCAGGATGGCCGGGGGCCAGCCTGGAATAACTCGCTTTTCGAGGACGCGGCGGAGCTTGGCCTCGGATTCCGTCTGAGTGTCGATTACCTCGCTCGACGCGCCATGCAGCTCTTGGGCGAACTGGCGGCTGCGTTGCCGGAAGTGCTGGTCACTGCGCTGCGAAAGGCGTGCGCCCCCACCGATCCGGTGGTGTTGGAGAGACGTCGTCAGGAAGTGGCACAGTTGAGCGAGATCCTGAAGGGCCTCAACGGACCAGCCGCCGTAGAGCTTGCCGCAATTGCCGAGGCATTCGTCCCGAAAAGCGTCTGGGTGATCGGCGGCGACGGATGGGCCTACGACATCGGCTACGGCGGCCTCGACCATGTTCTGGCCTCGGGGCGGAATGTGAAGCTGCTGGTGCTCGATACTGAAGTCTATTCCAACACCGGCGGACAGCAATCGAAGGCGACGCCACTGGGGGCCGTTGCGAAGTTCGCCTCGGCGGGCAAGTCCACGCGGAAGAAGGATCTGGGCCTGCTGGCGATGAGCTACGGTCACGTTTACGTCGCGTCAGTCGGGATGCAGGCCCGTAACGAGCAGACCGTGTCGGCCTTGCTCGAAGCGGAGAGTTACCCCGGACCTGCCTTGATCATCGCGCACAGTCCCTGCATCGCTCACGGATACGACCTCGTCCACTCGCCGACCCACCAACGACGCGCGATTGAGAGCTGGGCCTGGCCGCTCTACCGCTTCGATCCCCGACGGATCGCAGCGGGACAGCCGCCTCTGCAGCTCGACTCTGCGCGAAAAAGCCTGCCGATGCGGAGCTTCATGGAAGAGGAAGCGAGATTCCGCATGGTCGAACTGCGCGATCCCGAGCGGTACGAACAACTGGTCCAGGCCGCGGAACAGGCGGCGGCGGAACGACGCTCGCTGTATCTCCAGCTCGCCGGCATCCGAGTGGACTCCCTGACCGATGGAGGTGTCGAACATGGTTGATCTCGCCACGGACTGGGTGGGGCTGCGATTGTCGTCCCCGCTGCTGGTCGGGGCCTCGCCGCTGACAGACGATCTGGACGCCTTGCACGCGTGCGTCGAGGGCGGCGCGGGAGCTGTCGTCATGCGGTCGCTGTTCGAGGAACAGATCGTCGCCGAGCAGCTCGGCGCTCACCGGTGGATCGATTCGCATGTGGACATGAATGCCGAGGCCCGTACGTTTCTGCCCGAGTCGGATGTTTTCGGCCTGGGCTCCGGTCCTTACGTCGCGCGACTGAGAAAGCTGCGTGATGCGTTAAATGTGCCGGTGATCGCATCGCTCAATGGCACGACGGTCGGCGGATGGATCGATCTGGCATGTGATCTGGAGCAGGCCGGTGCGGCGGCGGTCGAGTTGAATCTGTATGAAGTGATCACCGACCTTTCGGAAACTGCAGCGGTCGTCGAAGCCAGACAATTGGCGGTCGTGCAGTCGGTCGTCGACAAGGTACAGATTCCCGTCATTGTCAAACTGTCGCCGTTCTATTCGTCGCTCCCCGGCTTTGCACGCCAGCTCGAACAGACTGGGGCGCGGGCGATCGTGCTGTTCAACCGGTTCTATCAGCCGGACATCGACCTGGAGGTGCTCGACGTAAGCCGCGAAGTGCGGCTGTCAACCAGCGCCGAATTGCCGCTGAGACTCCATGCCTGCGCACTCCTGTCCGGCCGGACGTCGCTGCAATTGGCGGTCTCCGGGGGCGTGCATACCGGTGACGACGCGGCGAAGGCCATTCTGGCCGGAGCGCACGTCGCGCAGGTCGTGTCGGTGCTCCTGGAACGCGGCCCCCGCGTGCTGGCCAATCTCCGCGACGAACTCCGTCATCGTCTGTCCCGTTTCGGCTACAAGACGCTGGCAGAGGCCCGAGGCGTGCTCTCGCTCAATCGTGCGCCCGATCCTCACGCCTGGGAGCGATTGAACTATGCCCGTCTCCTGGAGAGCTGGCAACCCCGACCTTAAAGAAGGAGTTTCCGATGAGCGAGACCAAAGAAAAGGCCCCCTGGCACGGCATTCCTCGCGATGAAATTCCGTGGTATCCGACCGTTGACCCGGACGCGTGCATCGGCTGCCAATTGTGTTACGTCACCTGCGGACGCAATGTCTACGAAATGCAGGATGCGCATGCGGTGTCGGTTGACCCGATGAACTGCGCCGTGGGCTGCTCAACCTGCGCCAACATCTGCCCGACCAACGCCATCTCGTTCCCGACGCTCGAAGCCGTGTGGAAACTCGAACGCGAACGGCAGATCTTCCGCATCGTTAAGAAGGAAGCCCAGAAGAAGCAGGATCGCGACGGAGCGCTCAAAGCGCGCGAGGCGGCCCAAAAGGCGATGGAACACGTCTCCACCCGCGCGAAGGTCGAACTCGCCGGAGAATTCGGCGACAAGCGGTTTCTCGTCCGACTGGAACAATTGATTGAGAACCGACCGTTTGACATCGTCAACTTGCGTCTCGAAGTCCCGACGGTCAAGGGGGCCAGGCAGAAGGCCCCCTCCTACATGACCTTCGAGGTCACTTCGGAACAGCAGGAGGAAGTCGGCCCCTTTCTGGGCGAGGTCAAGACCCTCGTGCACGAAGTCGGGCTGGTCTACGTCAGCGAGCAGCGGCTGTAGGCTGCGTGCCGTCATGCGCTGTCAAGAAGGAGAATTATGCCTCTCAACGCCGATGCGGTGCGGTTTTGGATCAAGAGAGCCGTCCAGGTTGTCGTCGCGGTCGCCGTCGTGGCGATTGCCGGAGTCTGGTATCTCTCGCCCCTTGCTGTCATCGAGCATACCGTCGAAGCGGGTGAGATCGTTGCCGAAGTGATGGGCACGGGAACGTTGGAAGCCCGTGTCAAATCGACAATCAGCCCCAAGATTTCCGGCCGCATCCATGAGATTCTGGTCGATCAGGGGGACGTCGTTCAGGCCGGCCAGCTCCTGTTCACACTGGACGATGCCGAACTCAAGCAGCAAGTCGAGATTGCCGAAGCCGCTGTGGCCGCCTCGCAGGCGTCCCTGGCTCGACTTCAGGCCGATCTCGATCTGTCGCAGGCGTTGCTGAAGTTCGCCCGACTGACCTTCGAACGCACGCAGCAGCTCCTCCAGAAGAAGGTGGCGACTGTCGAAGAGGGCGAAAAGGCGACGGAATCATTGAGTGTCGCCGAAGCGGGCGTATCGCGCGCCACGGCCGCGCTCCTGGAAGGTCAAAAGCAGGTCGTCGAAACCGAAAAGACGCTTACGTATCACGAGGCGAGACTGACCGATACGCGCGTGGTCGCTCCCTTCGACGGCCTGATTGTCAAACGCTATCGCGATCCCGGCGACATCGGCGTGCCGGGCAGCGCAATTCTCATGCTGGTCTCGACAAAAGAAATCTGGGTCAGCGCCTGGGTGGATGAAACAGAAATGTCCCGAGTGCGGCAAGGACAGACCGCCCGCGTGGTCTTTCGATCTGAAGGGAACCTCGACTATGAGGGAGTGGTGTCGCGGCTCGGGCGCGAAGCGGATCGAGAAACGCGGGAATTTGTCGTCGATGTCCGCGTGCTGACGCTGCCGGAGAACTGGGCCGTCGGTCAGCGGGCGGAAGTTTTCATCGAGGTCGAGCGCAAGTCCGCAGTGCCGGTGCTGCCGGCGAAGTTCGTGGTCTGGCGCGACCGGAACGCCGGAGTCTATCGTCGCAACGGTTCTGCTGCACAATGGCAGCCAGTCGCGCTGGGGTTGCAGAGTGCCGAGTCGGTCGAGGCTGCCGAGGGGCTGAAACCCGGAGACGTGGTCTTGCTGCCGATCGCTGGCAAAAACATCTCGCTCGATGGCCGACGCGTGGAAACGCCATGAATCTTGCCCTGAAGGACGTTCGGCACAACTTGGGTCGCTTCTCGCTGACCGCGATGGGAATCGGCATGATGCTCATGATGGTCATGGGCATGGCCGGGATTTATCGCGGATTGATCGAGGACGCGACGCTGATTGTCGAGCGGATCGACGCCGATCTCTGGGTCGTGCAGCGGGACACCCGTGGTCCGTTTGCCGAGGTGTCGCGAGTTCCACGCACGATGGTGCATCGCGTGCAGGCCGTGCCGGGCGTCGACTCGGCACGGGAATTCGTGTTCCATACGATTCAGCGTCAGCACGACGGCAAGCCGTTGCGGATGTCCGTTCTCGGGCTGAGTTGGCCGACGGACAAAGGAGAATGGTTGCCGCTGATCGCCGGACGTCCGCTGCGGCGGAATCACTACGAGATCGTCGTCGACAAGACGCTCGGATTTCGACTTCACGAATCCATCCGCCTCGGCAAGGAGTCCTACAAAGTTGTCGGCATCACCGGCGGCATGGTCAGCTCGGGCGGAGACGGCATGGCCGTGGTCACCGTGAGCGACTCGCAGGCCATCCAGTTTGACGCCGTCGGCGAGGCCCTGCGGTTGGAGCGTTCCGCCCGCGGACGCCGGTCTGAATCCAACGATCTGTTTCTGATGCAGCCGCAACTGGTCGAACGACTCTCTCAGCCCAGTTCTGAGTTGCCAGCCGTATCGACGCCAGCGATGAGCGCGGTGATCGTGCGGGTCCGTTCGGGGGTGAATCCGCAGCACGTGGCCGCAGTCATCGGCGGCTGGAGCGATGTGTCCGTCTACAGTAAAGCCGGCCAGGAAGATCTCCTGCTGCAGGGAATGGTCGACAAAGCCCGTCGTCAACTCGGCATGTTCCGTGCGCTGCTCACGATCATCGCGGCTGTGGTGATGGCGCTGATCCTGTATACGCTGACGCTCGACAAACTGCACTCGATTGCGCTGCTGAAGCTGCTCGGAGCACCCAACCGCACCATTCTGGGGATGCTGCTCCAGCAGGCGCTGTTGCTGGGAGTGACCGGATACGGCATCGCATTCCTGTTCGGGCAGCAGCTCTTTCCGTACTTTCCTCGGCGAGTCGTCATCACTCAGGCGGACCTGATCCAACTGCTGGTGATCGTGCTGCTGATCTCCGTACTGTCGAGCGTTCTGGGTATCTGGCGGGCCATGCGGGTCCAGCCCACAGAAGCTCTGATGGGATAGTTCAGACCATGAGCCAGCCGTTTGCGATCGAAGCCAGCGAGATCAACAAGGTCTACGGGACCGGCCGTACTCAGGTCGTCGCGTTGCGGCAGGCCACGTTGCGCGTCCCCAAAGGAAAAGTGGCGGCCATCCTCGGGCCGAGCGGATCGGGGAAGTCGACGCTGCTGACCATCGTGGGCCTGGTCACCATGCCGACTTCGGGACAGGTCACGATCAATGGGCAACTGATCGTGGACGGGAATCGCGCCTGGACGGATCTCCGCGCCTATCGACGGCGGCATATCGGATTCGTGTTTCAGAAGGCAAATCTGATTCCCTTTCTGACCGCCATCGAGAATGTCCAGGTCGCACTGGAACTCAACGGCGTCCCCAGCCGCCGCGCCAGGTCGCGCGCCGCTGAATTGCTTCAGTACCTGGGCGTGCTGGAACGGTCTCAGGATATCCCCGCGCGACTGTCGGGCGGAGAGCAGCAGCGGGTAGCCGTCGCTCGCGCCCTGGCAAACGACCCAGATGTGCTGCTGGCCGACGAGCCGACCGCCGCTCTCGACAGCCAGCGCGCTCAGCAGGTCATGGAACTCTTCGCCAAAATTGCCCACGAACAGAATGCCGGCGTCGTGGTGGTGACTCACGACCATCGCTTCTTGAACGTCTTCGATACAATCTACGCGATGGAAGACGGCGTGCTGCAAGAGCAGAACGCTTCGTCGATGCTGGCAACGACGTAACGAGGCCCGACAGCATGCTCGGGCCGCGAGGCGGACGCCAGCCTTCCTCGATTGATGCTGGCGACTCGATCGGAGACTTGTACGTCGATCCGGCCGCTGACGGTTCGCCACTCATTGTCCGGGCGTCCCTTCCGGGCTCCATACTGCGCCGGCGTCAATCCACCGACGCAACACGCCAACTTCGCGCTCGGAAAGCCGGTGGCGATCTGCGAGGGCCAGATCGGGCCGTTGGCCCGAGACGATGGCAATCAATGGACTGCGCCGGCTGTCGCCGGGGATGACGAGCGGTCGCCCCGAGCCGCCGCCAAAGTAGTCGTCCCGGCGGTCGACACGAAAATCGCCCCGCACGCGGCCTGAGCCGTGACATGGCAGGCATGACTCCCGCAGGATCTGATGGACTTCGCTCCAGGTCGCTGATGCCGAAGATTCCAGAGGCGACGCCGTGACAGATCTTATTGGGTCGTGGGGCTCAAGCGGAACCGCTCGCTCGCGGACCGACCACTGAGCGGTCCAGGCGAATGTCACCAACACTGCTGCAATGAAAGCGAGTGAAACGGCGGTAGCGCGCAGTTGCCGGCCGGGTGGAGTAGCCGGGAGTCCCAGCTCCCGACGGACGATGGACACGATCCACGTCCAGTGGAGCGCCAAATGGATGACGAGGGTGATCAGCAGGGCGAGACTGAACCAGGCGTGGACCGCACCCCACTGGTGGCGGGAGAGGCCCCAGAGGAAGTGGCTCTTGTTCGTTCCGGGAGGTAAGGGCCAGTAGAGGATGTAGCCCGTACACATCATCCCCACGAACACGACGGCCGCAGTGATGTCAACAACGAGATTCAGCAGTGGCCGTCTCACATCGGTTCCCTCATGCACCGTTGCCTGGAAAGACGATCATTCCCCGCAGCAACATGCCTGCCGAACAGGCCAGTCATGCCGCACCGGCCCCGGACACCCTCGGGTAATGCCAGTATTCTGCAGCATTGCGCTCCGGCCGGAAAGACTTTGCACGTCACCGATCACACTCGGCTGGGCAGCGCGGGACGGAAAACTCCCTGATGCCCCCCGAAGTCGGCCCTGTCGAACATCTTCCCACCCCTTGGCCAGACTCCCCCCATGCCTGTACACTCGGCTTCCACTGCACACCCCAAGGAAGCCGCCCCGTGTCCGATGCCGCCGCTGCTGCCGGTCCTGACCTCCCCGCGTTCATCGCCCGCTGGAAGGCATCCGCCGCAGCCGAGCGGGCGAACTATCAGCTTTTTCTGACCGAGCTGTGCGCCGTCATCGGCGTTCCCCAGCCGGAGCCCACCCGGCCGGACGTCTCCCAGAACGCCTACGTGTTCGAGCGGGATGTGGTGTTCCAGAATCCGGACGCTTCCACCAGTCATGGGCGGATCGACCTCTACAAGCGGGGCTGCTTTGTCCTGGAGGCCAAGCAGGGGAGCGAACAGCCGGACGCCGGGGCCGCGGAACTGGCTTCCCCCGCGCAGCCGGCCAAGAAGATCAAGAAGGGGACCGCGGTCCGGGGGACGAAGGGCTGGGACGATGCTATGTTGCGGGCGTTCGGGCAGGCCGAACAGTACGCGCGGGCGCTGCCGGGGGATGAAGGCTGGCCGCCGTTTCTGATCGTGGTCGACGTCGGGCATACCATCGAGCTGTTCGCCGACTTCACCAAGTCCGGCAGAACGTACCTGCAGTTCCCCGACGCCGCGACGTACCGCATCACCCTGGATCAGCTCGCCGACGCCGACCAGCGGGAAAAACTCCGGCGGGTCTGGACCGATCCGCAGTCGCTCGACCCCTCCCGCCGGGCGGCCAAGGTGACGCGGGAGCTGGCCGAACGGCTGGCGAAGCTGGCCAAGTCGCTCGAACAGTCGAAGTTCGAACCGGGACAGGTGGCACAGTTCCTCATGCGCTGCCTCTTCACGATGTTCGCGGAAGACGTCGAGCTGATCCCCCACGAAGGTTTTACCGACCTGCTGAAGGGACTGCGGAAGACGCCGGAGCTGTTTCCCGACATGGTCCGCTCGCTGTGGGAGACGATGGACAAAGGCGGGTTCTCGCCGATCCTCAAGGAAAAACTCCGGCGGTTCAACGGCGGGCTGTTCGAGGACTGCGAGGCGCTGCCGCTGACCGCGCCGCAACTGGAACTGCTGATCGAAGCCAGTTCTGCTCTGTGGCGGGACGTGGAGCCGGCGATTTTCGGCACCCTGCTGGAACGGGCGCTCGACCCGGTGGAACGGCACAAGCTGGGAGCCCACTACACGCCGCGGGCGTACGTGGAGCGGCTGGTCCTGCCGACGATCATGGAGCCGCTGCGGGCGGAGTGGGACGCCGTGCGGGCCGCTGCCCTGGCAGAGATGCACAGCGGCAAGCCGGCCGACGCGGTGGCGACGGTGCGGGAGTATCTGCAGCACCTGTGCCACGTGCGGATTCTCGACCCGGCCTGCGGCAGCGGGAACTTTCTGTACGTCGCGCTGGAGCACATGAAGCGGCTGGAAGGGGAAGTGCTGGCGTTTCTGAGGGATCTGGGGGAACGGCAAACCGAACTGATGACGGTCGACCCGCACCAGTTCCTGGGGATCGAAGTCAACCCGCGGGCCGCGGCAATTGCCGATCTGGTGCTGTGGATCGGCTATCTGCAGTGGCACCTGCGGACGCGCGCGAAAGAGCTGATTCCGGAGCCGGTCATCCACAAATTCCACAACATCGACTGCCGGGACGCGGTGCTGGCCTGGGACGCTGTGGAAGCGCTGCAGGACGCCGACGGCCAGCCGGTGACGCGGTGGGACGGCCGAACGACGAAGCCGCATCCGGTGACAGGGGAACTGGTGCCAGACGAGACGGCGCGGGTGGCGGCATTGAAGTATGTGAATGCGAGAAAAGCGGAATGGCCGCAGGCGGATTACGTCGTGGGGAATCCGCCGTTCCTGGGGAACTGGCGGATGCGCGAAGCGCTGGGGGACGGCTACGCCGAATGCATCCGGGCGGTTTACTCGAATGTTCCAGAAACCTGCGATTACGTGATGTACTGGTGGGACCGGGCGGCCGAAGCGACGGCAGCCGGCGATGTGAAGCGATTCGGGTTTATCACCACGAACAGCCTGCGGCAGAAGTTCAGCCGCCGCGTCCTGGAACCCTACGTGGATGGCGAGACGCCGCGTCTCTCCCTGGACTTCGCGATTCCTGACCATCCCTGGGTGGATGCGGCCGAAGGGGCAGCGGTCCGGATTGCGATGACGGTGGCTTCGCCGGGGCTCCACGATGGGCGGCTCAATACCGTGATTTCGGAAGAGGCGGCGGGGGAGGACTCGGCAGTTGTACTGCTCCGTGAGCGGACCGGGCGTATCCAGACCGATCTGACCATTGGGGCGAATGTGGCCGGGGCCGTCGAGCTGAAGGCGAATTCCGGGCTGTCCTGTCCCGGTGTCAAATTGCATGGGGCCGGTTTCATCGTCACACCGGATGAGGCGCGCCAGCTCGGACTGGGAACGGTGGCCGGCCTGGAACAGCACATCCGGGAATACCGCAACGGGCGCGACCTGACGGCCCGTCCGCGGGGCGTGATGGTCATCGACCTGTTCGGGCTGACCGAGGAGCAGGTTCAAACTCGGTTTCCGGCAGTTTATCAGTGGGTTTACGACCGGGTGAAGCCGGAACGCGACCAGAACAACCGTGCGACGTACCGGGACAACTGGTGGCTGTTCGGGGAACCGCGGGGAGCATTCCGACCAGCATTGAATGGGCTGAGTCGATACATTGCCACGGTCGAAACTGCGAAGCACCGGGCGTTCGTCTTTCACGACAAATCGATTCTGCCCGACAACAAAATCATCGCGATTGCAATGAGTGCGTCGGAGGGGATGGCGGTGCTCTCCAGCCGAATCCACGTAGTTTGGGCGCTGGCCGCCGGTGGCCGACTCGGATATGGAAACGATCCCGTCTACGTGAAGTCCACGTGCTTCGATGCATTTCCATTCCCGGTTATCGGCGATGGTGTGAAGCCGAGACTCGCGCGGCTTGCCGAACGTCTGGACTCGCACCGCAAAACGCAGCAGGCCGCCCATCCCGACCTGACGCTGACCGGTATGTACAACGTCCTGGAGAAGTTGCGGAGCGGGGAACCGTTGACCGACAAGGAAAAGACGAACTACGAACAGGGGCTCGTCACCGTCCTGAAACAGCTTCACGACGATCTGGACGCCGCGGTGTTCGAGGCGTACGGCTGGCCGGTCACGCTGACCGATGAAGAGATCCTGGAACGGCTGGTGGCCCTGAATGCCGAGCGGGCCACCGAAGAAGAGCGGGGGCTGATCCGCTGGCTGCGGCCGGAGTTCCAGAACCCGGCTGGCGGCAAGGGGGCCGTCCAGAAGCAACTGGACGTCGAAGAGGACGAAGAGGCCGCGAAGCCGGCGAAGAAGAAGCCGGCCAAGGCCGCCGCGGCGAAGAAACAGCCGTGGCCGAAGAAGCTCGCCGAACAGGCCGCCGCGGTGGCGCAGGCTCTGCAGGCCGCGAAGAAGCCGGTCACGCCTGCGGACGTCGGTCAGGTCTTCATGCGAGCGAATTCGGACGACGTGGTCCGGCTGCTGGAGATGCTGGCGGCGATTGGGAAGGCGCGGACGATCAAGGGAGGGAAGTATGTGGCGTCGTGAGGCGGGGGGATGCCACGTTGAACGAACCACGGACCTGCGCTACGTTGACTTGAGCAGAGTTTCGCATTTTGTTCGGGAGGCATCGTATGTTGAACAAATTCACGAAAATGCTGCTTGTTGCGACGTCCCTGGCTCCGACGCTGCTGATCATGTCCATCGACCGTTTCTTCCACGAAGGCTCGCTTCGCTGGGACGCATTCGGCGTGCGACTGGTTATCGTCGCCGTTTCACTCGTCGTCGCCGCATACGGCGTGATGACGTTTGTCCGCCGTAACGGTGGGAAACAGTCGCTTCGAGTCTGCAAGGCAAAGAATTCAGATAAGCAGGTTCTGACGTTTCTTTTGGCCTACTTGCTGCCGATCTTGAACGAGCACAAATACCTCTTCAAGGACTTCGATATCCCAACGCTCGCAATTCTCCTGCTCGTAAGCCTAGCCATTTACCACAGCAATGCCTTCGACTTCAATCCGCTCTTGGGGATGCTCGGATACCACTTCTACGAAGTGGAAAGCGATGACGGCTTTCCGTACATCCTGATCAGTCCCAAGACGCTAGTGAAACCCTGCGCCACGTTCACGGTTGTGAAACTGTGCGACTACACTTTTCTTCAGATTGAGGACTAAAACATGCCGAAGGGCAAGACTCTGTTCACCTTTTTTGCCGGCATTTCGGGACTATCTGAAGACCTAATCCCCGAGCAAATTCAGGTCGACGCCTCGCTACAAGAAGAGCTGTCCGAGATGTTCGAAGAACAGGCGGCGGAATTCCTTCGAGATGACTGTGATCGCGTTCCGTTCGATCCCAAGGCCAACTACCGCCTCGAACGTGGGCAGGTCTTTGTGATCAAAGAATTCGACCTTCCGTTGGAGTACGTGGAGGCCGTGACGAAGCCGCATCAGGCGGACGTGTTTGCAATGGGACGCAAACCGCAACCACACGTAGCGACAATCTTTGCCGGCGAGTTACTCCACGCCAAGGATAAGCCGCCGTACGTTAAACGGCTATTGTTTCAGCAGTTTCGCTCGCCGCAGTTGCTCGACCGCCGGTTCACTTTGTTTTGGGACCGCGGAGTCTTCAACCGGGTGGCGAACGACGGATTGACGCTAGCGCATGAATTGGCGGCGATCTGGGTGGGTGGGAATCTCTACTTCCGTTCATTTTCGATTGTAAGTCGATTCTTCGATTTGGGTGAGTTCGAACCCAAGGCTACCGTAGAAGAGATTGCGAGTTTCGTCGAGAACTCCCTTTTTGTGTTCGAAAACGACGGCGACTCCAAGGCCGTGTTTCACGCCATTGAATCGGATGACTTCTTACGGCGGCGAGTGGCGTCAATTCAATCGAAGGACATTCTTTCACTGGTCAAGCCAATGACGGCTGCCAAGAAAGCGAAGGATTTTGGCATCGAAATTGACGTGAAGCGTCCGCAAGGGAAGGGCAGCAAGATTGCGCTTCCCAAGACGAAGAAGGAATTGAAGGCCGTCGTCAAATTTCTGAACGAAGAGTATTTTCACGGCGAGCTGACGGCGCAGCTTTACGAAACGAATTCGCTACGGCGTCTCAATCCGTGAACGCCTTGGAAGTCGCGTCTATGGTTGGGTCATTTCGGGACATCCGAGTACATAAAAATCAGCGTGAGTAATCGGAACGGAATCGTCCGTCCCCCATTCAGTGACGCCAGAGAAAAAAATTACCCGCCACGGGCCGCCGCTACCGGTGACGGTCATCATAAAAACCGTCGGCCGTTGCGGATGCACAAGCTGACCCGCCGTCGACACGCCACTGACGCTGGCTCTCCCAAACCGAAACCGCATATCGTCCTGGTCCACGGTAAAGAGGTGCAGCAACGCCTTGTGCTGCTGACTTCCGATGGTCAGGATTGCTTCAACCTTCTCTTCCATTGCGAAGACCCGTCGAAAAAAGGGGGAGGGGTTTGAGGGAGTGCGAGTTGGAAGTGCGGATGCGTCGGCTGATGTTGAACTGACTCCACGATGACAAGGCTTCGGTCAGCCCGCCTTCCCAGACTGCAGCCGGTTCAAGACGGTCCAGACCTCCCCGTACAGGCTGGCCCTGGCTTTCCCCTGCTGCCGGGCGATTTCGTTCTTGAAGTTGTCGTAGTCGATGTCGGCGGCCAGCCGGGCGGCGGCCTGGCTGAAGGCGTCCCGCGGAACCTGCGCCCGGTAGCGGTAGTCCGCCTGCGGGTCTTCCTGGATCTCTCCCAGCTCCGGCAGATATTTCGACCGCAGCGTGTCGAGATCGGCGCGGACGCGGGAGCGGACCGTCAGCGTCCCGGCGTCGCGGTCCCACGGCTTTTCCACCACGCTGAAGAATCCCACCGTCGTCATCAGCCACATCGCGTTTCCTTTCGATGGGGGGGCTGTTCGTCGCGACGTCTCGCTGTCGCAGAACGATACAAGAGAACAGACCGCATCTGGAAAGCGTTGTCAACCGCGTGGCGGGACCGGCGGCGGCCGTCGTCGAATTTCGATGACCGTTGAGGCCGGGCAGTTCGCCGCCGATGACATTTGGCCGGCTCCCCGTGCTGGGATTACGGCTGAGAGCGACCAACGGCGAGGGCAGATGCCGTCGAAACGTCATCGAAATCACTGGCCGAGCGGATTTGGCGGAAAGCACTTCGCGTCGCTGGCAGATTTCGTCGAGACGGGATTGCAACGCGAAAACCATCGTAATCGGCTTCTGCGTAAGGACTTGAAATTCTTGACAAGGACTTGATGGACGTTATGTCCGGCAGATCAATTAAAGGACGTTGAGTCGACTGAATGGCTCGTCATATCCCCCTTTCGTTTTTGAGGTTACGGAGGGTGTAGTGGCCCGATTTGACGCTGAAACAGTCGTTTGTGCCTAAGCTGGGCTGATCGGTAATGCGCCCGCCAACCTCTGAAATGTCATCGAAATCTGGTTTTGAAGTGACCACGGGCAGCGAGTGGACCGTTGGCGACGGCCAGATTCTCCCCTGTTGGGGGGGCATGCGCGCCAAGTATCTTGTCGGGAATGTAACTGAGGTCGATTTTGTTTTTCGCTGTATAGGTTTACGGCGAGAGTAACGGGGTTGAGTTTTGTATTTTCGGAGGTTGTTTTCGCGACCGCGGCGATTTGTGACCGCCTCGCTCCTGAAATGTCATCGGCGCGGACACTTCTGCCTGCGATGACCGTTGGAGGAATGGGGGACCGGGTGGCCGGACCGTCGCGGGACGTGGGAGTAGTCGTCGAGACCGGCAGCGCCAGCCCAGAACCGGCAGTCAGGCGATGTCCCTGACGGAACCGGCTCCGGTCGAAATGTCATCGAATCGCCAGTCGGCTCTGGCCGCCCTGGGGGGACGCTGCGTCTCACGCATCCTGCATGGCACCTATGGCCAGCAGTGCCAGACCGGCGTAGGAGCCGCGGATTGCCGGAATGTCCCGGATCGTGGCCGGCACCGAATTGATTTTGCCCCGCCCAACCGTCAAGAATATCGGTGTGCGTCTGTGCGGCCCTGAATGCCGACTCGGACGCCGTATACCCAATTTGACCATCCAGCCGAGGAATCCACCGGGAGCATCTGTCTCCCCTGCCTGACAACTTGATTGACGCGCTAGCGTCTGGAACTGCTTCCCGCAAATACCGCCAAACTGAGCCGCAAGGCTCTTTGCTAATGAAAGCAGTGCCTGGACCGCGCCCCCGAAAGGGGGCGTCGGCCATGTGCTGTTTCATTGGCCCCTTGGCGGGGGTTGCGGGAGCAGTTGTGGTCCGGCGTCCCTTTTTTCGTTTCGGGACGCCGGCGGATGTTCTCCCGACTCCCCGGAACCCCGCCCATGCTGATTCGTGCAGCCTGTCCGCACTGCAACAAACGATTTCGCGTCGATGACCGATTCGCCGGTAAGTCGGCGAAGTGCCCGGACTGTGGCACCAAATTCACCGTCGCAGCCGCAGACACCGGCGGTGCGGAATCCCCCCTCCCAGACGGTTTTGCCCAATGGAAGCCGGCGGACTCGGGGGGAGCCACTGCCACGACGTTGATCGAATTCGAAGCGGCACCGCTGCCCACACCGGCCGCGCCGCCGCCGATTCCGCATGCGCCCGCCGCCCCGGCAAGTACCGGTGGTCAGAAACAGTGCCCGATGTGCGCGGAAATGATCAACGCGGCGGCGGTCAAGTGCCGCTACTGCGGAACGATGCTGCAGACGACCGGAGCCATCGGGCAGCCGCAGCGGGTAGCGGGGTTGATCTACCCGCAGAAAATCCCCGTCTCGCCGGTCCTTGTGGCACTGCTCAGCGGCTGCTGCTTCGCCGGGCTGGGGCAGATGGTGCTGGGGCAAGTGGTGAAGGGGATCGTCCTGCTGCTGGCCAACATCGTGCTGGCCGTCGTGACGATGGGGATTTCGACGTTGATCTCATTCCCGCTCCTGGGGCTGGATGCGTATCTGGTGGCCAGAAAACTGCAGTCCGGCCAACCGGTCACGCAGTGGGAATCGTTTCCGGGAGCGTAAGCGATGTCCCGCCTGGCACCGTCTGGTCGAACTCTGGCCGAGTCATGTTGGCCCCTGGCTCTGATGCTCGGGTACGTGCTCGCCGCCGGGCTCATTCTTCCACCAATAACCTGTCCGCTGAAATTCGTCAGCGGGCGGGACTGTCCGACGTGCGGTACGACACGGTCTGTCTTCTGCATTCTGACCGGGGATTGGGAATCAGCGTTTGCGTTCAACCCGGTCGGTTTTGTGGCCCTGGCTGCCTGCATTCGACCAGTGGCGGGGCTGCTGACCGTCAGGCGCAGGACTGGCGACAGACACCGCACCGTCATCGTAGATGGCGTGCTGCTGGCGCTGTTTTTCGCCGGCGGGATTTTTCATTTCTGTTGCCAAGCCCACGGTAGCCCGTGACCTCCCGCATGGCCGCGGGAAGCATCACGTTTTCCGAGTTTGAAGGCCCCCGAATTGATCTGTCGCGACGGATCGGATGCGGGCGGCGCAGTTTCTGAGTTTGACCGTTCATCGCTGGAGCCTCGCCATGTCGATTCTCACCGCCTGTCCGAACTGCCAGAAGAGTTTCCGAGTCGAATCCGCGGCGGTTGGCAAAACGGCCCGTTGCGGCGGTTGTGGCAGTAAATTCCGCGTGACGGAAGTTATGCCCGTCCCCACGGCGGCCGTCGCTCCCAAGCCCCCGCCAGCGCTGGAAGCGGCCTTGGCAGGACTGGGGCGGGTTGCAGACGAGAGCCCGGCTGCAGATGTCCCGCTTCTGCCTGATTTTGATCCGGCACCCCCTCCACCGTTTGTTCCGCAGTTTGCGCAAGCCATGAGCCCGCCAGCGATGGGCAGCAGGGGAGGCATCACCTTTCAGCAGACCCTGATACTGGTGGTGGTATTCGGCGTGGTCTGCAGCGTCGCAGGCGTCGGAGCGTGGTCGATGCTGCGACCACGGACGTTCGTGGAAGAACTGAAGGCCGCCCCCAAAGACCCGCAGGCCCTGGCCAAGCAAATCCAGCAGCAGATTCAGGCCAATCGCGGCGTCAAGCACTTCCACGGCAAAGAAGTCCCGTTCAACGGGGCGCTGGTCGTGTCGCGGCACAGCATCGACGCTGAAGTCAGCGCGTACGAAGATACGTCGTCCTGGCTGCCGGTTTCCGGTTCGTCGAGTGAGGAATACGACGACCGCATGAAAAAGGGCTGGATTATCAAGCTGCCGCCGATGCTGGCGGTCAAGCTGCTGGAGACTTCAACGCACGATGTGTTCACGGCAGGCTACCGCTACAAAGGAAACCTCGACTTCGAGAAGACGCTGTATCGCGTAGAAATTCTAGAGGGGCCGCGGAAGGGGCAGAAGTGGTGGATTCACGTGATCAATCTGGTGAAGGACACCGACGACATGGACCTGGAAGAACGCATGCGAGACCCGGAGCGGCAGAAAGGCAAATTGCTAGGCGAGCGGCAGCTCGACGCGCTGCTCGGAGCCCCCGGCGGCAAGTAGTGCGGGGGCCGGATTCCGATGACGGTTCAGCGGTCCGGCTCAACGGTCATCGCATCGCCGCGCGAACGGTCATCGAAACGCCGCGGGGACTCAGAAACCTGCTGGAAACCGCTGAAACTGCGGCCTGCAAGCCTTGTCGGTCCCCGTCGCCGGTCCCAACAATGCGGTGACGCGGCTAGGGTAGCTCCCGAACGGCGGCTGCTCTGTCCCGAAAGCCGCCTGCCGCGTCTTCTCTTCGCTCGGGACGGGACGCTCACGGGACAGGCATCATGGCGGAGTCTGATGAGGTCATCCACCGGCGACGACTGAGTCTCACCGTTAAAGTAATCTTGGACATGCAGGGCCGGGCGCGTGAGGCGATAGGTGTCAGCACCGAAGAGGCGGACCAGTGGGAACGCTCGGTACTTGAAGCCCTACAACGCGACAATGAATTAAAAACCGGCGATAGCTCAAACGGCGGCGGCGACCAGAGTCAGCGGAAAGCCACGCTCGAAGAATTGCGACAGCGATTTGGCGATATCTACCGGGTTCAGACTTTTGAAGGCCATGCGGAGACTGACCCGCCGGAGTCCCCGTTCGCCGGCGATGCCGTCATTGCCGCGTTGGCCAGTCTTGAGGAGCGGTATGCGAAGCGCCGCTTCCCGTCCGCAATTTCAGGAGCCGTCGAGTCCCTGCGACAGCTATTCAATGATGGCCCCATCCTGCAGACCGATGCCCGCAGCGTTATGGAGCCGGCCAGTCAGATTTTGAACTGGCTGTCGCAGGAACTGAACCGGCTGACGGGTGCAGTCCCGAAGGACAAGACCGAGGCGGGGACGATCCCGGAGGGCATTGCGTATGACTTTGATTGGCTTACTCTGGCCAACGGGAAGAGACTGCGGCTGTCAACCTGCCAATTCTGTGCAGTGAAGGGAGGGGCCGCAGTTTCCTGCCCAAAGGCGTATCCGTCGCTGCCGCTGGAGTGGGTCGAGAAGCTGCGTAGGCGGCTGATGGAATTGAAGCTGATCGCCGCCGACGAAAGCCCGTGGTATGTCGGAAATCAGGCCACGCCGGAGGCCATTTGCTGGTGTTCGCTCAACGGAGTCCCGAAGAACGAGTGTATTCAGGTTTCCACGCCGAAACCGCCGCAGGACGGCGAAAGCGGTGGCAACAAACAGCCTGACATCAACTGCAAGCCGAGCGAACCAACCCATTCTCCCGATTTCGCATCGGTCAATTGGTTCGGAACCCCTTACAAGTTTACGCCAACCCAATCCGCATGCGTCCGCGTCCTGTGGGAGGCGTGGGAAAACCGAACGCCGGATGTTGGACAGGACACGATCCTCGTGGAGGCCGGTTCGAACAACAATCGCTTATACGCGGTATTCAGAGGAAATCGTGCCTGGGGAGTGATGATTATCACTTCCTCAAAAGGGCGGTATCGTCTCAACGCCGAACCGCCGGCGCACGCGAAAATGCGCACTTAGACACACACTTGGCGCGCGCGGACAGCACTACGATTCGCTCATCACGCAGGCCACGGAGGCCGGCAACGATCCACTATCGGATTGGATGATGAACGAATCGAATCTGTTGACGCTTCCCCGCGCTGCAAGGCGGGTTGGAGTGACTGTCGCCTGGCTGAAAGCCGAGGCCGATGGCGGTCGAGTACCGTGTCTGCGGGCCGGTACGAGGTATCTGTTCGACGCGGAGGCCCTGACCGAGGCACTCCGCGAACGCGCTGCCTTGGAGCGGGGAGTTGGCCATGAACCGCCCGGCTCCTGACGCATTTGTTGAGCCGCTGCTGCTCGATGCCCGCGATGCGGCGACACTGTGCGGACTCAGTCCGGCGAGCTGGTATCGGCGTGTTTCGGCCGGTCATACGCCGGCTCCCGTCCGCATCGGTGGGGCCGTCCGGTGGCGTGTTGACGATCTCCGTCGGTGGATCGGTCTGGGCTGCCCCGACCGCGCCACCTTCCAGACGTTGACCGCCGATCCGCGCGGCTGATCCGCAGCGCAATCGTCGCGCCACTCTTCAATCTAAAAAACTGACGGCCGCGCCCCCTGGCAAGAGTTGCGCGACCGTCTGGAAATAACCAACATGCGAAGTATACCAGCTACGGCTGTGTCAGTCGACGACTGTGTGAACGTCGAGAATCATGCTGACTATGATCATCGACCGCGGGTTTTTCGTCCCGAGCAGGCCCGTGGCTCCCATTGGTCGCAATTTCCGACTCTGCGGGACCAGCGCTGGAATCGAGAAACCGAAACGCATTTCCGCAAAGGGTTCCAGAGATCCGTGGAGATCCTGGTGGCTGATGTGGAAATGACGGTCAACCAGCTCGACTGGCACTTGCGGGTAATTGAGAACGCTCGCGATCTTTTGCGCCGCAAGGGACCGGTTCGGGCGACGGGCGAGCAACTGCCGTTCTGGTGGTCTCGGTGGGCGCTGGCGGCCTATCTCCGCGGTGAATCGCACGGACTGCGGTACGGGAAACCGCTGGTTGGCAGCAGGTATGACCTGCTGCGGTGGGCCGACGCCGTGGACGATTGGGCGAACGGAGATCCGGACATTGCCGAGTCTCCGCCGATGCCGGCCATCCTGCGGAATGGAAGCGAGGTGAGCGCATGACGCGCAACATTGGACACAAACGCGAAAGGGCGAGAGCGGTCGTTTGCGACGTCCGCGCACTCGCAGAGCAGCGACTCCTGGCAGCAATCTGTGCTGAGCCCAACTTCATTGAGAAATACGACATCAATGCCGATTGGTTTACCGATCCCGCGCGGCGGACAACCTTTCAGATCATGTCGCGTTACCACCGCGACAATCTCGTTGAATTCGACTTGAGTCCGGAACTGCTCGTCTTGTTTGCCAGCAAAGATCCGGTCCTGGCCGAAAAGATTCACCGGGAGGGTGACGCCGCTCCTCCTGAATCCGTGAGTGAGGGAATCGTCCGGAATCTGACGGATGAAGGCTGGCACTGGAAGTCGTTAGTCGATCAACTCGTAGACGCAATCCGCGGCGGTCTGACCGAACGGATGGCGACCGAAGAAACCGCCAAACTGCTGCAGACCGAAACCGACCCGGAGCGACAGGCTGAAGGACTGGAGCAGATTGCCGCGAAAATCCGGTCTACGGCGACCGGTAACGCGGTAACGGGGTTACACAAGCCCAGAAGCGATCTGGATATCGACGCTTCTGTCACCGCAGACCATCCATTTCCTGAGGATATGTTGCCGCCCGTCCTGCGACGTTATGCCCGATCGGCAGCGTGGGCGAT
The DNA here is from genome assembly GCF_030622045.1 of Planctellipticum variicoloris. NCBI lineage: Bacteria > Pseudomonadati > Planctomycetota > Planctomycetia > Planctomycetales > Planctomycetaceae > Planctellipticum > Planctellipticum variicoloris. Next base: position 3,833,168 of record NZ_CP130886.1, on the reverse strand, counting down.
TGGATGCGATGTCTCGCTGGTGGGGGCTCCCCTGCTGGTGGCGGCAGCCGGGGCCATCGGCATCAGTCGGGCCATCCAACTCAAGCGCTCATGGATTGAGTTTCCGATTCTGTGGATGGTCATTCTCGCAGAGTCCGGGGGGCATAAGTCCCCTGCATTGGAAAAGGTGCTGCAGCCCACCAGAGCCCACCAGAAACGGAAACTGCAGGAGTTTCTGGTGGCCTGGGAACAGTATGAAATCGAGCTGACGACCTATGAGCGAGACCTGGCAGAGTGGAAGCGAAGCAAACAGTGTGAGGTCCGACCGGACAAGCCGGCAGAGCCGAGACGATGGCGCGGAGTATTTGACGATGCGACACTTGAGGCCGCGATCGGGCTGCTGGCAGACAATCCCCGTGGTCTACTGCTGGCGTGCGACGAATTGGCTGGATGGATTGGAGGGCTGGATCGTTACAAGGCTGGTTCATCTGACGCCCCGAAGTGGCTGGAAATGCACGGCGGCCGGATGGTCATTCTTGACCGGAAGACAGGCGACAGGAAAATGGTGATGATTCCGCGGGCGGCAATCTCGATCATCGGGGGAAGTCAGCCCGCAACTTGGCGGCGGCTGATGACGCCGGAGCGTCAGGCGAACGGGATGGAGCCGCGGTTCCTGACGCTGAAGCCATGCCGCAGGCCGAAGCGGTGGACTGAAGCCGATGTCAGCCCGTCCGATGAATCGCTGATTGCCGGGTTGTTCGATCGGCTTTACGACCTGCAGCCGCAGACCGACGAAGAATCGGGCGAGCTATCGCCCAAGTTGGTAGCACTGAGCAGCGAGGCGAAACGGCTCTTCGTTGAGTGGTACGACCGGCACGCTGACGAACAATCCGAACTGACCGGCAGTCTCTGTTCAACATGGTCGAAATTGGAAGCCTATGCCCCGCGGCTGGCTCTGGTCCATCACATGGTTCGTGTCGCCAGTGGCGACAACACCGTGATTGACCCGCAGATCTGCGACGCTATCAGCATGGAGGCGGGAATCGCGCTGGCGGACTGGTTTGGCCGGGAAGCCAAGCGGATCAACGTGGAGTCTACCGAGTCACCCGAGGAAGCCGAGCGGCGCGAGTTAGTAGAACTGATCCGGGCGCGGAACGGGGCGATTACCGTCCGCAAGCTGATGCAGTGCCGCCGTAGGTACCGGAAATCTGCACACGAGGCCCGGTCTGCCCTGACCGCATTGGTCAAGGCCGGGCTCGGCAGATGGCACACTGAACAGACCGGAGGGGCACCGTTGGAGCAGTTTATCCTGCTGGAGACTGGGGCGGTGACAGAAGCCGAACAACCGCCGGAAAATGAGACTTCCGTCACCGTGTTACCGTGTCACCGCGGAGACGAAGCGGAGGCGGAGGTTGGAACGCGATACTTGGACGAAGACGAGATCGACCGGCTTGAATCTGCATTTGCGGGGTATTCGTGATGAGAGTGAACCGCAACTGCCCGACCTGCGCCATGCCGGGGCCGATAAAGTCGGTAGACAGCGGGCGTATCGCTCGGTGCGACTGCGGTTGGCTCGGCCGGAAGACGCCGGATGGTGAGTAGGTCACGGCGATCCCCGCAGCCCTGTGAGCCAGCCCGCCAGCCTTCTGCCGTCGCCTGTCTGGACGCGTTACGCACAAATCCGCTGCGACCGACTTCGCAGCGGAATTTGACGAAGCCAAATCCTGATCCGTCGGCAGTCGGCGGACGTTACAATCCCACCCGCCTTTGCTGCGTCATGGGCCGCGGAGACCTGAGAACCTCCCGGCCCGTGACGTAGCGTTCTCAGAAAGGTTTCCGCTATGGCCCGCCTGTATCGCCCGGTCACGGTCCGCTACCTTGACTCCAACGGCAAACGCTGCCCGAAGGCCACCCCCGGCGCTCGCAAGGTCAAATCCCGCTCAAAGCGATGGCGCGGTGAGTACCGCGACGCTGCCGGCATTCTGCAAACCACGTCGTTGTGCAACGACAAAGAGGCGAGCCGGCAGATGCTCGCCGAAGCCGTCCGTAAGGCTCAGATGGAACGGGCTGGCTTGCTGAGCCCGTTTGAGGTCCACGCCAAGCGTCCGCTGGCCGAACATCTGACCGACTTCATCGCGGATCTGCGGAATCGTGGGCGAACCGACGCACACGTTCAGCTCATCGAATGTCGGTGTCGGTCAATCTGCGATGAATGCCGTTTCAAGTTCATCGGCGACCTGTCGGCATCCCGCGTCACCGAAGCTTTGGCAAAGCTTCGCGATGGCCAGAAACTGTCCGTGCAGACTTGTAATCATTATCTGCAGGCCATGAAGCAATTCACGCGGTGGCTCGTCCGCGACAGGCGGACTGGCGTAGATCCGGTCGCGCACCTGACGCGGTCCAATGTTCGCACTGACGTTCGGCTGGAGCGGCGGGAATTGACTGGTGACGAACTCCGTTGGCTCCTGCAGACGTCGCAGAATGAGCGTGACCGCTGCGGGTTGACGGGATGGCAGCGGCACATGCTTTACGCAACAGCCGTCGGGACCGGACTGCGAGCGAGCGAGCTGGCCAGCCTGACGCCGGAATCGTTCGACCTGACGGTCAATCGTTCGACCGTCACCATTGAGGCCGGACAGGAAAAGGCTCGCCGCGGTGATACGTTGCCGATTCCATCTGATCTTGCCGCGTTGCTGCGCCCCTGGCTGGTGACGATCCCCGCGGACGCGCCGCTGTGGCCCGGTCTGTGGGCTGTCCACAAACAGGCCGGAAAGATGATGCGGCACGATCTGACAGCCGCGCGGAATGCCTGGCTCAAGGCCGCTCAGACGCCGCAGGAATGCACGGAGCGGGAACAGACGGACTTCCTGTCGTACCGCGACTCGGACGGGCGACAGGCCGATTTCCATGCCCTCCGGCACACCTACCTGTCCCGCCTGGGGAGGGCAGGGGTGCCCGCAAAGGTGATGCAACGGCTGGCCCGGCACTCGACCGTCGAGCTGACGCTGGGCCGGTACACGCACGCGAACGTCCACGACCTCGCCGCCGCCGTTGACAAGCTGCCGGCGCTCCCCACGGGACCGCAGCCGGAAGCGGTGGTTCTCCGTGCTACCGGAACCGACGATAAGCCGGCCAGCATTCGAATGTCGTCCCGCGACGACGGCGATTCCGGTCCCCGCGTGGTTGCCGGTTTGGTTGCCGGTCCGATTGATAATCGCTGCAATCAGGTGAGAACGATTGAGACAACCATCGCCGAAATCGGCGATTCCCCAGAAACGCAAAAACCCCTGCAAATGCAGGGGTTTGAGAGTGATTGCGAGTCGATGATAAGCGGAGAGGGAGGGATTCGAACCCTCGCTACCCTTACGGGCAGGCCGGTTTTCAAGACCGGTGCAATCGGCCGCTCTGCCACCTCTCCGAATCGTGCCGAATCCGCATCGTACTCGCTGGATTCCGTGGTTTCCAGCGGCTTTGAGCGTTGCCGGGGCGTGCGGGTTCGCGCGGGAGTCGTCGCTCTGAATTGACCGGGAACGCGTCCGGAATGGGCGATCCAGAACTTACGTCTTGTTGCCCGGCAATTGCACGGATGCGCGTTTTGGCGAGTCGGGGCGGGACGAAGTCAGGGCGTTCAGAAATCGAAACATGTTGCATCCGCGCGGGGGCTTTCCACGACATTTTGCTCAAGACGGCCGTGCCGGGTTACGTTGCGGAGTCAGCTCTCGATGGAAGTCATCGGATCGAAGACCGCTGCGCATGAACTGCGCGATCGCCGAAGCGAACTGGTCCGGCGTTGCATCTGACACCGGAAAACGGGCGTGTCGCACGATGTTTCGCTGCGGGCCTGGCAGGCATCGGTGGCGATGCCTGCGAGAACAGGTTTTCTTGTGTCTTGCCGCCGAGGTGTTCCATTCGGCGGGCATGTTGTTTGCTCCCTGAGTTTGTTTGTTCAAGCGTTCTGAGCCGCGGGGCTCTTCGGCCATTCAGGAAAGAGTTGATGATGCGAACGGCAGGTCTTGCGGCCATCTTGGTCGTTATGAGTGGAATTACGAGCCAGGCGGCAACCATCGTCGGTTCGCAGGCCATTGGGGATTTCGGAAGTCCGGTGACGGACACCGGCAATATTCTGACTGCGACGACATTCGACTTCTCCGGGAGTCTGGCCGCCGCGACGACCAGCCGAAGCGGGGACTTCACGGCGCTGTCCGGTCCTCTCACACTGACGTTTTCTCAGCCGGTTCTGAATCTCTCCAATCCCGTTGGATGGACGTTTTCCAACCCGGTCCTCGGGACCTTCGTCGCGCAATCGGTCTCGCTCGAATCCATCGGGACCACGCAGATCGGTTTCTACATTCTGGGGACGTTTACTCCCGGCAGCGGATTGGCGTCATATGACGCCGGCCTGGCCAGCTTTTCGATCTCCTTCACTCAAGTCGGCGGGCCGAACACCGCTATTTCGGACAGCGGGACGTTGACGAGTCCTCCGACCGTCACCCCCGAGCCTACGTCAATGGCCCTCGCCGGATTCGCGGGCATCGGCATGGCGGTTGGCGCATGGCGTCGTCGTCGGCAGGAGAAGCTGCAGGCCGCGTAGTCGCCTTGAGAAGAATTGCTGAATCGCGAGAGCGGGCGACTGATGAGGTCGTCCGCTCTTTTCGTTGACTGCCCGTTGTCCGCCTCATTCTCGCTCGTTTCACCGCGCGGCGTTTGTTCAAGTGGCATCGCCTGCTACGATGGTTCGTTCTGCAGTCACATCGAATGCCTCACTGAAGGTCACGTCATGGCGGATGCGACAACCGCGATTGAACTTTCCGGCATTGCCGCCGCGCTGAAGCTGTCGGTCGAGCAGGTCCGGAAGACGCTGGAGCTGCTCGACGCCGGGAACTCCATTCCTTTCATCACGCGTTACCGGAAAGAGCAGACCGGCAACCTGGACGAGACGCAGATTCTGGAGATCCAGGATCGCGTGCGCCTCGCGCGGCAACTGGCTGAGCGCGCTGAGGACGTCCTGCGGCTGATCGAGGCGCAAGGCAAGTTGACCGGGGAGCTGCGACGTCAGATCCTGGCGGCGGACAGCCTGAAGCGACTGGATGACCTGTATCTGCCGTTTCGCCCCAAGAAGCGGACGCGGGCGTCGGCAGCCCGCGAGCGCGGACTCGATCCCCTCGCCGCGCAGGTCTGGGAGGGGGCTTTGAACGAGGCTGCGTTGAAGGCGCGCGCGGCGAGCTTCGTCGATCCCGGCAAGGAACTGGCCGATGTGGAGGCGGTTCTGCAGGGAGTGCATGACATCCTGGCCGAGAGGATTGGCGAAGAAGCGATGCTGCGCGAGCGTTGTCGCAAGCTGGCCTGGGAGGGGGGGCGGCTTTCGTCCGCAGCGACGAAGGGGGCCGCCCAGACGCACCAGGAGTTTCGAGACTACTTCGACTACGGCGAGCCATTGTCTCGGATGCCGCCGCATCGCGTGTTGGCGCTGAATCGCGGCGAGGAGGCCGGGGCGCTGCGCGTGAAGTTCGAATGGGATGCCGCCCGGGCGCTGGAGTCGGCCAGGCACATTTTGCGGCTCGACCGGCATCCGGCGCAGGCGATCCTGGAACGGGCTGCCGAAGATGCGATCGGGCGGTTTCTGGAACCGAGCATCGAGCGAGAAGTTCGGCGGGATCTGACCGAGCGGGCTCAGAAGCACGCGATCGATGTGTTTGCGCGGAACCTGCGGCAACTGCTGCTGCAGCCGCCGGTGCAGGGGCGACGCGTGCTGGCCATCGACCCCGGCTACCGGACCGGCTGCAAGATTGCGGCGCTGGACGAGTCGGGGAGCATTCTGGCGCTGGACGTACTGACGATTATCGGCAGTCAGGAGAAGCGCAACGAGACGCGTCGCCGGCTTATTGAAATCATCGACCAGTGCGAATGCCGCGTCGTCGCCATCGGCAATGGAACCGCCTGCCGGGAGTCGGAGGAGCTGGTCGCCGAGATCATCAGCACTGACCGGCCCGATCTCAGCTATGTGGTGGTCAACGAAGCGGGGGCCAGCATCTATTCCGCCAGCGCCGTGGCCCGCGAGGAGTTTCCGCAGCTCGATGCAACCGCGCGGGGAACGATCAGCATCGGCAGGCGGCTGCAGGATCCGCTGAGCGAGCTGGTCAAGATCGAGCCGCAGCACATCGGCGTCGGCATGTACCAGCACGACCTGCCTGCAAAGCAGCTCAAGGAGGTTCTCGACCGGGTCGTGGAATCGTGCGTCAACTTCGTGGGCGTGGACTTGAACCGGTCGAGCGCGTCATTGCTGGCGCACGTTTCCGGCTTCAATCAGCTCGTCGCCCGGCGGGTCGTCGAGTACCGCAGCCAGCACGGTCCGTTCCGATCGCGGAAGCAGTTGCTGGATGTTCCCGGCATTGGTCCGGGGACATTCACCCAGGCGGCCGGATTCCTCAAACTGACCGGCGAAGAGCCGCTGGACAATACGTGGATCCATCCCGAGAGCTACGACGTCGCCCGGCGGCTGCTGGCCCGCGTGGGACTCAAGGCGGCGGACCTGAGCCCCGGCGCTGAACATAGCGAGCAGTTGCGGGAGAGACTTGCCGGGGCGTCTGTGACGGAGCTCGCCGACGAGCTAGGGGTCGGAGAGCCGACGCTGCGGGATATCGTGGAAGCGCTGCAGCGTCCAGGGCGCGATCCGCGAACCGACCTGCCGCCGCCGATGTTCCGTAAGGGCGTGCTGTCGCTCGACGACATCGAGGTTGGCATGGAGCTGCAAGGGACGGTGCTGAACGTCGTCGATTTCGGCGCGTTCGTCGACGTGGGGCTCAAGGACTCGGCGCTGATCCATATCAGCCAGATGTCGACGCGATTCGTCAAGTCGCCGCAGGAGGTCGTTTCCGTTGGCGACGTCGTGAAGACCTGGGTGCTGAACGTCGACCGCGAACGGCGCCGGATCGGGCTGTCGCTGATTTCCCCCGACGGAGCGTCGTCGCCGCCGGCTGGGAATGCCGAGAAGCCGGCAGCCAAGCCCGCAGCGAATCGCCAGCCGGCTCCGTCGCGACCGAAAGCCGATCGGCCGGCCCCGGCGGCCGGCCAGCCCCTGAGCGGGTTCGACCAGTTGAAGCAGGCCTGGAATGCCCGTCCGGATCGCTGAGCGGCGACCGAACGGCATCCGGACCGGGGCGTCATTTGACGATGGTCGACTGCTTCGCCTGAGCGATATCGGCCCGCTTCTGAACGGCCGAAAGCAGGTTCTTTTCGTACGCTCGGGCTTCGAGATAGCCAATGTGATGGAGCAGCAGATCGGCCTGCGGGGTCAGGACGACGGTCGCCGGAAGCTGCTCGACATCGAGCAGTTTGGCGATCCGGGTTTCCCGGTCGAAGTCGAGGTGGACCGGAACGAATTCCCGTTCCACGAGCGTGATAATCTTCTTGTCGACCAGAGTTTCACGTTCGAGCTTGTGGCAGAACGTGCACCAGCTTGCGCCGAAGACGACCAGCAGCAGCTTATTCTCATCGAGCGCGATCTTCTGCGCGTTCTTGAGGCTGGTCTGCCACTTCAGCTTCGCTTCCGCCGCAAAGGTCACGCGGTCCGCCAGACAGGCCGCCACCGTGACTCCCAGCACCTGCCCGATAAATTGCCGACGATCCATGACGCACCTCTTCCGACAAACCCTCCTGCGTGTTGCCCCCGCGAGGATCTATCGGAATCGGCTGGCGCGTCACTCATGCCGTTTGAGCCTTTGATCGAAATCCGGCGTCAAGAACGATCCGACTGACCGGAAAAGTCGTTCCAGCTTGCCAAACGAAAGAGCCCGCAAGGAAGCGACCTCGCGGGCCCTTTGATTTCGTGAAACTTAGACCGGCAGGGCAGGGCGGAATTACTTTCCCTGACCGAAGTTCGGCAGATTCAGCCCCGGACCGGGACCCGCGGCCGGGTTGGCCGGAGGGGTGGCGCCCTTTTCCTTCACCAATGTCTTGCGTCCCTGGCGGAGGTTCTCGAAGTTCTCGGCCGAGATGACGTAGTACCAGGCTGCGAAGCGGGCGTTGAGTTCCGCAACCTTCTTTTCGCCCGATTTCGTTTTCTCTTCCCAGGCCTTGAGATCGGATTCGTATTTCTTCTTGTCCCCTTCGTACTTGATCTTCGCCACTTCGTAGACCCTCTGGGGATCCTCTCCCTCGGGAGTATTGGCGGCCTTCGTGGCGTCGGCCGAGGCATTCTCGTCGACGGCGGGCTGCTCTCCCGGAGGCGTGGGCTCGACCGGTTCGGTCGGCTTGCCGGGAATCTTGTCGGCGTCGAACGAAGCCGTCACGAACAAATAGCGGCTCTTCTTCTGGCCGGCGTCATCCTTTTTCTCCGCGTCGCCTTCCTGGGCTTCGCCGTCTTTCGGCTTGTCCGCGTCGGACTTGGACATCCCGCCGATTTCGATTTCTTCGGTCGAGCCCGAGAAGACGTCGCCGAAGTGCATTTCGTAGACGACTCCCTCGTCCGTCATGGCGATCAGGTCCCCTTCCTTGGAGACGAGCTGTTCGCCGTTCTTGGTGGGAACGAAGAAGAACCCGCGCGACTGCAGGTCGAGCATGGTCGCGGTATCGAGCGAGATCCCTTCCGCCAGCCGCAGGTCCTTGCTGAGTTTGGCCGGCTTCGGGCGGACGCCGACGATCTGCAGGTTGTCGAGAGCGTCGACCAGCTTGCGGACTTCGTCCTGGTTGACTTCTTCCTTCTCGACGTCGAGCCCCTTGAGCGTCCAGGGGTCGGCGGACTTCGCGCGCGAGAGCTCGTTGACCTCGTGGCCCTCCATCTTCGCGCGGCCGTTCTCCTGAACCTGGAACGAGTACTTCTCCACCAGAATGTCGACCAGCTTGGGACCGTCGAGCTTGAGCACGTCGGGTTCGATCCAGTCTCCGAATTTCGTCGAGAGAGCGATATCCAGCTTGGCGGTATAGGTCTGCTTCTCATCCGGGCGGCGGACGTAGAAATATCCCGACTTGCCGGGCACGGCCTTGCCGATGATCAAGTCGACCAGATCGGCGCCGCTTTCGGACTTGAGGGTGATGCGGTTGCCCCGGCCTTTGAGATCCGCGGAACTGTCGCCGAGCGGGGGAGCGACGCCGAATTCGGTGTATTCCGACTCGCGGCGACCGACGAGCGCTTCGCGTTTCAGGTCGAGCAGCGAAGCGGCCGCCTTGGCCAGGCGTTCTTTGCCGTCGGCGGGGTAGTTATGGTGCGACGGAATGCGCCAGACGCCGTCCTTGAACTCGACCTTGAAGACCGAGGAGGAGGCGGTCGATTCGTCGTAGGCGACGACTTCCAGGGCTTTGGCCTCCGCGGGATCTTTGAAGTCGGGGAAGAACGGTTTGCCGACTTCGCTGAAATCTTGCGGCTGCTGGCGCAGATTGGGACTCGTGCCCCAGGCAAGGACCACCGTCAGCAGGGCGGCGCCGAGAAAACTCAAGGTCTTGGCCGATTCACTCATCTTGATACTCCTGAGGCGTCTGCGGCGACGTTCCAGGGAAATGGATTCAACGGAAAACGAACGCGATGACCGACGGACGGAACGGGGACTATTTCCGACCGGCCAGCCGGCGGGACTCGGGAACCTGGCGGGACTCGTCCTGCAGACGCTTGATCCAGACGGCCAGTCCAAGCAGCAGGGCGGGAATCGGAGCGAACAGCAGTGCGAGTCGCCGGAAAGAAGCCTCGATCGAATTCACCTGGCGTTCCATGCGAACCCGGCTCTTCTCGATCTGGGTCTGCTTGGTCCGCTCGATGTTGGCTTCTTCGACGCTGACGCGGCGCTGTTCCTCCTCCTGAGCGATCAGGAGCGCCTGGGCTTTGGCGATCTGATCCATCGAAGTGTCCTTGCGGATCGCGTCGACCTTCTCCTTGAAACGGGCCTTGGCGTCGTCGAGAGCCTTGGCGGCGTCGGCCGCGGCCGTCTCGCGATCCTTCGAGGCTTCGTCGATGAAGCGGGACTTCTGCTCCTCCACGAGGACCAGCGGCCGGTGCTTCGCGCGACGCTTGCGGAGAGGAATGTAGGACGTGTCCCCCGACAGGTGGTCCACCGCGTTGAGCACGAAGGTCACGTTGTCGAGGTCGAGATTGTAAAGGCGGCGTTCGCGGACTCCGAAGAACCAGTCCGAGACCAGATCGCAGTCCGCGACGTACACGACGTTGATCTTGTCCCCCTGAGCGTCCTTCGGCGATGTGATGGCGGCGGCGACGACGTGCGCGTCGTCGTCTGCTTTGCGACGCGGATCTTCGCGAATCTCGATCCCTCCCATGAAGCCGGGCTCGACGAGATCGTCCCATTGCAGCAGGCCGCTCGACGTGCCGGTCCGGAGCAGGGGCTCGAATTTGAGCTTACTCCCCTGGCGGGGCTGGATGGTGCCGGAGAAGAACAGCAGGACTTCCTGGAGACCGCTGGTGATCTCGTTGTCCTTGTTGAAGGCGGAAGCCACTCCGCTCTGCGGGCTGATGCTCACCATTTCCTCCCGGACGACGTCGGCGTATTCCGGGTGGAGCTTCTTCATGGTGGTGTCCCAGACCACTTCGTCGAACTTCCACTGAATTCCCAGCAGATCGACCAGGCTCTTTGCCGTGCCGCCGTCCGCCTTCGGCTCGCCCGGCATTCCGCCCATCATCGGGTTCCCCCCCTGGCGGGGCTTTGGCTGGTGCGGCGAAAGTCCCGGGTTGAAGGCCGGGATCGGGTCGTCGAGGATCAGCGTCGGGCGTCCCGACTTGACGTAGTTGACCAGATTTTCCATCTGCTGCTGGTTGAGGGACGACGGAAGAATCGCGACGAGGACGTCGTATTTCTTCTCGTCGATCGGGGCGTCGGCAGGGACGATCTCGACCTTGTACTGCTTCTTCAACTCGGTCACGATCCGCCACTCGGGGCTGCTCCGGAACGAGCTCATATCGAAGCCGCCGCCGACTTTGGCGTCGCCGTCGAGAATGCCGACGCTCTTCCGTTCTTCCTGCGACACCGTGCGGACCGATCGCGTGAGCTCGTACTCGATGGGAATCCCCACGTCGAAGAACGGAATCAGGACTTCGCTGGCGCCGGCCTGCACCACCGCGCCGAGAAAGACGTCTTCAACGAGGACGCGTCCGCCCCGTTCGGTCTGAACTTTCCGGGGCTCCACGCCGAGGGCGCGGGCTTCATCGGCGTCGGCGCTGAACGGGGTGACGTCGATCACGCGGACGGTCACGCGACCGCGACCCAGCGAGCGGAACTGATCCAGCGTGCCGAGCAGCTCGGTCCGCTTGCCGACGTATTCGCGAGGGACGTCGCGGCTGACGAATGCCTGGATCGTGACCGGGCGCTTGTCGCTGACCTGCTTGAGGACGTCGTAGGTCGTCGACGTGAGAGTGTAGAGCTTTTCGCTGGTGAGGTCGGCTCGCACGGACTCCATCCGCTGGGCGAAGAAGATGCTGGCGGCGATCACCATCACGAGGGCGCAGAGGCCGCGGGCCAGCATGTGCCAGGGCATCGCGGCGTGAACGGGAGCGCCGCTGTTCCAGCGACGGCGACTGATGACGATGTAATTGAGAAACAGGAAGAACGCGGCGATGGAGGCGAAGTACAGCACGTTCCCGAGCTGGATCTGGCCGCGGCCGAAGGGGGTCAGATTCCAGCCCACGCTGGCCCATTGCAGCGCCCGGCCCAGGAAATCGACCAGCCCGCCGACGAGCCAGAGGTCCGCGATCGTCGAAGAAGCCTTGAACGACTGGGTTCCCAGAACGACCGGGACGGCCGCGAAGAGTACGCCGAAGACGTAGGCAACCGGGGCGCTGTTGGTCAGAGCGGAAGCCAGCATGCCCGCGGAGAGCAGGGCGGCGCCGGCCAGCCAGTAACCGAAGTAGACGGCGATGAGCTGGCCCCAGTCGGGTTGTCCGATACTGGCCAGGAAAATTGCATGCGACAGCGAAAAGGCCAGCGCGACGGTGTAGACCGCCACGACCGCCTTGAACTTGCCCAGCAGGACCTCAAGGTCCGAAACAGGCAGCGTAAACAGCAGCTCGTCGGTGCCGAGTTTGCGCTCCTCCGACCAGATGTTCATCGTAATGGCGGGGACGATGAACAGCAGCAGCCACGGAAACATTTCGTTGAGCAGGTCGAGGCTGGCGATGTTGTTCGTGAAGAAACGTTCGCTGAAGGCGACATACGCCCCCAGCGTCACAAACGCGATGATGAACAGATAGCCGGTGACTCCGGAGAAATAGCTCCAGAAGTTCCGCTTGAACACGGCGTAAATCACATGGCTGCGCGGCATCTTCGAGAAACCCTCGCGTGAGCAGAGCAGGAACGGGAAGTTTTTACGGCGGTCAGACTGCGTCTGACACTGGCCGACGCCAATCGGCGCACAGCGTGCGGGACCGGCAGAAAACTGGTCAATCGGGACGACGGATCAGCGTCAGCGACCGGCGCCGGTCAACTGGCGGAAGCGGGCGTCCATATCGTGTCCGGAACCTTCGAGGTCTTCGACGGTCCCGTCGAGTTTCAGGCGACCTTCGTTGATGAGGATGACCCGCGAGCAGACCGCTTTGACTTCCTGCAGCACGTGCGTCGAGAGCAGGATGGTCTTGCTCTGGCTGAGGCTGAGGATCAGCTCGCGGACGCCGTGCGTCTGGTTGGGGTCGAGGCCGCTGGTCGGTTCGTCGAGAATCAGCACCTGAGGATCGTGGAGCAGGGCCTGGGCCATGCCGACGCGCTGGCGAAACCCCTTGGAGAGCTTGCTGATCGGCTTGCCCCAGACCGACTTCAGCGAGCACTTGTCGGCGACAAAATCGAGCCGCTCGCGCAGGCGGGCCGAGGACATGCCGCGGACCTGACCGACGAATTTGAGGAGACCCGCGGGGGTCATTTCCAGATACAGTGGACCGTTTTCCGGCAGGTAGCCGAGAACTTCTGCGGCTTGCAGCCGGTCGTTTGCGACATCGTGCCCGGCGATCAGCGCCCGGCCTTCGCTGGGGGCCAGGAAGCCCGTTAGCATTTTCATCGTCGTTGATTTCCCGGCGCCGTTGGGGCCGAGAAACGCACAGACCTGCCCGGACGGGATCGAGAACGTCACGTTCTGCGTCGCCAGGAAGGACCCGTAGAATTTGCTGAGGCCGATCGCCTCGATCATCGGACGGGGGGCTGAACCGCCACCGCCCACGACTGCAGTCTCGCTCATTGGCTGTTGTCTCTCGCAGGAATCGCTGTTCTGGAGGCTCACAACAACCCCCCGGGACGTCAGGCCGACCCACTGGTCATATGCCCGAACATAGTCGCTGACGGACTGTCAGCTCGGAGGGATCACCCATTTTGCATACGAACTCTTTACTGCCGGCGCTGGACGATTTCCAGTCACTGGCCGCGGAAATCGCCGACCCTGCTCCGCCGGCCCGCCTTTTGCGAGCCGACCTGCGGGCGCCCATTTCCCGCCGAATGCAGCCGCCAGAACTCCAACGCGGGACTGGAGGCCCGATGTCGGCTCCAGCCCCGCGATGGAAATCTGAGCGAGCGTTACTCTGCGCCTGTCGGCATTACTCCGTCGGCTGCGACTCCGGACCGGAGAAGACGACACCGTATTTTTCCTGGAACTGCCGACGTCGCGCCTCTTCGATCGCCTGCTGGGCTTCAAACGAAATCATGATGTAGGGCGAGGGGAGGCCGAACTGCATAAATCCGAACAGCGGAGCGGATCGTCCGTCGGCGCCGGTACGGCCTTCGTTGGCAAATTGCTGTTCGAACGCCTTCTCCGTGATGGCGGCATCGGGCGTTGTGCCGGTTCCGTCCCGTTCGTTGACACGAATGACGTAGTATTCGGAACCGGTCGCATTGGCGGCGGCGCCGATCTCGCCCGGGCTGAGTTCGCCAAAGGCGGTTTTCATGAAGGCCGGACCGGGATTGTCGATCCCCAGGACCGACGAAATCGTCGGAGGCTGAGTCGGCAGGAAAGACTGCTGCGGCACGTTCTGCGGCTGACTCATCCAACTGAACTTCGGCGGATTCAGAACCGTGACGGCGCTGCCGTCGGCCGCTCCCGTCACCGTCTGACCCGCGAGGGCGGCGGCGAGATCCCCGCCGTTCTTGCGGGCGATTTCGACCAGTTCACGCGCCCGTTTCTCGGCCAGCGGACGAGCTTTTTCGAGCTTCCACGCGGCCAGAACCGCGTCGCGGACGCCCTCGTCTTTGAATTCGGGAACACGTGGCGCCTCGTCCGCGATCTTCCAGTAGGCGTAGCGCCGCTCGCCGACGCTCTCCGCCCGCCGGGCAAAGTAAATCTGGGTCGTACCGAAGACTGCGTCCGTCACGCTGGTTGCTTGCGCAAACGGATTCGACGGCTGTGCGCCATCGATGGCCATGCCGATCGGGTCGCTCTTGCCGTCTGAAAGCTGCTCCTCGGTCAGGAGCGGCGTCTCGACGTATTCCAGGTTCAATTCCTTCGCCAGCGACTTCAGCGAATCCGCCGCCGCCGTGTAGGCTGCCGCCAGTTCCTGATCGTCCTTCCCCAGGAATCCGCCCGAAAGATCGCCCATCTTCTTGAACCCGGCGTCGATCGCTTCTCCCATCAACTGGAAAGTTCTCTCGCGGAGGAGCTGATCGCGGATTTCCGACTTCAGATCGGCGTCCAGCGTCCGGTACTGCGGTTCGGCAGGCTTGGCTCCGGCTCCCGGCAGCGGCGGCAATGCGGGAAGGTCGAGGGGCGATTTCCCCGGTTCGACGACTGGCGCAGTGTCAGCAGCCGGCTTCGTTTCGGCTGCCGTCGGTTCGTCGGCCTTGGCGGGCTCCGGCTTGGCTGCAGGCACGTCGGCCGGTTTCTCGTCGGCCTGCGTCGTGCTGGTTTCTGCCGCGGTCGGTTTTTCAGCAGGTTCGTCTTCGCCGCACGACTTGGGTTTCTCCTCAGCCGCAGCTTCGCCCTCGGGCTTAGCAGGGGCTGGCTGCTCGGCTGCTGGTTTCGCGGCGGCGCCTTCCGGGAGGGCCGGAGCGGGCGGGCGCCCGTCGCCGGCCGGGGCAGCAGCGGGTGGCGGATTGGCGGGCTGACCAGCGTCGGCGGGACCGCCGTTCGTGGCCTCGGCACCGGGCTGGCCCGATTCCGGAATGGAACGCACGCGATAGCGCTCGCGGTTCTTTTCGTAGTATTCGGCGATCTCTGCGTCGGTCGGCTCGGCAGCCTTCCCTTCAAACTTTTCAAAGTCGGCCATCAGGTAGGCCAGGCGGACCCGTTCGGGGATCAGAAAGCCTGGCCGGCCTGGAGCAGGCAGCGAATTCTTGTGCTGTTCAAAAAAGGCGAGCAGTTCCGGCTCCTTGGGCTCGGGAACCTGACCGACAAACGACGCGACCGGCAGCGAAACAGCGCTGATCGCTTCCTTGACATGCAGCCGGCAGAAGTACTCCCAGAGTTGTTCCGGGGTCTGGGTAACCGGCAGTCGTCCGCCGCCGCCGTACGGGGGGGCGTTGAGGCCGGCGACGAGACGCGCTTCGAGCTCCTCGCGGAGGACGTTGTAGAGATCCCCTTCCGAGATTCCGATCTCGCGCAGAACCGCTTTGTAGTCCGATTTGCTGAGTTTCTCGCCCGTCAGGTCGTTGATGAACTGGGTGACGGCGGAGTCGGCCAGGTGAATCCCCTCTTTATGCGCCTCGTAGACGCGGAGGGCGTGTTCGACCATCGCATCGGGCTGGCCGCTGCCGAAGCCGGCGTTCTGCCGGGGATCGACTCCGGATTTCCGAATCGCGGCATAGACGAAGCTGTTGGCGACGTTGCGCTTGCTCTGCAGTTCGGCGATGTCGGTCTGCGTGAAATTCTTGACCGCCGTCGTCGCCACCGGGGGAGGTCCGGAGGTGTAGAAGGAAATAAATCCGACGATGGCGCCGATGATCGCTCCCGCCGAAGCCCACTCCGAACCTTTGCCGCGCGACGCACCGACAAACCAGAGCCCGGCGCCGCAGATCAACGCCAGCAGCAGAACCGTCATGCCGGGCGGAATACTGCTGGCCTGGCTGAGGTTATCGAGAAAAATAAACGCGATCATCGACAGGGCCGTCAGGGCCGCCATCATGACGCGCTGGTGCTTGCGAAAGGCCTCAAGCGGTGAACTCATGAGCCGTCCTGACCTCGTAGCCGAAAGAGGAGTTTCACATCCCTGACATCGGACAACTTGCCGATGGAACGCTTGACACGGCGTCGAAAGATGCTTTATGGATGGCCGGGTCTTTTAGCGACCTGTGGCCGATCCGCGGCATTGTAATGTGACGGGGTTCGGACACAAGGTCAACCGACGACAAGAGATCGCGTCATCCGAATCACAGGCCGGGGGCCTGCGGGCGGAGGTTTGCGAAGACTGACTCGTCGCGCTTTCCGGGCTGCCGCAGCCCCTTTGGGCCGACCGATCGACCGTCAAAGACTGTTTTCTTCCCTTCGATTTCTCCGTCCGGGACCTGCCACCGCACTCGTGCCGTTTCCCGGAAGCGGGGAAGTCCGGAGAGGGGGGACGGTCGGCGGTGAAAAGAGGGCCGAGAGGCAGTGCGATGCGGCGGAGGGCGGCGTGAACGCATCCTGGCGGTTTGTTTCCCATCATCTGAAGCGTGATTTCCCCTTTCAGGGCCATCGTTGTGGCAGGCAAGAGCATTAAGGGCCTGGTGATCGTCGAATCGCCGGCCAAAGCCCGAAAAATCGGCGAATACCTCGGCAAGGACTACATCGTCCAGGCGAGTATGGGGCACGTGCGCGATCTGCCGGCGAGCGCCACCGAGATTCCCCCGGAGCTGAAGAAGGAGCCGTGGTCGAATCTGGGGGTCAACGTCGATGGCAACTTCGCACCGCTTTACGTCGTCCCGAAGGAAAAGAAAAAGCTCGTCAAAGAGCTGAAGGACAACTTGAAGCTCGCCAGCGAGCTCATTCTGGCAACCGACGAAGACCGCGAGGGAGAGAGCATCGGCTGGCACCTGGCCCAGTTGCTCGAACCTCGCGTTCCGGTCAAGCGGATGGTCTTCTCGGAAATTACCAAAGAGGCCATCCTCGAGGCGATCAGCCATACGCGCGATCTCGACGAAAATCTGGTTGCGGCGCAGGAAACGCGACGCGTGGTCGACCGACTGTACGGCTACCGCCTCAGCCCGCTGCTCTGGAAGAAAATTGCGCCCGGTCTGTCCGCAGGGCGGGTGCAGTCGGTGGCGGTCCGCGTGATTGTCCAGCGCGAACTGGAGCGGCTGGCGTTCAAGTCGGGCTCGTTCTGGGACCTGAAGGCGACGCTGGCCACCCGGAGCGGCGCGACGTTCGATGCCGCTCTGGCCACCGTGGGAGGCAAACGGGTCGCCAGCGGACGGGACTTCGACGAAAACACCGGCCGACTGAAGCCCGACGCCGACGTCCTGTTGCTGGATGAAGCCGCCGCGCGATCCCTGGAAGGCCGGCTCGACGGGCAGCCCTGGGTCGTTTCGACCGTTGAAACGCGGATGCAGACCCGCAAGCCGTACGCGCCGTTTACGACGAGTACGCTCCAGCAGGAGGCCAACCGCAAGTTGAATCTGTCGGCCCGCGAGACGATGCAGGTGGCGCAGCGGCTCTACGAGGACGGCTACATCACCTACATGCGTACCGACAGCGTCAATCTGTCGCAGGAGGCGATCGGGGCCTCCCGGTCATGCGTCGAACAGCGGTATGGCAAGGAGTATCTCAGCCCGGAAGTCCGGCAGTTCACCAACAAGGCCAAGAACGCCCAGGAGGCTCACGAAGCCATCCGCCCCGCTGGCAAGGAAATGAAAACCGCCGAAGAACACGGACTCAGCGGGCGCGAGGCCGTGCTGTACGCGATGATCTGGAAACGCACCGTCGCCACGCAGATGGCCGAGGCCCGCCTGCGGTTCCAGACGGTGACAATCCAGGCGGCCGACGCGGAATTCCGCGCGACCGGCCGGCACGTCGAATTCCCGGGCTTCTTCCGGGCGTACGTGGAAGGAGTCGACGACCCCGAGGCGGCGCTCGACGATACGGAAGCCGCGCTGCCTCCGTTGAACGAGAAGGACGCCCTGAACTGCAGCGAGCTGGCCTCCGTCGGTCACGAGACGAAACCTCCGGCGCGATATACGGAAGCGACGCTGGTGCGAACGCTCGAAGCCGAGGGGATCGGACGTCCCAGTACCTACGCGACGATCATCGGAACCATTCAGGACCGTGGGTACGTGCGCAAAGTCGGTAATCAGCTCGTGCCGACGTTTACGGCGCTGGCCGTAACCCGTCTGCTCGAGGACTATTTCCCGAATCTGGTCGACCTGAGCTTCACGGCCAAGATGGAGCAGACGCTCGACGACATCGCCGGCGGCGAAGCGGAGCGGCTCCCCTATCTCAAGCAGTTTTACTCGGGCGAAGTCGGTCTGGACGGGCAGGTCCGTGACAAAGAAGGGTCGATCGATCCTCGCACCGCATGCACCTTGACGCTCGAAGGGCTGGGACCCAAAGTTCGGGTCGGGCGGTATGGGCCGTACTTCGAGACCGAGCACGACGGACAGCCCGTCACCGCGTCCATTCCCGACGACATCGCCCCGGCGGACATTACCGACGAGATGGCGACGAAGCTGATCGAGATGAAAAAGGCGGGGCCGCAGTCGCTCGGAATCGACCCGGACACCGGCCATTCGATCTTCATTCTCGTCGGTCCCTACGGCCCGTATCTGCAGCTCGGGGAAGTCCGCGACGGCGAAGCCAAGCCCCGACGGGTTTCGATTCCCAAGAACAGAGATCCGCAGTCTGTGACGCTGGCGGACGCGCTGGCCTACCTGCATCTGCCCCGGACGCTGGGCAACCACCCGGAAACCGGACACGTCGTCAAAGCCGGCATCGGGATGTACGGTCCTTACGTGCTGCACGAAAAGACGTACAAGTCGCTCGGCAAAGAGGACGACGTGTTGACCGTCGATCTGCCCAAGGCCGTCGAACTGCTCTCGCAGGCGCGCGCCAAGGCCGCAGTCACCCCGATGCGGGAAATCGGCAAGCATCCCGCCGACAACGAAATGATCGGCGTGTTCGAAGGCCGCTATGGCGCGTACGTGAAGCACGGGAAGGTCAACGCCACAATTCCCAAGGACAAGGATCCCATGACGCTGACGCTCGAAGAAGCCGTCACGTTGATTGCCGAGCGGGCGGCCAAGGGGAGCCCCAAGAAGGGACGCGGCGGCCGCTCGGCCAAAGCCGCCCCGAAAAAAGCCTCGGCCAAAGCCGCCGGCGACAAGCCCGTCAAGAAGAAGGCCGCGAAAAAGAAAAAGGCGAGCTGAGCGAGTCGGCCGCCGCCGAGACGGCTCTTCCCTGTCTTCCTCCATCAGCGAAAAACGCTCACCGGGTCGCAGCCCTGCGATCCGGCGAGTTCGTTTCCGCTCGCACCCTCGTTCGACGGGATTCGCGGTCGATTGGCGCGCTGCGCGGCGCATTTACTGGCAATGGAGCGACGCCCCCCTTACGCTGGCGGCTTCCACGCCCGCCTTCGAGTCTCCGGCGGCGCGTCAAGATCTTTGGGGAGTCCTGCTGATGGCTGCGACCTCGCCTTCATCGCGTCGCGGGTTTCTGGGGGCGACATTCGGCGCGGCTGGCGCTGCCGGGCTGGGGTGGTCGCGGCAGGGGGCTGCTCACGACGCCCGGAACGAATCCGGACTGCCGCAGGCGAAAATCACGCGCGTCGAGACCTTTCTGCTGCGGACGCAGCTCAAGCGCGCCTTCGGCGTGTCGGTCTCGGTTCCCCTCGACAAAACGCGCTCGACCCTGCTGGTCAAAATCGAGACGGATACCGGGCTCGTCGGCTGGGGAGAAACGGCTTCGGTGAGCGGTACGAAAGGGGCCATCGACGACAACCTGGCGCCGAAGCTGATCGGGCAGAACCCCCTCGAACATCGCAAGCTCACGCGAATGCTGTGGGGGGCCAATTTCGGCCAGCCGCTCGCCGTCGGCGGACTCGATATCGCCCTGAACGACCTGCGCGGCAAGATGCTGGAATTGCCCGTCGCCGAACTTTTCGGCGGTCGATTGCGGGACCGCGTCCCGGCCTACGCGTCGGCTATGAATTATGTCGAAGGCGAAGAACCGGAAACGTTGTTTCCTCGCGAGGCCGAGCAGCTTGTCAACGCCGGATTTCGCGCTCTGAAGATGCGACTCGGGCGATACTCGGTCGCGCGCGAGGCTGCCGTCGCCCGTTCCGTCCGCAAGGCGGTCGGTCCCGATGTGCGGCTGATGGTCGACGGCAATGCGGCCTACACGCTCGGCAGCGCGCTGCGGATGGGAGAAGTGCTTCACGAGCTGGAGTTCGACTTCTTCGAAGAGCCGTTGCCGCAGTCGCCAAAGTACGCCGGCTACGAAGAGCTGCGGGCGAAGCTTCCTTTGCCGCTCGCCGGGGGCGAGGGGCTCGATACCCGCGCCTCGGCGCGCGAACTGATCGACCGGGGGACGTTTCACATCATTCAGCCCGATGTCAGCCTCTGCAGCGGCATCGGCGAGGTCCTGTTCATTGCGGAGATGGCGTCCCTTGCCGGAGTCACCTGTCTGCCGCACTGCTGGGGCGGCGCAATCCTCATCGCCGCCACGACGCACCTGGTGTCGTTGCTTCCCGATCCTCACTGGGGCCTGCCGACGGACACGCCCATGGTCGAATACGACCAGTCGGAGAATCCGTGGAGGACGGAGATTGTCGAATCGCCGATTGTCGTTGAGGCGGACGGAGCGATTGCGGTCCCGACCGCGCCCGGACTGGGAATTCAGATTCGCGAGGAGGTCGTGCGCCGGTATGCCGTTTGACGGAACGTCCCGAGTGCGCCGGTTGACCCGAGATTGCGCCGTTCAGAACGAGGCGGCGGGCTGCGCGGGGGCCGGAGTGGCGCCCCCTTTCGCCGGCGGAGCTGAAGGCTTCTTGTTGGAGAGCTTCAGCGTTTCCAGCATCAGCGGAATGCGCTCGTTGAGGCGTGAGTGCTGCAGGTCGGCGTCGCGCGGCAGCACGACCATCAGGATGAGATGGATATCTCCCTCCTGATGCGCAAACAGCTCCACCGTGTAGCGGACGTCGCTGATCAGCATTTCCGGATTGAGGCGCGTCACGTCGTACGGAACCGGCGTGGTGTACTGGGCGGCCCGCGGATAGCTCTCCCGGTCGCCGACGCCGTCCGGGTCGGTGATCACCGTGCCGAACGTCGCGGCGATCAATCGACGGGTATCCCGGGTGAAGAGGGGGGCCAGCTCAGTCTGTCCCGTCACGAACATCCAGTAGTTCGAGAGGGCGTAAATGTAGCCCGGACGCTTCTCGGGCTTCCCGTCCACCAGCGTGTCGATCGGCGCCTGCCAGGCGGCGGCGAGTCCCGGCAGCGTGACGTTCACGTAGTTGGGCTGGCGGGGATCGAACGGCTCTTCATCCGGAGTCGTTCCGTCTTCACGCTTCGCCGGCGGCTTCGGTTTGGGAAGGGCGGCGAATTGCAGCGGCAGGCGGATTTCTTCGATCGGAGTTTCGCGCACCGGCGCCGCCAGGTTGGAATTCATCTTTTCCTGGTAGGCGAAATACTTCGCCGTTTCGGCGAGACGCGCGTTGTACTCTTCGTAGCCGCAGCCGACGGCCAGGGACACTACCAGGCTCAGACCGGCCCAACGCCAGACGTGACCGGACTTCGTCATTGGAAGATCCATTCGCAGTCGCTCGAAGTTAGAAGGATGGGCGGCCGCTGCCGGAATGCCGCGCTGCACTGGACGACGGAACCTGAACGTCAATTCTGGAGAACTGAAGACATTCCGTCAAACCGCAGATCCCCGTTCCAGCGCGAAAATCGGCGGGTTTTCCCAGACTTCGCGTCCCCGCAATTCAGCATTCCGGTCATTTCCGAACTGCTCATCCGGGGGGCGGCGCCTGTCGGCGCGGACTCTTTGTCCGGGAATCGTCCAGCCAGCGTTCCAGTTCCGCAGGGTTGCCGAGCTGCCTCTCCAGCAAATCCACGTGCCGGTCCCAGTCCTCCTTCGGCGCGGCGTCGGAGGACTCTGCGGCGACTTCGGCGGCCAGTTCGTCCACGTTGAACTCGCCGAATTCCTGCTGCCAGTCGTCGACGGCGCGTCTGGGATCGACCGCCGGCGCCGGTGCCGGGTTGCTGCCCGCGCGGGGGCGGCGGTCGAGCTGATGCAGCCAGACCTCGCTGTCGACCGCCTTGCCGCTGCGTCTCAGCACCGCCTTCTGCAGCCGATGATCGCTCGAAACGACCACGAGCTGGCGCGGCGACGGGTGCCGACGGATCAGTTCTTCGATCATTTCGTCGGCGTCGCCGCTGTCCGGGGCAAACAGCACCGTGATCTGCTGATGCCGCTGGTGAGGATTCGCATCCGGCGGAGGCTCGCGAGCGTCAAACACCACCGTACAACGAGTTTGCTCTTCCGGACTGAGTTTCTCGGAGATCCTGGCCAGCAACCGCGTGCGCTGCCGACCCAGGTCGCCGACGCCATATTTCAGCCGGGCCAGCCCCGCGGCATGCAGCAAGTTATAGCCGTCGAGAATGAGGAAGGGCGTCGCGATGGGAACCTCCTTCCTTCAGAGAATCGGGTATGGAGGACTTTGGTGGTCGTCCTTTTGTCAGTGGTCAGTGGTCAGTGGTCAGTGGATGGTGGATGGCTTTTCTCTGGCACTCTGCAGTTGGCTCACTCAGCTCGCCCGGTAGCGGATTTCGCCTCCGACCAGCACGGTCTGAGCCCGTCCGCGGACCTGCCAGCCGCCGAACGGCGTATTTCGGCTGCGGGAACGGAAGCGACTCGGGTCGATCGTCCAGGCGTGATCCGGATGGATGATGGTCACGTCCGCCTCGGCGCCGGGGGCCAGTGTACCACGCTCGATTCCCAGAATCCGGGCCGGGCCGGTCGTCAGGCGAGCGATGAACTGCAGCCACGTCAGGTGCCCCGGTTCGACCAGCGCCCGGATGCAGATCGGCAGCAGCGTCTCCAGTCCGACGATGCCGAAGGGGACCTGGTCGAGCTCGCGGTCCTTCTTCTCGGCGGCGAACGGCTGATGATCGGCGGAAATCGCGTCGATCGTGCCATCCTGCAGCCCGGCGATCAGCGCCTCGATGTGCTCGGCGCTGCGGAGCGGCGGGTCGACTTTGTACTGCGAACTGTACGAACTGAGCGATTCGTCGGTCAGCGTCAGATGATGCGGCGTGACATCGGCCGTCACCCGTAACCCCGCCTGTCTGGCCCGGCGGATCTGTTCGACAGCGTGACGCGTGCTGATGCACATCAAGTGGACGCGCCCGCCGGTCAGTTCGGCCAGGGCGATGTCGCGACCGACCAGGATCGCCTCGGCCGCCGCCGGCATGCCGCGCAGGCCGAGCAGCGTTGAGTGCAGTCCCTCGTGCATGACGCCGCCCGCCGTCAGCGTCGGGTCCTGCGGATGCGAAAAGACCGGACAGCGGAACATTCGCGAGTATTCGAGCGCCCGCCGCATGATCTCTGCACTGGCGATCGGCGTTTTGGCGTCGGTAAAGGCGACGGCGCCGCTGCGGGCGAGCTGGCCGAGGTCGGCCAGTTCCTGTCCGGCGTGGTCGCGCGTCACGGCCCCGAGGGGATAGACCCGGCACTGCCGGGCGCGAGCCGCCTGCAGCACGACGTATTCGGCCGCCGCCGCGTTGTCGACGGGAGGATGTGTATCCGGCATTGCGCCGATGCTCGTGAAGCCCCCCGCCAGGGCCGCTGCGGTTGCCGTCGCCGTGGTTTCGTCTTCTTCGAACCCCGGGTCGCGAATGCCGACGTGGGTATCGATCAACCCCGGACAGACGATCTGCCGCGTGCAATCGAGCACTTCGTCCGCGTGGCCCGCATATGTGCCGACTTCTGCGATTCGACCGTCGAGGATCAGAACGTCGGTCACGGCGTCGAGTTGGCGGGCGGGATCGATCACGCGGCCGTTCTTGAGCAGCAGGGAGCTCATGCCGGACCCCCTTTCCCGCGCGTCGCGGCTTCGTGAGTCAGAGCCAGGCAGGCCATCCGGACGAACAGTCCGTTCGTCACCTGATCCAGAATGACGCTGTTCGGCCCGTCGGCGACGTCGGGCGTCAGTTCCACTCCGCGATTGATCGGCCCCGGCGCCAGGATCAGCAGGTCGTCTTTTCCGCGGCGGACGCGGTCGCCGTTCATCCCGAAGAAGTGGGCGTATTCGTAGATCGAAGGAAAGAACGCACTGCGCTGGCGCTCGGCCTGAATCCGCAGCAGGTTGATGCAGTCCAGCTCCGGCAGAATCGCATCGAGGTCGTCGCTGATTTCGACGCCCATCGCTTCGACCCGCGGAGGAATCAGCGTCGCCGGCCCGCAGACGATCACGCGGGCGCCGAGCTTCTTGAGACCCCAGATGTTGGACCGGGCGACGCGGCTGTGGAGGATGTCGCCGACGAGAGCCACCGTCAGCCCCTCCAGGGAGCCGCGATGCTGCCGGATCGTAAAGAGATCCAGCAGTCCCTGCGTGGGATGTTCGTGGGTCCCGTCGCCGGCGTTGATGACCGAGGCCCGCAGGTTCCGGGAGAGGACGTGCGGAGCGCCGGAGGTGCTGTGGCGGACGACCATTGTCGAGACGCCCATCGCCTCAATGTTGCGGGCGGTGTCAATGAATGTTTCGCCCTTGCTGAGGCTGCTGCCGGCAGCAGCGAAGTCGACCGTGTCGGCCCCCAGCCGCTTCGCCGCCAGGCTGAAACTGGTTTTCGTACGCGTCGAGGGTTCGAAAAACAGGTTGCCGACGGTGATTCCTTTCAGGATTGAAAGGCGAGTTTCTCCCTCGGTCGAGAGCTGCTTGAACTCCGCGGCCCGATCGAGAATGCAGGTGATTTCCGTCGCGGAAAGTTCCTGCAGGCCCAGGACATGCGGCCGGGACCAGGAGGCCGGAGAGTCGGAATCGGCAGGCATGACAACCAGTGCCCGGCAGGAGAGATTGAATTCTCCTGCGAATGCTACCGATGAAGGCGACGAGGTTCAATCGCCCGCGGCGCGGGAATCGGCCTGGGGACGTCCCGCGGCGTCCGCGGACATACTTCTCAATCTTCATGCGTCGCGGTAGGATTCCTCAATCCACGGATCATTCAGGCGGGCAAGCGGTTCGGAAGGGAGCAGTTGCGAATGGCGGCGAGCAATCCATTCGGCGCGGAGGGCGTTCTCAAGACCTCTGCCGGCGAGTACAAGATCTTTCGGCTTCCGAAGCTGGCCGATGCCGGCCTTCCGGGAATCGATACGCTCCCGTACTCGATCCGCGTCCTGCTCGAAGCCTGCCTGCGGAACGTCGACGAATTTATCGTCACGACCGAGCACGTGCGACAGGTGGCGGGCTGGAACGCCGCCGCCCCGGCCCAGGTTGAAATCCCCTTCATGCCGGGTCGGGTGGTCCTGCAGGACTTCACCGGCGTCCCCGCCGTCGTCGACCTCGCGGCGCTCCGCAGCGCCATGGTCCGCCTGGGGGGCGATCCGAAGAAAATCAATCCGCTGGTTCAGTGCGATCTGGTCATCGATCACTCCGTGCAGGTCGACAGCTTCGGTTCGGCCGATTCGTACCAGAAGAACATCGACCTGGAATTCACCCGGAACCTCGAGCGATACCAGCTCCTGCGCTGGGCTCAGGATGCCTTCACCAACTTCCGCGTCGTGCCGCCGGCGACGGGAATCGTCCACCAGGTCAACCTGGAATACCTCGCCAAGGGAGTGCTGACCCGCGACGGCGTCGCCTATCCGGACAGCCTCGTTGGAACCGACAGCCACACCACCATGATCAACGGCCTGGGGGTCGTAGGCTGGGGCGTGGGGGGCATCGAAGCCGAAGCCGTCATGCTCGGTCAGCCGATTTACATGCTGCTGCCGGAAGTCGTCGGCTTCAAGCTGACCGGCCGGCTTCCCGAAGGGGCCACCGCCACCGACCTGGTGCTGACCGTCACGCAGATGCTGCGCCAGCACGGCGTGGTCGGCAAATTTGTCGAATTCTACGGCCCGGGCCTGTCGACGATGTCGCTGCCGGACCGGGCGACGATCGCCAACATGGCCCCGGAATACGGGGCGACCGTCGGCTTCTTCCCCGTCGACGACGAGACTCTGCGGTTCATGCGGCGAACCGGACGGACCGCCGCCGAAGTGGAACTGGTCGAGAAATACTACAAAGAGCAGGGGCTGTTCCGGACGGACGACTCTCCCGAACCCCGGTTTACGAGCACGCTCGGACTGGACATGTCGACCGTCGAGCCGTCGCTGGCCGGCCCCAAGCGTCCCCAGGATCGCATCGCACTCGCCGGGATGAAAGCGCAGTGGCGCCAGGATCTCAGCAGCACCTTCGGGAAGTCCTCGCCCGGCAACGGGTCGACGCCGGTCTCCATGACATCGGAAGGAGGACCGACGGACGAACCGGTCACTCCGGATCCCGGCGAAGACGGCGTGCCGGTCGAGTACGCCGGCAAAGAGTTTTCGCTCAAGCATGGCGCGGTGGTGATCGCTGCGATCACGAGCTGCACGAACACCAGCAATCCTTCGGTCCTCGTGTGTGCCGGGCTGGTGGCGCGCAACGCCGCGGCGAAAGGCTTGACCGCCAAGCCCTGGGTGAAGACGAGCCTGGCCCCCGGCAGCCGCGTGGTGACGGAATACCTGGACAAGTCGGGCCTGTCGGCCTCGCTGGACAAGCTGGGCTTTCAGACCGTCGGCTACGGGTGCACGACCTGCATCGGCAACAGCGGTCCGCTTCCCGAAGAGATTTCCCACGGCATCCGCGAAGGCAACCTCGTCGCCGCGGCAGTCCTGTCCGGCAACCGGAACTTCGAAGGCCGGATCAACCCGGACGTGCGTGCCAACTATCTGGCCAGCCCGCCTCTCGTAGTGGCCTACGCGATTGCCGGCACCACCGACATCGACCTGACCACCGAGCCGCTGGGCAAGGGCAGCGACGGGAACGACGTCTATCTCAAAGACATCTGGCCGACGTCGCAGGAGATTGAAAGTACGATTGCCAAGTCGATCGTGCCGGAGATGTTCACGACGCAGTACGGTCACGCCACCCAGGGGCCGGTGGAATGGCAGAAAATCACCGGCGCGACCGGCGATCTGTACCAGTGGGACGACGCCAGCACCTACGTGCATGAGCCGCCGTTCTTTCAGAACATGCCCGAGAAGCCTCAGCCGATCCGTTCGATCTCGGGCGCTCGCTGCCTCCTTTCGCTGGGTGACTCGGTGACGACCGACCACATCAGCCCGGCGGGGGCGATCAAGGCCTCGGCTCCGGCCGGGACCTATCTGCAGGAGCACGGCGTCAGGCCGCTCGACTTCAACAGCTACGGCGCCCGCCGCGGCGACGACCGGGTGATGACCCGCGGCACATTCGCCAACATCCGCATCAAAAACCTGCTCGTGCCGGGGGTCGAAGGGGGCGTTTCGAAATTCCTCCCGACCGGCGAGCAGATGTCGGTTTACGACGCCGCCATGAAGTACAAGGCCGTCGGCACGCCGCTGGTGGTTCTGGCAGGCAGCGAGTACGGCACCGGGTCTTCTCGCGACTGGGCTGCGAAGGGGACGTACCTGCTGGGGGTCAAAGCCGTGATCGCGGTCTCGTTCGAACGGATCCACCGCTCGAACCTGGTCGGCATGGGCGTGCTGCCGCTGCAGTTCCGCGCGGGTGAGAACCGCGAATCGCTGGGGCTGGACGGCACCGAGACCTTCGAAATCCTGCTCGACGATACCCTCAAGCCGCTGCAGGCCATCGAGGTGTCGGGGACCAAACCCGACGGCACCCCGGTCCACTTCGTCGCCACCTGCCGGATCGATACGCCGGTGGAAGTCGAGTACTACCGTAACGGCGGCATTCTGCACACGGTGCTCCGCCAGCTCAGCAAGTCCTGAGTCCCGGCGTCACTTTGTGGTGATTCCTGAGGCCCCCGGTCATCGTCGTGACCGGGGGCTTTCGTTCGTCGGGAGAGGGAAATGGGAATTGCCAGACGCATGTTTGTCGCCGTCCGCGTCCCCCCCCTCCCGCGACTGCATCACGTAGCCGAAGAGCTCCGCGGAATGGGCACGGCGCTGCGCGTCGTCCCGTCGAAGAACTGGCACCTGACTCTGAAGTTTCTGGGAGACACGACCACTGAGCAGGCCGACCGGGTCGTTGAACTGCTGGGGCAGATTGCTGCCGCAACCCGGCCAGTCTCTCTGCGGATTGCGGGAACCGGCGTCTTTCCCCATCCCCGCCGACCAAAAGTCGTCTGGGCCGGCGTCGAGCCTCGCGACGCGCTGGACGGTCTCGTCGCCGAGCTGGAGACCGGCTGCGATTTGCTCGGTTTTGCCCGCGAAACCAGAACCTGGCAGCCCCATCTGACGCTGGCTTATGTGAAGCACCGCCCGCCCGATGAACTCGACACGCTGCTGCAGCGCACGGCGATGACGCATTTTGGAGAGATCGAGGTCCGCGAACTGGAACTTGTCGAATCAACTCTGACACCGGACGGACCGGTCTACACCACCATTGCCAGCGCCATGCTGCAGCTCTCGTAGGGCCGGTTCCACCCACCGCCCGGCATGTGCTCTTGTGTTTGGTGTTTGGAACTTGGTGTTTGGAACTTGGTGTTTGGAACTTGGAGCTTTGCATCCACATTGCCAAGCCCGTCTCAATCCCGCCCAAGCTGATAGATCGCCAGAATCACGTCTTCGACCGTCTTGAACTTCTGCTTCGTGCCCGCAACCGCGTCGATTTTCTGGCGAGCTTCCGGAGCCGTATACCCCAGGCTGATCAGCGCCTCGAAGGCATCGCTCAGAACTGTCCGTTCGGAAGAGGGGGCCGATGGAAAATCGCGGGCGATCATCAGGGCGAACTTCGCCATCTTCCGGCGGAGCTTGGCCACGATCCGTTCGGCCATCGCGGGGCCGATGCCCGGCAGCAGGCTCAGTTCCTTGATATTCTGTTCCTCGATCGCTTCCGCGATCTCCCGCACGGGACGGACCATCGCCCGCAGCGTCTTCTTGACCCCCATGCCGTCCACGGACCCGATCGCGTCGAAAAACTCCACCTCCGCATCGGAGAGAAATCCGATCATCCGGGGGGTCAGCCGCCCCTGCTGCGGATTCCCCTCGATGTACTCGATGGTCCGCAGAGTGACGGTCGAACCGACTTCGCCCTGCAAGTGCCGACGGACGAACTCGGGAACGTAAACTTCGTAGACGAACGGCCCCGCCGCCACCCACGCCTCAGTCTCGTTCAACCGCTCCAGCTTCCCCGTGATCCGCGTGATCAACCCAGAACTCCCCGCTTAGCGGCCGACTACCGGTTGATGCCCACGTAGAAGCTGAAGAGCTGGGTGTTGTCGAAGTCACCCTTGAGAATCGGCACGCTCCAGTCGAGGGCGATCGGCACCGGACCCATCATCGGAACCATGATTCGCAAGCCGCCGCCGACCGACAGCCGGAAGTCATCCAGGGTCACCTGGTCGCTGACCGTGCCGAAGTCCGTGAAGCCCACGACGCGGATCATTTCGTTGGCCGTGACGGGAATTGAGTATTCCGCCCCTCCCAGCGCCATCCAGGTGCCGCCGGTCCGAATGCCGTCCTCAGTCGGGCTCACGCCGCGGAAGGCGAAACCCCGGAAATTCTGGAAACCGCCTGCATAGAACCGTTCGAAGACCGGCGTGCTGGATTCCGTCCAGCCCAGGTCGCCCCGCAGGGTCAGCACGTGCTTGCCGTAGCCGTCTGGCCGTTGATACGTCGTAAAGTATTGTCGGCCTTCCGCTTCCACCCGGAAGTAGTTGAATTCGGCGAAGGCCTGCTCCAGGGAGAACTCCATGTAGTGACCGGCGGACGGCATCATCGCCGCGTCGCGGGTATCGTGGATCAGCGAGCCGCGAACCGTCGACAGGAAGTTGTCGCCGTAGACGTCTCTCAGATCCTGCGGCGAGAACGTCGGAATATTGCTGATCTGCACGTCTTCGAGCCGGACGGACAACGAAGCCGACAGGTCCCGCGTCAGTTGCTTGCCAACCCGGACGCGTCCGCCCAGCCGCTGTTCGGTCCAGTACTCGTAGAACCGCTGGAAGTAGAAACCGCTGACCCCCAGGTTGTAGTCGGTGTCCAGGAAGTACGGATCCTGCCAGTCCACCATGTAACGGCTGACCTGGGTGCCGGGCAGAGCCTCGATGCGGAACTTCTGGCCGGCGCCCCGCCAAGCCGTTCCGTTCCAGACGTCGTCCCAGCTCGTCGGCGGACGCAGAATGTCGAAGTTGTCTTCGCTGAGGACAATGTTGCCGACGACGCCGGCGTTGCTGTTGACCCCCACGCCAAACATCAGCCGCCCCGTCCGCGCCTCCGTCAGATAGGCGTCAATGTCCACGAAGTCGGGCGGCGCGGGCTGTACCCAGTCGTCCGGGCCGGGATTCCGCAGCGCGTCGCTGAGGGGATTCCCCTGCGGGCTGTTGTCGTTGATGAAGTCCTGAGGTTCCGGCAGCGGACCGCGGCTCTGTCCGCGGGCGACGAACGGCAGGATGTCGTTGCTTCCCGCAGCCGGAGCGTTAAATAACCGACCCGTGACCGGCTCGACGCCAGTCGCGCCATGTCGCACTTCTTCTTCTTCTTCTTCTTCTTCTTCTTCGACCGGCGGACCGGCCTTGTAGTCGTCCGCGTCGACCAGCGGCTTGGCGGTGGTATGTCCGCCGACCCGCACCTGCGTGAATGGGCCGCTCTGGCCGCGAGCGAGTTTCAGATCGGTGTCCGAGATCCAGTCGGGCTCATTGACCGGTCGGATTTCGAGTCGCACGCCGTTTTCGGGGCCGTGGTCAAAGTATCCCGAACCCTCGATTCGCGTCTTGGACTGGCGAATGAGATTCGGATCGGCCAGATCGCCGGGATGCAGCCGCATGATGTTTCGCACGAGGTGCGTGCGGGTGTGCGGATGGTCCCCCTGCATGTGCACGCGAATCTCCCGCAGGCGGGTCGGATTCGCTTCATCAATGCGAAACTCCAGGTCGACCTGGCCCGGCTCGGTCAGATAGATCGGAACGGCGTCGACCTTCGCAAACAGCCGGCCCTGCTCGCCGTAGCGGCCAAGCATTTTCTGAACGTCGATATTGATCTTGCGGGCGCTGAAGAACTCGCCGTTGGAGATGGTGAGATCGCTCCGCAGAGTCGGCTCGGGAATCACATCGTTCCCGTTGAATTCGACCTTGCGAATCTTGTAGCGGGGGCCTTCGTCGATGTCGTACTGAATCTGCACTTTGGACTTGTCGTCGGTGAAGGCGAGCTTGTGCTCAATCTGTACGTCGAAGTAGCCCAGGGAGTAGTAGTAGGCTTTGATCGCGCCGACGTCGTCGGTCACGGTGGTCGGGTCGTACTTGCCGCCAAACAGCCAGAGGATCTGGGGCTTGGTGGTCAGCTTGGTTCGCAGCAACTGACTGTTGAAGGATTCGTTGCCGCGGAATTTGAAACCGGAGACGGCAACCTTCGGACCTTCGGTGATCAGAAAAACGACATCCCGGTCTTCCGCTTCGCCCCCGCATTCCAGGTCGACGATCGCGAAGACGTAACCCTTCTCGTGGTAGAACTTCTCAATTCGACGGGCGCACTCTTTATTGGCTGCGGGATCAAAGGGGCTGCCGGGCTTCAGGTTGGTGATCCCCTCGAACTTCTCCTTCTTGACCTTCTTATTTCCTTTGAACTCGACGTGCTTCACGATCGGACGTTCGAGAACTTTGAAGGTCAGCACCAGGCCGTCATCGGTCTGTTTCAGAATCGGTTCGACGCGAGCAAACCACCGCAGTCGCACGAGAGCGTCGACGTCGTCCTGAATCAGCTTCTGGCTGGCCGGGCGGCCCGGACGCAGGCGGATCTGCCGGGCGATGTCCTCGCTGGAGATCGTCGAATTCCCTTCGATCTTCACTTCCGCCAGCAAGCCCTCCGGCTCATTGGCGGACTGATCGGCTTCCGCCAGTTCCGACGGTTGTGAGCGTTCCCGGAAGTCCTCGGGAGGAGCGGAGAAGGCTGGGCCGCCATTCGCGGCGAACGCGAACAGGCAGAGCAGGGGCGCCGCCCAGGCCGAAAAGTTCGGCGGGCGCACCAGGTTCTGGCTGTGCGAAGCGTCGCAGGCGGAGTGCGTCATGCAGTCCACTTTCACGGGGCGGGCATCCATGCTCGCCAGGGACAAGGCGTGAAGACGGGAGTCCGAGCCGCGCTGCCGGAGCAGGTTGGCGACGGGGCGGGTACAGATATGCGATTCGTAATCCCCGAACAAGACGAAAACCGCCGGGCAATTCGAGAAAACTGTTTCCCGGAGACGTTTTCCGACATTTCACGCCGGCCGGATACGTCGGGCGCGGCCGGCTCTGCAATTGTTGCCCCTGAGCCCTCCCGGTAAGATTCGCGCCCGAACGATCAGGCCCCCAATTCTTTGGTGACGAAAGCGCATCGCAATGGAAGTTCGCGTCGGGCTCGGACACGATCGCCATCGGCTCTGTCCGGGCCGACCGCTGATTCTCGGGGGCGTGCGAATCGAGCACGAACTGGGACTGGACGGACACAGCGACGCCGACGTGCTGCTCCATGCCGTGACCGACGCGCTGCTCGGTGCGCTGGGCCTGGGGGACATCGGGGAATGGTTTCCCAATACCGATCCCCGCTGGCAGGGGGCGGACTCCGTGATCTTTGTTCAGGCAGCCACGCGGGAGGTCCGCAGCCGCGGCTGGGAGATTGGAAATCTGGACTGCACCCTCCACGCTGAGCGTCCGAAGCTCTCGCCGCTGAAGCCGGCCATCCGTTCCCGGCTGGCGGAACTGCTGGAGATCGCCGAGGACCGGATTAACGTGAAGGCGAAGACCGGCGAGCGCGTCGGTCCCATCGGTCGCCAGGAAGCGATCGACGCCGACGCGATCGTGCTGCTGACCCGGTCGTGAGTCTGGCTGAGCCGGACCCGGCGAAAACAATCGAAATCCGAAGCACGAAATCCGAAAGAAATCTCGAGCACTAAAGCTCAAAACCGGGGAAAGCATCGCGCTGTCGACCGCTTCGAAGTGCTTTGTCGCAGGCTCGTCTGCCGCCGCCGCATGGCGTCAAACGACGTCTCAGCTCGCTCGAACGCCTTCATTTCGACATTCCGCCTTCGTCATTCGACATTCTCTGCTTCGTCTTCTCTACGGCCTCTATTCCCTCTGCGTTTCTGAGAGAAATTTTACGTCTTCAGCCGCCGCTATTTGACGGCCGGCGCGCGCGACCGCAGGGCCTCCAGAACGGCCTCGTCGAGCTGACGCAGTCCCTCGTCCGGCTTGAGGTCGTATAACCCGACCTTGTAGTGGGTGATGTGTCCCGTTCCGTCGACGACGATCCAGAGGGGCAGGGCGGCGCCCAGGCTGCGCGGATCTCCGAGCAGCTCCAGCAGCGTGCCGTCGTCGACCGCGATGTCATAACTCAAGTTCATGAATTCCTTCAGTTTGCGGGCGGATCGCTTTGCGGCGGCGGCTTTGTCCCCTTTGATATCGACGGCGACGCCGACCACCCGGACGCCCCGCTTCTTTTGCTGGTGGGACAGGAAGTCGAGATAACCGACCTGGCCGTACGGTTCCAGCAACTGGTCTCCGTTGTACTCCCAGAGCTGCAGCACGACGACTTTGCCTTTCAGCTCGTCAGCCGGCAGCGTCTTGCCCGAGAGCAGCGCCAGATCGGACCAGCGGACTTCCTGTCCGACGAACTTCTTCTCAAGCCCGGCGAGCCCCTCCTGCTTCCGCCCCTGCTGCTGCACGTCGCGGGTGATCGTTTCCACGAGCCGGGACCAGACCGTTCCGCTGGCCGCCTGTTGCAACGCGGGGAGCTGTTCCCGGACTTTCCCGAGCTGATCGGGAAGGAGCTCGGTGTTCCGCGGATCCGGCTTTCTGGCAAGCGACGTTTGAAGCGCCACGAGCTGCAGTCCCGCAGCCCGGCTGCCGGACAGCGAATCCCCCGTCAGAACCTGCTCTCCGGTCAGTTCCAGACGCAACTGAAATTCTTCGCCGCGACCCATGAAGACCCGTTGTTCGGCCGTGACAATCACTCCCGAACCGGCATCGACGTTGAGCGACTGGTGCCGGCCGTTCGCCGAAGCGACCTCGATCGGCCAGCAGTCGCGCCCCTGCAGCTTTCGCTGCCGGCCGACGACATATTCCAGTTGGCCGTCCGTCCAGTTTTCATCAGTTTTCAGTCGCTCCGGGAACTCGAACACGGGCCGCCGGACCGGGATCGCGTTCGGCGTTCCTTCGTGCGTGTGAAGGATCTGGATCGCGGCCTGAGAACCCGACTGGCTGAGCGGCAGGTTGCCGAAGCGCTCGGGCCACGCCCAACCGCCGCCGCCGCCCCGCTCATCAACCTGGTAAAGAAGCGACTGGTTGCCCGCTTCGCCGATGACGAGTCCGATGACCTGGAATGACTTCATAGGCGCACTTTTGTCTCGTTCGACTTTCGTCAAGGTCCCGGAATACGAGAGCTGGGCGCCATCGGGAAGCGCGGCCGCCAGGAGTGTTTGCCATCCGACAATGATCGCGAAGACCGCGTGCATGGTGCGTCGTCCATCAGAATCTGGGCCAGTGTGGCGGCTGTCGCGACCCGCGGGGGCCGACAGCGCCGTTCGCAGCAATGGTCAGAGTCTGACTGACCGCCTCAAAACCCACAAGTCCGCCTTGATGCGACTTTCAGACGCCGGCGGCTGATCGCTTCGAGCGCGTCTCCGCATCGCAATCGACAAACTCGCTACAGCCGTATCAAGTCATCCGGTTCCGCTGATCGCAGTTCTGGCCAGGGAATCGCAGAAAACCACTTTGCAGATTTCGCCGGACTCTCGCCCGAACGGGTTTGCGTCCGACCTCTACAGGGTGGGGTTGGTCGGACGGAACCAAGACCTGACCCGTCATCCTCTTCACCGACCTCTCGGACAAACGATCATGCCTACCGACTGGCTGGGCGGAAATAATCCGTCGGTTCTGCTGACCTGCCTGCTCACGGTCGGCATTGCCACGGCGGTCATGTATGTCAGCGCGGAACTGGGCGGGAGGACCCGACGGCTGGCGTCGGAGACCGACGCCAGTCCCGGCGTTGCCGAACGGAACTCGCAGAAGTCTCCCCACGAACAGGCGGCCTGAATCGGGTTTTCCGGTCCTCCGGCAATTCCGACTCGTCGGTGTTCTCGTCAAAGCAGAGTGTCGGCGGACCCCGGGACCCCTCGGACGCAGATCCTCCGTCGCGCTTTTTACCACGACGGGCATTCGATTCATGAACGGCGATGATCGTTCGTCCGATCTGGTGCATTCGGAGCTTGGTGATCCGGAACTCTTCGCCGAGGTGGTTGAGACGTTTCTGCGCGAACTTCCGGAGCGACTGAATCAACTGGATCGCGTTCTGAAATCTGCGGATTTCCAGCAACTGGCGCAATTCGCACATCAATTGAAGGGGGCTGGCGGGGGTTACGGCTACCCGGGCCTCACGCAACTGGCTGCAAGGATCGAGGCGGAAGCCGGGCGGCCTCTGCCGTCTCCCGTGGTTCTGGCCGAACTGGTCGAGTCTCTTCGTCACTATCAGGCGCGCATGCGCGCCTGATGACGAATTCGCTGTCGCTCCCTGATTTCCGCACCGCCCCGGCAAATTCATGCCTTGCAAACCGTACCCACGTGCGAGAGCATAGGGAGCGACTTTCTGAACCGTGGAAGACTGGCGGTTCGGCGAGCCCTGTTCAGAGCCTTTCTACACGTCTGTCTTCAGACTGCGGGCTTCCGAGACCGCGAGGAGTTCGAGCGATGCGTTGGCTGCAGCGAGCGGCGTTGGCGACGGTCCTGGTCGGGAGCGGATATGCTCTGGGGGCGTGGCAGATTGGCCGCCCCGGAGAACTGGCCGCACAGGACAACCAGGTCTCGGAACTCTCGGATGAGACCAAAAAGAAAATCGTGGGCGTCCAGGAAGCGCTGGCCGCGGCCGCGCAGGCCCTGAAAGACGAAAATCGGCTCGTGCCCGCCACCAAGTCGGTGAATGCCTACGCCATCCTCTGCGGTGGTTTGAATGTCGTGGACGATCTGGAATCGGGGCGCGGGGTCGATCCCGAAACATTTGCGGCGCTCTACGCGGGCGACGCAAACGACGAACTGAAGGAGTTCCTGGCGTTTGATCCGGAGGGGCGTCTGACCTACAAGAGTAAAGTCGTGCGGATTTATCCGATTTCGCGACTGCAGAAGCTGCAGGCTCTGCGCCTGGTTCTGACGGGCGTCGTGGCGCCCACGGCGAAGACCGACAACCAGTAGCTGCAGAGCTCCGCGTCGCTCCTGGGTTCTGGTGCGGGGCCGCGGATCGTTTCACCGGTACTGCGGATCGCGATGGTCAGACGCGAGCGGCGCGCCGACAACGCGATCACGCTGTGCCCATCCTTCCAGCCAGATTGCGTCGGCTGGGAGCGTGACGGCAATCGTTCCGCCGGGAAGGTGCGTGGCGGCAGACAGGTAGCAGAGGGACATGCCTCTGACGGCAATCCGAAGCGGATGTCGACTCAATTCGACGTCAACGGCGGCGGGATAGCGCCGCGCAGTTCCTTCCCGACGCTGGGGAATTCCCTGCGACCAGAGGTGTGCCGCCCAGGCGGACCAGGTCTCGCCAAAAGCGGTTCCGGAAACGGCTTCGACGAGCTGCGTTCCCCGTTCCGGTCCACGCAGCAGTCGCGCCAGCCGCTCTTCAGGTGACCGCCTGACAAGCCATTCCAGAAAGAGGTAGCCTGCGCCGCGACTGCCGGGATCGCGCCAGAGTCCGGAACGAGTCGAACTGGCGACGACCAGGGGACTCTGTTCCGGATGCCGCAGGAATTCATCAATGCGGTCTGCGAGATTCGAGTCCTGACCCGAGAGTTGAACCTCAATGACGTGGGCCAGTGCCTCGTTCAGCCAGTCTTCATCAGGAACCGCGGTCGGATCGAGACCGATGCCGCGTCGTGTGAACGCGATCAAATGTCCGTACTCGTGAGCCAGAACGGCGAAAAGTTGCGCCCGATCGGGGACTTCCGGATTCAGAAAAATCACATCCGCCGCGTTGCCGACGGATCGCGGGGCGAAGTCCTGGAAATCCTCCCAGCGGACGCAGCCATCCAGACGCCCTCCACGACCGCCGAATTCTGAGAGTCGGGACGTCAGTACGATGCTCAGCTTGCCGTCGGCGTCGACATCGCGGCACTGGCCGCCGAGGGCGTCGCTGCCAGTGACAACCGCGCCGGCCAGCTCGCAGACGGTTTCGAGAAATCCGTCAAAAGAAGCCTCCAGAGTCGTCCCGCGTTCGACATAGACTCGAATGTGCGGATTCTCCGCCAGCAGATCCGATTCCAGCAGCTCCTCGGCAGCGAGCGAACTGCGGCTGCCAGCCTTCGGGAACGAGAAACGTCGGGTCAACCGGAACGGCCGATCTTCGTTGGAACGGACCGACGTCGGCAGGGGGGCGCCACGGCCGACTTGCGCGATGACCGTTGTGAAATCTTCCGGCTCTCGCTGCGAGGACGGGAAGTCTTCGGTCACGCAGTCACTCGTCAAACTTGAGTGCACCTCCGTCTGGGCCGCGAAACGGGGGGTGACGCGCGTTCCTCGCCCCTCAAGCACGACCTCATACGTGGCGGCAGGGTCGCCCACGCAAAGGAAGAAGAGCGCGGTTCCGGGATCGGCAAACGATTCCTGGGCGTACTCCCGATATTGCGGGGCATTGGCGTTCGAAATCCCATGCGGGAACGGACGCGATTCCCGGGGCAGTGGCCGGAGCGGAAGCGTCGCCTCTACGGACGGCTGACGGGCCAGTGTCTGCCAGACCAGCATTGCGACGACGACTGCCAGCGCCGCGAACCGAGGAGAATGTGCAGACCGCATGAGGTTCCGCCCCTCCGCCGGTGGCCAAATCGGGAGAACGCATGGCCGAGCGTGCAGACCATTCCGCGCGGTCCGATTTCCGGAACTCGAATTCAAAATCGGGCAGCCGGAATAGGATCGACGTCAAGCGGCCGGCAAATTCACCGGAATCGGCAGACTCCCTGGAGATTCCGGGAGGAGCATCGTCAGTGCGGGAGCGGACCGAGAGCTGTTGTGAATCGGTGTAACGGTCCTTTCCGAAAGAGGTTGCGGCGATCTGTAAACGGCTGCGGGAGGGCCGCCATCTGCGACGGAACTCGCAAACCACCGCAGGCCATCAACCTTGCGGACAAAATGCATTGAATGCGTTGCAAGGTCGGATCGGAAAGTGGTCGTTCGCGGGCTGGCAGAAGTCCGATTCAGAGGCTGGCACAGTCTCTGGTCACCGTTGTCGACGGGTGCCCCTGTCCGCGCCGATTGCATAAACGGCCCCGTATGGGGGATTCTGGAGAGTTCTGCCGAATTTCTCTTCAATCCCGCCTGCACAGACCGTTAGAATTTTCGTTTGGTGGCTAAGTCTCCGTAAGGCTTCGCTCTTGCGGTGGTCGCTCGATACATGATCTTCGACGCGCATCCCACAGACATTTCGGGAGTGGCGAGAATGCTTTGGAAGCGGTTTCTGGGTCGTACGGCTGTCGCGGCAGTGCTCGCCGCATCGCCGTTGTCGTTCAGCATGCTCGCAGCAGCCGAGTTCCGGACGCCGGCCGGCGTGCTGGTTCCAGCCGGGCGGACCGGCGGAGATCTGCTGGCGATCATCCTGAAAGCCGACGAACTCCCGGCAGGGATCACCGCTCACGATCACGTGATCCTGATCGACACCTCCGCCAGTCAGGTGGGGCAGCATCGCCAGCAGTCGCTCGGCGTGCTGCGGAAAGTTCTGGCGACGCTGCCGGTCGGCGATCGCGTCCGGTTGTTCGCCGTCGACGTGCAGACCGAGCCGCTGACGGCGGATTTCGTCGCCCCTCAGGGATCGGAAATCCTGGAGTCGCTCGCGACGCTCGATCAACGAGTTCCGCTCGGCGCCACGAATTTGCCGAAAGCCTACGAAGCGGCTCTGTCGGCCCTGCCGGCGGATCGCGCCGGAAGCATCACATACATTGGCGACGGGGTCTCCTCGTCGGCTCCAATTCCCGCCGCCTCGCTGCGGACGCTGATTGGCGAGCTCCAGTCGCGACAGATCATGGCTCACGGTTACGCCGTCGGGCCGCAGCAGAACCTGCACCTGCTCGGTGCTCTGGCCCACCAGACCGGCGGCATCCTGCTGTTTGACGGGACGCGGGACGACCAGAGCCCGGATCAGGACGGCCAGGCGCTGGGCGCCGCCATTGCGGCTCCGGTCTTCCTCCCCACCGAAATGAAAGCTCCGCGCGGGCTGACCCTGTTCAACGACCGCGCGCTCCCCGTCCGCCTGGATCGCGAAACCATCCTGGTCGCTCGCGGGAATCTGCAGGGCGACGCCAGTTTTGAACTGTCGGATGGCAAGGGAAATTCCGCCTCCTGGACGCTGGCGGCTCCCCAGGAGTCCCGTGATGTCCAGTTCCTGCCCGCCTTTGCCGAACGTCTCGAGCTCGACGGGGGATTGAGCAACTCCCTTGCGGGGTTGCCGGTGGTCCGTGCCGCTCAGCAGGAATTCGACGGGCGTCTGAATGCGCTGCTCCAGGCTGGCGAGCAGGCGCTCGCCGGTAAGCACGTTCGCGAAGCCCGGCAGATCGCTTCAACAGTGGCGCAGCTCGATCCGCAGAACGAACTGGCGACCTCCCTGGAGGCGGATGCCCAACGGCTCGAAGCGCGGCTGGTCAGCCGGCAGACCGAGACTGAAGACCCGAAGTCCCTGGAAAACCGCGTCTCGCCCGATCCGGCCGACAGCCCGATCGCCGAGCAGGATCAGTTGCGAGTCGTGTTGACTCAGAAGCTGCGATACCAGGTCGCGAATGCGGTCGAAGCCGCGCGCCGCTCGACCGAACCGGAACAGGCAATCGATGAGCTGAAGCGGACTCTGAACGCCGTGAAATCGGCTTCCGATATCGCTCCCGAAGATCGAAACGGCCTGCTGAAGCGTCTGGAGTCTGAGTTGCAGGCTCTGCAGAACCGGTCTGAAAAGCTGCAACAGCAGCAGGCGCGCCGCCAGGTCGCCCTGGCCGCCGAAGAGGCTCAGAACCGAATCACCGACCAGCTTCTGCTGGAAGAGGAAAAACTGGCGAACCTGATCGACCGCGTGCGGGCGCTGATGGAAGATGGCCGGCATGGCGACGACCCCGCATTCGGCGAAGCGGCGGAAGTCGCTCAGGTGGCGATCGACCTTCGTCCGGACAGCGGCGTCTCCTCGGCCGCCCGGTTTGGCGCTATCGCCGCTCAGCAGTTGACGCGTTCGTTCCGGCTGCGGACGTTGCGGGCCAACGAGTTCCTGGAGACGTTGCATCAGGTCGAACTGTCGCACGTCCCGTTTCCAGACGAACCGCCGATCCGTTTCCCCCCGGCCGAAGTCTGGAAGAGCCTGTCGGAGCGACGGAAGAAGTGGGACTCGGTCGACCTGAAGAAGAACAGCCCCAACGAACAGCGGATTCTGAAGGCTCTTTCCGAGGAAACGGAAGTTGACTTCGTCGATATGCCGTTGAAGGAAGCCATCGACTTCCTGAAGAACTATCACGATATTCAGATCTGGGCCGACGAAGTCAAATTGACGGACGCGGGCATCGGCATCGATACGCCGGTCACCCTGCAGTTGACGAAGATCACGCTGCGAAGCGCCCTCAAGCTGTTGCTGGAGCCGCAGGGGCTGACGTATGTGATCGAAGATGAAGTCATGAAGATCACCACGATCGAAGAAGCCGACCTCAAATTGAGCGTCCGGGTCTATCCGGTCGCCGACCTCGTGGTCCCCATCACCGGCGGCAGCAGCACGCAGGGGGGCGGCCAGAACGGGATCAGCGGCAGCCCGTTCGGCGGGAGCGCTGGCGGCGGTGGTGGTATGGGCGGCATGGGGGGCGGCATGGGAGGGATGGGCGGCGGCATGGGCGGCGGATTCTTCAGCGTTCCTCCGCTCCCCGCTGCCGGTCAGCCGGTCGATCTCGGCAAAAAAAAACAGTAGGTCCGCAAGTTCTGCCGGGAATTTCCGGCAGCCTCGGCAGTTTGAAGAATTCACGGGAAGTGCGGGCCGTCAGGCGTGCACTTCCCGTTTTTCGTCGAGTTCAGAACCGGCGAAATCCCGAGAGCTCAAAGGGGAGCACCGGCCGGAATCGGACCGACTGGTCGAGCTACTTCTCCAAAGGACAGGTGTCCCCGGAGACCATTCGCGAAGTTGTCAACGAGCTGGCGAAGTCCCGTCAACATGACGAAGTGATCGCCTGCCTCCAGCAGGCGATCATCCACGGACAGATTCAGCCCTGGATGTACGAAGTTCTCGCGTTGTCGATGCGGATGGCCGGTCGGCCCGACAAAGAGATCGAGCGCGTGCTGCTGTCGAGCGAGGATGTGACGCCGAGCGATGCCGCCTCGCAGCTCTATCTCGCGGCCTACCTGACGCGATTTGATCGCTTCGACCATGCCTTGCGGCTGTACCGGCAGGCGGCCTCCCTGGAGCCCAACCGACCCGATGCCTATTCGCTGGCGCTTCCGCTCGCAATTCGGACTAAAGACTGGGATTCCGTCGCCTGGGCGGCTCCGGGCGTCCTGCGCTACGTCTGGGGAAAGAATCGCGCGTCGCTGGTCCGGCAGGCGGAGGCCGCGGCGAGTGAAGCCCGCGAGGAATTTCTGAAGTCGGGACGCTCCGATGCGGCATCGGCCCTGGAAGAGCAGATGCAGGCGGCCCGCATTCGGGATCTCGTCGTCCGTCTCGAATGGTCGGGCGATGGCGACCTGGATCTGCTGGTCCAGGAACCCGACGGCTCGGTCTGTTCGCGTCAGAATGCCTTTTCCTCCGGGGGAGGAGTGCACCTGTTTGACGGCTACGGACCCGATCCGGCCCGGTGCCACGAAGATTACGTCTGCCCGCAGGGAATGGCGGGGGAATACGTCATCCGGGTCCGTCACGTGAGCGGGAATATTGTAGGGAAGCGAGCGACTCTGACCGTGACCCGCCGAGCCGACTCCCCGCGCGCAGAGACTTCGACCTACGTCGTCGCGCTCGGCGCAGAGGATAAGCTGATCCGCGTCTCGATGGCGTCCGGCCTGAAGACCGCCGCCCGACAATTGCACCCGCCCGTGAATCATCGGCCCGCAGAGCAGTCCGCCGCGGCGCGCCTTGCCGCCCGCTCCGCAATTCCGATGGTGTCGGCCCAGGTCGCTCCGCAAGCAGGCGGGGGAGTTCCGAGCGTGGGACCTGGCGCAGTCGGCTACCAGCCGGTCGTGCAGTTCATCGGAGAAGGGGTCTCGATGGGTGCGATGGCCGTCGTTTCGGGAGACCGCCGTTACGTCCGACTCAGCGTCAGCCCGACGTTTTCGAGCATCACGGATGTGTTCACATTCAGCTTTGTCGGCGGCGGAACCGGCGGAGGGGGCGGCAACGGTATTCGCACGCCGTAGCCGTCGGGCATCGCCTCCCGCGGGAGAGTTCGCTACGAGGACGCCGACGAACGCTTGCGGACCAGTCCCGGCGTCACGTCGAGATCGAGCGGCGAGAATCGGCCTCGTTCCCACAGCTCCCAGCCCAGCGCCCCCATCGCCGCGTTGTCCGTGCAGAGTTCCCGGGCCGCGATGTGCAGTTCGATGCGGCGGCGAGTCGCCATGTCTTCGAGACGGCCGCGCAGAACAGCATTAGCCGCCACGCCACCGCCGACCAGCAATCGCGCTCGCCCCGTCTGTCTCAATGCCTGCTCGGTCTTGCCGACGAGCACGTCGACGACGGCGGTTTGAAAACTTGCCGCGAGGTCGGCGATTCGGCGCGGCGTCAGTTCCGGAGGCAGAGCACGCGCTCCGGGAGTTCCATGGGCGGCGTATTTGACCGCCGTCTTCAGGCCGCTGAAGCTGAATTCCAGGCGATCTTCGTTGAGAAACGCCCGCGGGAACGGAATCGCCGCCGGATCGCCGTCCCGTGCCGCCTGCTCGATCAAGGGGCCGCCCGGATAGCCCAGTCCCAGGATCTGCGCGACTTTGTCAAACGCCTCGCCCGCGGCGTCGTCGATGGTCGAACCGAGCAGTTCGAAATCCACCGGCGAGGCGCAGTCGTACAGATTCGAGTGCCCGCCGCTGACGACCAGGCCGACTGCGGGAAACACATCGCGCCCGGCGGCAATCCGACAGGCGTAAAGATGCGCCGCAATATGATCGATGGCCAGCAACGGAACATCGAGCACGCAGGCGAGCGTTTTGGCCGCAGTGAGCCCGACCAGCAGGGAGCCGACCAGGCCCGGCTGCGTCGCGACGGCGACCGCGCCGATCTGTTGCAGGGTGACTCCCGCCTGCCGCAGCGTCTCGTCGATCACGGGCAGAATGCGCTCGACGTGGGCGCGGGAGGCGATTTCGGGCACCACGCCGCCGAATCGTTCGTGCAATTCGTGCTGCGTCGAGATGACGCTCGACAGAATTCGCCGATTCGAGTCGATGACGGCGGCTGCGGTCTCGTCGCAGGACGATTCGATCGCGAGCAGCAGCTCCTTGGAATGAGACGCGGAATCAGACATCGGGCGGCCGGGCCTTCAACAACGTGTGGCCGGGAAATCCCCGGC
Organism: Planctellipticum variicoloris; assembly: GCF_030622045.1. Lineage (NCBI taxonomy): Bacteria > Pseudomonadati > Planctomycetota > Planctomycetia > Planctomycetales > Planctomycetaceae > Planctellipticum > Planctellipticum variicoloris. Next base: position 3,789,694 of record NZ_CP130886.1, on the reverse strand, counting down.
CACGCGGAACATTGTCGCGAATTCGACAGGCCTGCGCTCAGCCCCGGTGGGCCGGCCGCCAGGGGAGCTGTCGGAAGAACTCGACCGAAGCCCCCCCTTTGGGTTCGTCCTGACCCTTCGGTGCGGAATCCTTCTTCTCGTCCTTCTTTTCCTCGGCGGTCTTCTCTGGCGACTCGGTCTTTTTCTCGTCGGCCTTCGCCAGCTCCGCTTTCAGCCATTCAATTCCCTTGGCGACCTGCAGGTCGGTAAACTCGACCGGCTTCTCGGAACGCTCCCCGCCGAGAATGTCGCGCTGACGACGGTACTCCAGGTACTTCTGCATGTCCTCCGTTGAGAACTTGACGAGGTATCCTTCATCGGGCATCACGCCCCATTCGTCCGTCTCTTTGGAATTCGGGAAGCGGTGAATGTTCTTGCCGCTCGGCCGGTGATAGCTGGCGGTCGTCAGCTTCAGGGCGCTCTGGCCGCCATCCAGTTCGATCACATTCTGCACGCTCCCCTTGCCCCAGGTTCGCTCACCGACAACGAGCGCCCGTTTGTGATCCTGCAGGCACGCGCTGACGATCTCGCTGGCGGAGGCGCTGTAGCGGTTGACCAGCACGACCATCGGGAAGCCGGTGTAGGTCCCCTCTTTTGTCGCCGTCGCCACCTGCTCGTCGGTATTCCGACCCTTGGTGCTGACAATCACTCCGTCCTCGACAAACAGATCGGAGATCGCTGTGGCCGACGTCAGCAGGCCGCCCGGATTGAATCGCAGATCCAGGATCAACGCCTTCATCCCCTGCTTCTGCAGAGACTTCAGGGCGTCTTCCACTTCGGCGGCGCTGTTCCGGCTGAAGTGCGTCAGGCGGATGTAACCGATCTTGTCCGCCCCTTCGATGAAGTAGGACCATTCGCCGCTGGAGTCAAAATGGTCTCCCAGCACCGTCGGAGTTTTAATGACGGCACGCAGCAGTTCGAGCGTTGTCGGCTCTTCGCTCCCCTCGTGCACGACGGTGACTTTCACCGGAGATCCCGGGGTTCCGCGCATCATCTTGACGGCGGTATCCATCTCTTTGCCCTCGCCGAACTCGGCCGTGGCTTTCCCGTCGATCTCGACGATCCGGTCGCCCGCCTTGATTCCCGCCTTGTATGCCGGCGTGCCGGGAATCGGGGACAGCACCATCAACTGGCGCCCCTTGGGGTCGAGCGAAACCTGAATGCCGATACCGCCGAATTCCTGCTCGACCTGCTCGTTGAACTCCTTCAGCTCCTTGTTGTCGAAGTAGGAGGAATACGGGTCGAGCTTGTTGAGCATGCCGCGCATCGCGGCCTCCACCAGCTCCTTCCGGTCGACTTCCTTCACATAGTTGCGATCGATCTGCTCGAAGGTGTCGACGAAGAGCTTCATCAGCTCGTAGTAATCTTCGTCTTCAGCAGCGGATGCCGAACCGGCTCCGACCGCGACCGACACTGCGACCGCCAGAACCCACGACCAGACGCGACGCATGAGCATTCGCCATCTCCCTTTGTCGAACACCGGACCCCGTCGGCGTAGCATCTTCCGGACCGAACCGTTCCGCGCTCCGGGCACGGCAGTTGATTCAGGACGCATTTCCGCCAAACTTTCACAAATGGCCTTGAAGGAAGCGTAGTCTCTCTGCAGACTTCCGACAAGACTGCGAATCCGGCCCCCGATTTTCTGCGGCTGTCCATCGATCGGATCGGAACGCAGCCGCCAGCGCTCCTGTCAGCCATTTCGGGCATTCGGCGGCTGCGAACTGGCTGTAGGGATTGTCAGCAGGACGGAGGATTCCGGCGACTGGCTGTCACGGAGCTGGAACAGGGAGGGTGGCTGTGTCGCGCGTCGAGATCCTCTGCGGATTGCCCGGAACGGAGCGGTCGACGGTTCTGGCCCGATATGCCGCCGTGCTGGAATCGCTCCGCCAGCAGCGCTCGCCGGGAGCCGCGCTCTGGCTCACCCCGACCCGCCGGGCGCAGCGGGAAATCGTGGCCCGGCTCCTGACAGGCTCCCCCTCGGCCTGCGTCGCCCCCGGCATCATGACCTTCGATTCCTTCGCGGAGACCGTATTGCAGGCCTCCGGGCAGCCCGCCTCGCCGATTTCTCCCGTCATGAAGCGGACAATGCTGCGGCATCTGATCCGCCGACTGGCAGAGCAGGGGAGACTGCCGCACTTTCGCGGCGTCGCCGAGTCCTCGGGATTTCTCGACTTGGTGACGTCGTTCATTTCCGAACTCAAGCGGGAAGAAATCTGGCCGGACGATTTTGCGAACGCATTGCAGGGGGGCCGACCACGAGAACGGGACCTGGCGCTGATCTTCCAGGAGTACCAGGACGCGCTGACGCAGCGACAGTGGTACGACTCCGAAGGACGTTTCTGGCTCGCCCGGACCGAACTGGAGAACGGGCGGTTCGGACCCTTCGCCGATCTGCAGCAGTTGGTGATCGCCGGCTTCACCGACTTCACCCATACGCAGTACGAAATCATCGAACATCTGACCGGACACTGCCCGGACACATTGATCACGCTGCCACTCGACCGGTCGGCGGACCGGTCCGAACTCTTCGCCAAACCGGCGGCGGCTCTCTGGCGCCTGCAGGGGCAGCTTTGCGAACGAGACATCCAGGTCACGGACAGTCCCGAAGTCGACTCCCGACCGGCCGGCCTGGCGACCGTTCGTCGAGGGCTGTTCAGCAATCCTCGACACTGGAAACCAGCAGGGGACGCGCAAGGCCTGGAACTGGTCTCGGTGACCGGACCGGACAGCGAATGGACTGCCGTCGCGCTCAGGATCAAGCATCTGCTGGCGACCGGCGTCGCCCCCGGTCAGATCGTCGTCGGCCTGCGAAACGTCGCCGCCGATGGTCCCCGCTGGCTGGAAGCATTGCAGGCCGCCGGGCTGCCGGTCTGGTGCGAAGCCGAACGCCCCCTTTCGGCGAGTCCTGCCGTCAAAGCGCTGTTCGGCGTTCTGCAACTGGAGATCGAGCACTGGCCGTTTCAACGCGTTCTCGACCTGCTGCACAGCGAATTCCTGGGCTGGCCGGCGATGGGAGCGCTCCGGACGCAAGCTGCCCGTCGGGTCGGACGCGCCCTCAGGCGCCATCGCCTGCATGCCGGACGCGATGTCATGCTCCGCGTCCTGAAGCGAGTCGCCGAACGGCCGGTCGATGAGCGCAATCGCGCGGAATATGCCGACGCGTTCGGCGCCTTCGACATCCTGTCCAAGTTGTCTCACGCCCTCGATCCATTGCGTCGGGCTCATCCTCTCGACCGCTGGGCCGATGCACTCGCCGAAGTGGTCGAACAATTGCGGTTCTTCCCTCCCGCGGAACACAAAGGCGCGGAGATTCTTCGCGAAGCGGAACAGGCCCGCCAGGACTGGGACCTCGTGCAGCGGATTCTCCGGAACGCAGCGGAAGCCGAACGGGAACTGGAACCAGAACCCCGCAAGACTGCATTGAAGGATTTTCTGCTCGAATTCCGCGACCTGCTGTCGCGAGAAACGATCGGCAGATCGGTTGAACCTGCCGGAGTCGTCCGCATTCTCGATGTGGACCAGGTCCGCCACCTCGACGTGCCGTATCTGTTCCTGGCGGGGCTCACCGAAAGCACCTTCCCGGCGTCCCGCGTCGACGACTGCCTGTTGAGCGACAGCGACCGGACTCGCCTGAACGAATCCGGTCTCCGGCTGCACCAGCGGTCCGCCCATCAGCAGGATGAAATGTTTCTGTTCTTCGAGACTGTCGCCTGCCCGACGCGGCAATTGACTCTCTCCTATCCCGCCGTCAGCAGCCGCGGCCAGCCGGTCTTTCCCAGTCCGTATGCATCGGCCTTGCGGACGCTGTTTGCGCCAGGCGTTCTCACTGAGGCTCACGAAGGCCGGCTGGATCCCACGCCGACCAGATCCGACGCGCTCAGTCCTGGTGACCTGCGGCTGCTGAGCGTTGTGGAAGCCCGAGCCGGGAATCCGGGACTGCTCCGCTGGTGGGCCGATGAACCTGCCCGACAGCCGACGGCCCGAAACCTCCTGGCGGCTGCCAACGTCGCGGCCCAGCGATTTCAGACCCAGGGTTTCACCCCCTGGGAAGGTCGGCTGTCGCTGCCGCAGAATATTCAGGGGCTCCAGGGCCGGTTCGCGGCCTCGCACCAGTTCAGCGCCACGGAACTCGAATCCTACGCCGAGTGCCCGTTCCGATTCTGGCTGGAAAACGTGCTGGACGTTGCCGAATTGCCGCTGCCGGAGGAAGGGACCGACCACCTGGGACGGGGCGTGATGATTCACGACGTCCTCGCGCGGCTGCTCCGCGAGAATGGCATGCGGCTCGGCGACGATCTGGCCCGGCAGTTTGTCGAGTACGTCGAAGAGCGGCTCGGTCGCCGGATCCCGGAGACCGAACTGCAGCAGGCATTGCAGCGCATCGAACACCTGCTCATGGAGGAATGGGCGATCGCCTTCGCTCAGCAGAACACCGAGTACCTGGAGCATGTGAAAGCCTCCTGGGAGCAGCTCGCCGAGCCGCTGCCGCCGGAACTGGCCTTCGGAAAACTGCCCCGCGAGCAGGATGATCCCGCCGCCGCCCGTCAGCCGCTGGTGCTGGGGAAAGGGGCTGACCAGACCGTCGTCTGGGGCCGTATCGACCGAGTCGACCGCGGCCGCGCCGGGGACAAAGACGTTTTTACGGTCATCGACTACAAAACGGGCAAGCGGCCCACGCTGAAACTCGACGATCTGGAATCCGGACGTGGGCTGCAGCTCCCGCTCTATCTGCTGGCGGTGAAACGCCTTGGCCTGGCCGGCCCGGACGCCGTCCCGTTCCAGATGGGCTACTGGGCGTTGAAGGAGACGGGGTTTTCGCCCGGACTTCGCAACAGGGCGAAGTTCGGGTCGCTGGAGCAGGCCGTGCTGGATCAGTTGGAAGCCACTCTCGACGTGGTCGTTCCGCGACTGGCCGCGGGAATTCGCTCGGGGCGGTTTGTCGTCGAAAATGCCGACGAGCAATGCACCGGACACTGCGCATACCGGACCGTCTGCCGTGTCAATCAGATCCGTCCCCTCGCCGACCTGCTCGGAAAACGGAGCCGCCTGCCAGCAACGGCCGCGCCGGTCGATGCGGAGTCGCCCGCATGACCCCCGTTACCTGGATTCTCGGACAAGCCGACCGGCCCGAATTTGCCCTGGTGCTCGATTGGCTGAGTGAGCAGACAAAGTCCGCTCGAAGCATTCGCTGGCCCGATATTGCGTCGGCTCTCGCAATCGATTCCGGAGCGATTCCGGATCTCGTCGTCGTTCTGCAGAGCCACCCGGATGAATACCCGACCGCCGAAATCGCCCGCCTGCTGACCCGGACGCCGATCGCCCGGCTGGTCGTCGTCGCCGGGGCCTGGTGCGAGGCGGACGGGCGACGGCGCGACCTTTGGCCCGCAGCCTCACGGGTGCCGGCAGTCTGGGCAGTCCAGCGACTGCAGGCCGAGTGGTCGCTGCTGAATGCTGGGCAGGGGACGCCGCTGCCTCTGACCGCCACACGGGACGAATGCTTCGCGGCAGACCACCCTCAAACGGACGCATCACTGGCCGGCGGTACCTTTGCGGTTGTCTCTCCGGACCGGGCATGGCAGGAGACATGGTGCCTGCTGATTCAGCAGGCCGGCGGCTTGGTCGAGTGTGATCCCGTAAAGGCCGGAATTCTCTGGCTCGACGGCGACCCCTGGGTATCGGGCGGACAGCAGCAACTCATGGCGTATCGCGAGACGCATCCCGATTTGCCCATTGTCGTCAGTCTCGACTTCCCGCTGCCGGAACTGGTCGAACAAGTCCAGGCCGCCGGTGCATCCACTGTCGTCCCGAAGCTGGCCCCGGAAGCGTTTCTCCTGCGCGAACTGCAACGCCTCGTGCCCGCACCCGTCTGAACCCTGCCGGAGTGCAGTTCCCGTCCGCGGAGGACGGTGCTATCCTCAGAAAGTCAAGATATGTCAGGACCGCGACGGTGTATGGCCCGATTAAAGTCAGGAAACGCATGTCCCGAGCCGTCGTCCGACCGGAATCTGCCCCGAGTGTTTCGCACGACGTGCAGGACGGCAGCCTTCAGGCTCGCGCCCGCTGGTTTCAGTCGCTGTCTGATATTGAGCGTCTGGAATGGCTGGCCGCCCACCAGCAGCTCGCCTGGGACATGAACGGCGGTCGGATGCCCCGGAAGCACTACGATGCTCGCTCGCTTCCTGAACGTTGTGAAGTGCTTGAACTCCCGCAAGGCCCGGTACGTCGTCATCGGCGGTAACGCGGCGGCGTGACCGCGAGTTCCGCTTCTGTTGCGGCGCCCCCTCCGGAGTGCTGTTCCCGTCCGCCGCGGACGTTGCTATTCTCTGCAAGTCCCGACAGGTTCAATGTTTGGCGATCTCCCCGGACACTCGGCTTCCTCTTCCATTCACGGACGATCTCGCATGGCCCTCCGCGTCTACAACACCCTCTCCCGCCAGAAAGAAGACTTCAAGACCGTCACACCCGGCAAGGTAACCATGTACCTCTGCGGGCCGACCGTCTACAAGCCCGCCCACATCGGCCACATGGTCGGACCGGTCATCTTTGACACCGTCAAGAAGTACCTCGTCTACAGCGGCTATGACGTCTCCTTCGTCGTCAACATCACCGACGTCGACGACAAACTGATCAACAAGGCGGCCGAGAAGGGGATGACCGTCGACGCCCTCGCGAAGCAGATGACCGAGGACTATTTCGACAACCTGAAGCTGATGGGGGTCGACAGCATCGACCACTTCCCGTTTGCGACGCAGCACATCCAGGACATGCAGGAGATCATTCAGTCGCTGATCGACAAAGGCTACGCCTACCCGCTCGACGGCGACGTCTACTTCCGCTGCACTAAGGACGAAGACTACGGCAAGCTCAGCCATCGCAGCATCGACGAAATGCTCGCCGGCACCCGGGCCGAGACCCGCGACGCCAAGGAGCACCCCGCCGACTTCGCCCTCTGGAAGGGCTCCAAGCCGGGCGAGCCCGCCTGGGACAGCCCCTGGGGCCCCGGCCGGCCCGGCTGGCACATCGAGTGCTCCGCCATGAGCCGCAAGCTGCTCGGTGATTCGATCGACATCCACGGCGGCGGTCTGGACCTGATGTTCCCCCACCACGAAAACGAACTCGCCCAGTCGGAATCGTGCACCGGAAAAACCTTCGCCACCTACTGGATGCACAACGGCCTGATGCAGGCCAGCGGGCAGGCGGGCAAGGTCGGCGGCGGTCACGACCGCCACGGCGACGCCGCGGCCGCCCAGATCGCCGGCAAACTCGCGGGCTCTGCCGGGGCCGAGTCGGTCAAAACGGCCGTCTTCGCCCATCACCACCCGGAAACCGTCCGCTTCTTCCTGCTGGCGACTCACTACCGCAGCCCGATTGATTTCAGTCTGGAGCGGATCGCGGAAACAGGGAAAAGCCTCGACGGCTTTTTCCGTCTGTTCGAGACCTACGAACGGATCAGCGGCAAGAGTTTCTACAGCCTTGAAGCCCCTGAGAAGCGCTCCGGCACCACGCCATTGCCGGAAAGCGCCGGCGAATTGCAGCCGTTCTTCGACGAGTTGAAGTCGCTGCGGGATCGCTATCTCGAAGCGATGGACGACGACTTCAACACCGGCGGCGCCGTCGGCGTCCTGTTCGAACTCCGCCGCGTTCTCAACGCGTTCATCGGCGACCAGAAACTGGAGGCCCCCGGCGCCGACCCCGCAAAGATCGCCGCCCTGACCACCGGCTTGACGCTGCTGAAGGAACTGGCCGCCATTCTGGGCGTGTTCCGGCAGCCGCGCGAAACTGCCGGCAGCGGGGTGGACGACGCACTGCTCGACGGCCTGATGCAGCTCATCATCCAGATCCGGGCCGACGCCCGGAAGAACAAGAACTTCGCCGTCGCCGACCTGGTCCGCAACAAGCTCGCGGAACTGAAGATCACGCTGGAAGACCAGAAAGAGCGCACGCTCTGGCGTCGCGGGTAACGGACTTTGGTTTTCCGCAGTGACGCAGCCCCCCATGACCATCCCCTATCGCATCCTCGGCATCGACCCCGGTCTCAATCGGACCGGGTATGCTGTGATCGAGCGGGGAGGGCGGGGGCCGCTGCTGCGGGACGGAGGCGTGATCAGTTCGACCAAGGGGAAGACGCTCGCCGAACGCGTTCACGAGATCGCCTGCGGGCTGCGCGAAGTTCTCGAAGAGTGGCGGCCGGCGGAGGCGGCCATCGAACAGGTCTTCTCCCACAGTCAGTACCCGAAGACCGCCGTCCTGATGGCCCACGCCCGCGGCGGGATTCTGCTGACCGCCATGGACGCCGGACTCCCCGTAGTCCACTACTCCGCCACCCAGATCAAGCGCCTGCTGACCGGCAGCGGGCGAGCCTCCAAGGAACAGATCCAGCGCGCCATCCAGCAGGAGTTCAAACTGGATCGCATCCTGGAGCCGAACGACGTCGCCGATGCCTGCGCCATCGCCCTCTGCCATTTCTACAGCGCTCAGCTCCGCAGACTGGGACGCGATGCGGTTTAACCGCCCACCAGCGAAAAAGAGCGATGACAGGCCCAACGTGATGTCGTACAACGATGGCATGATTGTCGAAGGAATCGTCACCAGTCTGTCGGCGAGCGGCGCGATCAATGTCGCGCCGATGGGACCGATTGTCGATGACGACTTTCAAACGCTGTTGTTGCGGCCCTTCAAGACGTCGCAGACCTATCGCAATCTGAAGGAACACCCCTGGGGCGTCTTTCACGTCGTCGACGACGTGCTGCTGATCGCCCGGGCGGCTCTCGATCGCCTGCCGGAAACGCCAGCCACCAGCCCCGCCGCGAAGATCCCCGGCCAGGTGCTGGCCGATTGCTGTCGCTGGTATGAATTTGAAGTCGCGTCGCTCGACGATTCGGCCGACCGGACCGAGATCGAAGCCCGCGTCGTGCATGCCGGGCGCGTCCGCGACATGTTCGGCCTGAACCGGGCCAGACATGCGGTGCTGGAGGCCACCATCCTGGCGACCCGCCTGCACCTGCTCCCCGAGTCGGAGATCCGCGAACGACTGGCGGCTTTGCGCAGTCCGGTCGAGAAAACCGCCGGGCCGCGCGAGTTTGAAGCCTGGGGGCTGGTCATCGACGTCGTCGAGGACTGGTATCGCCGCCACCCGGCGACGGGCGCCACCGCGCCGACCGAGACTTGATGTCTGGTTCATCGAATTCCCAGACTGGGCGCCGGGCGGATCGTCCTGTGCGTCTCCTTCCACGTTTGACAGCACCCGGATCGTGGCGTAGCGTTCAGAGTGGATCACTCACGGCGGGCCAATCGCTCACGAGTCGGTCGAATCGCCGCGCGGCACAGCTCCCGTCGGCGGAAGTCCCTCTTGCGTCGGCCCGCGGAGCAGTCATTGTTGCGCAGGGGCCGCCGGAATGTCCGATTCATCGGGACCGAAGATCGGGTTCTTCGTTCTGCTGCTGGTCATCGTCGCATCGATCGACTTCCCCGGAAATCCCGTTCGCAAAGTGGCGATCTCGATTCTGGACAGCCTGAGGTCTTCGATGGGCGGCAGCGGAAGCTTCATGAGGTAGCCGTGCGCGGAGCAGCGCGGGCAGCCGTCCGGCCTCTCTGATATCATCCTCTCTCGCACTTTGGCAGGAATCGCCTGCCCGAGATCTGCACCGAGAGTTGACTATCGAGGTGACGCCATGCTGCTCCGAATGAGCGCGATCGCGCTGATGTTCGTCGCGTGTTCCAGCCAGTTGCCGTCTGCAGAACCGGAGTTCGACGCTGCAGGATTGCAGCGCATCTCCGAGCGGATGACCGAGTTCGTCCACCGCGGGCAGATCTCCGGCGCCGTGACGCTCATCGCCACGCCGGACCGGGTCGTGCACCTCGCAGCGGTCGGCAAGACCGGCCCCGCGACCGACCAGGCCATGCAGCCGGACTCGCTCTTCCGCATCGCGTCGATGACCAAAACCGTCACGGCGACGGGCCTCATGCAGCTCGTCGAACAGGGGAAGCTGAGCGTCGACGATCCGGTCGAGAAACACATTTCGTCCTTCACCGGACAGAAACTGAAGGATGGTACTCCGTCCCGCCCCGTCACCATTCGCGACGTCCTGACGCATACCGCCGGACTGGCCCAACCGGGCGGCAAGGAGACCGAAGGGCTCAACCTGGAACAGATCGTCGATCTGATCGGCCGGAAGCCGCTGGAGTTTCCCCCCGGCTCGAAGTGGCAATACAGCAGCGGCCTGACCGTCGCCGGCCGGCTGATCGAAATCGCCTCGGGCGAGAGCTATGCCGAGTACCTGCAACGGCACATCTTCGATCCGCTGGAAATGAAAGACACAACCTTCCGGCTGTCGCCCGATCAGGCGGGGCGACTGGCGGTCACCTGCAAACCCGGCGAACAGCCGGGAACTCTGGCCGCTGTTGAGATCCCGGACCCCACCGTCGAACGAACGCCCAATCCCTCCGGCGGATTGTTCTCGACCGCCGCCGACATGGCCCGCTTCTACCAGGCGATCCTGAATGGCGGGCAACTCGGCGACGTCCGACTGCTGCCGGCCGCACGCGTGCAGCAGATGACGCAGATTCTCACGCCCGGCCTCGTCACGGGCTTCACGCCCGGCAACGGCTGGGGACTGGGCTGGTGCGTGCTCGAAAAGCCGCAAGGGGTGACCCGACTGCTGATGCCGGGAACTTACGGCCACGGCGGCGCGTGGGGGACGCAGGCCTGGGTCGATCCGCAGCGCAAACTGATCTTCATCCTGATGATCCAGCGGTCCGGATTCGGCAACAGCGATGCGTCCGACGTGCGCGACGCATTCACAGAAGCCGCTCTGTCCGCATACCACGGCGTCGAAACTACAACGGCGAAGTTCACAGAATTCCACGGTTACTCTCGGGCTGTCGAACTGACGCTCGGCCAACCCCGTGCCCGCGCCGTGCTGTGTCCGCAGGCGGGTGGACGCGTGCTGGAGTATTACGTAGACGGACGGCGTGCCCTCTATCTCGACGACGAGGATCGTCCGCGGACCGACGGAAAACCGGCGTCGATGTCCGCCGGCCGGTTCGATTTCGGCCCCGAACTGACGGTCCCCGCGCATCCGGAAATCTGGTCCGGAACCTGGACCGCCGAGATCACCGGCCCGCACTCCGCCCGCCTCGTCAGCCCCCACAGCCCCAAAGCCGGGGTGCAGGTGCTGCGCGATTTTGAACTCCATCCCCCCACCCTGACCGGCGCCTCCCGACTCTCCTGCCGGCAGACGCTCGTCAACGTCTCCGATCAGCCGCGGGAATACTGCCACTGGGGCCGGTCGTTTTCCCCCGGCGGAGGCATCTGCCTGATTCCTCTGCAGGGGACCAGCCGCTTCCCCGCGAAGTATGCGATGTACGAAGACAGTGCGATCATCAACGTGCGGAACACCGACGAAAAGATTCGCGAGCGGGACGGCTTTCTGGAGATCCTCGCGCCGCCGCGTAAGCCAAAGCTCGGCTTCGATTCCTCGGCCGGCTGGCTGGCCTACCTGCGGCCCGACAACACGCTGTTCGTCAAACGCTTCCCGGTCGATCCCGATCGGGTTTACAACGAGGCGGCCGGCCTGACGTTATCGGTCTGGTATCCCGCCGGCCCGCGGATCGAACTGGAGCCAATCGGCCCGCGCGAGAAACTCCAGCCCGGCGACGCGGCTTCTTTCACCGAAGACTGGTGGCTGCTGGATCACCCGTTCCCGGCCGCTGGAGAGAACATTGATCTGAAGCGGCTGCGGGAACAGGTCGAGCGGCAGACGGCTCCGGCGCGCTGACCGGCTAGACCAGCAAGCCTCGGGTGGCCGGGGCAGGAGCGTCTTCGCGATGCCCCGGTCCGGACGACTACCTTGGGTAGCGCCGGTTGGAAGTCAGCGTACTGCCGGCGCCACCCCGCAGCGACGGCTCTGCGACCCCGCCGGGGGCGACGGTCTTGCGCGAGGGGCCGGTTTCCGGGGGTGTCGCTTCGCTCAACCCCCGGCTACATTCTTGCATCCCTTCGGGATGCCAGGACGGAACCTGCGATGTGGACGGCTGGTCGACGGTGCTCCGTGACCCCGGCAGGGGTCAAAGAAGGTAGCCGGGGGTTGAGGAGCGAAGCGACGACACCCCCGGTGAGCCTACGTCATCACGACCCCGAAGGGGTCGCAGGCGCAACCATCGCTTCAGGATTCCGGTCCTCCACCTCTTCGTCGATCTTGCCACGACGGATTCCTTCCCACTTGATCGGAGGCAGGCCACGTTCCATCGCGAAATTGTTCAAGACCTTTGAGATCGCCCAATCGCGCAACTCTTCGTCCTCGGGTCTGATCGGCCAGGACACCTGCGTCCAGGCGTCGGTGGGAGAGGATCGCGTTTCCAGCCCAACCGTGAAGAGGTTCAGATCAACGTGGAAGCGAGCAGTTTCGATCCTGGCCAATGGTGATGCAAATCGGAGCATCGATTTTTCGAAGTCCGAGAGAATGGCCATTCCAAGACCATTGGACGGTTTGGGGCGGTGTTGAAACCATTGCAACAAGCGCTCGGTCGATTCCGCATCTGATATGACAACGGTCATTTCCTGAGCAATTTCTCCATCCCCGCCACAGGCAATCGAGAAACCGTCCGCCTGCAGGTCTTCAGAGAACCTGACCTCGGTGGATTTCCTGGAACTGATCGCGCAAGCGCTCGTCAAGAACGCGACCACGAACAGGACGCAGCACGTCTTTTTTCGCCACCCGCCCATGTGTTGCCCTCTGTGCAGACGAATGAACGCGGGCTCATAATCGGAAAGCGGTTTTCCGGCAATCCCATTGCATGTTGACCGGTCGCCGCGGAACGCATTCCGGCGGCAACGTTTCTGCGACCCCTCCGGGGTCGAATGTGTGTGCGATGGGCCGGTTTCCGGGGGTGTCGCTGGCGCTCAACCCCCGGTTATCTGCGCGACACGGCGGACGACCGCCCACCTCCAGTCGCTTTACCAGAACCCGGTGGATTGATACGCAGTTCCGGCATCACGGTCGAAGTAATAGGTGGCGCCGCCGCCGTCTGATTCCGAAGGACTGTGGGAGATGACCGGATCGTCCCATGGCTTCCATCCGAGATCCCCGAATTTGCGTTTGAAATCGTCGTGATCTGCTCGCCGACCGTCATCGCTGTATCCGCCTCGCTGGACGGCAGAGCGCTCTCCGTACTCGTCCCAAAGCTCGTTCAGGTACGATTGAAAATCTGCTTCGGAAATTGAGTAACACGCCCGATACCCGTTTCCGCCGGGATGCTTGTGCATTTTGATGTTCGTCGCCGTAGCAGGCAGGTATCGCTGATAACGAAAGTCGTGGATGTCGTCGTAACATAGGTACTCAAACTGACCGAATCGGAATTGGTCGACGATCAGCTCGATTCCAATGCAGGAAGGGATGAATGCGGCGAACGCGAAGCACGTTGAGAGCAGAAATGTTCTGCCCCGTTTTCCTTTGAGCGCGGGGGCCATGACTGTGGCACCCAGCACCAGCCCTGCCAGCGTCCAGCAGGTAATCTTGAAGGGGAGAAGGACGGGCCAGAACATTGGCGGAGCTTGCCGAAAGAGCGTAACGATTGCATTCCGGATCCCGTTGGGAACCGGTATGCTGGCAGAGAAGTTCTGCAAACCCAAGTGTAGCCGTCGATCGTTCCTGCGTCACAACCTTTGCAATCGCCGGGTGGCACAGATTGGCCGTCCGCGGCCTATCTGCGTCGCAAAGCGACAGGAGGGTGCGTTTGCAAGTGTGTTCGAACAGGGAGGTGGAAGTCCTCCTCAGGTAGACGTTCTCCGGCCTGTAGCCGACCGAAACTGCGTCGCCGCGAGGCGGGGTGGGGAGCATCGGGAGGCGAATGGCCAGTCCGCAACGCAAGTGAACTCGATTCGGCCGGGTGGTTTGGCGAGCCTGCCCTCTTAAGGTGAAGCCCAGACCGGAGCGATCCGGAAGCCGTCGACGCTGAAGGGTAACGTGTCAAAGCGATCGGCGGAGCCATCAGGTGGTTGGAGGCGGAATGGCCGGAAGTTCGAACACATGACGCAAAGAGACCTGACCGGGAGGGACTGACCCGGTCAGGAGTCAGAGGAGCCATAGTAGCGACGAAGCCGGGTAACTCCGGGGGAGCGAAGGGCTCCAGGAAGATGGAAGGCGACATGACCAGACCAGCGGAAGTCCCACCGGCGGCAGTGCCGCGGGCTCAACAAGCCGGAACAGCGTCGCGCCTGTGGGCGTGCGCGAAACCGTGCGTCTGGACCGTGCGCATGTTGACGGCTCTCGTCGAGGGAGTGGAAGGAGGCAAATGGTTCCGGCTGTATGACAAGGTGTTCGCCGAGCGGAATCTGCTGGCGGCCCTGCAGCAGGTGGCGCGCAAGAAGGGCGCCGCCGGCGTGGATCACGTGACTGTCGACGAGTTCTCCGCACAGCTTCCAGACGCTCTCTGGCGGCTGTCGGACGCCCTCAAAGACGATACGTATCGACCGCAGGCGATCCGCCGCGTTCACATTCCCAAACCCGGCACAAGCGAGACCCGCCCCTTGGGGATTCCCACGGTGCGGGACCGCGTCGTGCAGGCGGCAGTGGTGAACGTGATCGAGCCGATCTTCGAACGCGACTTTGCCGACCAGAGTTACGGCTTCCGGCCGGGCCGCGGCTGCAAGGACGCGCTTCGACGGGTGGATCAACTCCTGAAGGCTGGCTATGTCCACGTGGTGGACGCCGACCTGAAGGGATATTTCGATTCGATCCCCCATGATCGGTTGCTGCTGCGTCTGCGGGAGAAACTGGCGGACGGCCGTGTGTTATCGCTGATCGAATCGTTCCTGACCGCAGGGATCATTGAGGACGCGAAGTCGTGGACCCCCGAGGCCGGAGCCCCGCAGGGGGCGGTCCTCAGTCCGCTGCTGAGCAACATCTACCTCGATCCGCTGGACCATCTGCTGGCCGCTGCCGGTCTGCAGATGGTGCGTTACGCCGATGATTTCGTGATCCTGTGCCGCACCGCCGCCGAGGCGTCGCACGCTCTGGATCTCGTGCGGGAGTGGGTGGCCGATAACGGTCTGACGCTGCACCCGACGAAAACGCGGATCGTCGATGTGCGTGCGGAGAGCTTTGCGTTTCTGGGGTACGAATTCGCCGGCGAAAAGCACTGGCCCCGCTCGAAGAGCCTGCAGACGTTGAAGGACACGCTGCGTCGACAGACACGTCGGACTTCCGGCGCGTCGTTGCAGCGCATCGTGTTTCGCGTGAACCGGTCGCTCCGCGGCTGGTTCGCGTACTTCCAGCACGGCAGCAGGCGCTCGGACTACAAAACCCTGGATGGCTGGCTGCGGATGCGTCTGCGGAGTCTGTTGCGTCGCCGTTGCGGCGGACGCGGCGTGGCCCGCAAACCGTCCGATTGCTTTGCCTGGCCGAACCGCTACTTCGCCGAGCAGGGGCTGTTCAGTCTCGCCGCAGCCCATGCGTTGGCCTGTCAATCCTCACGAAGGTAAACCATCAACCGGAGAGCCGGATGCGGGAGATCCGCCCGTCCGGTTCGGAGGGAGGGGAGCCCCAAGCCAATGGGGCTTCCCTACCCCTATTTCGCGCCATCGAAACCCGTTGCGCCGCCCGTCCTTCTGTGCCTTCGGCACCGCGGTAGGGCGAAGACGCCCGGGTGCAGTCGGCGATTGGTGGTCGATGATCTTTCCGGCGTGGCTTGAGCCCCGGAGGGGCGGCAGAGTGTAGCCACGGGTGGAGTGTCGGCGGCGAAGCCGACCGACACGGAACCCGTGGACAGGATCGCATTACCCTCCGGAGCCCCGGAGGGGCGAAAGAGTCGCGGCCATATGACGATTCACACATGGGCGACGGCTCCATCGCCCCTGCCGGGGCTGGTCGTTGGGGCACGACCGAGACCACGGGTTCCGCTCAGTCTGCCTGACGGCAGACTGAGCTTCACCCGTGGCTACACTCTGCCGCCCCTTCGGGGCTCAGAGGCTCGCGGCG
The DNA here is from genome assembly GCF_030622045.1 of Planctellipticum variicoloris. Lineage (NCBI taxonomy): Bacteria > Pseudomonadati > Planctomycetota > Planctomycetia > Planctomycetales > Planctomycetaceae > Planctellipticum > Planctellipticum variicoloris. The sequence goes on along the minus strand of NZ_CP130886.1, from coordinate 3,773,678 downwards.
ATTGATGCCCGTGGACTACCCAATGTCGACTGCACCCGAAGACGCTGAGCCGGGGCCACCCGCGCTTCACCCGGCGACTGCGGTTGTGTTAAAGGAGACGAGCGCCAATTTACCTCCTCCAAGTTCGCTACAACGCCAACCATTCATTCCTGTTCCTCATCCGAGACAACCGGTCCGGGGGGCTCGTTATGGGACGCCTGATAAGACCAGAGGCCGCCTGATATGAAACGTCCGATACCCTCCACGCCTGCTGAGAGGTTCGAGGAGATCCAGTTGGCAATTGCCGACGCCAGAGAAGCCAGGCCGTTCGGTCTGCTGATCGACGCCGAGATCACGGACGCCAACCTGTTTCATCTGGCCCCGCTGGTGTGCCTGAAGTTTCGAGGGAAGAAGCGCAAGGGGCCGGAAGCAGATCGTGTGATCAAGCTGGCGTTGGCGAATTACGTGGCGAATTCTGATCCCGATGGCGTCGATCATGCACTGGAACACCGACCGCTGATGGGCTTTGCTCTCTGCTATGTCGCCGCTCATCTCGCCCTGGGTCTGGTGGACGAGCAAAAAGCCGAGGCGATTCTCGTGTTCTGCGAGGACCATTGGTAGGGGGTCGTAATGTGGCGAAGTCTGGCGGGCTCCGTTGCGCCCTCTGTGACGGCAGGTTTCACAGAGGCTGTAAGTCATTCTCAGTCCTGCTCCGGCTCCGACCAGACTCGGGCGTCTCCATCGTCGTCGAATTCGACGTGAATGACGTTCGCCCGGCAGCAGACCGGACAGTCTTCGACGTACTCCTGACTCGCGCCCTGCGTGACATCCAGCGGGATGACGATCTCCTCGCCGCAGGAATCGCAGATGTAGCTGGCGTCTTCTCGCATGATGTCTTGGCCTTGCGATCGTTCTTCAGGCGACACGTCACGTCAGCAGCGCCAGCAGCATGACCACGGGTGTGAGCGTTGATACTTTACGGCGGGTGGCGCCGGCTGTACGTCTTCGTCCTACCCAGGAGGGCGGGCGGACCGCACAGGAGGTTGTCTGTCCGAAGCAGAGGACGGTCGGTGACCTTCTGCTGCGGCATAGCAAGAGCGAAGACGCCCAACCTATGCCACCCGTGGGAACCAGAGAGAAAGGGTTGGCCGAGTGTGTCAACGCCCGCCGCACCAGAGAACGGTGCGTTGCAGGGGCTTTCGCCGTGAGTCCGAGCGTCAATTGCTGAGCGGGAAGCCGCTCTCAGCGGGGCAGAGTCAGCGCCCCGACGGGAAGTGTCACAATTTCGTCCGAGATGTCGGGACCGTCGAGACGGAAGGTGACTTCGTCGCCATCCACATCCACGACTGTCAGAGTGCAGTCCGATCCGATGTCCAACACTTCGCCAACAAGCAGGTCGACCTCGTAGTAAGACACCATTTTCCTCCATGCCCTTGCCGGTATCCCCCCCAGCGGAGTCGAAAGATACCATGCAGGAGTTCATCCGGCAACGAAATTTTCGCCGACATCCCGTGTTGGCAAACTGGGTTAGCGAGGGGCCTCCGCGGAAACTGTCACTGCGGCGGGCGGGGTCTGGCTGACCGGAGGACTGAGGGTCTGCCAGAGCAGTGTGGAGATTCCCAGGACGACGCAGTAGCCGGCAAACCAGTGCAGCCGTCGCTGAGTCAGCATGCGCAGCAGGAGTTTCAGCGCCCCCAGGCCGACAACGAACGCGACCACCGTCCCCACGGCCAGCGGGCCCCAGGCGAGATCGACTGGCGGCGACTCCAGCATGTCTTTGGCTTCCAGCACGATGGCGCCCGAGATCGCCGGAATGGCGATCAGGAACGAGAAGCGCGCCGCCGAGATGCGGTCCACACCCATCATCAGCGCGGACGAGATTGTGCAGCCGGAGCGGGAGACGCCCGGCAGCAGCGCGAGCGCCTGGAAACAGCCGATGACCCAGGCGACCAGCCAGGGGAGTTGCTGGTCGCTGAATTTATTGCTCTCCAGCCGCTGAGCGGCTAGCAGCAGACCGGCGGTGACGAACAGTCCGCAGGCGGCCATGACGGGAGAGTCGAACGTTTCCTCGAACCAGTCCTTGAGCGTCAGGCCGACGACGGCGGCGGGAATTGTTGCGAGCACAATCTGGGCGCAGAGTCGCCAGTTCCGCAGCGTCTGGCGAATGTCGTGCGCGTAGACGATGAGAATGGCGAGGAGCGTCCCGGCATGGAGGGTGATAATCGTCGCCATGCCGTCTCGCGACTCTTCCATCCCGAATCCGTAGCGCATGGCGGCGTTGGCGATCACCAGATGGCCATCGGAGCTGATCGGAAGAAACTCGGAGATCCCCTGCACGATCCCCAGCACGATCAGCCGGACGTATTCCTGCCACATGAAATGAGTCGCCTCGTCGAAACCGATTCCTGCGTAAAGAGATCGGAGTCTAGCAGCCGTCTCGAACGGGGTCGAGTTGAACCCATTCTGCAGGAACGCTCCACGCGCCGCCGTCGAACGCTGTGATACCGAGTTCTCCGGCCGGGGCATTCCGCAGACCGCACCTTGACAGGCCAATTGCTTTCGGGCGAGACTCGCGAACTCGACTCCGAGGAGTGCCGAAGATGGATTTTCGCGTCTGGATTGTTCGCAGTCTCTGGTCTCAACTGGTCAGCCTGCTGCTGGTTGCGCTGACGGGGGGGCTTTGTATGCTCCTGTCGCTGGCCGGAGATGCTGCCGGGGCTGCCGCTTTGCGGGCGCTGGCGCTGGTTGCGTGCGTGTTCTTCGTGGTCGCTCACGTGGGGCTGGTCGTGCTGCTGGCAATTCGGGAACTGGACCGGGATCGAGTGCGTCCTGAATGAAGGCCGGACATCGGGTGGCGCGATTTGTGAAAAACTGGCGAACTGACGTCCGTTCGGGAACACAGTGATCCGGGACTGCTCGTCACCCGTTTACCTGGCCGGGCGATTGTCGCTAAGATGATCAAGTCATTCCTACCCGTCTTGTCTGCTTCCTCGGTTCGACACGGAGATCCGAAATGGCGAACGATCCCTTGATTCATGGGCCGAGGCTGAGGCTGTCCTGGTCCGTCGCCGGCCTGCTGCTGCTGGCGTCGGCTGGCTGCGGCAAGATCCCCACGTGGGGCGAACTCACCGGGCAGGCCAAGCCGGAGGCGGCTCCGGTCGTGCAGCCGATTGTTTCTCCGGTAGTCGCGCCTCCGGTTCAGAACATTCCGCAGTTGCCTCCGCCACCCGACCCGGCGGTGGTCCTGCAGGAGTTCCGGGCGCTCAAGCCGGGCCAGGTCAATGACGCCGAGCTGGCCAAGCTCGGCGAGCTGAGCGAGGGGCTGGACCAGATTACGGAGATCGACGCCCACGGCGGACAAGTGACGAAGGCCGGTCTGGCGGTGCTGGAGAAGCTGCCGAATCTGAAGTTCATCAATCTGGACGGGACGCCCATCGGCGACGCGGGGGCGGAGCTGCTGGCCAAGGCGCCGGCGCTGGAAAGCGTCACGTTGAACGGCTCGAACATCACCGATGCCGGGATCGCGGCGCTCGGCCCGCTGACGAATCTGCGGGAGCTGCGCATCGCGCGGGCTCAGTTGACGCAGGCCGGCTTTGCCGAGATCGCCAGGCATAAGACCATCGAGCGATTGCTGCTGGATGCAACGCCCCTGAACGATGTCTCCTTTCAGATGCTCTGCAGTCTGGAAAACTTGAACTACCTGGAAGTCCGGGATACTCAGTTGACCGATCAAGGTCTGATGGGACTGGCGAAGCTGGATCGACTGGAATCCCTGGAAGTCTCAGGCTGCGGCGGCGTGCATGGCGAGGCGTTCTTCAAGCTCGCGAAGTCCAAGGCGCTCGCCAATTTGCGCCATCTGTCACTGACCGCGTGCCCGCTGAACGAGCGCGGGGCTCGGGGGATCAACAACATGAAGCAGTTGGAGTATCTGAATATTGCTCAGACCGGGGCCGCCGACGTCCACATTGCGTTCATGATCCGGGGGATGGCCAAGCTCAAACATCTGGTGATGGGGAGCAATTCGACCGTGACGAACGAGGTTCTGAAAGCGGTCGGCCAACTGAAGCAACTGGAGGTTCTGATCCTCGAGAATCAACCGGGCATCAGCGACGTCGGACTTTCCTATCTCAAGGGGCTGAAGGAATTGAAGTACATTTCCGTCGGGAACACGAGCATTTCCCCCAACGGACTGCAGGCCCTGAAGCAGTTCTGTCCGGAGCTGGATCTGAACGCCGGCGCTCCGCCGATGAATCCCTTCCGGCCGCGCAAGCCGGGCGAAGCGCTGGCCGAGACTCCGCAACCCCGAACAGTGACTCCCGGGACCGGAAAACCCTCGGGCTTCATCGCCCCGACGCGCAAGGCTTCAGGCTTCATCCCCCCTGAGTAGCGAGGGAACTTCGGGACGGCAATTGACCCGCGAAAGCCGGTCTGCCGGTTTACCGGCAGACTGCCGCCGGTCGATTCAGGAATTCGTGCTGCGCGGCAGGCGTTCCAGCACCGCCGGGATCAGTTTCGCGAGCTTCTCGCCCCCTTTGGCGGCGTTGGCGAGAATCTTTGGCACCTCGACCGGTTCGAGGTGGTCGGGCAGGCACAGGTCGGTGACGATCGAGTAGCCGAGGACCTTCATTCCGGCGTGTATCGCCACAATCGCTTCCGGAACGGACGACATTCCCACGACATCGGCGCCGAGGAGCTTCAGCATCCGGTATTCGGCCCGCGTTTCCAGATTGGGACCCGGCACGCAGACGTAGACTCCCTTGGCGACGTGCAGCCCGAGCTCCAGCGCCGTCGACCGGCTCAATTCGATCAGTTCCCGGCTGTACGGTTCGCAGAGATCGGGCCAGCGGGGGCCGAGCCGGTCGTCGTTGACTCCGCGCAGCGGGCTGTCGGGCATCAGGTTGATGTGGTCTTCCATGACGACCACATCGGCCAGATCCAACTGAGGGTTGATGCCCCCCGCGGCATTGGTGACCAGGAGCATCTCCGCGCCGAGCGCGCGCATCACGCGGACGGGAAAGGTGACCTGCTTCAGCGAGTAGCCTTCGTAGTAGTGGAAGCGACCTTCCATAGCGACGATCGGCACGCCGCGCAGCGTCCCGCACACGAGTCGACCGGCGTGCGACTCGACCGTCGATCGCGGAAAGTGGGGCACCTTGTCGTAGTCGATGCAGGCTTCTTGAACGATCTGCTCGGCCAGACCGCCCAGCCCTGTGCCGAGGATCAGGCCGACGCGCGGCGTACCGCTCCACTGACTGCGGATGTATGCCGCCGCTTCATCGATCTGATTCCACAATTCCAGCACAGCGTTTTCTCCTCTGTAGTCCCGACACCGACGTTCCGGGGGAATCTGCGCCGGGGACCGTCAGACCGGCGTATCGCACGAATCACACAATACAAACAGGGCGAAGAGGCAGGCTCTTCGCCCTGTCGTGACAGGATTCAATTCCGGTCGACGCGCGCCGTTTGAGGATTACTCGTCGTCGTCGTCGAGATCATCGTCGTCATCGTCGTCGTCGTCATCATCGAAATCGTCGTCGTCTTCGAAGTCGTCGTCTTCAAAGTCGTCGTCGTCGAATTCTTCTTCGTCGAGATCCTCGAGATCCTCGTCGAGATCTTCGTCGTCGCCGAATTCGTCGTCTTCGCCGAAACCGCCCTCGTCGTCGACGTCCGCGAGCTGGGGTGAAGCGGACGAGCCGAACGGAGTCTCACTGAAGAGGCCGGCGGCGGACAGGCGATCTTCGTCGGACAGAGAAAAAGGCATGGATGCACACCTCGAAAACCGGAGTCTAGTCTCGTTCTCAACCAGCGCGGACCAGCCGCCGCAGGAGGCCGTTTTTTTTACGGCGAACCGGCAGCGCGGACCACGCAACTACTTATCTGCAAGAATCTTTGACAGACTGCCCGACCGGGCCGACTGTCGATTTGCGCCATTTGGATAGTCGACGCGGCGGACGTTGTCAAGCGCGTCCTGAAACGGAAATTCGGGTCTGCCGGATTGATCGGTTTCCGAGGGTCCCGGCATCCGGGAATCCTGAACGGGCGGCTCGAACTCCCGGCGTCGGAAATTTCGACGCCGATACGGTCGGAATGACCCGCAGAGTCTGCCAGATTGGGGTTGTTCAGAATCGTCAAGTCGGTCGAGTCGCTCGGTCGGGAGTGAACTCCGATCAAAAATGACCGATATTCTGAAGGCCGGTTGCGATATGCTGTCCGACCATCCGGCCGGATTGTTCCCGTTGATCGAATCGATTCCCGGTTATGCGTCTTCTGCAGGACTCCCCATGAAACCCACCGTCACCCTCCGCCTCAGAAAAGCGGCCGAGGTCACATTGGGGTGGGCATTCGTCGGACTGGCTCTGGCGGGGGCGTTTCTGCCGCTGCTGCCGACGACGCCATTTCTGCTGCTGGCGAGTTTCCTCTTCCTCCGCAGTTCCCCGCGCTGCCACGCCTGGCTCCTGCAGAATCGGTTGTTCGGCCCGTTTCTTCGAGACTGGGAGCGCCACCATGCGGTGCGCCCCGCGGTCAAATGGCTGGCGGTCGTGATGGTGCTGGCCGTTGTCGGGGCGACGCTTCTGTCGGGGAAATTGTCCTGGCCGATGCAGATCGGCTGCATCGGGCTGTGCGGGATCGGGCTCGTGGTGGTGCTTCGGCTGCCGACCGTTGCGGCGGAGGGTGAACCCCGCTCGTCGGTCGCGTTGGGGGCCGTTTCGCCGAAACTTCCGCCGACGGCCTGAGGCCGCTCAGCCGGCTTCCTGGCAGTTATCTGGTCATTTCGCGATGTGCGAACATTCTCCCGCCCGGCGATGTCCGGCTGGCGACGTTCGAGAATCCGGCCTGGGATGACTTCTCCGGGCCGTCCCCCTGTGATACCGTTCGGCGGGGACTCCAGGATTTCGGGCGAGGTGGGAGGTAGCAGACGTCGTGAGGTCCAGTACGGCCGTGGAAGACGCGGCAGTCGTCCCGGATGCGGTGTTTCCCGACAGCGAAGAATCACCCAGCCTGAGACGGAGTCTGCGGTGCAGCGTCGTTGATGGAACGTCGTACGGCCTGATGGTCGGTATCGGAGAGACCTATCTCCAGGCGTTCGTTCTGGCCATCGGACTTGGCGAGGTCTTTGCTGGCATGATCGCCAGCGTGCCGTTGCTGGCGGGGAGCCTGCTGCAACTGGTCTCTCCGACCGCCATTCGGATGCTGCGGTCTCACAAACGCTGGATCGTAATTTGCGCCACGATTCAAGCCTGCAGCTTCGTGCCGCTGATTGTCGCCGCCATCCTTGGCGAAATCTCCCCGCTGTGGGTGCTGACCGTCGCTTCGGTCTACTGGGGCGCGAGCCTCGCCACCGGTCCGGCCTGGAACACCTGGATGGGGACATTGGTGCCCCGGCCGTTGCGCGCCCGCTTTTTCGCCATGCGGACGCGACTTGCGCAGGCGACGACTCTGATGGGGTTTCTGATCGGCGGGTTCGCGCTGCAGGCCGGCCAGGGTCACGAGTCCAAAGTGCTCATCTTTGCCGCGCTCTTCACCGCGGCCTGCGTCAGCCGGGTGGTTTCCGTCATCGCGCTGGCGACCCAGGCGGAACCGGTGCCGATTCCGGCCGGGATGCGTTTTCTGACGCTCAGGCAGCAGTGGCATCGTTTTACAACCGCCTCGATCGGGCGCCTGCTGGTATTCATCGTCGCCATGCAGTGCGGCGTCTACGTCGCCGGGCCGTACTTTGCGCCCTATATGCTTCGCGAAATGGAGATGTCGTACACGGGCTTCGCGATCCTGCTGGGAGTTTCCTTCGTTTCCAAGTTCTTCTGTCTGCCGTTCTGGGGCCGGGTGGCGCATCGCGCGGGAGCCCAGCGGCTGCTCTGGATCGGTTCTGTCGGCATCATTCCACTCGCGGCGGGCTGGGTCGTCAGCGACAACTTCGTCTGGCTGATTTGTCTGCAACTCGTTGCGGGAGCCGCCTGGGGGGCCTACGAGCTGGCGATGATGCTGATGTTTTTTGAGACGATTCCCGAGGAGGAACGCACGAGCATTCTGACGCTCTACAACGTGGCCAATGCAACCGCGATCGTCCTCGGCTCGCTGATCGGCGCCGCCGTGCTGAAGGTGGTCGGCGTCGGTGTCGCCGGTTACATGGGGGTGTATATCGCCTCCACGGTGTTACGAGCCGCAAGTCTGCTGCTGCTCCGTCGCGTGCCGTCGATGACCGTGACAAATGCCATCATGCCGCTGCGGACGCTGGCGGTCCGTCCGATGGGAACCGTCGATGCTCCGCTGCTCCCTGCGTTTCCGGATCAGGTGGACGGTCGCGAGACTGCTGCGGTCGAGCCGGTCTTGCGTTGAGGTCCGCCTGCCTGTTTGGAGCAAACAGAAAAGCCTCCGCACTGCAAAGGAAGCTGCAGTGCGGAGGCGGACGAGCGCCGGGATGGTTTCGATAATGCCGGGACAGACTCCTCCCAGATGGCGCTCGAAACGATTTCGAAGCTGAGTTCCCGAGAAGAGCAACTCGCGCGCCGTCGGTTGCCAAGATTTGGGGCGGGCCGTCTTTCTCGGCTGGATGCTGCGTAAATAGTTTTCGTGATTGGGGTTGTGGCGTTTGACAGGCGGCGTTTGGGCGTCCGGTCGGTTCGCGACGTGGATCCCCCGCGGGCGATCCGCGGAAATCTGCGTGACGCATTCTGCGGACGGTAGGGCAGAATGCGACGAACGGTCTGGCTCGTCGCTACGCGGCGTGGCCGAGCGGTTGCGGTTTGAATTGAGCAATGACGGCGGTTTCGCGAGTCTCGCGTCCGCCCAGGAAGCTCCCGATCACCGTTCTCCGAACGGCGACTTCGTAGCTTGCCAGCGCCAGATAGAGCGTCACCACGATTGCCAGGGCAAACTGAATCTGTGCTGGCCAGCCTGTTTCCCGAAAGCCGAGCTGGCAGAGGGGCACCAGGGGATGGTGGACCAGATACACCCAGAACGACGCCCCGGCCAGATAGCGAGCCCAGGCCGGGGGAGCTCCCTTCAGCCGCTCGCAGATCGACCACAGTCCAAAGGTAAGCGTCACACACATCGCGGTCAGCAGCGGAGTGGCCACCCAGGGGGGCTGGCCCCCCATTTGACCGTCAGCGAGCAGCAGATAGGTCGGAAAGAGCAGGGCGGCCGCTCCCAGCCACACCAGAGGGTTTCGACGCCGTCCGCGGGGCTGTTCGTCCGGTCGTACCGCTTCCAGGACGCCCCAGGCGAAGAACAGACCGCTATAGGCAAACTTCGCCGGGACGGGAACAAACGAGTGCTGAAAGCCAAGGACGACGCCCGGGTCCCAGCAGAGAACTGCGGCAATTCCCGCGACAATCGACGGAATTGCCAGCCGACGCAGGTTGGGGGTGGGCCATTGTGCAGATCTGCGACCGGAAGCTGCCTGTGCGGGCCGGCGTCGCAATCCCCAGACGCCGGCGGCGAGCAGCAGCGAATACAGGAAAATGTACTGCAGGTACCAGAGGTGGCTCAGGCCCCAGAGATTCTGTTTCAGCGACCCCAGTCGGATGTCGCGCAGGTCCTTCCAGGAAAGTTGCCCTTCTCCGACCCAGCCGAGCATCCAGAGATACAGCTCCACGGGCAGCAGGATGCAGGCCGCCGCCAGCAGCGGATAGAGGATGCGGTCCACGCGCTGTCGCAGGAACTTGCGTTCGCCTCGATGCGAGAGACTGCGCCAGGAGACGTAGCCGCTGAGCATCAGAAACAGCGGCATCACACAGGCTTCGATGGCCCAGAAAACGGCGTTGATGGCCGCGTCGGGCGCCGGATGGCGGATCGGCCAGGCCAGACCGGGCATCGGAGCGGTCAGATAGGGAATGCCGGCGTGCAGCACGACGACGGCCACGGCTCCCAGCCCCCGGATCCAGTCCAGACCGGCATGGCGCGCGGTGCTGCCGCCGTCGTTCGGAATCGCCCCAGCCTCCCTGCTGCGCGGCATGACCACCGTTCCATGGTGTTCGGACACCCGTCGAGTTCAGGCCCGGACGGGTGAGGTGCGTCTCAAATTCTGACCCTGTCTTATCGGACAGAATGGGTTTCGTCGAGCAGGAATTACCAACTTTGCCGATCGACCGGACCGAAGACTTCGTGTGCGTCGTCGAGAAGTGGGGATTTGTACCGGCTTCGATGGCCTCAAGCAGGGGGACGGGGCGATCAGGCGCCGGAGTCTTTTCGGCTGTTGAGCGACTGGCGCCAGTTCCGAATCTGTTGCCGCATGTCCCGCAGCGTCAGCGGCGCCGGCGACAGCATCAGATTCGGCTCCACTTCGGTTCGCGGCAGGTCGTCGACGCCCTGAACGCGATTCAGTTCTTCCTCGAGAGTTCTCAGCCACGCGGGGACGTCGAGGCCGGCTCCGGTCGTGTCGTGCAGGTAGGCTTCGATCGTCTGTTTCAGCGAGGTCATGGCTTCCGTATCGACGTTGCCGACCTGGGCGCCGCGCCAGGCCGGTTCCAGCGACGCGACCATGCGATTGACCGCCAGCGGCTTCACAAACCGTTCCTGGAGATGGCTGGAGACCGACGGCAGCCGCATGCCGTACTGTTTTTCGAGCCGTTCGAGATCCTGCAGATGCCGGTCGGCCATATCCTCGGTTTTGACCGCAAAGACTTCTTCCCAGATTTCCGCGGCTTCCGGGCGTCCCTGTCGCGACAGGACTTCGTGGGCCAGGCTGACGGGCAGGAGGTTCCAGGCGTCGCGATCGTATTGCGACTCGAGCCGGAGGAAGTCGAGGAGGCAGTCGAACATCTCGCCGTAGTCCGACTGAGTGGTCGTGGTGTTGTACTCCAGAAAACGATCGAACTTTTCGACGACCATCTGGTAAATCAACTGCAGTTGTGAAACGGCGTCTTCCCGAGAGATTGCTCCGGTGCGCAGATCTTCCAGCAGCAGCAGCGGGTGCAGCGGATCTTCGTGTTCGTCGAGGTAGTCGAGATACTTTTCGGTTCCGTTGTGGAGGATCGCCCGGATGTTTCCGAGCGTCAGCATCCGGGCGTGGAGCAAGTCGCCGCCATACTTGCGGATGAACGTCCGGGTCTCTTCCCAGACGGAATCGAGCCGCAGGGCTTCCAGGCTGGAGAGTCGCATTGAGCTGCTGTGCTCCAGCCACTGATCGAGATAGAACTCGACCACGGAACCGACGATTTCGATCAGCTCTTCGTCGGAAAACCGCCCCGATTTCCAGTCGAGCGACGCTGTTGCGATTGTCTCCAGCGAGTTGCGCATGGCGATCCGGAACAGTCGGTCGAATTCCGTCACGGCGGTCCCGGCCGGTCGGGAGACCCGCTCCATCCGGTGGGCCGCCTTCAGGAGATGCCACGTTTCCCGGAGCAGCCCCAGGCGGGGCAGATGCGCCAGCAGAAACCGCATGACGACCTGATGGGTCCGGGCCGGCAGAATCTGCCGGGGTTCTCCGCCATGCTCAAGGGGGACATAGAGCAACGGCTTCTTCTGCAACTGGCGGATCAGGGCCGGCAGCAGCCGGCGGACTTCGACCGGATCGTTGCGCAGAATGCCCCGGTAGACGTCGAGGACCCGCACGAAGTCGCGGGCGGAGTCCCGCGCCGGACCTTCGATCGGCAGGGCGCAGGTCAGGCACCACTGCGCCGTCCGGCAGCTCAGGCAGGTCGTGATCGCCACGTGCAGCAGGTAAAATTTGGTCTGGAGCTGGATGTCATACTCGACGTTGGCGTCGTGATCGCCGCTGGACTCCCCGACCGACCTGCGCCAGATGTCTTCGATCAGGCGTTCCAGTCCCGATTCCAGGGCGTTGGCCTGCTGCAGCCAGCCGGTAACGGCATCAGCGACGGCCTCGCGACCGTCGGCGTTTTCGGCGGCCCGGCAGGCAAGAACGGCCCCCTGCTGGAGCAGCAGAGCCATTGTCCGGACAAATTTCAGCCGGACTTCGAGCGTCTTTTCCAGGAGCTCGAACTCTCCGTCTCCCGAGCCCCCGACCGGTCCGCCGTCGAGCGTGTCCCCGGCGACTCCATCGGCGGTGCTGTCTCGATAGACCACGTCCTCGTAGGCGGCGTTGAAGACGTCGTCTTCGTCTCGGTCGTCCGACGCCTCGTCGGACCAGTCGACATCGCGCCCGCCGGTCTGCCCCAGGGCGCGCTGCAATGACGGAGCGTTCCAGTATTCGCCGGCGTTCGCTTCGAGGTAGTCAAACATGCGCCGGACCAGCGGCCAGGCGTCGGCGTTTTCGGCCGCCCCGGCGACGAGCTGCTCCATCCACCGCAGCAGCAACCCGTCGAACGAATCCGATCCGCCGTCGAGTCCGACTTCGTCGGACTGGCTGAGCCACTGCATGAGGAGCCCGAGCGACGCGACGGCGTCTTTCCGGTCCATCAGGGCGACGACGACCTGCGCATAGGACTTGGCGGATGCAAAGTGCGTCACGTGCTGCCGCCAGAAGCTGATGTTTCCGGCCGCTTCGCCCGCAGCCCGCCACTCGGCGAGCGCCCGCGCCACGTGGCTGGCGGAGTCGAAGGTTTCCCGCGCCTTGACCGATGGCAAATCCTGAACGGTTGGCGTGCCGAAGCGGTCCCAGTAATCGGCGAAGGCGGAAAACTGGCGTGAAACGCCCGACGACAGCTCCACGTCGCCTCGTGCCGCAGCTTCTTCCAGCGTCCGCGAGTAGGCCCGGAGGAGGCTTTCCACGAGCGCCAGGAGGGTTTCGACGCGCTGATCGGGGACGCTGTCTTCGCGGGACGAAAAGAGCGGGAACTGTCCCTGGAACCCGAGGATGTTCCAGGGATCGACGATGGCGCCGCAGTCGATGCCGCGTTTCAGGAAGTTCTCCGCTTCCGCCACCAGATCGGCCGCCTGCCGGACTTCTCCCTGCTTCAGTCGCTGGGGAACGACGGACAGTCGCCACTGGATTTCCGACTCGAAGCGCGCCGACGCACAGGGGATCACGTTCGCCTGGAACTGGGCCTCGACGGTGTTTCCCAGACGGGCGAACAGATAGGCCAGATGCCGGCGCTGGACCTGCAGGGAACCGTAATTCGCCAGGTGGATGTTCAGCGACTGCCGCACGTGTCCGAAAGGCTGCTGCGTCGCCTCGGCGTGCTTGCGGAGGCGCTTGGTCCGGGCGCCTGTCGCCGTCGTCAGCAGGCGTTCGTAGAACGCATCTCGCTGCCGAGCGACGCGCGGCAGCAGCGATGTCAGAGTGACCGAGGAATCGTGGGTCTCCGGTCCGGCGCCGCTGATCGACGACGCCATCAGGATCGTCCCGGCGAGAACCGCCGAGGCATCGAAAATTCGTTCTTCCATCGGAGTCCGCCGCTGGTCGGCAATCCAGGCCAGCAGCGACTGCAGAATGATTTCCCGCACGACGAACCGGCGGTAAAAGCCTTTCAGATCGATCAGATGGGGGTCCCATTCGCCGAACAGATAGTTGGTTCGCTTGTTGGCGGGGTGCAGATGGTCGTGGGCGCGCGGATCCATTGCCAGCTCATCAAGGCGGTCCAGATCGAACCACGACTCCACCAGGATTTCCTGGGGGGTTTCCGCCAGCAACTTCAGAGCGCCTGTCACCACCGCCTCGTAGGGACCGTTGGCGACCCCGGCCCCTTTGAGGAACAGGGGGATCGGTCGCAGGCGCTCATGGGGATAGGGTTCCATCTTCCGCCCGTTTTCGAGCACGGCGACCGGACGATGCCCGACGAAGTCGTTCAGCCGGCGGAGGGCCGCCGGGATAATTCTGTCCGCCTCGGTCCACGGTCCCCCTTCCTGGAGGGCGGCCTCAAACAGCCGCGCGAGGAAGAAGGGATTCTCGAAGTCTTCATCCTTTCGGTGGAACAGGAGATCCCGATGATGCTGCCGGTAAGCGGGGAAGAGGCCGTCGAATGTGAGGTCCAGGACGGTTCGGGCCTGGGTGGTGTCGGCAAACGGACCGCCGGTACCCTGCAGATCCGTCAGAATCTTGTGGAGCGTCTCCGGGAGTCGCCGCCAGGGGACTCGGCGCGAGACGGAATTCAGCATCTGCTGAAACTTGGGGTCCGGGCGACCTCCCGAGAAATTCAGGTATCCCAGAACTTCCCGAATGGCGGCCCGATCCTCGGCGTTCAGTTTCAAGTGTCGATTCCTTCCCGACCGCCAAGGCGGAAGACATGGCTATCGAGACGGGCTGCGGCTATTGCCGGAGCCGGGTTCTCTGTCCTCTTTCCGGCGCTGCGAGCGGGCCGTTCGAGCGTGGTTCGACAGGACGCAAGTTGCGTCAATCTGGCGGTTTGCGTCTTGGCCGTGAACTGCAGCGACGGGTCGATTGCCCGTTGAGCATAGTCCAATCACCCCGGTTCTGGCAAACCCGGCGCCGGGCAGCCAGGCCGCGCGTCACCCATTGCATTTCCGCACGTCGTTGCAAATCTCGTCATCCCGGCGGAAGACATTGACGATGAAGTAGAGGATGACGGATGATCCGGTTGAGTCGACGGCTCCGTTTCACAATCTGCCGACAGCACGCGGCTGCAAGTCCCGGGATGGCAAGGTTGCCGGCGGCCGGACGGATAGATATCAGGGATGATGGATATGTCGCGAGAGACTGAAGTCGCTGCCCGGCCGAATCGCGGTGCGGGCGGCGGGCTGCTGGCATGGTCGCTCGGTCTGGGGCTGACGGTCGCCTTCTATGCGGCCTTGCCGTACGTTCCCTATAACCAGGCGGAACTCCAGAGATACTTCACGGCCCACTGGATCGAATACGCCACGACCGGGCTGTTCTTCATCGGAATGTGCACCCTGGCGGTGAAACTGCGTCATTCGCCGACCGAACGCGCCGCCCTGAACGGCGATCTGCTGGACGGGCTGACGGTCGACCACTCGCTCAATTCCGGCGAGCGCGCCCGGGCGCTGGAGACGCATCTCCGGCTGGTGGCCCGCCGCTGTTCGGAATCGCAACTTGTCCGCCGGTTGCAGAATGTCTGCGACTACGTTCGCGTCCGCCGAAATGCGGACGGTCTGGAAGGCCACCTGAATTACCTGGCGGAAATCGCCTCCGGGCGGCTGCACGACAGCTACGCGCTGATCCGGACGATTACCTGGGCCATTCCGATTCTCGGTTTTCTGGGAACCGTCATCGGAATCACGATGGCAATCGCCAACGTCACTCCCGACCAGCTCAGTTCGTCGCTGAACGAAGTGACCGCGGGTCTGGCGGTGGCCTTTGACACGACGGCCCTGTCACTCGGGCTGTCCATGGTGCTCGTATTCGCCACGTTCCTTGTCGAGCGGATCGAACAGCAGTCTCTAGACGCGGTCGAAGATCTCACGCTCCGCCACATGCTGGCATACTTCCCCGGCGATGCCGAGCAGCCGGCCAGTCCGTGGCTGGTCGCCGAGCAGCAGGCTGCCGAGCAGTTGCTGGCCCGAACAGACGCTGCGATCACGCATCAGACAGGTTTGTGGCAGTCGGCTCTCGAAGAGCTGCGAGGCCGCTGGACCGATACTTTGCAGCGGGAGCAGGGCTCGCTTGAGCAGAGCCTGCGGCAGGGGGTTGCGCAAACCCTCGACAGCCACAGCGAGCAGCTCGATGGGCTGCGGCAGGAGATCGTGGCAGCTTACGCCGCGACCGCCGAGCGGATTCAGCAGCACTGGTCGACGCTGGAATCCGCCGCTGCGGAGCGGCGCGCTGTCGAACTGAAGGAGTTGCTCACTGAGCTGCGTCAGCAGCAGGAACAGTCTGGGCGGCAGGCCGCCGAGCAGTCGCAACAGCTTGGCTCGGCGGTGGAGACGCTGGTTTCGGCGATCGGCGCCTGGCAGATTCGCCTGGAAGAGGCGACTTTCGCCACCGAACGACAGATGGGGGCTCTCGACCGGCAGGGCGAGGTGCTGCTGCAATTGCGAGGTTCGGAAGACGACCTCGTTCGCGTGGAACGGCAGCTTGCGGAAAACCTGCAGACCGTCCGGACGGTCGATACGCTCCAGGAGACCGTGCTCAATCTGAACGCCGCGGTGAATCTGCTGGCGGCCCGCGGGATGAGCCGGGCGGCCTGAGATCGAGTCGGTCCATCCTGACGCAGCGTCTCTCAGACACGGACGGAATTCGACATGGCTTCACGTCGACCGCGAACATCGACAGGCATTTCGCTGTTCCCGTTCCTCGCGGTGCTGGTCTGCGTGATGGGTTCGCTGATTTTCCTGCTGCTCGTCACGACGACGCGGATCCGAGCCGAATCCGTGGCTCGCGCCCACGAACAGCTTCAATCCGTCGAAGCGGCCCCGGACCTGCTGCCGCCTCCGATCGAGGCGCCGCGGCGGCTGCCGGTCGAACCCGAGGAAGGGCTGGAGATCTACGAGTCGCCGGATCTTCCTCTCGATCCGGTCGCCGTCGAGGAACCAGTCGACAACTCCCGCCAGGCGGCGGCGCTGGCGGCCGCGTGGAGCAACAAGGTTGACGATCTGTCGCGGCAGCGTGAAGAGCGGCTGCGGCAGCTTGCGCAGCGGCGGCTGCTGGCGGACGCCGCGGCCCGCAAGGTCGTTGCGCTGCAGGAGGAGATCTCCCGGCTGGAGGCCGAGCTGACGGCGGCGATGCGAAAGCTCGAAGCGGCCGAGAGTCAGTCGGTTTCGGAGGCGGATCGGCGGTTGATCGAGCAGCAGATTCTGGCGCTGCGCGAACGCTTGAAGGATGCCCGGCAGCAGGAATCGGCGGGGGGCAAGTTTTCGGTCTTGCCGGTGGATCCGATCTCCGGGACGAGCCGACGGCCGATTCTGATCGAGTGCACGAAGGATGGACTGCGGTTTCTGCCGGAGAACATCGAGCTGACGGCTGCGGATCTCGCGGGATTTCCGGAGCGGTCCAATCCGCTGCTGGCGGGGACGGCGGCGCTGGTGAATTACTGGCTGGATCACGATCGCCGGGAGCCCGGCGGAAAGCCGGTTGCTGAGCCCTACGTGCTGCTGCTGGTGCGACCCGAAGGGACCGTGGGGTATTACGTTGCGATGCAGCTCCTGGCGTCGTTGAAAACTCAGCATGGATATGAGCTGCTCGATGCGGATACCAGTCTGCAGCCGCCGCCGCTCGATCCTGCCGCACGCGACGCCTGCCAGAACGCGATCAACCTGCTGCTGGCGGAACGGGAGCGGATCATCGGTTCCGCCCGCGGCGTCCGGGGCGGCGGCGTGCTGGACGAGTCCCGTGCCAAATCGGGAGGCGGCTTCGAGGTCAACGATGTCCTTGGCGAGCGGAAGACTTCCGATGTCGGCAGTCGGAGCTGGGAGAACGTCGATAAGTTTCAGGGACGGGAGAACAGGGCGCCGCGGACGCTGAAACCGGGGGAGGCCGCTCCGTTGCCGACGCCGGAAGACGCGGGGCGTAAGGTCGTGGAGATTCCTTCCGGCGGTCGACAGTCTTCGATGCCGACGCCGGAGCAGGAGGCTCTCGCGCCGCGAGGTCCGAGCCTCGGGCGGAACAAGGGGTTGAAGAAGCCGGGCGACGATATGAATCTGGAACAGCTTTCGACGCGTCACTGGGGACAGTCCGACCCGTCGGCGTCGATCACCATGGAGCGGGAAGTTGTGATCCGGGTTGACGACAATGAGATGATCGTCGGCAAGCAAACCCTGAAGGTCGGGCGCGGCGAATCGGCCGACCAGCTCCTCGGGGCGGTTCTGCAGGGAGTTGAAGAAGAGATTCAGACGTGGGGGCGACCTCCCCGAGGCTTCTTCTTCCGGCCGGCGCTCAAATTCGTGATTAACCCCGGCGGCAATCAGCACGTCGACCGGCTGGACCCTCTGCTGGAGAAGTCCGGACTCAGCGTGACGCGCAAGTTCTCGTTCGAATCGGCGGACTCTAGTTTGCCGGAGGTTTCGCGATGAGCCGTCGACCTCGCGCCGAGATGCAATTCGGTTCTGATTCGTTCCTGGACGTGATCGCCAACATCGTCGGCATCCTGATCATACTGATCGTGATTGCAGGGATGCGCGTCAGCGAAACGCCGGTTCTGCTGTCGGTTCCCGCTCCGGTTGTGGAGCCGATTCGGAGCGTCGAGCCGGACGACCCCGGTCTGCCCGTCCTGTTCGCGGCGGAACCGCCGCCGCCGGCGCCGCCAGTTCTGGAACGACCCCGATCGCTCCCGGTTGAGCCGCCGCAGGATCTCGTCGAGCAGGCGGCGCGTCTGCAGCGGGAGCTACAGACGCTGGCACGGGATCAGGGGGTGCTCGGCCAGCGGCTTTCGGCCGAGCATCAGGCCGCCGAAGCTTTCGCACAGCGTCTCCAGACCCTGCAGACGCAACTGGTTGCGACGCAGAGCAGGGCGGGGGAGCGGCAACTTTCCGCTCAGCAATCGGCGGAGGAGCTCGCCGCGGCCCGTAAGGAACTGGCGGACCTGGTGCGGCAGGTGCGTCAGCTCGAAGCGGATGTTCCCGTTGCGGAAACGCTGGAGCATCGGATCAACCCGATTTCTCGCATCGTGACTGGCGAGGAACGTCATTACCGGGTTGAAAAAGGACGTGTGGCGGAGGTTCCGATCGAGAGACTGGCCCAGAGCCTGCGGGAGCAGATCGAACGCCGGAAAGACTCGCTGCTGAAGCTGCGGCAGTACAACGGCGAGGCCGGTCCGATCGACGGATTCACGATGAAGTATCTTGTCGAACGGGGCGGGTTGTCGGTCATCGACGAACTGAAGTTCGGCCCCGGCATGTACCGGATCGCCGTGACACAGTGGCGGATCGAGCCCGACCGCAACATGGTCTCGGAATCGGTCGATGAAGCCCTCACAGCCGGCTCGCGGTTCTACACGTCGCTGCTGCAGATCCCGCAGGGATCGGCGCTGACGTTCTGGATTTACCCGGACAGTTTCGCCGAGTTTCGTCGGCTGCAGAAATTCGGGCACGAGCACGGCTTCATGGTGGCCGGCCGCCCGCTGCCCGAAGGGGTGCCGATCATGGGCTCTCCCAACGGCACCAAATCCTCGGCGCAGTAGCCTGGACCGCTGAACCTGCCGCGCGGCCGACGTGTCGTCAGCTTTGAGTTTCGACTGTCGCCCAGTTCTGGAAAGTCGACCGCCGATGGATTCTGCAGCCAAGTCGAGCGTTGATGAAATCCGTGATCGCTTCGACCGCGACGTCGAGCGATTTTCGAATCTCGAAACCGGGCAGTCCTCGACCGTCGATGCCGCGTTTGCGCTGGACCTGGTCGCGGAAACTGCGGCCGCTGCAACGCCTGGCGCAAAGCATGTCGTCGACGTCGGCTGCGGCGCCGGCAACTACACGCTCAAGCTGCTCCAACATCGGCCGGGCCTCGACGCGACGCTGATCGACCTGAGCCGTCCGATGCTCGACCGGGCCGTTGAGCGAGTTGCGGCCGCCACCGCCGGCCATGTGACCGCGCTGCAGGGAGACATTCGGGAACTGCCGCTGGAAGCGAACTCCTGCGACATCATCCTGGCCGCGGCCGTGCTGCACCATCTGCGAACCGAGGCCGAGTGGACGCAGGTCTTTCGGAAGTTCTCGGAAGCGCTCCGTCCGGGGGGCGGGCTCTGGATCTTTGATCTGATCGCCCACGAGCACCCTGCGGTCCAGGGGATTCAATACCGGCGATACGGCGAGTACCTGACTCAGCTTCGGGACGAAGCCTACCGCGATCACGTCTTCGCGTACGTCGCCCGCGAGGACACGCCGGCGCCGCTGACGTTTCAGTTGCAGCTCCTGCGCGATGTGGGCTTTGCCGCGGTCGACGTGCTGCACAAGAATTCGTGCTTCGCGGCATTCGGCGGCGTGAAAGCCTGATCGCGTCACGATCTTTACAGCGCGCGTCGGGCCGTAGAATCGTTAAAGCCGGATGTCCGCAAACCGCTGCTTGAACGGTGACAGGGGGGGGAGTAGACTGCGCGCCGGGGTGGAAGCGTCAGACTTTCGCCACATTCTGCGTCCCGGCCCACGTCTGCGGAGAATTCACCGTGCTCGTCCAAATGGATCTGGTGCGGATCATCATCAGCGAGATCAACGATCAGCAGGTGATCTTCCTGCGAGAGGTCGAAGGCGAGCGATCGTTTCCGATTCTGATCGGGCTGTTCGAAGCCACCAGCATCGACCGCCGAGTCAAGGGTGAGACGCCTCCCAGGCCGTTGACGCACGACCTGTTGAAGAACGCGATCGAGCAGCTCGGCGGTGAAGTGCAGGATGTTGTGATCAACAGCCTGCAGGAACACACCTACTTCGCCGCGATCCGCGTCCGGCAGGAGGGGGAGTTGACAGAGATCGACAGCCGACCCAGCGACGCCATCGCGCTGGCGGTCCACTACGATCCCCACCTGCCGATCTACGTCGACGAGTCGGTGCTGGAGCAGGTGGCGTAGGTGGGGGCGAGTGGAGGAAGAGAAGACCCGGGGCGGCTCGCCCCGGGCTAATAGAAGAGTTGGAGTTTGGTTCCGCTATTTGAACGCGGATTGCAGAGTTTCCTGCAGCTTCTTCCACGACGCTTCGTCGGCGGCTTTGTTGTACTTCAGGCCGTCGACACCCTTCTGGTCGATCCCTTCGACCGTGAAGCTGTGCTTGGCCCCGGCGTAGTTCTCGAAGTCGTACTTCACGCCCGCCTTGTCGAGTGCGCCGCGAAACGCCTGGATCGCCGCCGCGGGAATGAACGTGTCGTCCGCGCCGTTGCAGATCAGCAGCCGCGCCTTCACCTGCTTCGCGTCGGCGTCCGTCGCCATCGGCAGGCCGCCGTGAAAGCTGGCGACGACGTCCAGATCCGTTCCCGCGAGGGCGAGCTGAATCGCCGTCGATCCGCCGAAGCAGTAGCCGATCGCCGCCAGCTTGTCCGCATCGCACTGTGGCTGCGACTTCAGCACGTTCAGGGCGGCGGTCGCCTTTGCCCGCCACTCGGCGACATTGGCCCGGACCGCCCCCGCCATCTGGCCCGCGTCTTTCGGATGCTCGACCGTCTTGCCGCCGCCGTACATGTCGGCCGCGAAGGCGACGTAGCCCAGCCCCGCGAGCTGCTCGGCCCGCTTGCGGGCGTAGTCGTTGAGCCCCCACCATTCGTGGACAACCAGAATGCCGGGCCGCTTGCCGGTCACTGCGTCGTCGTACGCCAGGTAGCCGACGTGCTCCGTGTCGCCCGACTTGTACGTGATTTTCTCGGTCTTGATCGCTCCCTCGACTGCGGCGGGGAGGCAGAGCAGGGCGGTCAGAATCCAGCCAATGCGAGTCATCGTTTCGTTCTCCAGGTCACGAGGCGTTCTGTCGCGTTGCCGGCTGGGCCGGAAGCGAGAAATCCGAGTCCGCACTTCAGCACGAATCCGGGGCTCATTCAAGCATGGCGCGGCCGGTCCCTGCTACAATTGTCACGTGCCGTCGCATCACGACATTCCCAGCCCGGAAGCCCTGCATGTCCGCCACGTATCTGCAACTGGTGCATTCTCTGCGTCAAGCCTTTCCGCAGCCGGTTTCCGATCGCGTTCACGACGCGTACTTCGTCTTCTCTTTCCTGCGGGCGATCGATCAACTCGACGCCATGAAGTCGGTGTCGCCATTGCTTGGCGAACCCGCCGGGCTCGACTACGAGGCGGCCCGGAAGTCGACGGTTCGCGATGCCCCGGATTCGCTGGAGAATGTGACGCAACTCCTCGTCGAACATCTGTCCGGGATGTTCATCTGGGGGCATCCGCGGGCGCAGATCAATGTCGTGCCGTTCCCCACGATTCCGAGCGTCATCGGCGGTCTGCTGCCGTCGATCTACAATCCCAATCTCGTCAGCGAAGAATCGTCGAAGCAGGTGGCGGTGGCCGAGGTCGAAGTCTCGGCGATGACCGCGGCACTCATTGGATATGACCCCGCAACCGCGGCCGGGCTGTTTACGTTTGGCGGCACCGGGACGCTGCTCTACGGGGCGAAACTGGGCCTGGAAAAGGCCTGCCCGGGAGTCCGGCAGCACGGATTGCACGAGCGGGCCGTCATTCTCTGTTCGGACCGGGCCCACTACGCCTGCGTCGCCGTCGCCAACTGGCTGGGAATCGGCCAGGACAACGTGCTCAAAGTCCCGTCGACCCCGGACAACGAAATCCGCACGGACCTGCTGGAGCAGATGGCTCGGGAAGTTTTGAGCGGGGGCGGGAAGATTGCCTGCTTCGTCGCCACGATGGGGACCACCGACCATTTCGGCATCGATCATCTGCGGGAGATCGTCGCCATCCGCGATCGCCTGCAGAAAGAGTTCAAGTTGCCGTATCGCCCGCAGATCCACGCCGACGCGGTGATCGGCTGGGCCTGGAGCGTCTTCAACGACTACGACTTCGATCGGAATCCGCTAGCGTTCCGGCACCGCACAGTGCGGGCGCTGGCGGGCGTGCACCGGAAAATGCAGGATCTGCGCCTCGCGGACTCGCTGGGAATCGACTTTCACAAGACCGGTTTCGCCCCCTACATTTCCAGCCTGTTCCTGGCCCGCGACGCCTGCGACCTGGAGCTGATCTGCCGCAAACAGTCCGAGACCCCTTACCTGTTTCATGAGGGAAGCTACCACCCGGGGCGGTACACGCTGGAGACCAGCCGGAGCGGTTCCGGCCCGCTGGCGGCCCTGGCCAATCTGCGGCTGTTCGGCAAAGACGGCCTGCGGTCGCTGCTGGGACACCTGGTGACCATGGCGGAAACGCTGCGGGACCATCTCGAAGGACACACCAGCACGACCGTCGTCAACCGGGGGAACTTCGGCCCGGTGACGCTGTTCCGGGTCTATCCCGACGGCGTCGACACGTTCACGGTCAAACAGCGCGAACAGACCGACCCCACTTATCGCGATCAGCTCCGCGCCCACAACGACTACAACCGCCAGATCTTCCAGATTGTGCAACGGGAAGCCCTGGCGGGCCGGGGGGTGGTGATCTCGCTGACCGACTGCTACCGCGAGAGCGACTACGGGGAGCCGATGGTGGCGTTGAAGTCGTATATTCTGAGTCCGTTCGCGGAGGAGCAGTATGTCGACGCGGTGCTGGAATCGTTGTGGAGGGCGCGGGAGGAGATCGCGCGCGGGTGAGGGGGGGATGACGGTACGGCGTGAACTTGCAGCCGGTTGACAGTGTCGGGAGTTTCCAGTCGCAATTCTCGATTGAACGGACATCCGAAGTCATTCCACGACAGGTCGCGAAAGTCAGCACCATGCAGATCATCCTCTCCGCCGTCGACAAACCTCTGGCTGAGGCCTGGCGACAACACTGTGGCGATCTGGCCGATGTGACGATTCATCACGGCTCGATTCTGGAATTGCAGGTCGATGCGGTCGTCAGTCCCGCCAACAGTTTCGGTTTCATGGACGGAGGGATCGACCTCGTCTACAGCCATCACTTCGGATGGCACGTTCAACAACGGCTGCAAGGACTGATCCGGTCGAAGCACCATGGCGAACTGCTGGTGGGGAACGCCGAAGTCGTCGATACTGACGACGAACGGATCCCCTATCTCATCGCCGCCCCCACGATGCGGGTCCCGATGATTCTCAAGGATTCCGTGCACCCTTACCTGGCCGCACGGGCCGCCCTCCTGTCGATCCGCCATGGCAGATTCGCAGCCGGTCCCCTGGTCGGTGAAGCCGTCTCCGACGCGATTCAGTCTGTTGCCTTCCCTGGACTCGGCACGGGAGTTGGCCGGGTTGGCCCGCACACTTGCGCACGCCAGATGCGGGCTGCCATCGAGCACGGCGTGCTCGATCAACACGAATTCCCGATCACATGGGCCGACGCACAGATGCGTCACCAGGGTCTCTACACGGATCGGTTTCGGGATCTGCAGCGAGGGTAAGAATTCGGGGTGCGTGTTGGTGAATTCAACTGGCGTCGACCAGGAGGCAGAACTGATTCTCCAAAGAGAATGGATGCGAAGACGCGACAGTTCTAACTCGATGTGGGCAGCTCAATTTCCCACTCGTCCGCGACCAGCGGCGGCACAAATCCCAAACTGGCTCTTCCGTCCGCCCAGCGGATCATCTCCGGCCGGCGGGCGACGTCCGTGCAGAGCCGGCTGGGATGCGGTGTGACGCCGACGCGGCCGAGGTCGAGCCGGTCTGCATCCCAGCAGGTCTGCACGGTGATGTCCGGGTGCGTCAGTTTGTGCGTGTGCCCTTCGCAGGCGATCTGCAGCAGGTGGAAGTCGCAGTCCGGGAGATCAATGCAACGGTCGCGGATTTCAGCCGCAAATTCGGCGGCCCGGGGGCCGTGGTCGGGATCGAAATGGTCGTTCAGTCGTTTCGCGTCGTGCAGGACGGCAAACAGCGTCACGATTTCAACCTTCGCTCGCGTCTCATGGGACAGCCGCAGGCCGTTTTCCAGCACACGAGCCCAGTGGACGACGCCGTGGCAGCCGTCGAGGGGCAGTGCGTAGTCCTGAAGAATCATTTTGAGGATTGGCTTGAGGTCCATCGTGTCATCGTACCTGGCAAGGGTCGTGCGGGAAGTCAATTGGTTTTACGACTGTGCATTGAAGTTGGAGGCGTAGTGACCACCGGCGACTCGCCGGTGGCTAAGAGAAGAGGAATTCTCCCGCCGCTGACAACGCACTCACGCGAAATTGGTCCCCGCTTCTGCTTCGACAACAACATCCCCTCGCCCACGACACCTGGATCCAGTGCAACGCCCCCGTCGTCCGCTCCGGCGAGAACGTCTCTCTCGACCTGATGCTCGGCAAGGACGGGGAAGAACATCGAGTCTAACTGCTGGCCAGCAAGATCGGCCCGGAGAAGGCGATGCAGAAAGTCGTCGACCCGGCCGGACGCTCCTACGACCTCAAGGACCGGCTGATCGGCACCGGCTATATGCCGAAGGAGGGTTACCGGTCGGCCCGGCTCAATCTCGTCGAGCCGGGGATGTACGTCGCGGTCCTCTCGAGCAACCAGATCGCCAACCACGGCGCCGACGATGCGATCGTCACTGTGAGCCAGGGGCGGGCCTTGGCGCAGGGGGCGCCAAACGCACGATTCGTCGAGGTTTCCGGTGCGACTCACAATGAGATTCCGATGATGCGACTGCGTCAGGAGTTGGACGCCATCATGGCGGCCCTGCCTCCGGCACGCAGTCTGCAGCCTCCGGAATAGCCGCGTGCCGCCTGTCGACACGACTCGTTTTTCCACGGCCGTGCCGACGGATTCCAGATCCTCTGCCGGTTCTATGCCCGACTCCTTGTGGTTCCCGTGATCCTGGACGCAAGGTCAGGTCGGGTTGGACATTGCTTTGGATTCTGTCGGCGGGCAGGATGGGAACCCGTTCCCGGCCCGGCAGTGTCGCCGATTTCCCGCATCGAAGTTGATGCATCCGTCGATCAGGTTCCGTTTTCGCCGCCGTGTCTATGGCTTGAAAACGCATTTGCGGCAAGAATTACCGAGCCCGTGGCCTCTGAACTTACCAAGGAATCTGTCCGATGAGCGAAACCGTCTCCCCATCGACCGATGTCGATGCGTTGTGCGTCAATACTCTGCGCTTTCTGGCCGTCGATATGGTGCAGAAGGCGAAATCCGGTCACCCCGGCCTGCCGCTGGGAGCCGCGGCAATGGCCTACTCCCTCTGGGACCGTTCCCTGCGCATCAACCCCGCCAATCCGTCCTGGCCGGACCGGGACCGGTTCATTCTTTCGGCCGGCCACGGCTCGGCGTTGCTGTATGCGCTGCTGCACGTGACCGGCTACGACCTGCCGCTCGACGAACTGCAGAAGTTCCGGCAGTGGGGCAGCCGCTGCCCGGGGCACCCGGAATACGGTCACACGGCCGGCGTCGAGGCGACGACCGGTCCGCTGGGGCAGGGGCTGGCGAACGGCGTCGGCATGGCGATCGCGGAAGTCGCTCTGGCGGCTCGGTTCAACCGGCCGAAGCATGCCGTCGTCGATCACTTCACGTACGTTCTGGCCAGTGACGGCGACCTGATGGAGGGGATCTCCTCCGAGGCGGCCTCGCTGGCCGGCCATCTGCAGCTCGGAAAGCTGATCGTCCTCTACGACGACAATAACATTACGATCGAAGGCAAGACCGACATCGCGTTCACCGAAGATCGCGCGGCTCGGTTTGCCGCCTTCGGCTGGCACATTCAGCACGTGGCGGACGGCAACGACCTCGACGCCGTCGCGGCGGCTCTCCAGACGGCCCGCGACGAGAAGCATCGGCCGTCGCTGATCAACGTCCGGACGCACATCGGCTTCGGCAGCCCCCACAAACAGGACACCGCGGCGGCTCACGGGGAGCCGCTGGGGGTCGACGAAGTGCGTTTGACCAAAGAACGCCTGGGCTGGCCCGTCGAGCCGCTGTTTCACGTTCCCGCCGAAGCTGCGGAGCATTTCCGGCAGTTCCTCGTGCGCGGAAAAACGTGGCAATCGGACTGGGAGACGCGGTTTGAGGCGTATCGCAAGGCCTACCCGGAACTGGCGGCGGAATTTGATCGTGTTATGAAGGGCGAGCGACCGGCCGACTGGGCCGCGGCTCTGCCGGTCTTCACGACCGATAAGGGGGCCTTGTCGACGCGCGCGGCTTCGGGGCGCTGCCTCAACGCTCTCGCGGGAAGCCTCCCCGAGCTCATCGGCGGATCGGCCGATCTGGCGCCCAGCACCTTCACGTTCATGGAGGGCGTGGGCAGCTTCCAGCCGGACACCCCGGCCGGCCGGAATATTCACTTCGGGATCCGCGAACATGCGATGGGGGCCGTTCTGAACGGGATGGTGCTGCACCGCGGACTTGTTTCGTTCGGTGCGACGTTCCTGGTCTTCAGCGATTACATGCGCCCGCCGATGCGTCTGGCGGCACTGAACAGCCTCCCCGCAATTTACGTCTTCACGCACGACAGCATTGCGATGGGCGAAGACGGTCCGACTCATCAGCCGGTCGAACAACTGATCGGCCTGCGGTCCGTCCCCGGCATGATGGTCCTCCGACCGGCCGACGCGAACGAGACCGCCGTCGCCTGGAAAATGGCGATCGAGCGCAAGTCCGGCCCGGTGGCGCTGGTGCTGACGCGACAGGGACTTCCGGTCCTCGACCTGGCGAGCTACCCGGGGCTTGCCGCGGGAACGCAGTGCGGCGGCTATGTGCTGCAGGACTCCCCGTCGAAGGAGCGGACCGATCTGCTGCTGATCGCCACCGGTTCCGAAGTTCATCTGGCAATGTCGGCGCGCGAGCGGCTGGCGTCGGAGGGGATCCAGGCCCGCGTCGTCAGCATGCCTTGCCGCGAGCTGTTTGCAGCGCAGCCGGAAGCCTACCGGCAGCAGGTCGTCACTCCCGGCGTTCCCCGGCTTGTGATCGAGGCCGGGATGCCGCTGGGCTGGCACTCCTGCCTCGGGGGGCAGGTCGCCGTGATCGGCATCGACCGCTTCGGGGCTTCGGCGCCGGGCAATCTCATGCTGGAAAACTACGGTTTCACCGTCGACAACGTCTGCGAACAGGCTCGCGCGCTGATCGGCCGGTCGAGCGGGCAATAGTCCCGGTTGCCGGCGGCTCCGGAGACCCAAGCTACGCCTGCGGACTCGCACGTTCTAAGAGTGCGAGTCCGCAGGTTGCGGTCTGTGCCGCATTCGCGGCGTCCCGGAGACGTGCGCTGCATTTCTGGCGGCCGAAGCCGTATCGAAGTCGCTTGTCCGCCGCGAGTGCGCCTCGCCAGCGTCTGACGCGACAGGACAGCCGAAAAATCGTCGTTGCGGCGCTGCTCAATGACTCCCTCCGAGGAGCATTTCCTGAGTGCTGCGGACCAGGAATTGTATTCACGCGCGCACTTGTCGATCTCGCCCCACGGTCTGCCTCTGAGACGACTGTCTGAACGGAAGAGCGGGTCAGTCCGGCGGTCGATCCACAAAGCAAAGATTTGCCTCTGGATCTGTCTCAAAAGTCGCGTAAGCTAGGCGTCTTCGACTTTCCTCGTTCCCAGGCTCCGCCTGAGAACGCCCTCTTGCGAGGCTCCGCCTCGTCTGGCATCTGACTGCCAACGAGGCGCCAGCCAGGAGGACGCTGAGCGTCCAAAGACGGCGTTCCCAGGCGGAGCCTGGGAACGAGGAGATGAATCCAGGAGCGCTGGCGGACGAGCCGCCAGTGGCGCCCAAATTCTTGGCGTTGACGCGGCGACTCGGACGTTTCTTAAAGGCTGAGACGCTGGGTGCTCGGGATTGTCCGGAAGGAATGCGGCGTGTTCGACTCGTGGCAGCTACGGACTGTTCTGAAGCGCTGGCGAGCGGCTGTCGCATTTGCTGCGGTTGCAGCCGCCCTGGCGGCGCTGGCCGGATGCTGGGGAGAGCTTTGCCTCGGGCGGGCCGAGGCGTGCCTGCTGCAGCGCAATTCCGGCGCGGCGGCGGACTGGATCGAGCGGAGTCTGTGGCTTGGCCGAAAAGCGGACGCCCGGACCTGTCTGCTGCAGATTCGAGTCGCGCGTCGGCTCGGCGACTTCGAGGACGTGGAACGCAAGCTGCAACAGGCCGCTCAACTGGGAGCGACCCCCGCGAAACTGGCGCGGGAACGACTGCTGGCCATGGCGCAGGCCAGTCAGTTTGCGGCGATGCAGTCCCAGTGGCCGGTGCTGTTGCGCGATCCCCGCGATGATGGGCCGGAAATCGCCCGCGCGTATTACACCTGGTCGATGCTGCGCCACAACCTGGACCAGGCTCGAAAGACTCTCGCCCTGTGGCATGCCGATTATCCCCGCGACCCGGAGCCGCTGATCCTGACGGGACGCCTGTTTCAGTCGCTGCTCAACTGGAAGGCCGCGGAGGACGCCTATCGTGAAGCACTGGCGCTGGCGCCCGATGACGATGACTGCCGTCTGGCGCTGGCGACGGCCCAGCTGGCGCGGCTGAAAACCGCCGAGGCGATTCCGCTCTACCAGGAGTACCTGCGCCGGCGCCCCGACGACCTCGCGGGAATTCAGGGACTGGCGCAATGTGCGGCGACGAACGGAGAGATGGACGAGGCGATCCGTCTGCTGCGGGAGACCTCGGATCGGAACCCCGATGATTTCGCCACGCAAATGGCCTATGGCGAAGTGCTGCTGTCGGCGGGAGACGCGACGGCGGCGGTGCCGATCCTCGAAAAAGCCCGGCGATCCGTCCCCGAGCATGCCAATCTCGCCAACTCGCTGGCCCGGGCGCTGAAAGCGTGCGGTCGCGCCGCCGAGGCTGAGCCGCTCTTCGCCTTCGTGGCGGAGTCGCGGCCGCAGCTCGATGAGCTGCTGAGCCTTGAGAAACAATTGCAGCTTCAGCCGGACAGTCTGGAACTGCGGATGAAGATCGCCGGAATCACGGCCAAATATGTTTCCCGCCGCGACGCCATCCGCTGGTATCAGCACCTGTTGCTCGTGGCGCCGGATTATCTTCCGGCGCACAGGGCACTGGCCGAATTGTACCGGCTGACAGGGGATGAAGTCCTGGCCGATCACCATGCGAATTGCGCGTCGGGGAATCCTCAGACTACGAAATCTTCCCCGGACCGATACCCAGGCACTTCTGTCACGACGACCGGCCCGCATTAGCATCCGATCGACAATTTCCGTTTCGGCGCACAACCCTCGTTTTGCCGCCTGTCCGAGACTCGCCCTTTTCCCATTTCATGACTTCGTTGAGCGACCGCCCCGTGCTGTCGCTGTCTCTCCCATTGTCTGGATGGTCGGCATGTTGAACATTTCTCCGAGCAGTCTGCGGAGCGGCTGGTGGGAGCTCGTCGCCGTTGTGGTGGTTGCAACCAGCGGTTGCTGGACGTCGCCCGCGGAGCCGGCCGCGGAGAAAGATGCACGCGCCCCTGCGGGTCCACGCGCCGGGGCTCCGACCGCGGATGCGAGAACGATTCATTTCGAGGATGTGGCTGAGTCGAGCGGAGTGGACTGGACCGGAAGAAACGGCGAGGAGGCGGGGCTGTTCGTCATCCTGGAAACATTCGGGACGGGCTGCGCAGTCGACGACTACGATCTCGACGACCAGCCGGATCTGTGGTTCGCGGGAGGGGGACATTTCGGTCCGGAGCGCCAGATACTGCCGCTGCCGATCGCCTTGTTTCGCCAGACCTCCGACTGGAGATTCGAGTCCGTCACCCACGCTGCAGGCCTGGCCCCGATCCGTCACTATCACCACGGAATGTGGACGGCCGACGCCGATGAAGACGGTTTTCCGGATCTGCTGATCACAGGCTGGGGAGGCCTGCAACTGTTCCGCAATCAGGGCGACGGCACGTTCATCGACTGGACGGTCGAGTCTGGTCTGGACGATTCGCTGTGGAGTCTGGCCGCCGGCTGGGCGGATCTGAACGGAGACCAGATTCTCGATCTGTTCGTGGGCCACTACGTCAACTGGTCCTTCCAGAACAATCCCGTCTGCGTCGACGCGAGAAGCCGGCAGCGACTGATCTGCGATCCCCACCGATTCCAGGGGTTGCCGTGCGCCGTTTACCTGAGCAACGGCGACGGAACATTTCGTGAAGCGGGCGCCGAACTTGGCTTTCGGGAAGTCGGCAAGACTCTGGGAGTCGTGATCGCCGACCTGAACTGCGATCGACGGCCTGAGATCTACGTCGCCAATGATACTCTTCCGAATCGTCTTTATGAGTCGCAGCCGACGGGACGATATCGCGAGGCCGCCATTGAGAACGGCGTGGCTCTGGGAGAGAAGGGGGAGTCGGACGGCAGCATGGGAGTCGCGATCGGCGACCTCGACGTCGATGGCAATCCCGATCTCTGGGTGGCCAATTTCGAGCACGAGAGCTTTGCCCTCTATCGCAATCTGGGAACCGGCATCTTCTCGCACTCCAGCCGCGCCTACGGCGTGACCGCGGTCGGTTCCGAGGCCGTCGGCTTCGGAACCGTCATTCAGGATCTGGACGGCGATGGCTACCCCGAAATCTTCTGCGCGAACGGGCATGTCCTTCCGCCGAATTCCGGCAAAGACCGTCAGCAACTCCCTTACCTCTTCTGGAATGATCGTGGACGGCGATTGCGAAACATCGCGTCGCAGGCGGGCGACTATTTCAGACGCCGGCATCTTGGCCGCGGCGTAGCCAGCGGCGATCTGGATGCCGATGGAGCAACGGATCTCGTCGTCACGCATACCAATGAGCCGGCGGCGCTGCTGCGAAACGAAACGGAACTTCCGAACTGGCTCTCGGTCCGTCTCGTCGGCCGCGACAGCCCGCGATCTGCCATCGGCGCCCGCGTGACCGTCGTCGCGGGACATCAGCGGCAAGTCAGAATTGTGACGGGAGGCGGCAGTTATCTCTCGACGAGCGATCGCACCTTGTCGTTCGGACTGGGGGCGGCCACGGTGGCGGAATCCGTGGAAGTTGCCTGGCCAACTGGTGCGACGACGTCCGTCGCGAACGTTCCGACCGGTCGAAAGCTGCTGCTGATCGAAGAATGAAATGCCATCGTGCGGAATCGGCGTCGTTTTTCACGCCTGAATTCCGGGGGGAACTCGAACTGCTCCTCGGGAGGCGCGTTTTGCCGCAAATTGGCGTCTCGGGACGGCCGCCGACACCGATTTGGCGGCGGAACCGAGGGCTCTGCGGCATTTTTCGACCCGCTTCACGGCTTGCTGGCGGAGTTTTTCGAAAAATTTGCTTTTGTCGCCAGACTTTGTGTTTGACCTGCTTGTCTGGAATCGATTAGTCTTCGTCGATTCGACGTCCAACTGCAATCTGCGAACGTCAGGTCGTCATCTCGACCGATCTCCACCAGCCTTCCTGAGTTGTAAGGCTGGAGGGGTTGGGTTTCTTTAAGATTCAGCGAATACTGGGTATCGTACGAGCTTATCAACGGCGATTTGCCGTGTTCAAAAATTCATTTTTGCTTTCCGGGTCGGGGCGAATCAAGCCTGTCGGTTTCAGGCATCCTAAGGTCGTGATCGACGGTTTCTGCATTCGGTTTCTCAGTCGAATTTTTCCGTTGGCGATTTTGCAAATCCTGCGGCAAGCCATCAGGCGGACTCTCGTCGGCGGCCCTTGCGGGGTGATCTTTCCTTCCATTTTTTGCTTTTGAGGATGCACCAAAATGACGAGATCGAAGTGGCGCGGCTTTACGTTGATTGAGCTGCTCGTCGTGATCGCCATCATCGCGATTCTGATCGCGCTGCTGCTGCCGGCTGTGCAGCAGGCCCGCGAAGCGGCTCGCCGGACTCAGTGCAAGAACAACCTGAAGCAGCTCGGCCTGGCCTGTCACAATTATCACGACACGTTCGGCCAGTTCCCTCAGAACTACGATGGCCGCCCTGTTTCGGAAATGACCGGCGGCAACTGGCAGCAGGGCTATGGCGCCTTCGGCTGGATCGTCATGGCCCTGCCATACCTCGATCAGGCCCCCCTTTACAACCAGTTCAATTTCAGCGATCGCTCGGGCAGTGGCGGGAGTTTTGGCTGGACGTCCCAGCAGAACACGACTGCGGCTTCCAACGTGATCACCGCCCTGATGTGTCCCAGCAATCCTCAGCCGAACAAGGTCAACGTCTCCGTAGCCGGGTGCAGCGGTGGCGGCGTTTACAACAACATGCAGGTCGGTCGGAGCGACTATAGCGGCAACTTGGGGTTCATCGCTGGTGACTGGCGATCCTGCCTGGTGCAGGATGGACGAGTTCCAGGCATTCCGCTGACGAAGACTGGGACGGAAACCATCGGGCAGCCGCTGGACGCCTGGGGAGAAGGCAACTCGCAGAACTACTTGCAGAGCATGAATGGCGTCTTCAGCTTCATGGGGACGGCGAAGATTCGGGACATCACCGATGGAACGTCCAATACGATCCTTGTCATGGAAGATCATCACTGGTCGGTTGGCAAACAGCAGCCTCAGAGTTACGCAGGGGACGTTGGCTGGGCCGGTTCGATGCAGGTCACAACCGCCGCAAACCTCGTGAACCAGAGTTACGGCTACGCCGATCCCAATCAGTGCCACGGGATCAGCAGCACGCATGTGGGCGGCGCTCACATTCTGATGGCGGACGGTGCCGTCCGGTTCCTCAGCGAGAACATCGGGATCAATACGCTGCAGGCCATCGCAACTCGCGGTGCTGGCGTCCCGGCCGGTGAGTTCTAAGAACTTCCGATCGCTGCGTCAGGATGCGTCTGAACGGGATCTCGCCGCCGACAGCCTTGTTGGCGGCGAGATCTTTGTCTTCATCTGCTGCAAACGCCAACGACAATGGTCGCAAAGTCCTCGGCATTCCGGGAAGTATTGCGTGGTGCGCTGCTGTTCGGCGTTCTGTCGGGGTGCGGGGCCGAGGACGCCTCGTCCATCGATGTCGTCGTAGCAGTTCCCCAGAAAGTCGTTGCTCCGGCTCCGCCCGTTGTTCTCCCGGTACGCTCCGTTAAGCCGGCCCCGGATCGCCTGACCACATTTCCCGAGTTTCAGGAAGTTGCGGCGGAGCTTGGGGTCGCGTTCACGTACGCCAACGGCGCTTCGGGACGCGTGCTGATGGTGGAAGCGACCGGGGGAGGCGCCGGCTGGCTGGACTACGATGGCGACGGCCTGCTCGATCTCTACCTGTGTCAGGGGGGGAATCCCGCGGCCGAGGACCGGAATGGCGAACCGCTGGACCAACTGTTTCGGCAGGTTCGCACCGGTCGCTTCGAACCGGTAGCCCTCTCGTCTGGAATCGTCGAAACCGGGTACGGTCAGGGAGTGTCGGTCGCCGACTTCGACGACGATGGCTTTGACGACATTTATGTGACCAACGTGGGACCCAATTCGCTGTTGCGGAATCAGGGAGACGGGACGTACCAGGACGTCAGCGTCGCAGCCGGTGTGGCCAACGCTCTGTGGAGCTCCAGTTCGGCCTGGGCCGACCTGGATGGAGACCGCGATCTCGATCTCTACGTCTGCAACTACGTGGACTACGATCCCTATCATCCGATTCCGTGCGGCACCGCCGACAAACCGGGAACGTGCCATCCGATGCATGTGGATGGGGTCCCGGACGAATGCTACTTCAACCAGGGAGACGGGACCTTCACTGCGGAGGCGCGTGCGCGCGGGCTGTTCGGGCCTGAGAACAAGGGCCTGGGGGTTGTGATCGCGGACTTGAACAACGACGGCTCTCCCGACGTCTATGTGGCCAACGACACCACGCCGAACTTTCTGTTCGTCAACGACGGGGCAGGGCGGTTTGCCGAGTCGGCCCATCTGCTGGGGTGCGCCGTGAGTCGAGACGGGCATGCACAGGCCAGTATGGGAGTCGCACTGGGGGATTACGACCGGAACGGGTGGCTCGATCTCTACTGCACGCATTTCACCAAAGAATCGAACACGCTTTACAAGAACCTCGGCCCAACGGGTTTCCAGGACATCACCGGGCTGGCGGGCCTCCATACGCCGACCCTGAAGAATCTGGGATTCGGGACGATCATGACTGACTTCAATCAGGACGGTCACGAAGACATTTTTGTCACGAACGGGCACGTCGACGACTGGCGGCAGAAGGGGGACGACTACGAAATGGCGCCGCAGCTCTTCAGCTTTGAAGGACCTCGCTTCGTCGAGTGTTCGTCCACGGCCGGCGCCTTCTTTGCGCAGAAACGAATCGGCCGCGGCGCGGCGCGAGGCGACTTCGATGGAGACGGGGACTGGGATCTGGCCGTAGTCCACCAGAACTCGCCGACGGCCATTCTCCGCAACGACTCGAAACGAGGAAACTGGCTGAAACTGCGTTGCATCGCGACCGGCAATCGCCGCGGAATCGGCGCCCGGGTCGTGCTGCGCCAGGGACAGGCGACGTTCACTCAGGAGCTGGCCGGAGGCGTCAGCTACTGCTCCGCGCACGAAGACTCGCTGATTTTCGGGTTGGGAGTCGATGCGTCGCCGGCGGACCTGGAAATTCGCTGGCCCGACGGTTCGCGGCAGACGCTCATGGCGCAGCCGGTCAATCGCGAACTGATACTGCGACAATCCCGCGGCGAGGAGGGACCGTTGCAGGGAGATCGACGGAGTGAGAGCGGAACGTAAGGATGGCGTCGTAGAATCGATCGAGCAGCGGTCTGATGGTGTTGTCCGTCTTCCGACCGTGCGACCCGCGTGGAAAGTCTTGAGGACGCCGGCAATCGTGTTCTGCAGCGGACGCGAGAACGAGTGATGTCGATGCAACAGTCCGTCGTAAAATCAGCTCGCGAGGAGGAGTTGCAGTCGCTTCGGCGACCGTGGCGGCGGGTTCGGCTGCGCTGGTTGTTGCTGCCATTGCTCGCGTTGATGGTCGGCGCGCCCGCCGGTCGATGGTTTTATTCGAGTTGGCGCGGCGTGTCCGTCGCTGACTTCAATCGCGAGTGCCGCGAGCTCAGCACCCGCCAGAAGTGGCGGGAGCTGTCGGAGCTGTCGGAAAAATGGTCGAACATTGAGCCGGCAAGGGCGGAACCGTGGTTGTATCGGGCCGGCGCGGCCGAAGGGCTCGAGGACTGGGCCGGCGTAGTGCAATATCTCGATCGCGTTCCGCGGGACGATCGCCGTGCGGTGGGTGCTCTGGTTCGCAAGGCTGTCGCGGAGTTCGAACAGTTGAATCGCCCTTGGGACGGCCTGCGGACCTGCGATGAAGTGCTGGAACTGGAGCCTCGCGTGCTGATCGCGCACAAACAGGTCATCTTCTTCGACGCGATGACCCTGCAGCGGGCGGAGATGGTTCGCCGGATCCGCCGGGCGATCGAGGTCCGTCGCGAGAGTCCGGAGTCCTACGTCTATCTGGTCAGTGCAAGCTGGTTCTACAGCGGTTCGCTCTATCGTCACAATACGCGCTGGCTCGAAGGCGATCCCGACGACGAGACTTTTCAGGTCGCGCAGGCGCTGCAGGTTTACACGTCGCAGGCCAAGTCGGACCTCGAACGGGCGGCGGATTTCGAGCACATTCCTCCGGCGGAAGAGCTGCTGCTGAAGTACCCGCACAATCTGGAACTGGTGGCGTATTTTCTGAATCGCAGCATCACCGACGGAGACCTGGAACGTGTGCAGATGCTGTTGCAGGCCGTTCCAAGCGACCGGGCCGATGCGGACGCGCGGTTCTGGAGGGCTCGCGCCTGGTGCGAAGATGCGCTTGGCGATCTGGAATCGGCCGAACGATCGTTGCGGCGGGCGTTTGCCCTCGATCCCTACTGGTGGCAGATACACTTTCAATTGCATGACCTGCTGCGACGGCTCGGCCGCCCCGACGAGTCCGCCAGATATCTGGAGATTTACAAAGTCTCCAAAGACCTGAGCACCGCCATCATGACCATGAATCGCTCGGAAGAGGGGTTCGACGACCCGGAATTCAGCCGGTCGCTGCTCAAACTGGCCGAACTGGTCGGCGACGACGAAGTCACCGTCGCGCTGCGGCAACGGGCGTCGCCGCGTTAGAATGAATCATAGAATGAAACCAATCCGAGGAGTCCGACCGCCGGCAGGACCTTTGGAAGAATCTGGCTCGACCATGTTCCACAACCCTGACATGAGGAGAAATCCAATGCGTCGTTCGATCGGTTTGCTGTTGCTGTGCGTGCTGGGGTGCTCGTCGCCGGGAATCGCCCCGCCGAAGCTGTATCCCGTCACCGGCAACCTGAAAGTCGATGGCAAGCCGCTCAAGGAAATCGTCGTGCAGCTCATGCCCGCCGATACGACTTCGAAGGCCCAGCCCTGCTCGGGCGTGACCGACGAGGAGGGCAATTTCAAGATCGCAACCAACGGCGACCGCGGCGCCACGGCGGGCAAGTTCAAGGTCGTGCTCGGCGGCGGCGCCATCAAGGAAGGTCCGATCTCGCTGGAGGAAGCCACCCGACTGTCGGGAGAAGGGAGGAAGTTTGGCGGGATGCCCCAGGTGAAGTATCCGTTCCCGAAGGAGTGGACCAGCCCGAAGACTTCTCCGAAGACGGTCGAAATCGTCGATCAGGGGATCACCGTGAATATCGACATCTAAGGCTTTGTTACACGCAAATGGAATCTGAATTGGGGTGGCTGGGGTCGGCCGCTTTGGGCCGCCCCCAGCGCGCTGGGCGAGATCGTTCAGAGTCCCGGGACTCGAAATCCGCCGCCCAGTCTCCCTGAATTCCGCCAGGCTGCAGTCAGCCGTTGGCTCGTCGTTCGGGGACGGAATTCTTCGTCGCGGGCGAACCCCGAATTCACTTCAACTCAAACGGCGGGAGCGTCGTTTCTCCCTCGGCGACGTCGATCACCAGGTCCGTGGAGTCTTTCGAGGCGTACTTCTTCGGGAGATCGTTCGGCTTCGAGCCCATCGATCCTCCGGAGATGACGATCTCATGGTGAATCACGGTCACTTTGTATCGCCCCGTCGGTGCGCCGTCGCCGTTGTTGTAGGTCGAAACGGCGAACTCGCCGTTCTCGCTCGTTTTGGCCCACGGACGAACCGACTCGGGAAAGCCTTCCTCCACAACCGGAAAAAAGGCCAGCTCCGCGTCTTTCACCGGCTTCCCCTTATAGGTCACCGCGCCTTTGACAGGGACGACTTTGTCCCAGGGCTTGCTCTTTCCGCAGCCGCAGACGAGCACGATCGACAGCAGGCCGCAAAGGGCCGACATTCCGCGGGATGAGAGACGTTCTGCAGACATGCTTCTGTGACCTTCCAGTCTCGAAATTCGTCACCCGGCCCGTCGGTCGCAGGCCATCGAGTCGGAGTTTTCCCCCGCGAATTTCCCTGTTCCGTACGAATCGGAGCCGAGCTGGCGCCCCGTTCGCCGGGGCGCCTCTCTGGCTTCGATGGAGAGCATTCCGGGAGAGTTGCGCTCCCGGAACGCGACGCGCGACGACTCTCTAGAACTCGCCCAGGACTTCTCCGCCGGAGGGGGTGCAGAGACCGACGAAGGTCCGGAAGTCCACGTTCTCGCTGACGAACCGGACGGCCCCGTCGCCCGTCGTGAAGTGGGCTCCGCCGGTGTGGAACGAGAATGGCGAGCCCGTACCGTGGGTGGCGATCGGCAGCCCGAGGATCGTTGAAGCGATTCCAGCGCTGCCGTAAGACTGCCCGCGGATGTTGTGACCGTTGGTCGCATTAATCGCGATCGCTCCCCCCAGCACGCCGGTCGCGGCGGGAGTCTCGCCAAAAATAATGATGTCGCTGGCGGGGCGCGACCAGCCCCCCGAGTTGAGCCGGTCGGTGCTGGACGACGCGGAATCCGTGTCGACCAGCGCGTTCCCCCCCGTCAATTTCTTGGGACCCCGCACATAGACGAAGGGGCGCCCGGCGGACTCCGCGATTGCGATGGTGTTGCTCAAACCGTCGGTGACGTCCCGGAATTTCCTGCCCTGTCGCGTTTTCAGGCCGGTGACGGGATCGATGGTCGCGTTCTTGGGGAAGAACCCCGCCACGTACGTGTAAGGAGCGGCCAGTCCCTGCGCCTGTTCGGCCGGGTCGACGAACGTGCCCGGGGCGGGAATCCCCAGGGTGATCGTGAAGACTCCGGGGGCGATTCCAAAGATCGGGGAGTAGCTGCTCGTCGACGCGATATTGGGAGTGAACGCACTTCCGGGCGGCGCCGTGTCGAGCACCCCCGCATCGACGTCGGACGGGCACTGAAAGGCCGCAATTCTCGTCTGCGAGATCGGAATGTTGGTCCCGACGCTCCAGTTAATCGTCTGGTTGTAATTGTTGAACAACGGGGCCTGTTCGATGTAGGGGAGCAATTCGGTGAGCAGGGCCAGTCGGACCGTGTTGGCGGTGGGCGGACGCAGGCTGGTCGGCAAGTAGGTGTAGGTGCTCTCGAAATTGTGGAAGGCCAGCCCGATCTGCTTGAGATTGTTACGGCATTGCGTGCGCCGCGCAGCTTCGCGGGCCTGCTGGACGGCGGGGAGGAGCAGCGCGATCAGGATCGCGATGATGGCGATCACGACGAGCAGCTCGATCAGGGTGAAGGCCGCCCGCAGCGGGCTCGGCTTCATCGGCGGGACAGACAGTTTCTTCACGGCGGATCTCCGAATCTTCTCGGTTGTGGTTGATGCACGAAAGCTGGCGGATGTCGAGGGGGAGGGAGGGGCTCAGCGACAACACAGCATGGTTTTCCCTTTCCGGCGATGGCCCTGATTTGACGGCCGGTGCGGCATTCCGAGTTTGCGGGTTGCAGGCGTCATTCCGATGGCAATGAAATCGACAATTCGATCACCAATTGAGTCGGGATTGT
The DNA here is from genome assembly GCF_030622045.1 of Planctellipticum variicoloris. Classification (NCBI taxonomy): domain Bacteria; kingdom Pseudomonadati; phylum Planctomycetota; class Planctomycetia; order Planctomycetales; family Planctomycetaceae; genus Planctellipticum; species Planctellipticum variicoloris. Next base: position 3,734,689 of record NZ_CP130886.1, on the reverse strand, counting down.
ATTTGTGATCGCCGGATTGTCAAGAGTCCGCACTGAAGCAGTCGGAGATTTTTCCAGGCCAACCCAAACCGCCGCCACGCGAAATCCCATCTACGATTCATCCGGCTCAGTCCATTGCGCAATGTGCCTCAAATGTCTGTCACAAAACGATTAACGAAGAATTTCGTCAGGGATTCCTCCGTGCTTTGCGTTGTCGGGAGGCAGATTCCGCCGGTTATGGTTGCATCCGCCATTGCTCTCCGACAAACTACCACCAATAAAGTCATGGAATTATCGTGGGGTTGGCCGAACGGTCGATCTCTCTTCGCCGTGACATCTGTTTCCAGCCCGAAGTGATGGTGGCCCAATGCCCGCTCCCGAACGTTCGCTGACGCTGTTCTTCGCCCTGCTGCTGCTGCTGGCCGGTTGCAGTGGCCCAAGCCCGGAAAAGGCGGCCGGGGCGCCCGCCAGGCTCGAACTGCTCAACGTCTCTTACGATCCCACCCGGGAGCTCTGGCGGGATCTCAACGAGGCCTTCGTCCCGCTGTACAAAGCGGAGACCGGGGTGGACCTGGAGATCAAGCAGTCGCACGCCGCGTCGGGGAGTCAGGCCCGGGCCATTATCGACGGCCTGGAAGCCGATGTGGCGACGCTGTCGCTCTGGCCCGATACCGACGCCCTCCGCAAGCAGGGACTGCTCCGTGAAGGCTGGGACGACGGGCTGCCGAACCGCTCGCTCCCCTATACCTCCACCGTGGTGTTTGTGGTCCGCAAGGGAAACCCCAAGGCGATCAAGGACTGGGGCGACCTGGTTCGGCCCGGCACCGAGATCATCACCCCCAATCCCAAGACGTCCGGCAACGGCCGATTGAGCCTGCTGGCCGCCTGGGGTAGCGTCGTCCTGCGGGGCGGTTCCGAAGCGGATGCGCGGGAACTGCTCCGCAAACTCTACCTGCAGGTGCCGGTCCTCGACACCGGCGCCCGCGGGGCGACGACGACGTTCGCCCAGAAAGGGATCGGCGACGTCCATCTGGCGATGGAGAGCGAAGCCTACCTCGAAGTCCAGGAGTCGAAGGGCGCCGTCGAAATCGTTTATCCCTCGATCAGCATTCTGCACGAACCTCACATGACGGTCGTCGACAAGGTTGTCGATCAGAAGGGGACGCGGAACGCCGCCGAAGCCTATCTGAAGTTCCTCTACACGCCCGCCGGTCAGGAAATCATCGCGAAGCATTTCTTTCGGCCGACCGACCCGGACATCCTGGCGAAGCACGCCGGGCAGTTCCCGACGATCGAACTGTTTCCGCTGTCGAAGATCTCCGGAAGCTGGGACGAAGCGCAGAAGACGTTCTTCGCCGAAGGCGGAATCTTCGATCAGATTTACCACCCGGCCAGCCGCGGGGCCGACAAATAGCCCGCGGCCGTGAGCGACAACGCAGCGGCTGACGACGGTCTGACAAGGGGTGGAGAACATGGCGGCACGGCGGATTCTGCCGGGATTTCGACTGAGCGTGAGCTGGACGGTGCTGTATCTGGCGGCGCTGGTCCTCGTACCGCTCGCAGCGTGCGTTCTGAAGGCGAGTTCGCTGACGGCGGCGGAGTTCTTCCGGGCGGTCTGGACCGACCGGGCGCAGGCGGCCTACTGGCTGACGCTCCGCACGTCGCTGGCGGCCTCGGTCATCGACTGCTGGCTGGGGCTGCTGCTGGCCTGGGTGCTGGTGCGGTACGAGTTCCCGCTGAAGTCGGTCTTCGACGCCTTGGTCGATCTCCCCTTCGCCCTGCCGACGGCCGTGGCGGGGCTGGTCTACTCGAATCTGTACGTCGAAAAAGGTTGGCTGGGGCAGTTTCTGGTCCCGCTGGGGATCAAGGGGGCCTACTCCGAGCTGGCGATCGTGCTGGTGCTGTCGTTCATCGGCCTGCCGTTCGTCGTCCGGACGGTGCAACCGGTCCTCGAAAGCCTGGATGCCGAGGTCGAAGACGCCGCGGCGTGCCTCGGGGCTTCGCGCTGGTTCACCTTTCGCCGGGTGATTCTGCCGCCGCTCTATCCGGCTTTGTTGACGGGCTTCGCGCTGACGTTCGCGCGGGCGCTGGGGGAGTACGGGTCGGTGGTCTTCGTCTCGGGCAACATGCCCTTCAAGACCGAGATCGCTCCGGTGCTGATCGTCTCCCGGCTCGAAGAATTCGCCTACGCCGAAGCGACGGCGATCGCCGTGGTGCTGCTGGTGGCGTCGTTCGCGATGCTGGCCGTGATCAACTTGCTGGAACGGAGGGTGTCGCGCTATGGCGCTTAAACCGGGCGGGCTGGTCGCAGCGGCGGGGCACGCCACCGGCCGGCGGTCTCAGGAAGATCCGTGGTGGCTCCGCTGGACGCTGATCGCGCTGGCGATCGGCACGCTGGGGCTGCTGGTGGTGATCCCCGTGGCCAATGTGTTTTACGAGGCCTTCGCCGCGGGGGCCGGGACTTACTGGAAGAACCTGACCGCCGACAAAGACACGCGGCACGCCATCTGGTTGACGCTGCTGGTCGCTCCGGCCGCTGTGGTGATGAATGTGATCTTCGGCCTGGCGGCGGCCTGGGCGATCGCGCGGTTCCGCTTCGCGGGACGGACGCTGCTGACGACGCTGATCGATCTGCCGTTTGCGATTTCGCCGATCGTGGCGGGGCTGATGTTCATGCTGCTGTTCGGCCGCCAGGGCTATCTCGGTCCGTGGCTGAAGGATCACGGCATTCAGCTCATCTTCTCGCTGCCGGGGCTGATTCTTGTCACGGCTTTTGTGACGCTGCCCTTCGTGGCGCGGGAATTGATCCCCGTCATGGAGGCCCAGGGATCCGACGAAGAAGTCGCGGCGATCAGTCTGGGGGCCAACGGCTGGCAGATGTTCTGGCGAGTGACGCTCCCCAACATCAAGTGGGGCCTGTTCTACGGCATCATCCTCTGCAACGCGCGGGCGATGGGAGAATTCGGTGCGGTGTACGTAGTCTCCGGGCACATCGCCGGTCAGACCGACACCATGCCGCTGCGGGTCGAAAAACTGTTCCAGGAATACAACAACCCGGGATCGTACGCGGTCGCATCGCTGCTGACGTTGCTGGCGCTGGCCACGCTGACATTCAAACTCGTGCTGGAACGCCTGGCCCGCCAGGATCTGGCCAGCCGGGCCGACGAACAGGCCGCGGCCGAAGAGGAGTCCGTATGAGTATCGCCGTCCGAAATCTGAATAAGACCTACGGTTCCTTCACCGCGCTGAGCGACGTCAGCCTGGACGTTCCCGGCGGCGAACTGCTGGCGCTGCTGGGGCCTTCCGGATCGGGCAAGACGACGCTGCTGCGGATCATTGCCGGCCTGGAAACCGCCGACAGCGGCACGATCGGCTATGCCGACGAAGACGTGACGCATGCGGCGGCGCGCGATCGGCAGGTGGGGTTCGTGTTCCAGCACTACGCGCTGTTCCGGCACATGTCGGTTTTCGAGAACGTCGCGTTCGGGATGCGGGTCCGCAAGAAGCCCAAGGACGCGATCGGCAAGCGGGTGCGGGAACTGCTGCACCTGGTCCGCCTGGAAGGCCTCGAACAGCGATACCCGTCGCAGCTATCGGGGGGGCAGCGGCAGCGCGTGGCCCTGGCGCGGGCGCTGGCGGTCGAACCCCGTGTTCTGCTGCTGGACGAGCCGTTCGGCGCCCTCGACGCCAAGGTCCGCCAGGAGCTCCGGCAATGGCTGCGGCAGCTCCACGATGAGATCCATCTGACGACGGTGTTTGTGACTCACGATCAGGAGGAGGCGTTCGAAGTCGCCGACCGCGTGGTCGTGATGCGCGGCGGCCGGATTGAACAGGCCGGCACGCCGCAGGAAGTCTTCGACCATCCCGCCACGCCGTTCGTGATGGATTTTCTCGGAAACGTAAACGTGTTCCACGGTCGCGTCGAAAACGGCATGGCGCTGATGGGCCGGCTGCAGATCGCCTGCCCGGAATACCCGCAAGTGGGCAGCCGGAATGCGACGGCCTACGTCCGTCCGCACGAACTCGATCTCCACCGCCTGCCTGCCGGCACGAACTCGCTGGAGGTCAAGATTCAGCAGATCAACCCGGCCGGCTCAGTTGCCAAGCTGAGGGTCTGGTCGGAGGAGTTCGGCATCGCCCTCAACGTCGACCTCAATCAGGAGCGCTACAGCGATCTCCGACCGTCGATCGGCGAAACGGTGTATGTTTCGCCGCGGCGAATGCGGGTTTTCATGCCCGAGGACTTTGTGATCTGAGCTTCGAAAGCCCTGAACCGGCCGCGGGTTGCGTTCAATGCCGACGTTTCGTTACAACGCATGTTGAGAACGATCTCCAACCGGCTTGATGGGCAATCGGCGATGAAGCTGTCGCGAAAATCGGATTATGCACTGCGGGCTCTGTTTACGCTGGTCGAACGACGGGGGGAAGGGCCGATTTCCATTCGGGAGTTGGCCGAGCTGAACGATGTGCCGCGGCGGTTCCTCGAACAGATCATGCTCGAATTGAAGTCCGTCGGCATCGTCCGGAGCATTCCGGGACGGATCGGCGGGTTCGAACTCGGTCGCCCGCCCGAACAGATTACGATGGGGCAGGTGGTCCGGCACTTCGACGGCCAGCTCGCGCCGATTGCCTGTGTCTCCAGCACGCACTACGAAGCCTGTTCCCAGGAAGGGCACTGCCGCTTCCGCCGCGTGCTGCTCGACATCCGCAACTACACCGCCCGCCGGATGGACGAAGCCACGCTGGCGATCGTCTACGCCACGGCCCCGGTGACCCGCAAAGAAGTCTTCGACGTCGCGTTCACGGGCGGGGATGGGATCTGAAGCGCCGGCCTCGACGCCCCGCGCAAAAACCTGGAGCGTCCTGCCCCGCAACTCGAAACCCCACAGCACTCCTCGTTCCCAGGCTCCGCCTGGGCTGCGCGAAATCGTCAATTGTTGGCGGTCCCGGTTGATCCGGCTTTTGTTCCTGGAAGGACGGGGAGGGCCTGGCGGCGCTGGGCTGTCAGCGACTTGCCTAAGTGGTCGTCGATCCACGCGAGCAGGTCGCGATGCCGCACGGCGTTCAGGGCTTCGCAGATCTTTTCCTCGCTGATCCGCACGACCGACGCGGCCATCCCCAGAATCAGTTTCGTAAAGCCGCCGCGGCTGTGCTGGCCCTGCAAACGCTTGCCCTTGCCGATCAGCGATTCCAGCACTTCGCTGCTGGCCGGCAGACTCTGTCCGGGGAGCACGCCGCTCGACTGCTCGCTCACGAACTCCACCAGCCGCGCCGCCGCACGCTCACCGGCAGGCGTTCGGGCCACCGTCTCCAGTTGCCGGCGCAGCGTCTCGCCGGCGGCGGCGTGGTAGCCCGCCACGCGCAGGAACTCCAGCATGTGGTCCTTGACCGCCTGCAAGTCGTTCCAGTCCACGAGCGCCTCCCGGAAGTCGCGGATCCAGCCGAACTTCTCCTCGAGCCGCGTCAGGTCGAGACCCGCGGGACGTTCGGCCGCGGGCGTGTCGATCAGCCGCAGCATGCGGGCGCCCCAGCCGATCAGCGGCCCCAAGTTCAAGTAACGCCCTTTGACTTTCTGCGTGGGGGGAGCAAGGTGTCCGAGTTCCGTCTGCTTCACCCGTGGCTGCGTCTGCCCGCAGTGTTTGACGAACGCGATCCACCGCGGATCGGCGAGCAGTTCGTGCTTGAGCACGATCGCCGTCTTGTGGGCGATGTCGTGCAGCACCTGCGTCGTCGGGTGCTGTTCGCGGAAACGCTGAGCGCCGCCGAGAAGATCCGAACCCTCGTCGCTGAGGATGGCGGCCGGCACGCCGACCAGCCCGGCCGCAGCCGCGAGCTGCCGCTGGACGATCTCGCCGCTGGATTTTTCGACCGGCTGCAGCGCCAGCAGCGTCAGATCCTGGTGCGTCAGCGGCGCCGTCAGCGCTTTCCACGCCGACAATCGCAGCCCCGCGATGACCAGACACTTCCGCGACCCCAGTTGCAGCGTGTGGTCGACGAGGAACACCCAGTCGGCGGCGAATTCCTTGGGCCGCCGCAACTCGTGCAGTCCCAGCCGCAGCAGCCACGCTTCCGCAGTATTGGCCGCAGGAGCCCCCCGGAACTGGGGCAGGCTGTCCCGCAGCAGTTCGACCACCGCCCGGCAGCCGCGAAAGCTGACCGCTCCGGCCAGACAGAACTGCAACGTCAGGCCGATGGCCGCTGCCGAATACGCATGATGGGCCGGTCGGACGGCGTCCGGGAGGGGGCCAGGGGCTGCGTCGGCGACCCGGTCAGCGCCCGGATTTTAAGGCGGCGATCTCACGTTCCAGGTCCGCCGCGCGGCGTTCGGCCGCGGCGGCCCGCGTGCGCCACATCGCGCGGCTCTTCTCGACGGCGCGGGTCTGGTTCTGCAGGAGCTTGCAGGTTCGCTTCCACTGGCCGGACTTCGCCTTCCACCGATTGCGACTCCGCTCGAAGAACCGCACCAACTTGCCCGCCGGCGACGAATACCGGGCGACGGCTGTTTCGCTGGTTTCGCAGGTCATGACGTTCCTCCTTGAACAAAAAGCCCAGTGGAACAAAAACGCGACGATTCGCCGAGGCCAATTGCCCCTGAAAACGACGGATTTCGCGCAGCCCAGGCTCCGCCTGGGAACGCCTCTTCAGACGCTCCGCGTCCTCTTCGTCTTCCGGCTTCTCCACACGCACCACCTCTTCGCCCTCTCCTCCCCATCCACCATCCACGACCCACCAACCACTTCTTATGTGAATTCCGCGCAACAAACTCGCTATTTATGACGGGGACATAGGAGCATGCGCGTCGGCAGTCCGCTGCCGGCGTTCCGGACGATTCCCGTCAAACCGGGCCTGATCAGGGCCCAGCGACGGACCGTTCGCAAGAACGGTCCGAGGGGCGCACCCCGTGTGCGCACAGCCTCGACGTCGAGCTTTTCCCGTTCACCCGGCCGCAAAACCGGCGAACCTGATCAACGTGACTGAGCCGCCGGGACTTCCACCGGCGCAACATCACCGCCAGACGGACTCCGGCGGGACGGCCGTAAGAAAGCCGGCCCGCCGGAGCCGATCGCGGTACGTACGGCGGACGTCCTCGTCCGCCGCGTAGGGCAGGCTCCCGCCCAATCTCGTTCGGCACGCTTTTTGCGCAGGCCGATTGAGATTGTAGTCTTTCTCCCTGCGGAGGGAGTGGCGATGGCGGAGAAGGGGCTGACGGAGGAGGAGCGGCGGGAGCTGATTGGTCCTTTGGCCGGGACCGTCCTGCTGCGGCGCATCTTTCCGCTGCTGCAACGATTGGCTCCCTGCGGGACAGAACGCGACACCGCTCGCAACCGGCAGCTGTTCTACAGCCAGTATGCCGCGCTCCTCCTGATCGGCTTCTTCAACCCCGTTCTCAAGTCCGCCCGGGCGCTCGTCGCAGCCTCGGGACTGAAAAAGGTCCAACAGCTCGCCGGCGGGCAAAAGGTCTCGGCCGGGGCCTTCTCCGAGGCCTCGTCCGTCTTCGATCCCTCGCTCCTGGAAGGACTCGTTCACGAACTCCGCCGCCAGTTCGCCCGGCATCAGTTCCGCGTGAGCCGCAGCGGTCGGCTGGGACGCCTTCCCAACCCGATCGTCGAACGTCTCGTCGCCGTCGACGGGACCGTGCTGTCGGCCTTGCCGCAGATCGCCGCCCGGCTGGGACGCGGTTCTCAAGGCCAGTGGCGGCTGCACACCCAGCTTCGCATTCACGACCAGAGGGTCGTGGCCTCGACCCTCACCGAGGAGCCGGCCAAAGGGCCGCACTCCGAGCGCGCCGTCACGCTCCAGCAGATCCAGGCCCGCGAACCGCAACCCGCCGGTGCGCCGGGAGACCTTTATATTCTGGACCGGGGCTATCGCTCGGCCGTGGTGTTCAACGAACTGGTCGAAGCCCGCTGCGACTACGTCTGCCGGCTCAATCGCGGGGACGGTCGCGTGGTCGAGGGACCGGTCAACGACGCGAACGGTCATGCGGTTCAACTCCCCGCGCTCACCGAAGCCGATCGCGCCGCGGGGGTCGTGGCGGATGAACTGATCGCGCTGGGCGGCGGCAGCGGAGCCAGTCCCGCAAGAACCAATCACGTCGTGCGGCGGATCACCGTCGAGCCAGTGCCCGGTCGACCAAGTTCGGCAAGGCAGGGGCGGCTTCGCAGCGACCAGACCGGGCGGGAAGGCCTGATCCTGGCCACGACGCTGCTGGATCTCCCGGCCGAACAGGTGGTGCTAATCTATGAATGCCGGTGGCAGATCGAGCTGTTCTTCCGGTTTCTGAAGCAGGTGCTGGGCTGCCAGCAACTGCTCTCGGCGAAGACGCGGGGCGTGGAGATCCAGCTCTACTGTTCGCTGCTCGCCGGGCTGCTCCTGGCCCTGGCGACGGGAGGCAACCTGTCGCGTCGAGCGTATGAAATGGTCTGTCTCTACATGACCGGCTGGGCCGACGACGAAGAACTCCTCGCCGCCTTCCCCCAGCCGCCATAGATTATGCAAGCACCGTGCCGAACGAGATTGGGTGAATGCCTGCCGAATTGCGGCATCCACGGCAGCGTGACACTGCCTTCGCCAGAGTCTTCTCCCGATCCCCCCCCGCAGCCGGATCGACCCCAAGCTCCACCGGCATTCCCTCGTTCCCAGGCTCCGCCCGGGAATGCCTCTTCAGACGCTCCGCGTCCTCTTCTCCTCACTCGCCACGCACCACTCCTCACTCACCACCTCTCCAACTCCCCAAGTGGCCGTCCGAGGGCTCGGGCAAGTCGTGTGGCTGCCAAATTATGCAAAGATCTCCCGGACCACATGGCCGGCAACGTCCGTCAGGCGGAAGTCGCGGCCGGCATAGTTGTACGTGAGCTGCTCGTGGTCCAGGCCCATCAGCGCCAGCAGCGTGGCGTGCAGGTCGGTCGTGTGCATCCGGCCTTCCACCGCGTGCGTGCCGAATTCGTCCGTCGCTCCGTACGAGTAGCCCGGCTTGACACCCGCCCCTGCGAGCCACATCGGATAGCCGGTGATGTTGTGATCGCGGCCGTCCACTCCCTGTGCCGTCGGCAGCCGGCCGAACTCGCTGCCAAACAGGACCAGCGTCTCGTCCAGCAGACCGCGCTGTTCGAGGTCGGCCAGCAGGGCCGCCGTCGGCTGATCGGTCGCGGCTGAGTTCGCGATGAGCCCCTTGTGCAGATTGTTGTGGTGATCCCAGCCGGGCTGACGGATCTCGACGAAGCGGACCCCCGCCTCGCTCAGCCGGCGGGCCATCAGGCACTGCCGGGCAAAGCTCCCCGCCGGTCCCGGTTTGACGCCATAGGCCTCCAGGACTCCCTGCGGTTCCGTGGAGATATCGAGCAGCTCGGGGACTTTGTCCTGCATGCGGAAGGCAAGCTCGTACGACTGGATCACGCCGTCCAGCTCGGTCGGCGCCGCCGGGCTGGCCTGCAGGCCGCGATTGAGATCCTGCAGCAGATCGAGCTGCTTGCGCTGCAGCGAAGCGGCGGTGCTGGGGTTCAGATTCGGGAGCTGACCGAGATCGCTGATCTTCGTCCCCTGGTAGTGGGCCGGCAGGAACGCGCTGCCGTAGTTGATCGCCCCGCCGAAGTTGGGCGACGGGTTCACGGAGATGTAACCCGGCAGATCCTGATTCTCGGTCCCCAGCCCATACAGCAGCCACGCTCCGAGGGACGGCCGGACCAGCGAGGCGTTTGCCGCCCCGGTATGGAGCTGAATCACCGCCTGCGGATGGGCCGGCGTGTCGGTGTGCAGGCCGCGGATGAAGCAGAGCTTGTCGACCTGCTTAGCGACATGCGGATACAACTCCGAGACCCACGCGCCGGTCTCGCCATGCTGCTGGAACTGGAACTTCGAAGCGACCAGTTTTCCGCCGCCAGGACCGGTCTTGCCGTCGCTGGCCTGCAGCGTTGGCTTGTGTTCGAAGGTGTCGACGTGCGACATCGCTCCTTCCATGAACAGGAAGATGATCCGCTTGGCTTTGGCGGGAAACTGTTGCGGCCGGGGGGCCAGCGGGCCGGCGTTGGGACGCGCCCCGGCGCTGGCGGACTTCGCCTGCAGGCCCAGCAGTCCCGAGAGGGCGAGGAAGCCGAAGCCCGCGCTGGAGGTCTGCAGAGCCTGGCGACGCGAAACAAGGCGATCGAAAGCCGTCGGTGCAAATGACATGGTCAGACTCTTTCTGAGTGAAAGCCGGCGAGCGCGGCCGGCGGAATGGGGAGCGTTCTACTGGAGATAGCGGAACTCGGCGGAACCAAACAGGACCTGCACCAGACCGGCCCAGGCGGCCTGTCGAGCGTCGCGGGGGCGAGGTACGTCATCGGCAATCGCGGCCGACGTCTGTTCGACGTCGTCGGGATTCGCCACCGCGGCTGCGCCGCCGTTGGCCGCGGGCGCGGCCGCCAAAGCTTCGGGAGCCGAGGCGTCGGCGGGGGCGGACTCTGCGTTCGTTTCGACTGCGGCCAGAACTTCCCCCGCGGCCTCCTGATAGTCCCCCAGAAAGAAGCGGGCCCGACTCAGCTCGGATGCCGTCGCCGGTCGGCCGAGGATCGTCCGAAACGCCTGTTGCACCCGCCGGTCGTCGTCGAGCGACGCATCCGCCAGCAGCGTGTCCGCCAGCGAGAACGACTGCCGCAGCACGAACGGATCGTTGAGCAGATACAGGGCCTGCGGAGCCACCGTGGTCGTATCCCGCCGGCCCGTGACCATCCCCTGTTCGGCGAAGTCAAAGACTTCCAGCGAGCCCGGAACCAGCGTCCGCAGCAGCGGCAGGTAAATACTCCGCGAGCGGCTAGCCTTGGCGAACGACAGGATACCGGCGGCCTCGGGGCCGTTGTTCCGCAGTTCAATCACTTTCAACTCGCGAGATGGAGACTTCTCCGGGCGGGAGGGGTCGAGCTGGCCCGCCGCGGCGAGCATCCCGTCGCGAATTTCCTCGGCATCCAGCCGCCGGGGAGCATGTCGCCAGAGCAGGCGATTCTGCGGATCGACGGCCAGGTGCGCGTCGGTGGACTGAGCACTGAGCTGATAGGTGCGGGTCAGCAGCAGCCGCCGCACCAGACGCTTGGTCGACCAGCCGTCACGGACGAATTCCGCAGCGAGGTAATCGAGCAGTTCCGGATGGGACGGCGTATCGCCGGTGACGCCGAAGTTATCGACGGTGCTCACCAGACCGGCCCCGAACACGTGCTGCCAGATGCGGTTGACGATGACCCGCGAAGCCAGCGGGTTCTCCGGGCTGGCGATCCATTGAGCCAGCTCCAGCCGGCCGCTCTGGGCCGGGTTGATCGGCGCGGCATTCGGAACATGCACGGCCGTCAGAAAGCCGCGCGGCACGACCGGGCCCAGTTTCTCGGCCTCGCCGCGAACCCGGATCTCGGTATCGCCGACCGACTTGGCATCGCGTACGCCGTGGGCCACGTTCCCCCGGGCGGCCGGATCGGTGAGGGCATTCAGTTCGGCCTGCTTGCGGTTCATTTTCTGGCGGAGCTGCTGCTGCTTCGGCCGGCCGTTGGGTCCCGGGGCCAGGCCTTCCGGCGTCCCCTGGATTTTCTGAAAGTCCTTGCGGGCCGCTTCGAACTCGCCCTTGGCCTTGGCGATCTGGGCTTCCAGTTCGGGGCCGGCGGTCGTGGCTTCGCCGCCGAGCGTGACCAGCTGCGAGGTGTCATAGTAGTCGAGGCCGCCGCCCCCCATCTTGTTCCGCAGGCCCGAGCAGTTGTCGGTGCTGTGGAAGATGCCGGCGAGGGCGTAGTAGTCGGTCGCGGGGACCGGATCGAACTTGTGATCGTGGCAGCGGGCGCAGCTCACGGTCAGGCCCAGCGCGGCCCGCGTGACGGTATCGATCTGCTCATCGATGTTGTCCATGAGGAAGCGGACCTTGAATCGCTGATTGACGTCCTTGACCCCCAGCGCCAGGAAGCCGGTCGCGATCAGTTGCTCGTCCCGCTGCGCCGGTGCATCGGCGGGCAACAGGTCGCCGGCGATCTGCTCGCGGAGAAACTGGTCGTACGGCTTGTCCTTGTTGAATGCGTCGATGACGTAGTCGCGATACCGCCAGGCATGCGGGTAGGGGAGGTTGCGGGCCGAGCCGGTCGATTCGCCGAAGCGGGCCACGTCGAGCCAGTGCCGGCCCCAGCGTTCCCCGAAGGCAGGCGACGCCAGCAGGCGATCCACCACCGTTTCGAACGCCTGCGGGGAATCGTCCGCAACAAAGGCGTCGACCTCGGCGGGCGTCGGCAGCAGTCCGGTCAGATCGGCGGTCACCCGTCGCAACAGCGCCGCCTTGTCGGCATCGGAGACGGGCGACAGTTTTTCCCGTTCCAGTCGGGCCAGCACGAAACGGTCGAGGTCATCCCGCGGCCAGGCCGCATCGGCCACGGGCGGAACCGCAGCCTGCGTCAGCGGCTGGAAAGCCCAGTGCTCTTTGCGAAGCTTGTCGTAGTCGGCGTTCCAGCCCCCCTGGCCGTCGGAAAGCTTGACGGGCGGCCAGACGGCGCCTTCCACAATCCAGCGTTCGAGGTCGGCGATCTGCTCATCAGTCAGCCGGTTGTCCGGCGGCATCTTGAGCTTCTCGTCGGTGTGCCGGACGGCCTTGAGAATTACGCTCTTGTCCAGATCCCCCACGACAACGGCCGCCCCCCGATTGCCCCCCTGCAGCAATCCGTTGCGGTCATCGACCCGCAGCCCCCCGGCCGCCTTGTTGTCGGCTGAATGGCAGTTGTAGCAGTTTTCCGCCAGCAGCGGCCGGATCTTCTTCTCGAAGAACTCCAGCTTCGCCGGATCGGGAGCGGTAGCCTCGGCGGCGAGCAGCGACGACGAAGCAGCAATCGTGAGCGCCGCGAGGTACTGCGGCAGGAGTTGGCGTTTGAAAGACATGAGCGTGGCTTTCACATCGGGGACGGCAGGGGTCTGCCGGCGAAGTTCATGTTGAAATACGAAATCCAAAGTGTTCCAGGCGTTTCCGAGCGGCAATACCACACGAAGGACCTGGGATTCTTTGCACGGCTAACGCCGCCTGGTCGCCTTCTCGGCAATTTCCTGATCGAGGCGGATCTCGAAGTCGTGCGAGTTGGAACCGCTGGCGACTTCCACGCGGATCTCTGAGTTCCTGTTGTACTTGGCGGGAATCTTGAACGGCGGACGGGCATCGTCGGAGCCGGGGTCGTAGTCAAAGTCGAGTCGCACAACGTGCTTGCCGAGCATTGCGCCTCGGCGATCCCGCGAGAACTGCAGCGTGTACCGGCCGTCGCCGTCGGTGTAGCCGATCGACGGCGAACCGTTTTCTTCCGGCTGGAACTCGACCATCACGAAGGGCGTCGGCTCGCCATTCACCGTCACAACCCCGGAAACGGTCGCCAGTTTCGGCCCGGACTGGCCGCAACCGACGAGACTGCTGAGAACGAACAGAGCGACGAGCCTCGGTGCGGCGTAGCGAGAAAGTAATGGCATGAACGACACCTTACGTTGGTTCGCAACTGACGGATTCGGAAGGACGGATGATGTCGCGAACACTTGTCCGCGAGCCGCTGTGATCAGGCGTGGTTTAGTATTCACCGAGCACGCTCCCGTCATTCCGCATCCCCAGTCGCTGATAGGTCCCTTTCATCGTTCTCGGATCCCCAGCCGTCGCCAGGCTGTTGTCGAAGTGAATGCTGTCGCTGATGAACTGCACCCGGCCGTCGCCGAACAAGAAGTGCGCCCCACCGACGTGGTTGCTGTGGAAGGCCCGCGGGCTGTTGTTGCCCGGCAGGTTGATCTTCCAGTTCGTAATGCCGAGGTGCTGCCGCAGTCCGACATCGCCATTGCCCGTGTAGTTGCGGGTTCCGATCCAGATGGCGCTCAGGTTGTCCCAGTTCCGTTCTCCGACCAGAAACGTGTTGCTGGCGCCGTCTGTGATATCGCCAATCCGCACCTTGCTGCCTGGCCAGAAGACTCCAAACGGATCTTGCTGATTCAGGATCCACTCGTTGGCGTGAGTCCAGCGGGTGCCGTGCACGCCGACGTAATTCGAGGTGGCGACCGCCGTATCGCCAAAGATGGCATTGGTGAACCCTCGCTGATTGTTCAACTCGGGGGCGGTATCGGACGGGCAGACGTATGCCGTGATGCGCGTCTGCGCGAGCGGCCGCAACGGCGCCTGCTGCATCAGCCGGGCCAGTTCCAGGCCGTTGACGTTCAACTGGTTGAACAGCGGGGCCTGATCGATCTGCGGAAGAATAAACGTCGCCCAGCCGTAGCCGGCGGCTCGATTGGCCGTCGTCAGGTTCACTGCATACGGCGCCGTCGGCGACAGACTCGACAGCGCATTCCCCGGCGGCAGGACGTTGTAAACATCGTGATAGTTGTGCAACGCCAGGCCGATCTGCTTGAGATTGTTCCGGCACTGCGTTCGCCGAGCCGCCTCGCGAGCCTGCTGGACAGCGGGGAGCAGCAGTGCGATCAGAATCGCGATGATCGCGATCACGACCAGCAGTTCGATGAGGGTGAAGCCGCGGCTGCGATCGACGCGGAGCGACCATTTGCTATACATGTAAGCGTTCCTTCTCAAATTTCGGTATGCGAGCGGAGTGCTGCAGGGAATCCTCGGCAGGCGTCGTCACTCCCAGACGTGCAGTCCGCGGATTGACCTCGGCGGTCGAGAGGCGTTCTTCCTCAATCCAACGCCGCTAACGTCGTCGCAAACGGTTGTCGTCCTCGGCGACAAGTGCGGTGCCTGCTGCCAGTTCGAGGTCGATCTGATTGTCGCCGGACTTGACGACCTGCTCGAATTGAACTTGAACATTGGCCTTGTAGCCCTCCGGCAGTTTGGGAGTGACCATCAGGCCGGTGTTCTTATCCTCGACCTGGATCTCATCACGCTTTGCCGTTCGAACGAGAACATCGTGGCGGCCCACAGGAGCCCCATTGCGCGTCTGCGAAAACCGTAATGAGTAGTTCCCATTCTCGTCTGCGTATGCCGCGCCATAGGTTCCCGGTGGATCAACCGGCGTGAATTGCACATACGCAAACGGAATGGCAACGCCGTTCTGAATCACCTTGCCGTGCACGGTTCCCAGCTCAGGACCACGGCTGCAACCCGTTGACACGAGTGTCGCCAAAACAAAGCTGAGAGCCAGCGTGAACTTCATTGACCGCATAGTAGTGATTTCCTTTCAGACCAGTATCTGCTTCAACGGTTGGCTCTCTGCCCCATTCCAAGGCGCGGAGATCGCTCGACTTAGTACTCGCCAATCACGAGTCCGTCGTTGCGGCGTCCCAGTCGCTGAAAGATTCCCAGATTGTTGTTGGGCGACTGCTGAGCGGGCTGCACGTTGTTGAACTGGATGTTCTCGCTGAGGAACTGCACGCGACCGTCGCCAAACAGAAAATGCGCTCCGCCGGTGTGCCGACTGCTGAAAGCCCGCGAGACTGCAGGGTTGCCGTTCGGCTGTAGGAGCGGATCGTTAATCTTGACGTCCAGGATGGCGAGGTTCTGTCGCGACCCCCAGATGCCGGTCCCGACGTAGTTCCGCTGGCCCACCCAGTTGGCGGCCCAGCCGAGTTGCCAGTCCCGTTCGCCGATCACAAACGTGTTAGAAAGCCCGTCGGTGTAGTCGCGGAAGTTGATCTTGCTGTCGCCCCAGAACGAACCGAACGGGTCCTTACCTGCAACAACCCACTCCTCGGGGGTGGACCACCGGGAACCGGAGACAGCCACATAGTTGGAGGTCCCCAGATGCACCGGCAGACCATTGAAGAACGCGCTGTACGGGGCGTCCCACTCTCGCTTGGAATTCTGATCCGGCGCGGTATCAGACGGGCAGCGGTAAAACGGGAAACTCTTCTTAGGGAGCTCCTGCACTGCAGGATTCGCGGTATTGCGCAGCAGGGTGTCGAGGTCGACGCCGTTCGACTGCATCGCCTGAAACATCGTCGCCTGCTCCAGTTGCGGCAGTATAAAAGTCCCCCAGCCATACGACCCGAGTGCTGCAATGTTCTGATTGCCCGACTTGTGGACCACACCGGGCGGCAGTGTGTTGTACGTGTCGTGATAGTTATGAAGCGCCAGCCCGATCTGCTTCAAGTTGTTCCGGCACTGCGTTCGCCGGGCCGCTTCGCGGGCTTGCTGCACGGCCGGCAGAAGAAGCGAGATCAGAATGGCAATGATTGCAATCACTACGAGCAGCTCGATAAGGGTGAAGCCGCGGCTGCGAAGCGGCTTGTAGGAGGTAGGGGCGTTGATCGACGGAGACACTTGAGGCACGGGGGAAAGCTGATAAGCGGCAACTTGAGTCCGCGGTACAGGAGCATCGAGATAGACTGGGCCTAGCGGCCTGGACCGCAATGTCTGCGGCTCTTCGACCCGCAGGCCGTCGATGACCGTTTCGACGCCCGGAATATTGAGCGCCGCATGAAATCCGGCGGAGCGGGCGTCGGCCGACGCGACCGATCCCAGCAGCACCACGACGCCGCGGCGAGAACTGACCGAAACATGCCGGAAGCGAATCGGATCGGCAGACAGGAGACCGCTCAATACACGGCGTTCGAGCTGCTGATCTTCCGGAAGGTGACGCAAACTGCGAATGGCAACCATGATGCTAAAGCTCCAGCACAGGGCGCACGGCGACCGCGGCCGCAACGTGTGCGCAGGAATTTGAAGAAGCTGCACCGACCGCCAACGACAACGCGAGGATCAGATGACGATCCTCAGGCGGGCAGGCCGGGCAAGACGCGGATGAGGCAACCGACGCGGTCCGTCAACAACAACGGGCGACAGTGACGGCGGCACAGTTCCGCAGGCTGGCCGGACAACACAGAGTGTCCGCGGCAGTGCTGGAATGGATGCGGGGAGCGGGGCCGGGCTCAACGGCGAGAACCGGAGCGGCTTCAAGAGCGGCCAGAGCGAAACGTGTGACAGACATGGCGAGACCTTCCTGGGGTCTCTGCAGCCTCCGGACGACCAGTCAGCGTGCAGCGTTTCAGCAACAGACAGGCGGGGTCCAGTCCCCTCGCCATAACGATCACCAATTTGGTGATGGATTTATTATCGGAGCATCAGACAGAAATGTCAATCGATTTTATCGGATTTTCTGGCGCGACGAGTTCGTCTTGGCGCAACTCGCCGCACTGCAATCACTTGCAAAACAAAAAAGGGCTCCGCCAATCTGGCGGAGCCCCTGTCGATACCACTCTTTGCCGCAGCAACGCAGCCAATCAATCCCTTAGCAGCAACCACAGCAAACCGGAGTGCCACTGAAGCAGACGCAGCAATTGCACCCGGCCGCCAGGCACTGAGCCAGGCATTCGCAACACGCCTGAACCATCTGACAACAGGCCTCGTCGCCCGAGCAGCAGGTGATGCAGACGCCATCTGGCGTGCACTCGCACGTGCAATGGCACATCGCGAAATTGCACTGACAGACGCAGATTCCATTCATCAGGCAGTTCACGGAGCAGAGGCCGTCGCAGAGCGATTTGCAGAGATTCTGCAACGTGGCGCAAGCCAGCTCGTCATCGCAGACGCAGTGCAGCTTTGCGCCGCCGGCGCACTTTTCGACGCGAATCGTGCAGCGGGGCACCATCAGCGTATTGCCGGTCGTGGCTGCAGGGCTCGCCGCCGCTGACATTCCCGGCAGACACGCGGTTCCGACAGATCGCTCCAGCATCATCATTCCAGCCATCCCAGGACTCCTTTTCGGGGGCGGCGGCCCAGTCGGCGCGGACATTCCGCGTCGCGTGCCGCCGGTTGATCCGGACCTCCGCCGGGGAGGGGTCGGTACAGGATCGAATGCGAGAGAGGGCCGCCCGTGGACGGGTCGGAGCAAGAGAGTCGCCGAGCACTCTAAGCGAGTGCAAACCGCGGCTCAAGAGGGATTTGTGTGGAATTCGCGGATTGCGACGGCGTTTCGCGGATGGGCTGTGTCGGGACTCGGGAGTCCGTTTGTAACGGCGGGCGGTTTGCGTCGTCTGGGAAAATTTCGGATTCGTCTCGTCTGATTGGTTTGACAGTCTCCGGCTCGACGATAGAATATTCACGACTGGATTGGTGATGTATTTGGAGTGCCAGTCGAACCATTCTGTTTCCGTCTGAGGTGTTCAAGATGTCGCGCAACCGGATTTCGTCGATTCCAACCCGTCTTCGCGTTTCGAAGCCGCAGGTTGACTGTCGATGTCCGGCCGGCTTTACACTGGTGAACGTTGGCGGGCAGGGCGTCTCCGCGGCGTTTCAGACGGTCTACCAAGCCGCCTATGACGAGGCCCGGCGAGACCTTTCGCAGCGTGCACTGCTCGAAACCTGGAACTGGCGCAACAACTGATCTCCGCCGGCGGTGAGTTCAGGCACGAGAAAACGGTCCGGGAGAATGCTCTCCCGGACCGTTTTTGTTGTTTCTCCGCGACGAGTCACGACCAACGATCCCGGCGGGCCTGGCCGAGACCGCGTTTCCAATGCAAATTACTCTTGCTCCGCTTTCAGACGGCGACGATCGGTCCGGTCGATCTGCACCACGCGACCGTCCTGAACGACAACGGTGACTGTGCCGTAGCGCACGCCGCGGAGCGCTTCCGCGAGCGCTGCGAGTACGGTCTCAGTCAATGGGCCTGTGCGTAACTTCGACTGGTCCATGGAAGCAGGCTGATCCATCACACGTCTCCGACGTCATTCGGGTCGAAAGGAGTTGGCAGCGACGACGGAAACGTCGGCTCGGGGTCCCTGTAACCGTCGAACAACGCCGTCGACAGATATCGCTCCCCGGCATCGGGCAGAACGGTCACGACGGTTTTGCCAGCCAATTGCGGTCTGGCGGCCACGCGCAGCGCCACGGCCATCGCGGCGCCGCAACTGATGCCGCACGAAATCCCTTCGTACTGGGCGAGTCGACGGGCCGTGTCGAATGCCTCCTCGTCCGTGACCAGCAGGACTTCGTCGATGATGGAACGATCGAGAATGGCCGGGATGAATCCAGCGCCGATTCCCTGAATCTTATGCCGGCCAGGTTCGCCTCCCGACAGGACCGGGCTCGTGGCGGGCTCGACCGCGACGATATGCACGTCTGCGCCGCGATCCCGTTTGAGAAACTGTCCGACGCCGGTAATCGTTCCGCCGGTGCCCACTCCCGCGACGAACACGTCGAGCTTTCCTGCGGTTTCGGCCCAGAGCTCCGGCCCGGTTGTCCGGAAGTGGATCTGCGGATTGGCGGGGTTTTCGAACTGGCGGGGCATGAACCAGCCCGGCTGCATTGCGAGTTTTTCCGCCTTCTGAATTGCGCCGCGCATGCCGTCGGCGCCGGGCGTCAGGACGACGTGCGCTCCATACGAGCGAAGCATCGCCCGGCGTTCGATGGACATGGTTTCCGGCATGGTCAGCGTGAGGGAGTAACCACGGGCGGCGCAGGCGAAAGCCAGGGCGATTCCGGTGTTGCCGCTGGTCGCCTCGACAATGTGTCCGCCGGGTTGAAGGCTGCCGTCGGCCTCGGCCTGCCAGATCATGGCAGCGCCGATCCGGCATTTGACGCTGTAAGCGGGATTGCGGCCCTCGATTTTGGCGAGGACGGTCGCAGAGAGTTCAGCGGCGAGGCGATTGATGCGGACCAGCGGCGTGCGGCCGATGGAATGGAGATTGTCCTCGAAAATCCCCATGAGTTCAGGCTCCCGTGGAACGCCGGAGCCGCATGCTCCGGGATTTCTGCGATTGGCGAGGTCGTCATTCTTCCGCGAGGAATCGTATCGGAAGTCGGTCATCGTTCGCAATAGTATAAACGACAAAAAAGGTGATAGTTTGCGGTCGTCGGCACTTTCGCGTTGAAGCCGCGTGCAGAGCGGCCAGGTTGACGCAGCCCAGTCCGCCCGCAAACCGGAAACGCTCCGCATCCCGCTCGACACGAAGGCCAAGGTGAGGATCGGCGAGCTTTCGCGCGGTGGTCTGGCGCGCGGCGCTGCCGCCGTACAGGCCGCCGATCATGACGTGCCCCCCCGCCGACGCTGGCCTCGCTCCGGCCGGGATTCTGGAAGTGCCGGCGCAGCAGATGGACATCGCCTTCGGCACGTCCCGCGATACGAGTGACGTCAGCGCCGACGCGCTGGAGTGGCGGCGGACCAGCCGGCGCGACGGCCAAGGCCATGTGAGTCGCCTGCAAATCGATCTGGACAACGGTCTCGAAATCGCCAGTTTCTGCGCAATTTATGAAACGGCTGGTGGAATTTCCCGACCGTCACGACCTGACCGTCGAACTGGCGGACTCCCCGCCCTATCACAGCAAGTACAACACCCGTGGAGCGTTGCTGGGGAGTTCTGGAGAATCACTGGAACGGTACTCTGTTGAATACCGTGGAAGCCGCCGTGGCGTGAGCCAAAACCATGACCTGGCGCGGCGTGAAGCCGCTCGTGCATGGCCTCGGCCGGGTCTGCAACACCGGAGTGACCATCGGCAGAGCCGCCTTTCGGCCGATCGCCGACAGACTGCGACGCTCGCCAGCGCTGCCAAAATGGAGCCTCACCATCCACCTCCAGAGGAGGTAGAGTATTTCCCGCGGGCTGCCTCAGCGGCAAAGCGCTGACCACCTGCCGCAAGCTCGGCAAGGTCTACAGCTCGCCGATCGCCGTTGGCGACCGGATCTATCTCTTCGAGGACTCCGGCGCCTGCACGGTCATCGCCGCCGGCTCCGATTTCCAGGAACTCGCCCGTAACGAACTTGGCGAGATCGTTCAGACGACGCCGGCTGTGTCCGTCGGACAACTGTTCATCCGCGGCGATTCGCACCTGTTCTGCGTGGGCCAGCCGCCGGCGACGACAAAGAACATCCGGTGACGACGACACGTGCGGGACGGAGCGACGTGAAGAAAAGCGTCGGGACCGGCGGTCGATGGCGCGCCGCGATTCGTTTCTCCGCGGCGCTGAAATCCTCGTTGACCGGGGTCGGGCGTTCTGAGGCGGCAGTCTCCTGACGAACACGCCGATTTTGCGTTTGGAGAAATCCGTTGCCGGCGGGTGGCTGGGGGCGAGTCTTCGAGCCCCCAGAATTGAAGCCAGTTTGCATTCGCTGGAGGCGGTCGCAGACGCCCGACCCCAGCCACCCACTCTCCGCTGAGCCTGCGTTCCTTCCCGACGAGTGTCCCCGCGGGGGCGTGGCAACTTCCCTCTGTTGAATCTGTCGCCGAGCGAACACCTCCGCTCGCCCTACTTTTCTTACGGAACGACGAACGCCGTCCGTGTGCAGGCTGGATATAATGACAGGGTTGTCCTCGCCAGATGTCCGGGGACTGATCCGAGCATTCTTCCAGCAGGTCCACGGAAGCAGGCCTTGCCACTCGCGTCTTTTCATCCGCTGATCCAGAGCTGGTTTGCCAGTCGGTATGGCGAGCCCACCGTCACTCAACGGCAGGGCTGGCCCGAGATCCGCCTGCAGCGCGATACCCTCATTGCCGCCCCGACCGGGACCGGCAAGACGTTGACGGCGTTCCTGGCGAGTCTGGATCGGCTGCTGCGCCTGGCGTTGGCGGGGGAACTCGAAGACCGGACGTATGTCGTATACGTCTCGCCGTTGCGGGCGTTGTCCAATGATATTCAGCGAAATCTGCAGGAGCCGCTCGCTGAGATCCTGCGGCTGGCTCAGGAGACGTATCCGGAGTGTCCCGCCATTCGGGCGTTTGTGCGGACCGGGGATACGCCGCCCAGAGAACGTCAGCAGATGGTTCGCAAGCCGCCGCAGATTCTCGTTACGACGCCGGAATCGCTGTATTTGATTCTGACCGGCAACAAGAGCCGGGAGATGCTCCGGTCCGTGGAGACGGTCATCGTCGACGAGATCCACGCCGTCGCCCGGGACAAGCGGGGAAGCCATCTGGCTCTGTCGCTGGAACGACTGGAGGCATTGTGCGAGCGGCGACCAGTTCGGATCGGGCTGAGCGCTACTCAGAAACCGCTCGACGAGTTGGCTCAATACCTGTCCGGGAGCGGGCGACCGCGGACATCGGTCGTCGATATCGGCCACCTGCGGGATCTCGATCTGGGAGTGGAAACGCCCGCCAGCGATCTGCAGGCGGTCTGCAGCCACGAACAATGGGCGGAGGTCTACGAGCATCTGGTGCAGTTGATCGAGTCGCACCGCAGTACGCTGATCTTCGTCAATACCCGGAAGATGGCCGAGCGGGTCGCCCATCAACTGACCGAACGCCTGGGGGAAGATCACGTCCTTTCCCATCACGGCAGCCTGGCCCACAGCAGTCGGCAGCAGGTCGAGCAGCGGTTGAAGGACGGGAGCCTGAAGGCGGTTGTCGCGACGGCGTCGCTGGAACTGGGGATCGATGTGGGGCACATCGATCTGGTCTGCCAGGTGGGGAGCCCGCGGTCGATCGCCACGTTTCTGCAGCGGATCGGCCGGGCCGGGCACTCATTGCGGGCGGTTCCCAAAGGACGGCTGTTCGCGCTGACGCGGGATGAGCTCGTGGAATGCGCGGCCTTGATCCACGCGGTGCGGAACGGCCGGCTGGATCGTGTGGAGATTCCCGTCGCGCCGCTCGATATTCTCGCCCAGCAGATTGTGGCCGCTGTCGCGTGCGAAGACTGGGATGAAGAGGGCCTGTACCAGATGGTGCGGCAGGCGTATCCCTATCGGGACCTGCCGCGGACCGATTTTGACGCCGTCCTGGAGATGCTCGGCGAAGGGATCTCGCCGCAGCGGAGTCGCTGGGGAGCGTACCTGCATCGGGACCGCGTGAACGGTCGCTTGCGCGCCCGTAAGAGCGCCCGGTTGACGGCGATTACCTGCGGCGGAGCGATTCCGGAGATCGCCAGTTTCCGCGTGGTGACGGACGACGAAAACCGGACGACGGTCGGCACTCTCGACGAAGATTTTGCGATTGAAAGCAACGCCGGCGACATCTTTCTCCTGGGGAACAATTCCTGGCGGATTCGGTACGTGCGGGGCGGTGATGTCGTCGTCTCTGACGCTCATGGAGCGCCCCCCAGCATTCCGTTCTGGCTGGGAGAGGCCCCTGGGCGGACCTTTGAACTTTCCGCGGAAGTCGGCGTGCTCCGCGAGGAAATTCAGGCGCTGCTGGCAGACCGGACAGAGCGTGCAACGGCGTGCGATCGACTGATGACCGAATGCCGGCTGACGGAGCCCGCGGCTCAGCAGTTGCTGACGTACGTCGACGCCCAGCAGGCGGCGACGGGAATGGTTCCCACGCAACGAAAAATCCTGTTCGAGCGATTCTTCGATGAATCGGGCGGGATGCAACTGGTCCTGCACGCGCCGTTCGGGACGCGAATCAACCGGGCGTGGGGGCTGGCGATGCGCAAGCGGTTCTGCCGGTCGTTCGACTTCGAACTTCAGGCGGCCGCCGGAGACAACGGCATCGTCCTCTCACTGGGAGAACAGCACAGTTTTCCGCTCGAGCAGATGTTCAATCTGGTGCCTTCGCGCGTTGCCCGAGATGTCCTGGTGCAGGCGTTTCTGGCGGTGCCGTTCTTCAAGAACCGGTGGCGCTGGAACGTGACGCGGGCTTTGCAGCTCAAGCGGGCGATGCACGGAAAACGAGTGCCGCCCCACCTGCAACGGATGCGATCCGACGATCTGTTGTCCGCGGTGTTTCCCGCCCAGACCGCCTGCCAGGAACATGTCGTCGGGGACATCGAAGTGCCCGATCATCCTCTCGTCCGGCAGACGGTCGATGACTGCTTGCAGGAGGCCTCCGATCTGGCGGGGTTGATGACGGTTCTGCAGGATTTGGAAGCGGGGAGAATCGAAGTCGTCGGGCTCGATTCGCGCGAGCCGTCGCCGTTCTCGCACGAGCTCCTCAATGCGCAGCCCTACGCGTTCCTGGACGACGCCCCGCTGGAGGAACGTCGGGCCAGGGCCGTCGCAATGCGAAGAACGTTGCAGGTCGAAGCCCTCCGCGACCTGGCCCGACTCGATCCCGACGCCATTGCCCAGGTGAAGTCCGAAGCCTGGCCGCTGGTCCGGGACGCGGATGAGCTCCACGATGTCCTGCTGTCGCAAGGGGGGATCTTCGATCCGGATCGGTCCGAATGGCGGAAGTGGTTCAACGAGTTGCGTGACGCCGGTCGCGCGACGGTCGTGACCAGCGCCGCCCGATCCCAGCACGAACCGCGCAGCCGGACCCTCTGGGCGGCGACCGAGCGGATGCCGCTCATCCGGACGGTCTGGCCCGATGCCGAAACTCGCCCGGACGTCAACGTCCCTCCAGGAGTCCGCATCGACTGGTCGCGGGAAGAGGCGATCGTCAATCTCGTCCGGGGGCAGATGGAGTCCCTGGGACCGACGACGATCACCGCGTTGCGCCATCTTGTCGGGCTGTCTCCCGCCGAAATCGAAATCGCCCTGATCACGCTGGAAACGCAGGGGGCGGTGTTGCGAGGACGGTTCTGTGGAGCCGGCGAGCTGGAGTGGTGCGACCGCCGGTTGCTGTCGCGCATTCACCGGTTTACGCTCGAAGGGCTGCGACGCCAGATCGCTCCGGTTCCACCGGAGCAGTTTCTGCAGTTTCTGTTGCGGCACCATTGCATCCATCCATCGCTGAAGCTCCGCGAACAGGGGGGCCTTCTGACGGCGCTGCGCCAGTTGGAAGGATTTGAAGCCCCCGCCGGCCACTGGGAAAGATTCCTGTTGCCGGCGCGGATGGAATCGTTCAGCACGAGCTGGCTCGACAACGTCACCTTTTTCGGCCAGGCCATGTGGGGTCGGTTGCGTCCGCTGCCAGTTCAGGGAGCGATGGAGGGATCGACGAGCGGTCGGCCGATGAAATCGCTGACTCGCTCGACTCCCATCACTCTGATGCTGCGCGAGGATCTGCCCTGGTTGCTTCCCCCTGCGCCGGAACAGACCACGCTTCAGCTTACGGGACTCGGGAGCAATGCCCAAGCCGCTTACGAAGCCTTCGTCCGCTACGGAGCCTTGTTCCCGGCACAACTGGGAACGTTTCTGCAACTGCTCCCCAGCCAGGTGGAAGATGTTCTCGGCGAACTGGCCGCGGCGGGACTGGTGACCAGCGACGGCTTCCCGGCGCTGCGATCGCTCCTCGCCACCGACAATGAGCGCAAGTTGAAACGATCGCGTCTGCGCAGCGCCCGCTATGCCCGAGCCGGGCTGTCCGATCCGTCCGCAGGGCGGTGGACGCTGCTGCGGTCTCCACTGCTTCCGCAAGTCGAAGAGACGGAACGGACGGAAAACTGGTGCCGGCTCCTGCTCCGTCGATACGGCGTCATGTTCCGCGATCTCCTGGCGAACGAATCGGCGGCTCCTTCATGGCCGGAACTGGTCCGCACGTATCGTCGACTGGAGGCTCGTGGCGAAATCCGCGGCGGCCGGTTCGTTTCCGGCGTCTCCGGAGAACAGTACGCGTTGCCGGAAGTGATTGCTCCTCTCCGATCCGCGGGAGATGACAGCGATCAGCCGATCGTCCTTTCCGCGACAGATCCGTTGAACCTGACCGGGCGGATTGGCGGCACGCCGCGGGTCCCGGCTTCGCCAGGGTATTCGGTGCGGATTGTCTCTGGACGGCTGGAACGAGAAGACTTGCCCGTCGAGGCGGAAATGATCGCGTCGTGATTGCGTCGCGTCGAAACCGCCTGCGATGACTTCGCGCCGGACTGAAATTCCTCGTCTGGCAGCGAGGGACCCCGGCCTTCGAGTTCGCCTGGCTCTCAACCATCTATCCGCTCATTTCCTGAGCGGTTTTCCGGTCGCAGTCAGCACCTTGTCAGGCGGTGCGCTTTGCCATCAGTCGTCGAACGACATGGCCTTTCCACATCCAGAGACCGGACAGGACGAGGACCGGCAGGAACACAAACCGCGTCGGCGCGGCGTACTTGGGGATTTCTTCAAACGGACTGTATACGTAACCGATGATCGGAATGCTGAAGACGATGTGAATCCAGCGAACAATCGACCGTTTGGCGCCTTCTCGCATGTTGATGTGACCTTCGTTCTTGAGATTGATCGATAGTGATGCGTCGAGACGGATAGAGGACCTTGGGCGACGGTCTATTGGCCGTCTTTACAATGCGTTCTTACTTGCGGTTGGCTGTCTGGCCTGCGGCCACGACGACAAGCTGCTTGAGCATCTTCGCCCAGCCAAACTCTGCACCCCGAAAAGCCTGCTCGCCAAATTGGCGGGAAAGGTCGAAGCCCGCATGCTCGAAAAGAACGAGCGTTCCTTCGCCCTCCGACTCGAGCCGGAAACTCACCCGAGTATCGACCAGTTCTGCCGCCGACCACGAGAACACGAGCGTGGTCGGCGGTTCGCACTCCAGCACCTCGCAGCGCACGACCAGCCCCTCGAAACCGACCTTGGGGTTTGGCGGGACCTGGAACGTGAAGTGGTGTCCGACACGCGGTTCGAAGTCGTTGGGAAACATCCACTCGGCGAGGGTGGCGCGGTCTGTAATGGCCCGCCAGACCTGTTCCCGTGGTTGCGGAATCGCGATCTGTCTTTGTATCGATCTGGTCATTTCTGGCTCGATCTGGAGAGGAGCGACTGGAGACGCTGGAGGTGGTCGTCCCAGAACTGCTCGTAGTGCGCGATCCACTCCCGCACCGGGCCGAGCCCGGCGGGGACGAGGCGATAACGTCGCTCCCGGCCATGCCGCTGCTCCGTCACGAGCCCTGCCTCCAGCAGGATGCGGAGGTGCTGGGAAACCGCGGGGCGGCTCATCGGGAACTCGCTCGCAATTCCGTTCACGGAGCGGTCGGACTCGACAAGGAGATCCAGCATCCGGCGACGTGCGGGATGACTGATCGCCCCAAAGACATCCGGTTCTCGCGGGGAAGTCGCTTTCATGCCGCCAATATACGTAAGGAAAAGATTACGCGTCAAGGGGGGCGAACCTCGCCTGCTGGTGCAACGCGACTTCTTACGGTCCTGTGGCCTTGGCGACTCCGCGGGCAGATCACGGAATTCGAGAAAAACGGCTCGCGGTCTGTCACAGAAGCCGGAGGTCCATCGTCCTTGTTGCAGGATGGGAGAACTGAGCTGCGACGACATCCGCCGCAGCGGCCGCAAAATCGAACAGGAGTGGATCGTCATGAACCGTGGATTACAATGGGTTGCGACCGGGGCGATGTTCGCGGTCGGTGCGATGGCATTTGCTGACCACCATGAAGAGGGAGAGTCGGTCAAGGTCATTTCCTCTCAGGACATCCAGGAGAAGCTGGACGGCAAAGACGCGAAAGTCACGGTGGTCGAGGTGACTTTAGAGCCAGGGCAATCGGGCCTGCCTCACCGGCACCCGGGGCCGGGGTTCGTCTATGTGCTGGAAGGCAAGTATGAGCTCGGCATTGACGCCCAGCCGACGAAAGTGTTCAAGGCCGGCGAGTCGTTCTATGAGCCGACCGGATGTCTGCACCGGGTGTCGAAGAACCCCGCTGCGGAGGGGCGCACCCGCCTGATTGCCGTGGTGCTGCATCCTCGTGACGCCAAGGAAATCGCAATCCCGGAGGATGTGAAGGGGCGTCGCCATTGAGGAGACCACCCTCGCGCATGGCCGCCGGACGCCATGCCGGAAACGCGAATGTTGCCCGACTTTCGAAGGAGTCGGTCGGTATGAGCGAGAGCATCAGCGAATTGCGGCTGCGGATGATGTCTGTGGCCTACCGCATGCCGGGCGGCGTGGCCGTTGCCGAGGACGCCGTGCAGGACGCATTCCTGCGTCTCCAGGGGGCCAGCAAGGTGATTTCGCCCGAAGGTTGTCTGGTGAAGACGACCGCCCGGCGCTGCGGAGCTGCCTGAATTCGGAATCCCGAAGGTTTTTCACGCAGGGCGCGCTGCGACTCAAATTTCCGGCTTGTCATTCGGCCTATCGAATGCCAACCGCCGGCGAGCACCGGTCTTCGCACTTGAAACGGAGAACAGAACCATGGAAAGCCGCGTTAAAGTTGATAAGTCGAGCATGGACGCTTACCGCGCCCTGCTCGGCGTCGAAAAGTATCTGGCGCAGTGCAGCATCGAGAAGTCGTTGCGCGAGCTGATCAAGCTCCGCGTCTCCCAGATCAACGGCTGCGCCTATTGCATCGATATGCACTGGAAAGACGCCCGCGCTTCCGGAGAGACCGAACAGCGGCTCTATGGCCTCCCGGCCTGGCGGGAATCGCCCTATTACACCGAGCGGGAACGTGCGGGGCTGCTTCTCGCGGAAGAGTTGACCCGCATCGCAGATCGCCCGGTTCCGGACGTCGTCCACGAGCGGGTTCGCGAGCAGTTTCAGGACCGCGAGATTGCGGATCTGACCTGGGCGATCGCCGCAATCAATGCCTGGAATCGGGTCAATATCGGACTGGGGACTGTTCCAGGAGACTATCAGGCCCCCGGAGCGGCTCACTGAGCGATGTTGAGTTGTGTTTGCAGCACCTCGAATAACCATGCCGGAATTCCTGCGCCTTCCATGTCACCTGTCAAAGACCATTGTCTGACATCGCTTGAGAAAGGGACCAAACCATGAAGATCGTCGTCATTGGCGGCAGCGGACTGATCGGGTCAAAAGTCGTGAACAACCTTCGCCAGCGCGGCCACGAAGTCGTCGCCGCGTCCCCATCCTCGGGAGTCAACGCCGTCACCGGCGAGGGATTGAAGGAGGCCCTGGCAGGCGCTCAGGTCGTCGTCGACGTGGCGAATTCGCCCTCGTTCGAGGACAAAGTCGCGATGGAGTTCTTCGAGGCGTCGGGGCGGAATCTCCTGGCCGCGGAAACGGTCTCCGGCGTGCGGCATCACGTGGCGCTGTCGGTGGTCGGGACGGAACGACTGCTGGCGATGGGCTACTTTCGCGCCAAGCTGGTTCAGGAGAACCTGATCAAGGCTTCGGGCAGGCCGTTCACGATTGTTCGCGCGACGCAGTTCTTCGAATTCACGGGGGCCATCGCCCAGTCAGCGACGGTCGGGCAAACGGTTCGGCTGCCGGCGGCCATGATGCAGCCGATCGCATCGGACGACGTCGCCGCCGGGCTGGCCGATGTCGCCATTGCGCAGCCGTTGAATGAAACCATCGACCTTGCCGGTCCTGAACCCATTCGCATGGACGAACTCATACGACGCTTTCTGATCGCCAGTCACGACGCTCGGGAGGTCGTTACAGATCCCGCGGCCGGCTACTTCGGCATTTCCGTCGACGATCAAAGTCTCACGCCCGGCGATCGCCCGCGCATCGGTCCGACACGTTTCGCGGATTGGCTCGCGCGTTCCGTTCCGCAGAAATGAGCCGATTGCAGGCCGGAACCTGATCGGCGGAGGGGCCGATCCGAGTCGAATTGGAGGAACTGGAAATGCACGAACGCGTCGTCATCATCACGGGGGGAGGGACTGGCATCGGGCGTGCCACTGCGATCCAGTTTGCCGGGGCAGGGGCCAGGGTGGTGATTGCGGGACGGCGGGCCGCTCCTCTTGAAGAGACTGCCAGCGTTTCCGATCGGATCGTCCCGGTTCCCGCCGATCTCCTCCTTGAGGCCGACCTGGAACGCGTGATTCAGACGGCAATCCAGCGCTGGGGGCGTATTGACGTCCTGGTCAATAACGCCGGAAGCTTCGTTCAACGACCTCTGGCGGAGATCGACCAGCAGACGGTGACGGCTCTGTTCGCTACCAACGTGCTGGCTCCCAGTCTGCTGAGCCGGGCGGCTCTGCCCGCTCTGAAAGCGTCTCAAGGCTCCATCGTCAACATTTCCAGCACATTCGGGCACAAGGCCGCGCCGACGATTTCCCACTATGCGGCATCAAAAGCCGCCCTGGAACATCTTACTCGCTGCTGGGCGCTGGAGCTGGCGCCTTACCGAATTCGGGTCAATGCCGTCGCACCGGGGCCAACGGAGACGGAGATACTCACTTCCTCGGGTCTCCCTGCCGCCGTCATCGAACAGATCAAGCGGGAGGAGTCGGAGCGAATCCCCTTGGGACGTCGAGGGACATGCGAAGATGTCGCCGCGTGGATCGTGAGCCTGTCGAATCCTGCGGCCGCCTGGGTCACCGGTCAAATCGTGGCCGTCGATGGAGGACTGGGGGTGACCTGAACGCTGCAATGGCGATTCGATCTCTTCGGGAATGACGGCCTCCGCTCGACTTCGCGGAATTCCGAACTTGCCGCGATCGCCGATCTGGCGGAGAATCGACCTTCGTCGGCACGGCATTTTGAGTGGGACGGGCCCTCGGGAGTCGCCGATATCGACCATCCAACGAAAAGTCCCCTGCGCGGAGGGTTGAGGACCCTGCCGCGCGAGGGATCTCAAACACGAGGGGGATCGCAGCTCTCAGAAGCGGATGATGAGGTCGAGTGACAGCCGGTCCTGGAGAATGTCCCGCCGCTGGTTCCAGGGAATCTCGTAGGCCAGGCCGACTTCGAGGTGATCGCCCGGCTTGTACTTCAGCTCCCACGCCCCGGTGACAACGTCGTTCCCGGCAATTCCCGGCGCCCCGAAGTCGAACAGATCCATCCCCCCCCACGGCCAGCGGAAACTCGTCCGCAGACGACATGTCGTGGCGCCAGTTCGCTTCGGTGAAGAGATCGAACGGCGAGCAGCCCGGCCTATTGTCGATGTGGTTCGACCATTACGACATCGGATTTCGGCCGGATCGGTTGACCGGCAGCCGGAAGCCGCTTCCCGTGCCATCGTGCCGGCCGGGGAGGAATTCGGTCCCGCCGGTGGCGAACAGGTGGAATTCGTCGTCGCCGTTCCCCTGGATGGCCCGGTGACTGCCGACCGCACGTTCGTACGTCAGACCGGCGCTCAAGAGCGTCTGAGTCTCGGCGTTCTTGTAGAGGTTATACTTCAAGCCGGCGTTGACGTCGGCGAAGCCGTCGTCGAGAACCGCACTCTGCGACACGATGAAACCGTCTTTGGCGGCGATCATCGACAGCTTGTCGGTGATCGCCCGCCGAACGACTGCGTGCAGCCAGGACTCAGGAAGGAACTCGACACGCGTGTCATCCCCCATCCCCGAAACCGTGCTATCGCCGCAACGCTTCCTGGAGCTGCAGCAGTACTTAGGCTGGTCTGCAATCGACGATGCGAACGTCCCGGCCCTGCGAGCATGCCTGGCGCCCGAGGCTGCCGCCTTCGTCACTGACTTTTATGCCGAATTGGTGCGACACCCCGCCGCCAGCCGGGTCATGACCGGCGGCCAGCGCCAGATCGAACGCTTGAAAGCGAGCCTCGGAGTCTGGCTCGACGAGCTTCTGAGCGGCGACTACGACGAAGCCTACGTCCGCAAACGCTGGCAGGTCGGGTATCGCCATGTCCTCATCGGCCTGGACCAGATCTATGTCAGCGCCGCCCTGAGCCGCTTGCGGATGCAGATGCTGGCCGTGTTGCAACGCCAGCCGGGGAGCGAATCGGCTCGACTGCTGTCGCTGAGCGCCACTCTCAATCGGCTGCTCGATCTGGATCAGATCGTGATTCACGCGGCCTACGACGCCGAATTCCACGCCCGGCAGACTCCCATTCACTCGGCGCGCCTGCTGCAGCAGCGCTGGTTGACCCGGATCAGCGAGCGGGCACTGGGAGGGACCACGCTGGAAGAGCTTCTCGATGCCGGGCTGCTGGCGGTGGTTGAAAGCCTCAAACCGGAAGCCGCCGCCGTCCTGGTACCGGTCCCCGGGCTGGACTGCTGGCGCGTCGTCTCCGAGTCCGGGTGGCCCGCGGCGGCGCGGCAGCTCTGTGCGGAGCCGCAGGACTGGTTCGCCGCCGCCCTGCGCAGCACCGATCCGCTGATCAGCGAAGATCTCCGGGCCGATCCGCGCTTCACGCTCCCTCCCGTCCTGGTCGACGCTGGACTGATCAGCGGTCTCGTTGCCACGATTGGCGACGACGAAGAACCTTTTGGCGTGCTGACCGTCGGTTTCACGACCCGCATTCGACTGACAGACGCCGACGGAGATTTCATCAAGTCGTTAACGAACCTCCTCGCGGCCGCCCTGCAAAGAATGCGGCAGACGAGCCGCTGGCAGGCCAGCGAACGGCGCCTCAAGCGCCTCGTCGATCGCCTGCCTGCCGGCGCCGTCTACGTCGTCGACGAAGAATTGTTCATCAATGCGGCGGTCGAGGCCATCACGGGATTCAGCCGGACGGAGCTGACGCATCTGGGGCAATGGAAGTCCATGGTCCGCGACGTTGACGCGGTGCAGCTCCTTCCCGATCCAGGACTTCCGCTCTCATCCGAGGGGGCGGTGACTCGTCATCGAGAACTGCTCAAACGCCAGGACGGCGCCGAACGATTGATCGAAGTGGTGGCCTTCCGGTCGGCGACCGATGAAGTCTGGCTGGTCCACGACATTACTGATGCCGAGTCCCGTCGACAGCAGGCGCTGCAGGCCGAACGGCTCGCCGTCATCGGCCAGATGATCACCGGCCTGGCCCACGAAGCGCGGAACGCGCTGCAGCGCATGCGAGCCTCCACCGAGACGCTGGAACTGGACCTGGAAGATCGACCCGATGTGCTGCCGGTGCTCGAGCGTCTGGGAGCCGCCCAGGACGATCTTAAGACCCTCTTCGACGAAGTCCGCAACTATGCCGCCCCGATCGTCCTCGCCCGCGAAGCCGTGGACCTCCGCCGGCTCGTCGAAGCCGCCTGGGACAGCCTCTTTGAGATCCACCGGCGCCGGCGCGCGCATCTGCAGGTGGACATTTCGGACGAGCTGGCGATCGGCGACCTTGATCCCTTCCGGATCGAACAGGTCCTCCGCAATCTGTTTGAAAATTCGCTCGCGGCCTGTCCCGACCCGGTTGAAGTGGGAGTCGCGGCGATTACTGCGACGGTGGACGGAGAGCCCGCCGTCGAACTGATCGTCGCGGACAATGGTCCGGGGATGGCCGACGAGATCAGGCGGCGGGTTTTCGAGCCGTTCTTCACCACGAAAGCGAAAGGAACCGGTCTGGGCATGGCAATTGCGGAACGAATTCTCCTTGCTCACGGCGGCCGCATCGAGATCGGCGCCCCAGCGCAAGGCGCCGAGTTCCGCATCCTGCTTCCCCGAGTGCACCATGTCTCACCCGCTGAGGATCGCCATCGCTGACGACGAGGCCGAAATCCGCGATTATTTTCAGAAAGTGCTCGAACGCCTCGGCCACGACGTCGTCGCCGCCGTCGACAATGGTGCCGATCTCGTGACCGCCTGCAATTCGCTCCTGCCGGACCTGATCATCACGGACGTCCGGATGCCGCAACTCGATGGCGATCAAGCGGTTCGAGAAATCTGGAAGTGCCATCGCATTCCCGCAATCCTCATTTCGGCCTATAATCCGCCCGTCGATCCCGCCGGCGATGCTCCGACGTGGTCGTACCTGAACAAGCCGGTCCGGCGGACCGATCTCGAAGCGGCCATTCTGGCCGCCGTGCCGGACTGATCGGGCGGAACTCCGGGTGAGGCACTGCGGCGGATGACAGCAGCCGGGCAACGACGAGTCTGCGAGCTGCTGCTCGTTGACGACGATCGCGAACTGCGGACGCAGATGGCCCGCAACCTCTGTCGCCTCGGCTATCAGACCGTCGAAGCCGACAGCCTCCGTGCCGCCGTCGAAATCCTCCAGTCACACGAAATCCCCCTGGCGATCGTCGACCTCGTGCTGCCGGACGGTTCCGGCGTCGATCTGATCGATCAGTTGCGCGCCGCCGGGCAGGACGAATGCGCCGTCGTGATGCTGTCGGGGCAGGGGACGATCACCACCGCGGTTGAAGCCATGAAGCGCGGGGCGTCGGATTTTCTCACCAAGCCGGTCCGACTGCAGGAACTCGACGCCACTTTGCAGCGAGTCCTCGAAAATCAGCGACTCAAACGCGAGAATCAGCAGCTCAAAGAACTGCTGCGCCAGCAGCGTCCAGACCATCGGATCGTCGGCGAATCGGCTCCGATGCTGGAGGTCTTCCGACTGATCGGCAAAGTCGGGCCCACGGACAAGCCAGTGTTGATCCAGGGGGAGAGCGGCACCGGCAAAGAACTGGTGGCCCAGGCGCTCGCGGAAACCAGCCCGCTGCGCGACCATCCCTTCGTCACCATCAACTGCGCGGCGCTTCCCGAATCGCTGCTCGAGAGCGAACTGTTCGGTCATGAAAAAGGCGCGTTCACCGGGGCGCAGTCCGCGAAGCAGGGGCTGTTTGAAGTGGCCGACGGCGGGACGCTGTTCATCGACGAAATCGGGGAACTCGCTCCGGGCTTGCAGGCGAAACTGTTGCGAGTGCTTGAAGATGGATCGTTCCGGCGGGTCGGCTCTACCAAAGAACGCAAAGTCCGGGTCCGTCTGCTGGCGGCGACGAACCGCGATCTGGCGACCGAAGTGCGTGCCGGGCGATTCCGCGAGGACCTGTTCTACCGGATCAATGTTCTGACACTCACTCTGCCGCCGTTGCGGGAGCGGGGCGGAGATCTCCCGCGGTTGATCGAACACTTTGCCGGGCCGGACTGGGAGAGTGAAGCCGGGCTCCCCGACCAACTGGCCCGCTACAGTTGGCCTGGTAACGTGCGACAACTGCGAAACGCCATCGAGCGGGCGAAAATCCTGGCCACCGGCAACCTGATCGAACTGGCCAACTTTCCGCCCGAGGTTGTCGCGGGTTGTCAGTCCAGCGAAACCGCTCCGGAAGCGACGGCTGGCGAGGACCTCGAAGCCGCCAACCGCCGTCACATTCTGCACGCTTACCAGCAGGCGGGCGGAAATAAGGTTCGCGCCGCCCAGGCCCTCGGCGTGACTCGGCGAACGCTCTACCGGCTGCTTGAAAAGTACGGCATCGAGTAGCGACTTGTCCTGCTCGGCAGCAGTCTCGCGGTGTGCGGATTCGCTCGCCGATGTGCGGCATCGCACACTCGCGGCAGCACACGGTTCGTGAAAGCGTCACGGGAAACTGCGATCACTTCCCGCCGACTGGCAGATTTCCTGTCTTTGGAGGCGGGAATCTTCCCGACACCGGGAATCAGCGGCACATTCCGCAGCGAATTCTGCGACCTGCCTCCGGCGGTACGCCACTTGCGATTCTGCGTCGCCGACGAGGTCGCGAAGGTTTCGCGTCCCGACCAGTCCGGAGCAGGATCCCGCACGACATGACTGCCAACGGTCCTTCTGAAGAGCAGCCCGCCGGCCAGTGGCTTGAAGAGTTTCGCTACGACGACGCCATCGTTCGGGCTTTCGCCCTGGCGACGCTGGTCTGGGGCCTCGTCGCCATGCTGGTCGGACTGATCATCGCCCACCAGCTCACGGTCCCCGCCCTGAACTTCGGAATGGGCCTGACCTCCTTCGGTCGGCTCCGTCCGCTCCATACGAACGCGGCGATCTTCGCGTTCGCCGGCAACGCCATCTTCGCGGCGGTCTACTACTCGACGCAGCGGTTGTGCAAGGCCCGGATGTGGAGCGACCGGCTGAGCTGGGCTCACTTCTGGGGCTGGCAGGCGATCATCGTCTCGGCGGCCATCACGCTGCCGCTCGGCATTACGCAGAGCAAGGAATACGCCGAACTCGAATGGCCGATCGATCTGGCGATCGCGGTCGTGTGGGCCGGGTTCTTCGGCGTCAATTTCTTCATGACGCTCCTCAACCGCCGCGAGCGTCACCTGTACGTCGCCCTCTGGTTCTACATCGCCACCATCGTGACGGTCACCGTCCTGCACCTCTTTAACAATCTGGTCGTCCCCGTCGGCCTCTTCAAGAGCTACTCCGTCTACGCCGGCGTGCAGGACGCCTTCATGCAGTGGTGGTACGGTCACAATGCCGTGGCCTTCTTCCTGACCACGCCGTTCCTGGGCCTCATGTACTACTTCCTGCCCAAGGCGGCCGAGCGACCGGTTTTCTCCTACAAGCTGAGCATTCTCCACTTCTGGTCGCTCGTTTTTCTCTACATCTGGGCCGGCCCGCACCACCTGCACTATTCCCCGACGCCGGAATGGGCGTCGACGCTGGGCATGCTGTTTTCGATCATGCTCTGGATGCCCTCCTGGGGCGGCATGATCAATGGCCTGCTGACGCTGCGGGGCGCCTGGCGCAAGGTGACGGTCGATCCCGTGCTGAAGTTCTACGTCGTCGGCATCACGTTCTACGGCATGTCGACGTTCGAAGGCCCGCTCCTCTCGGTCAAAGCCGTCAACGCCCTGTCGCACTACACCGACTGGACCATCGCCCACGTCCACAGCGGCGCCCTCGGCTGGAACGGCATGATGACCTTCGGCATGCTCTACTGGCTCCTGCCGAGAATCTTCCAGACCAAACTCTGGAGCACTCGGCTGGCCGAATGGCACTTCTGGCTGGGAACCGTCGGCATCCTGCTCTACATCGTTCCGATCTACGTCGCCGGCCTCACCCAGGGGCTGATGTGGCGGGCGATTAACGAGCAGGGGCAGCTCATGTACCCCGACTTCGTCGAGACGGTCCGCGTCCTGATCCCGCTGTACTGGCTACGCATTCTTGGCGGATTCGCCTTTTTCTCCGGCGTCGTCCTGCTGGGCGTCAACTTCCTGATGACCTGGCGTTCGCGGCCTGCCGTCTACGACGACCCGGTCTATACCGCCTCCCCGCTGCGGAAAGAGTATGTCGATCCTCCGATCGCACCATCGAAACTGGGGGCCGTGCTCGACACAGCCAAGTCGCTCGATGTCTGGTCGCGGCTGGAATGGCACCGCCGCTGGGAACGTCTGCCGGTCCGGTTCACGGTCTGGGTGGTGATCGCAGTCGTCGTGGCCTCGCTGTTCGAAATCATTCCGACCTTCCTGATCCGGTCCAACGTCCCGACGATCGCCTCGGTCAAACCCTACACGCCGCTCGAACTGGCCGGTCGCGACCTCTACGTCGGCTACGGCTGCTACAACTGCCACTCGCAGATGATCCGACCGATGCTCGCCGAGACCAAGCGGTACGGCGAATACTCCAAGCCGGGCGAGTTCATCTACGACCGCCCGTTCCAGTGGGGCTCCCGCCGGATCGGGCCGGACTTGGCTCGCGAAGGAGGCCGGCAGTCGCATCTGTGGCATCTCATCCACTTCCGCAATCCCAAGCAGCTCATTCCCGGTTCGATCATGCCGGCCTTTCCGGAGTTAGAGAAGGACAAGTTGAACTTCCGAACGATCCAGGAACGCGTGCAGGCGGTCGCCTGGCTCGGAGCGCCCTACACGCGGGAGCTGACCGAAGCCGAAGCCATGGCCCATGAGCAGGCCGAATTGATCGCCGCGGAAATCGCGAAGCAGCAGGGGCCGGAAGGTCTGGCCGACAAGAAAGTGGTTGCGTTGATTGCCTACCTCCAGCGAATGGGCACGGACCTGACTACTCCCGCAGCAACCCCGGCGGGCGAACCCGCAAAATCCGGCGAGCAGCCTGCTGCAGCGCCGTCTGAAACGCCCGCAGCACCGTAGCCGCTGACCGCACGCCACAAGGAGCAGGTCATGATCAAAGACGTACTGCAGACTCTGAACTACGAAATCTGCGCGGAAGTCGCTCTGGTGCTGTTCGTCGGGAGTTTTCTCGTCGTCCTGCTGCAGACCTGGCTCACGCGTCCGGAAGAAGCTCGCCAGCAGGCTGATATTCCCCTGACGGACGGCACGAAGAAAGCGTTTCGATGAGCAACACTCCCGAAGAACTGACGAATCACTCCTACGACGGCATTCAGGAGTACGACAACCCGCTCCCGGGCTGGTGGGTCTGGCTCTTCGTCGGCTCGATCGCCTTCTGCCCGTTCTACTGGGCCTACTTCCATGCGGGCATCCCCGGACGCTCGATCCACGATCAGTACAACGACGCCGTCGCCCAGAACCTGCGGCAGCAATTCGCAGAGCTGGGAGAACTGCAGCCCGATCGCGCGACGCTCCTCAAGTATCTCGACGACAAACGCTGGCTCGCCGTCGGCGAGTCGGTCTTCAAAACCAACTGCGTCTCGTGCCACGGACCGAGTGCCGAGGGCAAGGTCGGACCGAATCTCTGCGACGACTCCTGGAAGAACGTCAAAACCATTGAAGACGTCGCGAAAGTGATTGCTCAGGGGGCCGGCGGACGGGCCATGCCCGCCTGGGGACAGCGGCTGCACCCCAACGAACTGGTTCTCGTCGCCTGTTATGTCGCTTCGCTCCGCGGCTCCAATCCCCCCAACGCCAAGGCCCCGGAACCGGAAGCCAAAGTCATTCCTCCCTGGCGCGGCTAGTCGCCGTCGGCCCGCCACCTGCGCGGGCTGAAGGAAGTGTCCCATGTCTGCCATGCTCGAACCCGAGGAACTTGTTCTCTCCACGCTGGAGAGCGACGGCTCCCGGCGCTGGCTGCTCCCGCGTCTGTCGAAGGGACGCTACTGGCATGCCCGCCGGTTGGTCGGCATCTGCCTGATCGTCGTGTTCGTCCTGCTTCCCCACCTCCGAATCGGCGGAAAGCCGGCCATCTTTCTGGACGTCATCACCCGCCACTTCACGTTCTTCGGGCTGACCTTCCTGCCGACCGACACGCTGCTGCTGGCGCTGTTCATGGTCAGCCTGTTCCTCACGATCTTCCTGCTCACCGCCATCTTCGGCCGGGTCTGGTGCGGCTGGGCCTGCCCGCAGACTGTCTACCTCGAATTTGTCTATCGGCCTATCGAGCGTCTGTTCGATGGCACCCTCGGCAAAGGCGGTCGCCCCGTGCGTCCTCCAGCCGCCTGGAAGCGGATTGCCAAGCTCGCAGTCTATCTCGTGATTTCGACGATCCTGGCCCACACGTTCCTGGCCTACTTCGTCGGCGTTGACCGCCTGTCTCACTGGTTCCGCCGCTCCCCGGTCGAACATATGGTCCCCTTTCTGGTCATGGCGGTGACGACCGGCCTGATGATGTTCGACTTCGCATACTTCCGCGAACAGCTCTGCCTGGTCGCCTGTCCCTACGGACGCTTCCAGTCGGTCCTGCTCGATCGCCGGTCGCTGATCGTGGCCTACGACCGACTCCGCGGCGAACCGCGCGGCAAACCGATCAAGGAACTCCCGGTCCTGCAGGACGCTCCGAAAGTCGGCGACTGCGTCGACTGCGGCCTTTGCGTGCGAACTTGCCCCACCGGCATCGACATCCGCAATGGCCTGCAGATGGAGTGCGTCCACTGCACACAATGCATCGACGCCTGCGACGAGATCATGGACCGTCTGCACCGTCCGCGCGGCCTGATCCGCTACGCCTGCCAGGACACCATCGACGGGGCCCCGACAAAGAAGTTCCGCATCCGCATGGTCCTCTATCCGCTGCTGCTCCTCGGGAGTTTCGGCGCATTTCTCACCGTGCTCGCAAACCGGCAGCCGGTCGACGTCACCGTCCTCCGCAACCTGGGCATGCCATTTGTCGTGACCGCCGACGGCGGCGTGCAGAACTCGCTCCGCATCAAGCTCGTCAATCGAACCGAAACGCCATTGACGCTTTCGATCACTCTCGGCGAGGAGGATCGCGATGTCACCCTCGACGCAGGGGAGGGCACACTGACGCTGCAGCCCGATCAGACCGTGACTCAGCCCCTGCTGCTCACAGCCCCCCGTCAGTCGTTCACCGTCGGCGCCCGCGACATTCAACTGATCCTCCGCGACGACAAACATCAGCCAAGGACCATTCCATGTCGGTTGCTGGGACCATAACCCGCACTCCCGAAGAGCTGGAGACCGTTGCCCGCTGGAAGTGGGCCGGACTGGTCGTCGGGCTCCTCGTGCTCCAGGTGCTGATGGGGGGCTTCGCAGCCCTGCTGGCCGTCAGCGATCCGGCTTTTGCCGTCATTCCCAATTACCACGAGCGCGCCATGCACTGGGACGACGTCGTCGCCGCCCGTCAGGCCAGCGCCGCTCTCGGCTGGAAGTCGCGGGTCGTCGCCGCCGACTCCGCGGATCTGTTCGGCAAGCGTCGCCTGACGATCAGCCTCCAGGATGATACGGGACAGCCGCTCGCCGACGCACAGGTGCGACTGCAGCTCTACCACCACGCCCGACCGCTCGAAATCCAGGAAGTCCCCCTTCTGCCCGACGCTGCTGCGCCGGGACAGTATGTCGGCGATGCCATCGTCCGCCGCCAGGGGCTCTGGGAAGTCGAACTGACCGCCGACCGCGACGGCCAGCACTACCTGGCGACGACCCGCGAAGAGTGGAAATTCCGCTGAGCCTCGCATCCGTCTCCGGTCGACCCACACGTTGAAGTCATCATGAATTTCCCTCTCGCCGCCACCGTGTTTGCCGCCAGCCTGCTGGGGAGCGCTCATTGCGCCGGCATGTGCGGCCCGTTTGTGATGCTGGCGACCGGGACCGATCGCAGCCGGTCGAACTTTCTGGGCGCATTGAGCGCTTACCATCTCGGGCGGTTGACCACTTACCTGGTCCTTGGACTCTTCGCCGGCCTGGCCGGTCTCGCGCTCAACCGCACCGGACAGCTCTGGGGACTGCAGCAGGTCGGCGCTTACGTCGCCGGCGCCGCCATGCTGCTGATGGGTGGCGTTTCGCTGCTCCGACTGCTGGGGGTGCCCTGGAGGCAGTTCCCGATGCCGCGCGGCTGGGTCCAGACGATTCACGCCGGCTTTCGCCGCGCCGCCCAATGGTCTCCCATCC
This sequence comes from Planctellipticum variicoloris, assembly GCF_030622045.1. Lineage (NCBI taxonomy): Bacteria > Pseudomonadati > Planctomycetota > Planctomycetia > Planctomycetales > Planctomycetaceae > Planctellipticum > Planctellipticum variicoloris. The sequence goes on along the minus strand of NZ_CP130886.1, from coordinate 3,694,235 downwards.
CAAGGGCCTGGTGGATCGGCGCCCTGACGACCTGGCTCCCCTGCGGCTGGCTGTATGCGTTCCTGCTGATAGCCGCCGGCGCCGGTTCGCTGGCCAGTGCACTGACGCTGATGACCGCCTTCTGGCTCGGCAGCCTCCCCGTGCTGAGCCTGCTCGGCTGGGGCGCTGCCGCCCTGGCCCCCCGCTGGCGGACCGCCATGCCCTGGATCTCCGCCACCGTCATGCTGCTCGTCGGAACCTGGACCCTCGCCGCCCGCGCCAGCGCCGATCCGGCCCGACTCACGGCCGAAGTCTCCGCCTGTCCGACCGTCGTCGAACAGGTCCAGGCAGCGTCTCAAGCGAAACTCCCGTGCTGCCATGTCGACTGACACCCTGATGCCCCCCGTGGAATCTCGACGCGAACCGGCCGCAGAGCCGGTCCGGGTGGCCTGTACCCATTGCCGCCTGCCCGTTCCCGCCGGGCTGATCGATCGTTCGCGCGAGGAACAGTTCTGCTGCCACGGTTGCGCAGGAGCCTGGCAGATCATCCACGGGCATGGCCTCGACGGCTTCTACGACATCTGCGACCAGCTCGACACCCGCCCGCAGCCGGCCGGGCCGCGCGACGAACAGTTCGCCGAGTTCGACCACGAGGCCTTTCAACGGCAGTACGTCCGCCCCCTGGCCGGCAATCTTCGCGAAGTCACTCTGCTCATTGAGGGCCTGCATTGCGCCGCCTGCGTCTGGCTCCTCGAAAAACTCCCGCAACTGGTTCCGGGCCTGCTCGAAACCCGCATCAATCTGGCCCGCCGCTCCGCGTCCGTCCGCTGGAATCCGCAAACCGTCACGCTCTCGGAAATCGCTCGCCGCTTCGCTGACCTCGGGTATCTGGTCCACCCGGGCACCCTTGAAGCTCAGGCCGAACTCCGCATTCGAGAAAACCGCCGGCAGCTTCTGCGGCTGGCCGTTGCCGGTGTGTGCGCGGGAAACGCAATGCTTGTCGCCATTGCCCTCTACGCGGGCTGGTTTTCCGGCATCGCCGCTGAGCACGCCACCTTTTTCCGCTGGGTCAGCGCCGGCCTGGGCCTGGTTTCGCTCGCCTGGCCAGGCGCCACATTCTACCGCGGCGCCTGGCAGGCCCTCCGCAGCCGATCTCCGCACATGGACGTCTCGCTCGCCATCGGCCTGACGGCCGGCGGCGTGATGGGGCTCATCAACACCATCCGCGGGACCGGCGAGATCTACTTCGACTCCCTCTGCATGCTGATCTTCGTGCTGCTCGTCGGACGCTACTTTCAGTTCCGCCAGCAGCAGCGGGCCGCCGACAGCGTGGCGCTGCTGCGCAGCCTCACCCCTCGCACCGCCCGACGATTCGATTCGCTCGGCGTGCCGCAGACTGTGCCGGTCGAAGCCCTGCAGACCGGCGACGTCGTTGAAATCCGCGCTGGTGATCTCGTCCCCGCGGACGGCGTCGTCGAATCCGGTCGCTCCACCCTCGACCAGTCCCTCCTCACCGGCGAATCGGCGGGCATCCCGATCGCCGTCGGAGATGCCGTCACCGCCGGGGCGACCAACCTGACATCGCTGCTCCGGGTCCGCGTGACCGCAGTCGGTCGCGACAGTCGGATCGGGCGGATTTCCGAACTGGTGGAATCCGCTTCGCTCAGCCACGCCCCGATCGTCGAGCTGGCGAATCGAGTGTCGGGCGTTTTTCTGTTCGTCGTCCTCGGACTGGCGGTCGTCACGCTGACTCTCTGGCGGTCGGCGGGGATCGACATCGCCCTCGAACATACCATCGCCCTGCTGATCGTCGCCTGCCCGTGCGCGCTGGGGCTGGCGACGCCCCTGACGATCGCCGTGGCCCTCGGACGGGCCGCTCGCAGTTCCATCCTCATCCGCGGCGGCGAAGTCTTCGAACGATTAACGCGTCCGGGCATCCTCTGGCTCGACAAAACCGGTACGCTGACCACCGGTCGCATGACCCTCCGCAACTGGCTCGGCGATCAATCTTTGCAGCCCCACGTCCGCGCGCTGGAGCAGGGGGTTGTCCATCCGCTCGCCGAATGCCTCGTCCGGGATCTCCCACCCGCAGCCGAATCGCAGGACGTCTCGGTCGTTGATTCCGTCTACGAACCAGGTCGCGGCGTCAGAGGGATCGTCGGTGGTCGCCACCTGCTCGTTGGATCGCGGCGGTTCCTCACGGACCACAACGTCGATCTCGCCGCAGAAGCGCGATGGAAGACGCTGTTGCCGACCATCGGCGCCTCGCCGCTCTATGTGGCGGAGGGGGGGCGGCTCGTCGCACTGGCAGCCATCGGCGACGGCCTCCGCCCCGACTCGGCGGCGGCCGTGGGGCAACTTCAGAGGATGGGCTGGCAGGTCGGAATTCTATCGGGTGACCAGCCGGAAATCGTCCAGGCCGTGGCGAGCCAGCTCGGCATTCCGCCGGAACGGGCCATCGGCGGAGCGATCCCCGAGGACAAGCTCGCCATCGTGCAGCGGGATGCGCTGTCACACACGGTGGTCATGGTCGGCGACGGCGTGAATGACGCCGCCGCCCTGGCCGCGGCTGACGTCGGCGTGGCCGTCCACGGCGGCGCCGAGGCCAGTCTGCAGGCGGCTCCGGTCTACCTCGGACAGCCCGGCCTGAGATCGCTGATTGGGCTGCTCGAAGGGAGCCGGAAAACCGTGGCCGCCATCCGCTACGGTCTGCTCCTCTCGCTGGCGTATAATCTGACGGCGATCGGGCTGGCCGTGGCGGGCTGCATCACGCCGCTGCTGGCCGCCGTTCTGATGCCCTTGAGTTCCCTCTCCGTCACCACCCTGGCTCTGCTGCAGCGCACATTTCCGAGGCAACCATGAGCGTCCTCTATATCGCGGTGCCGGTCGCCATCGCTTTGGGAGCAGCCGCCCTGGCGGCGTTTGCCTGGACTTTGCGATCCGGGCAACTCGACGATCTGGAAACGCCGCCGTTCCGAGCCGTGTTCGACGATCCCCCGACCGTCCCGCGTTCGCGGTCCAAGGGGAGCGATCCCAAGGCCGCTGCGGACGGCAGAAACCCTTCAGCCGGCAGGCCGCAGCCGACTTGACGGTCAACGATGCCGAAAGGCAACACTTCTGCTTGCAGGCCGGGAGTCGCGCGGTAACCTGCGGGCTGACGTTTCCCGAGGGCTCGCCGATCAGCCCTTATCGATCTCTCGAAAAGGCGTCCCAGCATGCGCATGCTCCCGTCCGTGTCGCTCGTTCTCGCGTCTGTCTCCGTCGTTGCGCTGGCGGCCAGTCTGCCAGCGGCGAGCGCCTGTACTCGCGCCGTCTATCTCGGCAAGGACGGCATGGTCGTCACCGGACGATCGATGGACTGGAAGGAAGACCTGCACAGCAATCTCTGGATCTTCCCCCGCGGCATGCCGCGCGACGGCGGCCTGGGCGCTGCCTCACTCAAGTGGACCAGCCGCTACGGCAGCGTCGTCGCCTCGCTCTACGAGGGCGGGTCGGCGGACGGAATGAACGAGCAAGGGCTGGTCGCAAACCTGCTGTATCTCGCTGAATCCGAGTACCCTCCGGCCTCCGATACCCGCCCCGCCGTCGTGATCACCGCGTGGATGCAATATGTTCTCGACAACTTCAAAACGGTCGCCGAAACGGTCGCCGAACTGAAAAAGGAATCGTTCCGGGTCGTGCCGGTGGTCGCTCCCAACGGAGCCGCCGGGACCGTGCACCTCGCCATCTCCGACCCGTCGGGCGATTCGGCGATCTTCGAGTACGTCGGCGGAAAGCTCGTGATTCACCACGGTCGTCAGTTCCAGGTCATGACCAATTCCCCGGTCTTCGACGAGCAGATCGCCCTCGACAAATACTGGCAGCAGATCGGCGGAACGGTCATGCTGCCTGGCACGAATCGGGCCGCCGACCGGTTCGCGCGCGCGTCCTTCTACATCAACGCCTGCACCCAGACCTCGGAGCCGCGCGAAGCCGTCGCCAGCGTCTTCAGCGTGATGCGCAACGTCAGCGTTCCCCGCGGCATCAGCACGAAGGATCAACCGAATATTGCGTCGACCCTCTGGCGGACGGTTGCCGACCAGAGAAGCCGTGTCTATTACTTCGAGAACACCGCCAGTCCCAGCCTGATCTGGGTCAAGCTCCGTGAGATTGACTTTGCCGCGGGGACCGGCACCCGCAAGCTGACCCTGGTCGGCAATCCGGATCTCGGCGGCGACCAGACGAAGAGCTTCCTGCCGGCGGAGCCGTTCAAGTTCCTGGCCCCTGAAATCAAGTAGCGGACTGAGCAGTCGCTCCTCTTCCTCCTCCCGGAGTTCTGCAGGCCCGAATCCGCGTCGGCCCCTCTCCGACGATCGCCCTGCCGCTCGACGGACCGCTGAACCGACCGCTCTGCAGGTCCGTCATTCGCCGCGGACTCCGGCCGGAACTTTCAAGCGGCCGGCAATTTCCGGTATTGTGGCGGGAGCAAGCTCCCTGCGGACGCTTACGCTCGTTTTCTCCGGAAGGACACCACAGATGCCAGCATCGCACCAGATTTCCCGTCGCCAGTTTCTTCAAGGGGCTGCGGCCGCGGGAGCCGCCAGCGTTCTGCTCCCGTCGGCGAATCGTGCCTTCGGGAGGGAATCCTCCAACGCCCGCCCGGTTTTCGCGACAATCGGCCTGCGCAATCAAGGGTGGGCGATCACCAGCAAGTCGTTCAAGTTTGCCGATTTCGCGGCTCTGGCCGACGTCGATGCCAACGTGCTGGGCGACTACGTGGAAAAGGTGGAGAAAGCCCAGGGTAAGAAGCCCGACGCCTACAAGGACTACCGGAAGATCCTCGACCGGAAAGACATTGATGCGGTCATGATCGCGACGCCGGACCACTGGCACACCAAGATCGCCGTCGAAGCCATGTACGCCGGCAAAGACGTCTACTGCGAAAAGCCGCTGACGCTGACCATTGATGAGGGGAAGCTCATCGAAAAGGTCGTCAAGGAGACCGGCCGGGTGTTTCAGGTCGGCACGATGCAGCGGACCGAAATCGATCAGCGGTTCCTGCAGGCCATCGCCCTGATCCGGGACGGCCGCATCGGCACGGTGAAGAAGGTGACCTGCGGCATCAACGGCATGGAAGCTTCGCCGGTCATTCCGGAGGCACCGGTTCCCGAAGGACTGGACTGGGACTTCTGGCTCGGACCGGCCCAGCAGGTGGCCTATCGGGCGCTCCCGGAGCTGCGCGAAGGTTACGGCGGCGGCGTGCCGCTCTACAGCAATTGCCATTACTCATTCCGGAACTGGCACGAATACTCCGGCGGAAAGCTCACCGACTGGGGCGCCCACCACGTGGACATCGCCTGCTGGGCGCTCGGCGCCAGCGAAACGGGGCCGAGCAAAGTCACCCCCGTCGATTACACGTTGCCGGTCGAGTACAAGGACGGCAATCCCGTCGTCCACGATCAGTACAACGCGGCGACGAAGTTCAACATCCGCGTCGACATGCCGAACGACGTCGAAATGATCATCACCAGCGAAGGCGACAACGGAATTCTGTTCGAGGGGACGGAGGGCCGGTTCTTCGTCAACCGCGGCAAGATCGCCGGCAAACCGGTCGAGGATCTGAAGGACAAGCCTTTGCCGGAAGGGGCGATCGAAGCGGTTTACGGCGGCAAGGTGAGCGAGAACCATACGGCGAACTTCATTGAAGCGATGCATTCGCGGAAGCAGCCGATCTCCGACGTCTGGTCGCACAACCGGATGCTCGAGATCTGCCACCTCTCGAACATTGCGATGCGTCTGGGCCGGGAGCTGAAGTGGGATCCCGTCCAGCGGGAGATCATCGGCGACGCGCAAGCGAATTCCTTCCTGGCGCGCGAAAGCCGCAAGGGATTCGAAATCAACATGTAACGCTCCGTTCGACGTGAGCCCGGGGGCCGGGAGCGATTGGCAGCCAGCCCTTCCGCCCCCGGCGTTTCACTCAGTTCAGCGAAAAGCGCCTCGCAATCAGGCCACTTGCTCGGGCGATTCGCAATTCGCGACTCCCGATTCCCTTCCGGAATCTGATTGACCGCCCGTCTCAAACCCGATAGATTCATATCGGTTGATATGTTGATCCCGCCAAGTACCCCCGCCTGCCTCGTCGGAGTCCTGCCATGTTCCGCATTGAAGCTGGAACGTCCGGTCGCTATTGCGATGGCCTGAATCGCCGCAGTTTCGTCCAGCTTGGCATGGCCGGGATGGGCGCCCTTGGCCTGCCGCAACTCCTTCAGGCCAAAGAAGAATCGGCCAATCAGGGGCTTTCCCGCAAAGACACCTCCGTCATCCTCATCTGGCTGGACGGCGGCCCCGGGCACATGGATCTCTACGACCTCAAGCCCGAAGCCCCCGCCGAGTACCGCGGGATCTGGAACCCCATCCGCACGAACGTCGAGGGCATGGAGATCTCGGAACTGTTCCCGCTGCAGGCCCGCTGCGCGGATAAGTTTTCGATCGTCCGATCCCTGCACCACGACAACGGCGACCACTTCACCGCCGGGCACTTCATGCTCACCGGCCGGGGCGGCGCCAGCGGGGCAGATACCCCCGGCAAAGCCCCGTTCGTCGGCTCCGTCGCGACCAAAATGACCGGCCCCCGCCAGCCCGGCATGCCGCCGTATGTCGCCGTCCCCTACGGGATGAGCATCGGCCTCCGCCCAGGCTACTTCGGGGCGAACTACCTGGGCGTCGCCAACAACCCCTTCGAAACCGACGGGGATCCGAACAATGCCAGCTTCAAGGTCCAGAACATCGAAATGCCCGGCGGCATGTCGCTCGACCGCCTGGAAAACCGGACGGCTCTTGCCCGGCAGTTCGACCGGCTCCGCCGCGACGTCGACGCCCGCGGCACGCTCGAAGCCATGGACCGCTTCGATCAGCAGGCCTTCGAGCTGGTCGCCGGCGCGTCCGCCCGCAAGGCGTTCGATATCAGCCAGGAAGATCCCCGCATGCGGGATCGATACGGACGACACTCGTGGGGTCAGAGTACGCTCCTCGCCCGCCGGCTCGTCGAAGCGGGAACGACCTTCGTCACCGTTCATCTCGGCGGCTGGGATCACCATTGGGATCTCAAGTCGGGCATGGAACGCTACCTGCCGATGGTCGACAGCCTTGTATCAGCGTTGTTCGAAGACCTCGAACAGCGCGGCCTGTCCGAAAAGGTCATGGTCATGCTCTGCGGCGAGTTCAGCCGGACCCCCCGCATGAACAACGGCGGCAACGGCGGACCTCCCCTCAGCATGGGCACCCCCGGCCGCGACCACTGGGGGAACGCCATGTTCTGCCTGATGGGTGGCGGCGGCATCAGGGGCGGCCAGATCGTCGGTTCGACCAACCGCCTCGGCGAAGTCCCCCAGGACCGCCCGGTCACTCCCCCGGACATCCATCACACCATGTTCCGCGTCCTGGGAATCGACCCGCACGTGAACTTCCTGAATCACTCCGGCCGCCCCGTCCCGGCCCTGGAGCCGGGAACGGTGCTTGAGGAACTGCTGTAGACGGCGGAAAACTCGAAATCCGAAGCAATCGCCAAATCTTAAACACCAGACTCCAAACAGGACGATGCGACTGGGGTGGCTGGCTTCGGAGTCTTCGACGACCCAGTCCGCAGCGTGGGCTGTGCCCACCTTCTTCTTCGCCTCTTCACTCGACCTGTTTTGTAGCGTCCGTACGTCCCCGGCCTGCCGGCGGAACGGCCGCCTCGGCCGCGGGATTCATCGCTTCGAGGACCTCATCGGCCAGCCGTTCAAATTCTCGCAGGGTGCGAGGGTTTCCAACCACGACCACGACCCTCTCCTCGCTCCGCGTTCCGGTGACCTCCTTGATTTCGACGCTGGCGGTCTCGGCCAGCATCTTGATGGTCAGCCCATCCAGGCGGGAGCGAAACACGCGATTGATCGACCGCTCTTGGACCACTTCACCCGTCGTGATCTTCAGAACTTCGTCTTCGATCATGTAGTCCAGCCCCTGCGGCAGGAGCAGCAGATTCAGCAGACTGTGCAGCGCGACCCCGTGAATCTGGAGCGTGACCGGCGTATCGATTCCGATCCCGGCATCCTGCAGCTTGACCTCATCGGCCCAGATCTGAATGTCGTGGTGCTGCTTCAGGAAGTCGAGCGCTTCCTTCAGAGGCATATCGACGAAATCAACCTCTGAGGGCTCGCGCAAGGCTTTCTCGATTCTCCGTTCCAGATCGGTAGCACCCGCCCGCTGCAAGGCCGGCCCGGACGGACTGCCGCCCGCGATACCCGCCGGCATCGTGCCAGCGTCGAGGAGTATCATCCCGGATCCTCCCGCGCGTCCCATCACGAAGCCGGAGGCCCCTCCCATACCGGCCATCATCCCGGCTCCGCCAGGCATCCCCGGCATTGCTCCGACTCCTGGTCCGCCTCCCATCCCACCCATCACTGAGTCCGACCGCACGATCTTCAGATTGCCGTCAATTAGTTGCGTTTCCAGGCCATGCGGCTTCAGCAGCAGTCGCAGGGCCGTCTTTGTCGAAACTTTGCCGATGTTGAGATCCACCTTCTCCAGCGGATTCACGCCGAGTCGTGGCAGCTCCTTGACCAGGTCCAGTTCGATTGGCAGGCCGTTGAGCTGCAGCGTCGTCAGCATGGCGATCCAGTCGACCTGCTGGTAGGCGAGTTCGATTGGCCGTGCCAGCAGTTCGTCGAGCGTTTCCTGGTCGAGCGGCATCGAAAGCTTCGCGCCCGGAGACCCTCCACCTCCCAGGCCGCCGCCGGCGCCCGGGAATCCGCCGCCCGAGAATCCGGAAAGTCCTCCCGGGGCATCTCCGCCGCCAGTCCCGGCTCCAGCATTGAACGGTCCACCGCCCAGCGCACCACCGCCAAACGCTCCCGAAGCCCCTTCCGGGAATGCCCCGGCGGGCATCGGCGCACTTCCTGCCCCGCCACCTGCCGCGGGTGCTTCCACGGCGACCGGCGGCGGCTCTTCCGCCGCCGCCAGCACGATTTCACTCCTGACCGGCGTCAGTCCCGACGGCCCCTCCGCCGCGCCGACCGTCAGACCGTTCCCCAGCAGCGTCCAGCCCAGCAGCGTCACGGCCAGCGTACCGCCGGCGGCAATCGCCCCGCCCAATGTCAGTTTCTGCAGCCACATGATTTTCAGCTCCTGTTGAAAGAGTGTCTCCGCCCGCGGGGCGTTCGAGGCGTTTTCCCACACCTGTGGCGATTGCATCGTCGCCGCCTGAATCGTCGCTTCCACCAGCGGCGACCAGTCCGCCGCATAGACGGCCGTCTCCTGCACGGCGACCGCCGCCAGCGTCGTCGTCAGCACAACGCCCCGCCGGGCCAGCCGCGCCCGCAATTCCGTCCGGCCGCGCTTGAGCAACCCGTCCACGGCCGATTCCGTCGCCCCCATGACGCCGGCGATTTCCCGCTGCGTCAGGCCTTCGAGGTAATGCAGCACCAGCGGTTCGCGGTAGCGGTCCGGCAGCCGTGCCAGCTCGGCGTCGAAGACTTCCAGGTCGTGCCGGGCCGCGACTTGTTCGAAAGGGTTTTCAGTCTCATGTGGTTCCATGCCGGCCTCCATCGACTGCTGCCGGGCCAGCTTCGATCGCAAGCGGACAGCGATCCGCCACGCGGTGCCATACAACCAGGCCGACAGCGACCGGGGTTGCCGGAGGCGCAGTCCTCCCCGCAGCAGGACCAGAAACGTCGCCTGAAAGGCATCGTCGGCGTCGGCCGCCCGGCCCAGAATTCGCCGGCAGACACCCATGACCAGCCGGCCATGCCGACGAATCAGCTCCTCCGCAGCCTGACGGTCGTGCCCCTCGGTGAAACGCAGGAGCAGCTCGGCGTCAGTCCGGGAATCGGAGGCGGGATTCAATGGCAGCGGGGTGGCGGACATGAGCGACCAGTCGCGATGAGACAGGGATGTTCATCACTATAGTGCCGCGAGTCGCGGCGCGCGGGCGCAGAATTTCGAAAGAATTTCAGAATCGGTCGGGCAGCGAAAAGCGGCCCGGCAGACAGGGTGTCTGTCGGGGCTGGGAGTGATGTTGCTGATTGTCGGCGGGTGTTGTTGGAAGTTGTCGCTCCAACATCGGGGGCGTCTCCAACCAGTCCCACCAGATTGTTTTCGGCTCATCGCGACATGTCCGTCAACAGGCGAACGATCGCGTGCTGGGTGCAGTCGTCCCAACCCTGACGCAGAATACTGGCTCGACTCCAACTGACCGAACAATAGCCATCGATGGACTGAATCGTCGCGGCGTCGACAGCACGGTCGGTTATCGCTGCTCCAGCACAAGCCGTGATCACCAGGGTACAGGCAGCCAGAGGAATTCCAAGTGCGCTCATTGTGAATTCCTGCGAGCGTTCCTCAGCTCCAGTCGGATGAGCCGGAATGAGTCAGGGAAGTCGAGCGAATCTGTGATTCATTCCGTACAGCGATCTCAAATCGCCTCGGCAATTTCTGCTGCCAGCCATCAGTGGCGGCAGTCGTTGACGTGACCGAGAAAGGTTTGCGCGTGTTCGAAAACTGAAGTCATTCCCACATCAATTCCTGGTCAATGACGGCCCTGCGATGCTGCTTGAGGAGCAGGAACTGTTGCAGGAGATTGACGAGTTCGTGACGTTGAATCGGCTTGAACAGGCAGGCGTCGCAGCCGGCGGCGATGGTGTTGGCGCGAGCGCGATCCGTATTGTCCGCCGTGACGGCGATGATTGGCCCGGTATAACCGAGCTGGCGGATCTGCCGGGCCGCCGTGTAGCCGTCCATGACGGGCATCTGCATGTCGAGCAGGATGGCGTCGATCGGTTCGCGGCAGTTGATCGCAGCGTTCACAAGTTCGACGCCGGCCTGTCCGTTTGATGCATCTCGGACAGTTGCCCCGGCTTTGGTGACAATTCGAGAAAACAGGGCAAAATTCTCGGGACTGTCTTCCACGATCAGAATGAGGCGTCCCAGCAGGTCACCGGCAATCAGGGGCGTCGCGTCGGGAGTCGGCTGCTGAGCGGGAGCCATGTCGGCTGATTCGAGCGCGATCCAGAACGACGCGGTGGTCCCCCGGCCGACGATGCTGGCGAATTCGATGCGTCCTCCCAGCAGTTCGGCGTAATGCTTGCAGAGTGGGAGGCCGAGGCCGGCGCCGCCGTAAGTCCGCGAGGAGGAGGAGTCGGCCTGCATGAACGGCTCGTAGATTTCTTCGAGTCTCTCGATAGGGATGCCAATGCCGGAATCGACGACGTCGACGCGAAGTTGGGGAGGCTTTGGTGAGGGATCCACCATCATTCGCACGAGGATGCCGCCGGACTGCGTGAACTTGAGCGCATTCGAAACGAGATTGACGGCGATTTGTCGGAACTTGTCGGCGTCGGATTCGATCAGTTTCGGGATACCATGACCGATCTGCGTCTCCAGCAGGAGACCTCGGATGGCGGACTGGGAACGAAACTGTTGCACTACGTCGTTCAGGACGGTGATGGGCGAGAAAGTGTCGATGACGAGCGTTGCCGTTCCGGCTTCGGCTCGCGCCAGGCTGAGCAGGTCATCCAACAGGAGGAGCAGTTGGCGGCCGTTGGTGCGAATGCGGTCGGCGAACTCGGCCGTCTCGTCGGCCCCCGGGGCATCGCAGATCAGCTCTGCAAAACCCAGGATAGCGGTCAGGGGCGTGCGGAGTTCGTGACTCATGTTGGAAAGGAATTCAGACTTGGAGCGTCTGAGGCCGGCGACCTCGTCAGCGAGGAGCCGGCTCACGTTCTCAAGCCTCTTCCGTTCGAAAGCCCAGTCGTCCGCGCGACGGCTCTGAAGGTCGACCTCTGCTTCGAGTGCTTCGATTCGCTGCCGAGCGGCATTCTGTCCGTCGCAATTGGGGAGGAGCGTGATCGACCGACAGCCGCCCGTCGACGATGGTTCCCCGGCCACGAGCAGCCCTGTCAGAAGGGAACCGTCGCCACAACGCAGCGTGGTCGGGATGGTGTCGCGCGAAGAAATGCCGTCGGCGTCATCGAGGATCGCGCGGAGGGCGGCCTCGGCGAAGTCGTCGCTGCGCGGCTCCAGCAGGGCGGTCAGCGGGCGACCAACCAGGTCAGAGGCCGAATACCGAAGCAGATGCTCTGCAGCTCGATTGAGAGACAGGATCTTTCCGCAGGCAGTGATCTGGGCGACTGCCGACGACGACGCGGCGGAAAAACAATTCTCGTCGCACGGAGCGGTCGACTTCGGCAGAAGCATGGCAGTGGTCACGGGCAGGAGTTGCAGGAAGGTGCAGGCGCCGACGCTCTCGCACGACGTATACTGCCGGACGCAGTCAGTTCGACGCGTCTTGCGAATGTAATCTCGGGCACGTTGACGGCGACTAAGAAGAAATCGGCATTTGTGTCGGCGGTTTGCGCAAAATGTCGATCTGATCAAACGGGAGCCTGATGAGCCGACGTCCCGTGGGACATGCCTTTGATGACTTGGATTCCGCCCACGCAACTTCTGTGAATGTTTCCCGCTTCTGACGATCTGGGATCCATTGCCCATGACGTGCTCAAGAAACGCCCCGAAGTACCTTTGCCGGCGATGCCTGGGAGAGTTCGCCGAGCCAGCGCCACGCCTGCTGTCGTGGGACCGCCGCTGTTAGTGAATCATCCCGGCATTTGGATGAGGTTTATTGCCGTGCGAGCGTCACTTTCGCCTGGCATGCGAAAAAATTGGCCGCGAGCGATGGTGCAGTGTACGGATCCGGCTCCCCAAGACATCGGATGAGACCGGAAACGATCGAAAACGATGCCTTTTCTTGTAACCCTTGCAAGCTGAAGGGATAGTGGACAATCTAGTCGTCGGCAGCGTCGCGTCGGCATTGAGGAATCGCCGTTGAGACGGGACGGACCGCAGAACGGCGGCGGGTTTCCGCTAAGCGATATTCACTTTCAGTGGGACGCTTGCAGCACCAGGAATTCGAAAGTTAAAGTTCCGAATGCTTTCTGGCCGTTACTTCGCCGATAGATGTCACAATTGCGACCGTCAATTGTGTGATTGTCGCCGGGTCTTCTAAATTGCAGAAAGCACTCCTGCCAGATTTGCCCGCCATGACTTCGATTGCTGCTGCATATTCCATCCGTCTGCGACCTCTGATTGAGCACCTTCGGAAACTGGGGCATCCGGTCGAGCCCGAATTACGCCGCGTCGGGCTGCCGGAAGCTGTGCTGGAATCCGACTACCTGCCGATCTCTTCCTATCGGCTGTGGGAGTTCAAACAGTCGTTGAGTCTCCGTATGGGAAACTTTGCGCTGGTTGCGCAAGCGTTGGAAGAAACCAGTCTCGATAACCTGCTGATCGTCAGCGAACTTCTGCAGTCGCCGAATCTAGGCACGCTGCTGGAAAACCTGCGCCGGCTCCTGGCTTACGATGCCCCGAACGGGGAATTCTGGATCGAATCGCTGGGTGACGAACTGCAATTGCGAACTCGCTTCAAGCCACACTTGCTGCCGCACACCAACGTGTTCTGCGATCTGACCAAGCTGGTCTGGTTGCGGCGCATGGTTCGACTCGCCGATCCTGCGTTTACGCCTCACGAAGCTCTGATATGCGGCTCGTCGATCGGGACGCTCCCGCAGCAACTCGAACCTCTGGGGTGGCACAACCTGCGCTTTAACCAAGGGGTCAACGGCTTCTCGATTCCCCGAAGCATGCTTTCGCTGCCGATCCTGGCGGCGGAAGGCGGCGGGAATCGGGGTCTCGGACCGACGCGAGTTCATAATTTGATTTCGCTGCAGCGCCCGGAATCGTTCTCCGGGATCGTCCGCTGGGTGATCGACGCCTATCAACCGAAGCAATGGCTGACCTGTGCACAGGCGGCCGAGGCCATTTCCGTCAGTCCGCGCACGTTGCAACTGCGTCTGGAGGATGAACGGCTCTCCTATCGGCAGCTCATCGACGATTGCCGCATCCGACAGGCAAAGACGCGGTTGCTGTCGACCAGCATGACGATGGAAGAAATCAGCGACGAACTGGGTTATTCCTGCAAGTCGGCCTTCCTCCGTGCGTTCCGACGCTGGACCGGAGTCAATCCGACGGAGTATCGGCGAGAGCAGTTGCATCGAATCGCCGCAGCCAGGTCATCCAGCTTGCGATTGAATTGAGCCCTTTGCGCTGCGCCGTCGCTCTTCCGTGGCTGGCGCTCTCTCGGCGTGATCTACGCCGGCGCTGCAAACCGGCCTTTAACAGACGTCGTGCCTGTATCGCTCCGCGTACATGGCTTCGCACGGAGTGCACCAGAAGTTTCAACTCGAAACTGATGACGTAGCCTCACGTGTCGGCTGATTCCGAGATCTCGAAGCGGCACGCAGCACCGTCAACTGCCTGCACCTGCTCGGCGAGCTGATCCTTATGAGCGGCGTCGTCGTCATCGCCTGAGCCGGCAGCCTCCAGGGGATCGTGAAATGGGCGAAGGCGCACGAAGGGTGGTTGAAGCCGTCCCTCGAACTCCCTGGAAGCGTCCAACCGCAAGAGACCTTTGGCCGGCTGCTGGCGACGATCAAACCCGCCACGATTCAGCAATGATCTCAACAGCGGATCGCCGCTCAAGGCAAAGCGCTGCAACGCTCGCACGACCGCCAGCGGAAGCTCGGCCCGCTGTTCCACATGAGTGACTGGTCGGTGCGGAGCTGGACCAGCCTGGGACACCTTGCAATGGCCGAGGGACCCAATGAAATCGCGGCGATCCCCGAACCCCTCGAACGACTCGACGTGCGAGGATCGTTCGCTACGGTCGAAGCCGCCGGCCGCCTGAATGAGATCGCGGTGCAGATCGTTGCTGGCGAAGCGGCCGACTCGCCGGCGCTGAAGAGGAAATCAGGAGACGCTGCATCGGGAGGTGCAGGCACAGTCTTCGAGCACCTGGAGAAAGACTTTGCGGACGCGCCCGTCCGCCGTCACGTGGAACGGACTCAGGCTCACGGACGCACTACCAGTTGGCGCCAGCAGAGCCGAGCGGGTCTTTGCCGGGCCGACCATGGCATGAGTGACAATTCGCGCAATGACCTTGGGGGCGTTAGCGCGAGGTTCGCATGCCTGCGCGCCGTGGAGGATACAAAAGGCGCAAAGCGGTGACTGTTTCCCGAAAGCGACACGCGTTGAAAAAACGTGCCATACGGTTGCCTGCATAACACGACAGGCAAGTCAATGACGTGCGGGGTCAATCCAATGAATTGCGATATGTCCGAGTTTATGGAGGCATTCTTCGAAGATGCCCGCGAGCATCTGGCCATGATGGAGCAGGGCCTGCTCGGCCTCGAAGCGGACCCGCAGAACATTGAACTTGTGGACGGGATCTTTCGCGGCGCCCACACGATCAAGGGCAACAGTCTGATGTTGTCGCTCAACGAGATCGCCAACCTGACCCATGTTCTGGAAAGCCTGCTGGATCGCATGCGGGCGAAGACGATTGCCGTGCTCCCCGAGTATGTGAGCGTACTGCTGCACGCGACCGACGTTCTTGGTTCGCTGCTGCGGGCGGCCAAAGGGGAAGGAGAGCCGTCGACGGAGCTGGCAACTGTTACCGAACAGCTCCATCAGGTTCTCGAGGCCAATGGAGCCGATGCGGCTCCAGAGACTTTCGATGCCGCGGGATACTGCGCCGAGGCAACGGCAAAGTCTGGCAAATCGGTCGTGGAAGTTCCGGCGGACCGGGACGAAGTGCATGACGCTTCCGCCACAGTTTGCGAGCAGACGCCCGAGCCACCCAGGCCCACCGCCAGCGAATCCGCTCAGAAGAAGTCTGCCGCGAAGAGCGGGGGAGCCGCCCACACGGAGGCTTCGTCGATTCGCGTCTCAATCGACAAGGTCGACGAATTGATCAATCTGGTCGGCGAGCTGGCGATTGCTCAGTCGATGGTCAACCAGGCCATTCGCGACCTGCCGATCGAGATCGCGCCGATGCTGGAGGAAGCAATGGCGGCGATGGAGCGCAGTACGCGGGAGGTGCAGGAACGGGTGATGTCGGTGCGGATGCTTCCAGTCGGCACGATCTTCCGTCGCTTTCCCCGCGTGGTCCGGGACCTGTCTTCGAGCCTGGGAAAGAAGGTGGAGCTGGAGATCGTCGGCGAAGAGACTGAGCTGGACAAGCAGGTCATCGAACAGATCAGCGATCCTCTGACGCACCTGATCCGCAACGCGATCGACCACGGTATTGAGAGCCCCGAAGAACGTCTCGCGAGCGGTAAGCCGGAAGAAGGGACCCTGCGGCTCGTGGCGTTTCACGAAGGAGGCAACGTCATTATCGACGTGGCGGAGAACGGGAGGGGACTCGATGCAATCAAAATCCGCAACAAAGCGCTCTCGCTCGGGCTGATCGGACCCAATGAGACGCTGACCGAAGAAGAGTCGCAGTCGCTGATCTTCCGGCCGGGCTTCTCGACCGCATCCGCCGTCAGCGACGTCTCAGGCCGCGGCGTCGGCATGGATGTGGTCAAGCGCAATATCGAATCGCTCAACGGCTCGGTCAGCATCAAGAGCGAAGCCGGCCGCGGCACGCGGTTCCGCATCAAGCTGCCGTTGACCATGGCCATTCTGGATGGCCTGTCCGTCAGCATCGACGGCGAAGTCTACATTCTGCCCCTCCTGTCGGTCGTCGAATCCTTCCGGCCGAAACTCGGTGAACTCAGGAGCGTGCTCGGCGGAGGTGAGCTGCTCGTCGTACGTGGCGAAAGCGTCCCTCTGCTGCGACTGAATCAAACCTTCGGAATCAACGGCGGCGTCACCAACCCGTCCGAAGGCCTGGTGGTCATTGTCGAGAATCAGGGCCGCAAGGTCGGTCTGCTGGTGGACGAGTTGCTGGGGCAGTTGCAGGTCGTGATGAAGAGCGTCGAGGAACACTACGAAAAAGTCGACGGAATCTGCGGCGCCACAATCCTGGGGGATGGACGCGTCGCTCTGATCATCGATATCGGCGGCGTCGATCGACTGTCGCGCCTGACCTTCAACTCGACTGCGACATTCCGCGACGCCGACGACTGTCCGTCGGACCTCGCCCATATCGAAGCGCAGACGTCCCTGGCGACGGCCGACGGCGTTCTCTCCTGAATTTGAACTCTGCCGGTGCAGCTCCGGCCCGAACGAGCTGATGTCCTGTTTCACTTTCGTTCAGTGAGGTGTCATCTGTGAGTAACGATTCGCCGAGTCCCACGACGTCGGGGCAGGACGGAGAGCCCCGTCAGTTTCTGACGTTCACATTGCACGAGGAAGAGTACGCCATCGACATCCTGAAGGTCCAGGAAATCAAGGGGATGTCCAAGATCACGCCGATCCCCAACGCCCCGGCTCACGTCAAGGGCGTGATGAATCTGCGGGGAACGGTCGTCCCGGTGATCGATCTCCGTCGGCGGTTCTCCATGGCATCGGTGGAGGCCGACAACTTAACCGTCATCATCGTGGTCAACGTCGGCAAGCAGGTCGCCGGCCTGGTCGTCGACACGGTTTCGGACGTCCTGAATTTCTCCATGCAGGACGTCGAACCGACGCCCGAACTGGCCGGCGGGCTGGATACGTCTTTCATCACCGGGCTGGCCAAGGTGGAAGAACGCCTGGTGACGCTGCTCAACATCGACAAGCTGCTCACGAAAGCCGAACTGCCGGCAGCCGAGACGCTGGCAGCCTGATTCGCCAATCAATTCCGGACGTTCCTCAGGTGAGCTTCGCACGCACGCTTCGCCTTCAGCATGTTTGTCCTTCCTTGAGAAATCCACAACAAAGGGCCGCGCAATGAACTGGTTCCGCAATCTGAAAACGCAGAGCAAGCTGATGGTCAGCTTCGCCATCGTATGTGTCATCACCGGAACGATGGGCAGTCTGGGTATTCATTCTCTCAGCTCGCTCAGGGAGAATCTGCGAATCGTCTATGCGGACTACACGGTCGCCGCAACAGACGTCGCTAAAGCCGGCGCCGCGCTGGCCCAGTACCGCAATCTCGGCGTCATCGCCAGCGGGGCCAAGGACGAAGCGGAACATGATCGTGCGCTTCGCGAACAGATGGAATGTGCCAAAACTTTGTCCGAAAGCATGGAAGCTTACGCCGCGACAACTCTCCGAGTGTCCCGCGCCGGCCGCAACGAATCGAAGGATCTGGATGCGTTCCGAGCTGCCCTCAAGGAGTATTTCGCGGCGGCGGGCGAAGTCGGCAACACCAGCCGCCAGGCGTGGGGCGCCAATACTGACGAAGAACGCGTCACTTTGCAGAATCGCGCCAGAGAACTGTCGCTGACGAAGTCCGGCCCCGCGCTTGACAAGGCGCTGGCGGCACTCCGCGAGCTGGTGGCGACCATTACCGACGTCGCCGGTGATATGAACAACGACGGACAGGCGACCGCGACCGCGGGCTTCTGGACGCTCTCAGCCGGAACCGTAACTGCAATCGCACTGAGCCTGTTGCTTGGCGTGATGATTGCCCGCATCATCTCCCGCCCGCTCATCGCCACTGTGGAGATCCTCAACGCTGTCGCCGCCGGCGACTTCACGAAGTCGCTGGATGTGGGCACGAAGGACGAAATCGGCCAGATGGCCGCGGCGCTCAACAGCGCCGTCGGCGGCATGCGGAACGCTCTGACCGATGTTCGCCGGGTCGCCGATGCCCTGGCCACCGCGGCTCCGCAGTTGTCGGCCGCTTCGGAAGAAATCAGCTCGGGGGCTCAGGAGCAGGCCTCCAGCCTCGAGGAAACCGCTTCGAGCCTCGAAGAGATTACTTCGACCGTCAAGCAGAACGCCGACAACGCGCAGCAGGCCAACCAACTCGCCTGTCGTAGCCGCGAAGTCGCCGAAAAGGGGGGCCAGGTCGTCCACAACGCCGTCGAAGGCATGAACGAAATCAACAAAGCTTCCAAGAAGATCGCAGACATCATTACCGCCATCGACGAAATCGCCTTCCAGACCAACCTCCTGGCCCTCAACGCCGCGGTGGAAGCCGCCCGGGCCGGCGAACAGGGACGCGGCTTCGCCGTCGTCGCCGGGGAAGTCCGCAATCTCGCTCAACGCAGTGCGGCTGCGGCCAAGGAAATCAAGGGGCTGATTCAGGACTCGGTCCGCAAGGTCGAGACAGGAACGGAGCTTGTGAATCAGTCCGGCCAGACTCTCCA
This sequence comes from Planctellipticum variicoloris, assembly GCF_030622045.1. Taxonomy (NCBI): domain Bacteria; kingdom Pseudomonadati; phylum Planctomycetota; class Planctomycetia; order Planctomycetales; family Planctomycetaceae; genus Planctellipticum; species Planctellipticum variicoloris. The sequence goes on along the minus strand of NZ_CP130886.1, from coordinate 3,675,165 downwards.
GGAAATCGTGACCTCGGTCAAGCGAGTCACCGACATCGTCGCCGAGATCGCCGCCGCCTCCCGCGAGCAGTCCACGGGCATCGACCAGGTCAGCCGGGCCGTCGCCCAGATGGACCAGGTGACCCAGGGCAACGCCTCACAGACCGAAGAACTTTCCGGGACGGCCGAATCGCTGGCCGGCCAGGCCCAGGAGCTTCAGCAGTTGGTCGCCCGGTTCGTGCTCGGCAACGAGCCGGCCGCGAAGGCGCCGGTGACCTTTGCCGCTCGTCCAGCCGCTCGCAAGCCTGCGGCTGCACCGAAGCGCGCCTCGGCTGCGAAAGCCTTCCGTCCGGAGCCGTCGGAATTCCGGAAGGTGACCGACGAACAACTGACGCACGAACTCGACCTGGTCGGGGCCTCCGTGAACAGTGCTTTCGAAGAGTTCTAACGAAGTGAGCAGTCCTTCTGCCGGGGTCGGCAATACCGGCCCCGGCGGCGGACGATGGTCGGCTATCTCGTTAACTTGTTTCATGGCAGGCCTGGGAAGTCACTATGTCGATCGCTGATGAGTACACAACACAGAGCAGCGTACCGACGGACATTTCCGATCGAGAGTTTCAAGCCTTCCGGGATCTGATCTACGAACTGACCGGAATCAATCTGAGCTCCGCCAAGAAAGCGCTGGTCTGCTCGCGACTCGCCAAACGACTGCGCGAACTGAAGATCCCGACGTTCGCGGAATACTATGCCTTTCTGTTGAGCGAAGGGACCGGCAGCGCAGAGTGCCAGTCGATGATCAACTGCATCACCACCAACAAAACCAACTTCTTCCGCGAGTCGCATCATTTCGATTATCTGAACAACCATGTCCTGCCGCAGGCGGAGCAGCGGTCTCTGGCAGGACAACCGCGGCGGCTGAGGATCTGGAGCGCCGGTTGTTCGACCGGAGAAGAACCCTACACGATTTCCATGTCGCTCCTGCAGCATTTCGGCGCCAAAGCGAGTTCCTGGGATCTGAGGATCCTGGCGTCCGATATCGATACCGAGGTCCTGGCGAAGGCCAAAGCCGGCGAGTACGCCTCCAGCCAACTGGTCGACATTCCCCTGGAGCTCCGTCGAAAGTACTTCGAGTCCAGCAGCGACGGCTCTCATGACCGTTTCCAGGCCCGGCCTGAACTTGGGCGGTTGATTGCCTTCCGCCAGATCAACCTTATCGCGGACGCGTGGCCCATTCACGCAAAGTTCGACCTGATCTTCTGCCGCAATGTTCTGATCTACTTCGACCGCGAGACGCAGATCCGTATCGTCAGCAAGATGGCCGATCTGCTGCCTCCCGACGGCGTACTGTTTCTCGGTCACTCCGAGAACGTCGATTGGGCAGCAAACCTGCTGACCTCGCTCGGCCACACAATGTTCTCCCGGAAGGCAGCGGGACTGTCCGCTCCCGTGACAACGCCTCACACTCCCGCCGCTCGACTGCAGTCGCCGCGAACGAATCCATCGCCAATACGTTCCGCCTTACGTTCCGGGCAGGCGCTTCAGTCGCGGCGAACGTCCGCACCGTTGAGAGCCGCCGGCCTCGGGCTGCAGCGAATTATCATCGGAGAGATTGCTGCCTCTGCAAAACCGGTGGAACTGGGGACGCTCCTGGGATCCTGCGTCGCCGTCTGTCTGTTCGATCCCGAAGCCGGCGTCGGCGGCATGAATCATTACATGCTGCCACGCGACGCGAACCAGTCAGAGAACTCCGCACGCTACGGTGAGAAAGCCATCGAGAAACTGGTGACCGAGGTTCTGAAGGCGGGGGGACGACGCGACCGCCTGCACGCCAAGATCTTTGGCGGCGGGCATGTGATTCCGACGGCGAAGAACGTGGATATCGGGGATATGAATGTCGAATTCGCCCGTGCATGCCTCCACGGGCTGGGGATTCCCATCGTCTCGGAACGCGTGGGCGGCGAATCGCCGCTGGACGTCCGGTTCCTTCCACATACAGGCCAGGCGTTCGTCCGCACGCTGCAGAATGTCCCCTCTGCGGCGATCGTCGAAGAGGAAATTCAGTTCCTGTGCAAAGCGGGCGCTGCTGGATTCGCTCAATAAGGCCGATCGTCGGGCTACGTTCACGAGGCACCCATGTCGCGCATCAAAGTCCTGATCGTCGATGATTCTGCACTCGTCCGGCAGATCCTGCAGGAAGTCCTGCGGCGCGATCCCGAGATCGAAATTGTCGGAACCGCGTCCGATCCATACAGCGCATGGGAAAAGATCAAAGTTCTTTCCCCGGACGTCCTGACGCTCGACGTCGAAATGCCGCGGATGGACGGCCTGATGTTTCTTCAGAAGCTGATGATCGCACGGCCGACCCCGGTCGTGATGATTTCGTCGCTGACCGAGAATGGCTGCGAAACGACGCTCCGGGCGCTGGAGCTGGGGGCCATCGACTTTATTACGAAGCCCAAGGTGGATGTCGGCGCCGGAACGGTAGAACTGGCCGACGAAATCGTCGCGAAGGTAAAAACCGCCGCACGGGCGCGAGTCCGCACCCGTGCGACGGCGGCCAGACCGACGACCGCGAACTCGCAGGTCTCTCAAGCCCCCAGAGAGTCGCTGATCAAGAGCACGCAGAAAGTCATCGCCATCGGTGCTTCAACGGGAGGCACCGAGGCGATTTATGAAGTCTTGAAGGATCTGCCCGCAGACGCTCCGGGAACAGTCATTGTATTGCATATGCCGACCGGCTTTACCCGCAGCTTTGCCAAGCGGCTCGACGGCTCATGCCGGATTCGCGTCAGCGAAGCCAGTGACGGCGATCGTATTCTGGACGGTCACGCGCTGCTGGCGCCCGGCGGCCAGCATATGACGGTCTTCCGTAGCGGGGCCAGCTACTCGGTCAAAGTCGCCCCGGGGCCGCCGGTGTCCCGGCACTGCCCTTCCGTTGACGTTCTGTTTCAATCGTGCGCCCGAGTCCTGGGGGCGAATGCGTGCGGCGCCATACTGACCGGCATGGGCGCCGACGGGGCCAAAGGTTTGCTCGAAATGCGTCAGGCCGGAGCCCGAACGATTGCGCAGGACGAACTGACTTGCGTCGTCTTCGGGATGCCGCGCGAAGCGATTGCGCTGAATTCCGCCGAATTCATACTGCCTCTTCAGTCGATTCCCATGCGCCTTCTCCAATGCACCCGCTGAATCGGTGGTAGGTTTCTAATGCAGAAACGCAACTGCGTAACATAAGTATCGCGACTTTGTAAGTCTTTTTCAGGTGATCTCTCGAGTACCAACATGACCGACACATACATCTCCGAGAAGGCCAGCTTCACGATTGCTGTCGTCAATCCGCTGATCACTGCGGTTGTCGAAACCTTCAACAGCATGGCCGGTTACCGGGTAGTGAGGAAGGACCTCCAGCAGGTCCGGGAGCACCATCCGTATCATCAGGTCACGGCGCTGATTCAATTGTCCGGCCGGGCGCGCGGTTCGATCTGCCTGAGCGTTTCGCAGCGGACCGCGATCGCGCTCGTCTACAAAATGACAGAGATCCATGAAACCGAGGTGACCAGCCTGGTCTGCGATACCGTTGCGGAGTTCGCCAACGTGATCGGCGGTATGGCCAAGGATCGCCTGACGGAACTCGGCCTCCAGCTTGGACTCCCCAACGTCGTGCACGGGTCGAAGCTGGAAATCTGGTATCCCGAAGACTCGACGCCAATGTGCGTCAACTTTTCGTCTGAAATCGGCCCGCTGATGGTCACATTCGGATTCAGCAAGAGCTGAACGTCATCCGCGGCAAAGTCAACTCCGCCCCAATTCAGAAAGCGAGACCGTCCCATGAAGCGCGTCCTGGCCGTTGATGATTCCACCATGATCCGGGTTGTCGTGAAGAAGACTCTGTCCACGATGGGAGTGCAGGATGTTGTTGAAGCCGAGGATGGCCTCAAGGCCCTGGAACTCTTCCGGACGCAGCAGTTCGATCTGGTGTTCAGCGATTGGAACATGCCGAATATGACAGGACTGGAACTGGTGCGGGAGATCCGCAAACTCAATCGCGAGGTTCCGATTATCATGATCACGACCGAGGGGTCACGAGAGAAGGTCGTCTCGGCGATTCAAGAAGGCGTGAATGACTACCTCGTAAAGCCCTTCACGCCCGTTTCTCTGCGTTCGAAGCTGGAAAAATGGGTGACGGAGTAGTGCGAACGCTCCGCGATGTCCGTGACCGGCCTGCTCCGGGCGCAGGCCGCCTCCGTCGCACCGGATCTCTGGCAGTACGATCGCGCGGATGGCGCCCCGTTCCGCCGTAAGTTCATGTTGCGGGCCGCCGGCAACGGCGGAGTGACCGGCCCGGAGGCCGAGGCGTCGTCAGTGCGGCGCATCCGGGCATTCGGTGGGCGCCTGCTTGCGCCGGGATGCGAGCGATTGAGGCGGCTGCCTTGTCAGGTTCCGCGTCATCGGAGCGATTTCCCGTGTACAGGAGCCCGAAGATGGCGCGAGCTGAGACCCAGGAGCCCAATCCGAAAGACAGGGAGTCTGCGCGTGCCATTGATTCGTATCGTCGCAAGGCCTGCCTGCAACGGCTCGGTCGGTTTGCCCGTCTCAGCGTGATCGCTGCTGCGGTCCTCGGGTTTCCCATCACCGCGACGCTGACCTACGTGATCAATGAGCGGGAGTGGGAAGAGGCCGCCGAGGAAGATCTGACGCTGCTGCGCGTCGCATCCGCAAAACTGACCTCCACCATCCAGGCCGATTTTTACGCGACCTGGGAACGCAGCCCCGCCGGCAGAGCCGACGCAACCGGGCGAGAACTGTTGTCGCACGACCTTGCCAATCACCTGGCCGGTCTCGGGGGGGGCGCGGAACAGGTCAATGGTCCACGCGATTCCGTCTGATCTGTCCACTCTGGTCAAGCTCTACTGGCGGATCAGGCCGGCCAGATCGTTGAAGCGGATCTCGCTTCGCTGGAAGTTCGCCAGCTTGACGCTGGCATCCCGGAACAGTCGCCAGTGCATCATGGCGTCGAGGGCGTCCTCCCGCGAGAAGCGAGACTGCTCGTACATCAGCACTGCCCGGAACTTGCCAGCGGCCGCGTCCTTGAGCAGCCGCTGGAACTCGGGACGATTCAGCGACTCGGTTCCCGTCAGGCCGTGATCCTCGTACCAGCAGAGAATGAGATAGCCGCCCTTGGCGGCCATCCGTTCGATCTCGCCCCACTGCCGCGCGGGCGAATCCTCCTGCTTTTCGGTCGACATCCAGATATAGCGGACCGCTGGAATCCTCAAGTCTCTCATCAGCCAGGCTCCTGGAAAACTACGCCACCACGCCCCCGGCTGCACGAGCCGGATCGGCCAGACGAGTGTTCAGTGACCGATCCTACCGACTGGCCCGGGACCAGCAACTCGACAGGCGAGGGTTTCCGCAGTTACCGGCAGCACCGGGAGAGAATTGAGATCGGCAGCGGGGGAAATGCCGATTCTACGGGGGAGAGATCTGCCCCAGGCGCGATTCCAGACGTGTCGCCTGCGCCATCAAGAGGCCGGGGAACTCGCGCGAAAGAAAGTGTCTCGCATGGCATGACTGTTCCCGTAGGCGTCGACGCTCGGATCGCCAGGAAGGCCCCGCGCCCCCTCGGAACGCAACGACATGTCAACTGGCGGTAGGCCGGGACGGACGATGTCGTGATGTGACAATGCGACGCCCGGTCTCATTGCCAGATCAGCCGGCCGGGGCAGTCCGCGCGCCCTACGTGTGCCCCAGAAGCTGCGTGAGGTCCTCGTCGAGGCAAACCGCCTGGTGCTCCTCCTTCGGCAAATCGAGCTTGAGCAGTATCGCGAAGAAGTCGGCAGCGCTGCAGCCACCAGGCAGTCCTGGCTCGCTGGAGTCGTTCTCGGGCTTTTGCTGGTTGATGAATTGCCGCAGGAAATTTCAGCGTCGCGCGGAGCCTGATCATCGAGCATCCCGCCATGCTGATGGCCGGCGGAGTTGCTGAGCATGTACGAAGTCGGAATTCATTGCTCGCAATTGTCGGGCTCCGACGCACGTGGCGCTTCAATTCGGGCGGATGATACTGACACCCCAACAGACGACGGCAGCGGTACCCGACGAAGTCACTGAAAGTAATTCTGCCAATTGTGCTTCAATCTCGGCTCGCGTTCGAATTGCTCATTGTGTTCCCGGCCCCGCGCTCTACACTCTTCCATGTCGAGGGACGTGTTTGCACGGCTCGACAACTTCGGAAGACTGAATGCAGCGCAACCCGGCCCGTGCCGCGGGAGCGAGGCGAGGTAAACCGACGTGACGAAACGCCTGCGGGTGTTTCATCGCGTCGGTTTTTTTTTGGCTGGGCGCTGGCTGCCGCATGGCAGAGGCGCTGGAATTCCCGTGGATTGTCCGCGGGGATTCGTCGAGACCTTGGCGGAAGGAGTCGATTACGATGAGGCGTATCATGACAAGTTGGTCGAGTTTGAAGTCCGGCATCTGGAACTCTCGGCATCACCGCACAATCCGCGGAGTGTTGAGCGTGATGGCAGTCGGCGGCGTCGTGGCTCTGGCTCCGGCTTATGCGAAGGATCCGGTCGAGCCGGAAGGCAAGCCTGCCGGGAAAGCTCAGCCGGTTCGCGCTGAATCGCAGTCTCGGGTCCAGAACGAAGCTCCGGCTCTTCCGGAATGCCTGACAAAGCTTGAACTCTCTGCCCAGCAGAGTCAGCAGATCACGGCAATCATCCAGGACTACGATCAATCGCTGGGCACCGTGTGGAACCAGTTCGGTCAACGGTACATGCAGGCGATCGTGATGGAGACCTCGCTGCTGGCAGCCATCGAGGACAACTTGAGCGATGACCAGCGCAAACAGGTGCGCGATCAGCGGCACAAGACTGCTCAGCATGAACGGGCGATGGCGGCGACAAACGCCAAACCCAATCAGGCGAAAGCGGATCCGGACGAGGCGACCACCAAGCCCGCCAACGCAGCCGAGGAGAGCCTGGAAGTCGTCAGCGTGTCGCTGACTGACGAGCAGGAGGCTGCTGCGGACAGGATTCAGGAGAAATATCGGACGCAACTGCGGTCCTTGAATCGTGACATTCAGGGATTGCACACCCGACTGGTGTCGCTGGAAGCCGACAAACTGGTGGAGATTGAGAAGGTTCTTACCAAGGACCAGCTCAAGCAACTGCGAGCCAGTCGCCAGAACGCGCCGGACGCACCGAAGATCGTCGCCGAGAAGGCTGAGGCGACGAAGTCGGAGTAATGCGTTTCGTTTGTGCGGCACGGGGCTGCCCACCAGGCGCCCCGTGCCGACACGGGCGGGTTTTGTTGATCCGAGTTAGAATCCATTCAAAAGGCTCATGTCATGAAGCGACGCATGCTGTTTTTCATTATGGCCCTGGGAATATCGAGCTTATCGATCCCGGATAGTTCTACTCAGGCCCAGACGCTGGTCATCGGGCGGGGCGGTGTCCGTTACAACGGATACGGCCAGGGCTACTACGGCGGCAACAACGGCTACTACGCAGGGAATAACGGCTACTCCGGCTACGGGAACGGCCCGTATGCGTACGGTCCACGATACGCGCGGAGGGTGCCGACGAGCTACCGCAGAAACTACTACGGAAATGCGCCCGTCTACAACGGCTATCAATACGCCGCTCCTTCGGGCTACTACGCTCCGTCTTACGGTCCATTCGGATCTGGGCCGATCATTTCTTTCGGCTGGTAGTTGCGCGACGCCAGTAGCGGCCGCACCGTTCCGAAACTTTCGCCGTCCGTCGCACCGGACGCGATTGCCGTTGACTGCCTGTGGGGCCAGCAGCGGCAGTCGGTACTGTGCTGCTCGTGAACGTCGGAGTCCGGGCGGTTTCGGCGATTCTTTATCAGCCGGCAAATGGCGACTCAAGCGACCGCGTGACTTACGACCGGCGCTTTATCACCGGCCACGATTTTGAGGCGAGCTGCGGTTCACGGCCGACGGGAACTAAGGACCTTTCCCCGTCAGGACTTCCAACAGGAAGTCGTCGTTCCAGGCACACAGCCGCAGCATTCGCCGATGTCGAGGCTCACGTCGGGATGCAAGCAGTAGACCTGATGTTCCTGGTTAGCCGCATGCATCCGAGCGAGGAAGGGGTACGGCCGGCGAATCCTTGCAGGCTGTGGCGTTTGTCTTCGCCGGCAACGAACGAACCCCGGCCTGGAACTGCGGGGGATGATTGGGGATCGGGTCGCAGGAGCCCAGGCCAGGGGGGGGAGGTCCGCTCGACACCAGGAGCTCCGGCTTGGGTTACAATGTTCCAAGGCTTCATCTGTGGCACTCGCTCTCCGCCGACTGCGGCTCTCGGGATCGACTTGCTCGGCAGTTGCCAGCTTTCTCCGGCCCTTGGAACTCAGACTGATCAGCAGGCGAAACACTGCAGTTACAATGAGAACCCTCGTCGGTCGCCCCGGATCGCCCAGGCTCCAACGTGCCCCAGAAGCGTATTCCCTTCCGGCCTCACGGCAGCGGAACTGCGCCATCGAGCAAGGATCGTTGAAAAAGCTGACTTCGTCAGGAATATTCTCGTCGTCGTCGGATCTCTCTTGATGGCGGCACTTGCCGCCATCAAGAGAGATCTGTTCCTTGTTTGGAGAACCAACTGTGAAGCATTCATTCCATTGGGCTGCTGTTTGCGTCGTCGGCATTGCTGCCATCGGCTGCCAGCCGCAAGCGGCGATCGAGAAGAAGTCTGAGTCGACCGTTACCACGCCGGGCGGCGAGACTAAGACGACCGTCGAACAAAAAGTCGAGACGACCCCGGACAGCGCGACGAAGACGACTACGGAAAAGGTCGAATCGACCGGTGACAATCCCCCTCCGGCCTCAAAGCCGTAGTCAGGGATGCGTCAACTCCGATCGGTCCGCAAAGGCCGCCTATGGGCGGCCTTTGGCTTTTGACAGTCAGCCCAATGCGCTCATCAGTCCTCAATGTTCGTGGCAATCGCCGTTTCGTGCGCATCCGCAGTTCCGCAGGCGGCTTGGATCGCCAGTTCAATGAGCGAGATTGGGAGAAATGTCAGGTCGCGCTGAAAATCATGCGAACACTCGCGCCACTGGCGGGTACAATGCGAAGTCTGGGAACCGATTTCCGGCGAGTCCGTGGGCACTCTTCGGCGGACAGGTCGCTCGCTACCAAGCAAAGCCTTCTTTATCGGAGACGCAACATGTCTATCGCCAAGATTTCAGAAATCAGTGCGACGTCGACGAAAAGTTTCGAGGACGCGATCCAACAAGGGATTGCGCGTGCGACCAGGACGCTGCGGAATGTCAAAAGCGCTTGGATCAAGGAGCAGCATATCCGCATTGAGAACGGGCTTCCGTCCGAGTACCAGGTCAACATGATGGTGACGTTCGTACTCGACGAATAGACTGGATCACCTGAGCGCGGTGAATCGCTCTGGGATGACGAGCACGCCATTGGATGGAAGCGCATCCGCAGCGTGCTGATAGTTCGGGCTCCGGCCGCGGACCAGGCGCTCGCCGTATTCGCCCCGCCCTCGCAGGTTGCAGCAGAGGCCGCGGCCTCTGCGATGCGGTTGCCACCAGAACTGGAAAGGGCCAGTTGCGCGGAAGTCACAAGACGTCACGGCAGCCCATCAACGCTCGCCTGGATCATCGGAACTGCATGGGAATGGTTTCGCTCGACCGCATGCAGTCGTGGCGCGAGCGGTCTCCGCCGGCCCCGCGTTGTTGAGACGCTCGGCGAGCACGAACAGCACGATTTCGTCTCCGGATACGGTGTTGATGTCATACTGCAGGCTCACGACTTTGTTTCCCGTGATCCTTTCGACCAGAGATTCCAGTGCGGGTCTCGCGGCCTTGATACGCCGCGTCCTGATCTCCTTGAGCAGGTTGCATTCAGTGTCTGGCGGCGTGGATTTCGCGAGGTACTGTTCGACCGCAGTCAGGACGTCGTGCATTCGGCACAGCAGGCAGTCATCGATCAGGCGGATGTCGATTCGCTTGGGACCGCGGCCCATATAGTTCTGTTCGAACTGCGTGAGTGCAATTCCAATCGCGGCCTCAATGTCGTATTGGGACTTCATCGTAAACTCCCAGTCAAGTGACTGGCCTCACCGTTCGGACGTCACCCGCTCATGCCGAGCGACCTGACTCGCGGTGTCAATCGTCAGCGGCTCGGCGGAATCCAGCGCCGTCGCAACGGTCCGGAGCAGCGTCGCCGTCCGGAACGGTCGTTGGACATACTGGATGCCGTTGTTGTCGTTCCCGCCGTGTCGACTGCTGGTCATCATTACTACAGGGATGGGACGAAGCATTTCGTCGCGGAGCCAGGCGGCAACTCCAGCGCCGCCCCCCCAGGGGAGGTCCTCGTCGATGAGGATTGCATCGGGACCGTATGTCTGAATCTTTGCCAGGCAGTCGAGTCCGTCTGTCGCCACCTCGATCTCGAAGCCGCGTTCGATAAAGAGCATCCGCAGGTGTTCGGCGACGAGTCTCCAACGGTCGGCGATCAGCAGACGTTGTGTCATGAAGTGCTTTTCTGACGGAAGGGAATGGGGACGACATCGTGGAGCCAGGGCGATTGTTGTCGGGCGGCGAACAGGGCGACTGCGCAACCCGATGCCCGACCCGGCAGGAGGCTGGGGATTGCGTCCTGCCGGGTCGCCAATTGATCATCTCCCGACCCTGACGTTGGGAACCGTCCACCTCGTATTTGGCTTCAACACCCGTCGCCGATATCGTTCGCCAATGGTCCATTCACGTTGAACCTCAGCGCATGCTTCGCGAATCTCGTCGAGGCTGGGTTCCCAGAGATGCACCGGTCCGAATCTCCACGGCAAACGATCATTCCCGTCGGATTCGTTGTCTTGCCGCATCACGGCAATTGGAAGCAAGTCTTCTGACGATCTCTGCGGCACGTCTGGAGGCAGTCCGACTTCTGGCTTGACTGCAAACATCATGTCCCCCTTTGGATTGGCCGACTCCGGCCGCTGAAAACGAAAAAAGCCGGCAGGGCCGGGCACCCCGTGGTGCTCAGCCAAGCCGGCTCACTCTTCGACAGACCTCCCGGAACGGCCGGGCTGTCCTTCGTTTAGTTTTCCGATTCGAAGTCAGGAGGTCACCAACGCAGTGAGCCGCCCGACAGACATCCTTATACGCCTCGGCCCGACACGCGGCAAGAGATCGTGACGTACAGCTCGTGATCTTCGGTGGAACGCCCCCGATACCGCGCAACCGCCTCAGTGGTCGACCGTTCTCCCGCTGAAACCCGGCAGGGGGTAGCGTCGGCCGTTCGCAGTCTATTCGCGAAGAATCGCAGCCTATGATCGTGGTGCTCGATTCGATGTGCTCTGCTCAGACAGTAGGGGTCACCATGAGTTGTACTGTCGGTGAGATCCGCGCGGACTCCAAGCTTCTGATCGAGAGGATTCGCGATGGGCAGACCAGCCCGACTGAAGCCTGCCAGATACTTACTGCCTCTATCGACGATATTTGCGGGCAGTTTGAAAGCCTCGCGGAAGAAGTCGCTCGGCTGAACGATCGAATGAGCCGCCCCGAACCGAGACCGGGATTCGGCCACCGGTAACTGTTTGAAGGCAGTCGCAAGGCAATGGCAGCTCTCGGTGCGCACCTCGCCGACAACCGTCGGACGCAGGGGGAGTTTCCGCTGGTGCCGCATCGCAGTGGCGGCCCTGGTTTCGCTTGGCGGAGACTAAAAACTGGTGTCGGTCGCTACCGCTTGCCGTCGGACACATGGTACGATGGGCTTTGTCGAGGCGGCGTTCCGTTGCGGAATTGCTGCTCGACCCAAGACGTATCGGATTTGCCGGAAGACTAGGTAAAGAGCAAGCTGGCGGCGCCAGCGGGCTCGTTAAACAGTAAGCCGACGTGACGGAGTGCTCAAATGGGCTCCGCCACGTCGGCTTTTTTTATGCGCGTGGAGAACTGCCGCTCGATCGTGTTCCTGATGAAGGAATTCAGAGGGGCTCGGCTCGCGGCGACTGCAGAGAAGTCTTATGCCTCAATCACTTCCAGTCGTCTACCTGAAGCCGGGAAGATTTGCGGCGAGCGGCTACATAGAGAGATTTCGCCGCCGATTCATGCCCAACAGCGCTGGTTCTCACGGTTGGAGCGTGAAGCTGGCGACTGTGGGCGGTACGTCCGCCGAGGTTTACGGCGTTGATGATTACGTCCGCACCGATCTGCGGAACTGCTTTCTGGTGAAGAAGAAAACGCAATGCTGGCTCCGGTCATCGCGCAAAGCTCTCTTGTCGTGATTCAGACGCCATCGCCGCTTGTTCCTCCATGCTCGCCAAGGGAGATCTGAAATGCTCGGCACGATTCTACTCGTCGTTTTAATTCTACTGCTGCTGGGAGCCCTCCCTGCGTGGCCTCACAGCCGAAGCTGGGGTTTTGCCCCGAGCGGCGGAATCGGCTTGATCGTGCTGATTCTGATCATACTTCTGCTTCTGGGCCGCATCTGATCGACAGGGATGCGACGCGACGATCCGTCGTATCGAAAGATACACGTATCAGATTTGAAGGAGTCAAGACCCCGGACTGCGTTCAGTTCCGAGGTGGCTGAAAACACTTCAGCGGCAATGCCCAGGAGGATCGGGGCCAGCTTCCGGGCGACAATGTGACAACCATCGCCGGGAGGCGAAATCGGCTCGCTGGCATTCTTCAACAGCGGGCCGATTATGCGGAGGACCAGGTTGAACGGGCCCTTGACGAATTCCTGAATGGATGGAGACCGCATGCATCCTCCGTTGGAACATCGCTTCCCCCGCAAGTCGCAACGTCGAATCGTGAGTTCGCCATTCGACTGACGCGGGTCTCGGAACGAAAGACGCGGCCACCTTCCGGCAGAACTGCGAGCTCATGTGATGCTGCGGGAAACGCCAAGTGCCCGTCGCAGACACGTCAACCGTTGCGAAGTGATCGCGGTTTAGAACCGGTTTCTTGTAGAAGCCGGTGAGACGGACCGCAGAATGTTCTCGAAAAGGTTTGAAAATGAAACGCGTGATTGCCCCCGCTCTGATTGCGAGTCTGGTTTCGATTGGCGCGGTCGGTTGTACTGAGACGACCAAGTCGTCGACCAAGCAGGAGACCGAGATCAAGACGCCTGGAGGAACGACGACCATCACCACGGAAAAGGAAATCAAGGAGACCGGCGACAAACCGCCGGCTTCCACACCCTGAAGTACGGCGAAGGGCGGACTGAAGCAGATTGCGCCACGTGGAGCGCCGGCACGAAACATTCATTGCGAGGAGTTCAGCGATGTCAAATCCAGCCATGACGCCAAGCGTCACGGAGAAAGAGTGGACACAGGCGGCCGGCAAGGCCCGGGATGCAGCAGCCAGTGCGGGCGAGGTGGCCAGTCACGCGGCCTCCGCCGTCGGCGCGATGGCAAGTCAGGCGGTCGGCGATGTCGGCAGACGTGCTGACAATCTGACGGCCAGGGCGGGCGTCGGCATCCAGGAACTGGGTGACGAACTCGGCAGAAATACGCCCCACACGGGTCTGTTGGGCAGCGCGTCCCAGGCCGTGGCCAGAACCGTCAGAGAAAGAGGCGAGTATGTCGAGAGCGCCAAGCTGAGCGGCATGACCGATGATGTGGCCCACGTAATTCGTCGGAACCCGATTCCCGCCGTATTGATCGCGCTCGGCGTGGGCTGGTTCGTGGGGCGCAGCTTGAGGAAATGAGCAATGTCCAGCGACATTGAGGATCCGCCCGAGCCGACGGCCGCGTCGCTGGTGAGTGGCATCCTCGGTGATCTGCAGCACCTCGTGGAACAGCAGTTCCGGTTGACGAGGCAGGAAATCGAGGACGAACTCCGCCAGCGCGCGGCAGCCGCGGCGATCTTCGCCGTCAGCATCGGAATTTGCCTGGTCGATGCCATCGTCCTCTGCCTCAGTCTGGCTCATCGATTGCATTGGGCGACGTCGCCGCCGGCTACCGACCCAGCATGGCTTCCATTGTGAGCGTGCTACGCCGTGCTGGCGGCGATGCTTACCTTCGTCGGCGGGATTCTGGCGCAGCTTGGCCGGACCCGCTTTCACTCCATCACCCCGAGCCCGAATCCGGCCAGCGAGATGCTGCAGGAGCATGCCCCGTGGAAGATACCGCCGAAATGATCCGGCAACAGATGGATGAAACGAAGCTGCAGCTCTCGGACAAGCTGGAGTCTCTGGAGCATCAGGTCTCCGACACCGTGCAATCCACCGGCACTGCCGTAAATGCCACGGTGGCGGCGGTTCAGGAAACAGTCGAGACCGTTACAGGAGCGGTTCAGGACGCGGTCCAGTCGGTCAGCAACGCATTGGACGTTCGGCGTCAGTTCGACCGCCATCCGTGGCTGTTTCTCGGCGGCGCGGCTGTCGCAGGGTATCTGGCCTACGAGTTTCTGGCGCGGCCTGCGAAGAAGCCCGTCCCACTGACACCAGAGGCTTTGCCGCGACCGGCACTGCCAGCCGACAACGTGGCCGACGATAACCGGCCGCCCGCCGTCGAGTCCGCTGCGACCTCCTCCGCCATTGCAGCCGCCTACAAGTCGGGTCTGGAGCAATCGTCCTGGCGCGAATTGAGAAGCGTGGCCATTGGCGCGCTGATCGGGATCGCGCAAGACGCGGCTGCACATGCCGTCCCCCAAGTGCTGGACTACCTCGCCGCCAGGCAAACAGGCCAACCGCCTCGCGGCGCTGAAGGGCTCGGCGACCGGCGGAGTACTCTCCCGACGAAAGAGCCCGCGGACATGGCACAACGATATCCGAGTCCGCCGGCGGAGAACCTCCGGCCATTCAGGCAGCCACGGCCAAAATAGACGGGAGTCACTTCCAGGGCGGCGGGATAGCGAGAAATGGCTCCCGGCGGCCAATGGCGGTGGCGGACGACAGCACTTTGACGGGAGAGTCGAGGACTCCTTGTTGACCAAAGCGACTTTCAGACAGGGGTTCTCTGAACGGCCACTTTTCTGAGGAGGTTTCGTAATGCATGGGTTTGTCAAGAACATCGAAGATCTGGCCATCGCGAATGACGACTTCCGGCGCGTGCTCTATACCGCAGAGCACTGCCAGCTCGTGGTTATGTCGCTGCGGCCGAACGAAGACATCGGCGCCGAAGTTCACCAGCTCGACCAGTTCTTTCGCGTGGAAGAAGGGACCGGCGAAGCGGTGCTCGACGGCGTTCGGACCGCGATCCGAGCTGGCTTTGCGATCGTCGTCCCGGCCGGGACGAACCACAACATCGTCAACACCGGCGCCGGAGCGATGAAGCTCTATACGCTGTATGCACCGCCGAACCATCGGGATGGGGTCGTCCATCGCACGCGCGAAGACGCGGTCGCAGACAGCGAGCAGTTCGACGGGAAGACAACCGAATAGAACGACTTCTTGCCGACGGCGGCATTGAGGGGGAGGCCATGTACTATATTGTTGAAACGCGGAAGTCCGTTGCGCAGGCATCCGCAGACCTGGAGTCGGCGGTTCAGCGCCATGGTTTCGGAATCCTGCATGTCCACGATCTCGGCGGTTCGCTGCGCAGCAAGGGGATCGCATTTGGCGAGGAATGCAGAATCTTTGAGATCTGCAATCCCGGGCAAGCTGCAGGGGTACTCGGAGTCGACATGCGTCTGAACATGGCGTTGCCGTGTCGCATCTCTGTATTTACAGAGAAGGGCAAAACGAAGGTTGGCATGATTCGTCCGGTGCAGATGCTTGCGGCGCTGTCGCAGGAGGCAGCGTTGCGTTTCTTTGCCGAAGAGGTCGAGGAGCAGGCCGTTCAGATGATCGACGAGGCCGTATGACGGCCGCGAAGGCGTTTGCCCGACTCGTTAGACGGTTCAAGCGGAGTCCGGCGTCGCAGCGGGCATGAGGATCCCGCGCGTTGAACGCGCGTAACGGCACAAGCATGAGCACTCATTTAGAAAGCCTGCGATGACCATCGCGAACCAGCCCCTTCCTTACGCGGCCGACACGGAAACGATTCCTGCGGATGAGGCGGCGGATATTCAGCGCGTCATTGAAGCGATCGAAACGATCCTGACCCGCAGCGCAGCGAAAAGCGGGCAGTTGCGCGCGGACGTGCATGTCAAGAGTCATGGCTACGCCCGGGGAGAACTCCGAATCCTGCCGAATCTGCCGAGCGAACTTGCGCAGGGCCTGTTCAAGCATGACGGAGTGTTTCCGGTCATCGCGCGCTTCTCGAATTCGGCAAGCCGGGTGCAAACCGATGCGATTCCGGACGGTCGCGGGATGGCGTTCAAAGTTCTGGGGGGTGATGGCGACTGGGAGCCGACCGACGAGCCAGGCGCCCGGTCGCAGGATTTTGTGATGATCAATCACCCGGTGTTTTTCGCACGGAATGTGAAGGATTATCTGCGATTGGAGCAAGTACTCGTCCAGGCCGATGACGACGCGCTCGCAACGCTTCAGGGGGCGCTGACTGGAGGCGATTGGAACCCGCTGCATTGGCACTGGCGGGAGATGCTGGCTCTTGCTCGAATCGCCGGGCAGATCCCGGCGCATCCGGCAAGCAATACCTACTACAGCATGGCCCCGATCCGGTTCGGAAGGTTTGTGGCCAAGTACAGAGCGAAACCTGCCGGGGATCGCCTCGATTCGTACCTGGATCTCATCACACGCCTGGGGTCGCAGGCGGATGCCATGCGATTGGCGCTTGAAGAGACGTTACGTACGCAGGAGGTGCTGTTCGAACTTCAGGTCCAACTGCGCACCTCCGAGCGAACGATGCCGATCGAAGATGCCACCGTCGAATGGCCGGAGTGCGACTCCCCGTATCGAACCGTCGCTCATCTGTTGCTCCCGCGACAGGAGATCGCAGAACTGCGGCAGGCGGCTGCATACACGTCGCTCTCATTCAGCGTCTGGCATGCGCTGGTGGCGCATCGGCCGCTGGGGGGAATCAACCGCGTTCGCCGCCGCGCCTACTCGCTCTCCGCCGCATGGCGTCGTCGGCAGCCGGAGAAGATCATTCCGGTTCTGTAGGGGGCCTGATTCGCGAGAAGGCCGCTCGACCGCCGCAGCAGCGGCGAGTTGGCGGGCGTCGCGACGATGCCGGCGCGACGCATCGGGAGTGCGAACGGGCGATAACAGCGAAATGGCGGCGTCTCTGCGGCCTGAATCGTGACGCGGGATGGAATGATGGAAAGCGTGTCCCCTGTCGACGCTTTGACGGGACTTTCTGATGCCGAAGTCGCCTTGCGCCGGCGGCAACATGGCTACAACGAGCTCCCCTCATCGGAGGGCCGTAGCGTTCTGGCGACCGCGTGGGATGTCGTCCGCGAGCCGATGTTTCTGCTGCTGCTGGCCTGCGGCACGATCTACCTGATTCTGGGCGACGTTCAAGAAGCCGCGATGCTTCTCGGATTCGTCTTCGTGGTGCTCGGTATCACGCTTTACCAGGAACGCAAAACGGAGCGGGCGCTGGAAGCGCTGCGCGACCTCTCCAGCCCCCGAGCCCTGGTTATTCGCGGCGGAAAGAGAATTCGCATTGCCGGCCGGGAGGTCGTACCCGATGACCTCCTGATCCTGGCCGAGGGCGACCGGGTCCCGGCCGATGCCGTGGTGCTTTCGTGCAACAGCCTTTCAACCGACGAGTCTCTGCTCACTGGCGAATCCGTTCCGGTTCGAAAGGTCGCCTGGGACGGGGAACGCGAGATGACACGGCCGGGAGGCGAAGACCTGCCCTTCGTTTTCTCGGGAACGTTGATTGTTCAGGGCCAGGGAATCGCTCAGGTGCGAACGACTGGCATCCACACTGAAATGGGCAGCATCGGCAAGGCACTGCAGACGCTGCCGACGGAAAAAACCCGGCTTCAGCAGGAAGTCGGGGTTCTCGTGAGGCGGGTGGCGATTCTGGGATTGGGCTTGTGCCTCATCGTGGTCGTGCTTTACGGCGTTACTCGCGGTAACTGGCTGCAAGGATTCCTGGCCGGGATCACACTGGCGATGGCAATGTTGCCCGAAGAGTTCCCCGTCGTCCTGACGATCTTCCTCGCCTTGGGAGCCTGGCGGCTGTCGAAGATGAACGTGCTGGCTCGTCGAGTGCCGGTGATCGAAACTCTCGGCTCGGCGACAGTCCTCTGCGTCGACAAGACCGGCACGCTCACCGAGAATCGCATGTCGATCCGCAAGCTGGCTGTCGAAGGGACGGTGCTTGATATCGAGCAACGGCCCGCTCGCAAATTGCCCGAGGAGTTCCACGAGATCGTCGAGTTCGGCATCCTGGCAAGCCAGCGCGACCCGTTCGATCCGATGGAAAGGGCCTTTCACGATCTCGGGAATGCCAGTCTTGCCCAGACCGAACACCTCCACGCGGATTGGACGCTGGAACGCGGATATGCCTTATCTCCCAGCCTGCTGGCGATGTCGCACGCTTGGAAGTCGCCAACTGGCCGAGATTTCGTCCTGGCGACGAAAGGTGCGCCGGAAGCCGTCGCTGACCTGTGCCATCTGAACACCGAACGCACCCAGGCCATCGATGAACAAGTTAAGGCGATGGCCCTGGAGGGGCTTCGAGTGCTGGGGGTCGCCAGGGGCGTGTTCGGGCCGCTGGCTCTGCCGGGCCAGCAGCACGACTTCAATTTCGAGTTCCTCGGGCTCGTGGGACTGGCCGACCCGGTACGTCCGACCGTCCCCGCTGCCGTCCAGGAATGTTACACGGCGGGGATCCGTGTCGTCATGATTACCGGCGATCATCCGACGACGGCTGGTTGCATTGCACGCCAGGCGGGAATCCGGCCCGTGGATGAGATTATCACCGGCCCCGAACTGGACCAGTTGGACGAAGCAGCACTGCAGCGGCGCATCGGGACCGTCAATGTGTTTGCCCGCATGGTCCCGGAGCAGAAGCTGCGGCTGGTCAATGCGCTCAAGGCGAATGGCGAGGTCGTCGCGATGACGGGCGACGGAGTGAACGACGCTCCTGCGCTCAAGGCGGCGCACATCGGCATTGCGATGGGGGGACGCGGTACGGACGTGGCCCGCGAAGCGGCTTCGCTGGTCCTGCTGGATGATGATTTCGCCTCGATCGTGCAGTCGGTGCGTATGGGCCGGCGGATTTTCGACCACTTGCAAAAGGCGATGACCTACATCGTGGCCGTGCATGTGCCGATTGCCGGAATGTCCCTCGTCCCGGTGCTGCTGGGCGGACCGCTGGCCCTTCTGCCCGTGCATATCCTGTTTCTCGAACTGATCATCGATCCGGCCTGTTCCATCGTCTTTGAAGCCGAACCGGAAGAATCTGACGTGATGTCCCGACCGCCCCGCGACTCGACGGCGCCCTTGTTCGGCGGACGCATTCTGGGACTCGGCCTGCTGCAGGGTGCGAGCGCCTTGCTGATCGTGCTGGCGGTCTATCTTTCGGCATTGAACGGGTGGCTCAACGCCTCCGACGCGATTGCATTGAGCTTCACGACGCTCGTCATCGCCAACCTGGGACTGATCTTCGCCAACCGTTCCTGGACGAGGACCATCTGGTCCACCCTGCGGACCCCCAATGCGGCCCTCTGGTGGATCATCGGTGGCACACTTGCGTTCCTCGGCCTGGCGCTCTACGTGCCGTTCTTAGGCGACCTGTTTCACTTTTCAACGCTTCATGTCGATGACCTGGCGTTCTGCCTGGCGGCAGGCACGGCCAGCGTACTCTGGTTCGAGACTCTGAAATTCTTCAAGCAAACGTGGTGGGCATGAACGGAATTCGTTCCGTTGTCCCTCGAAGCTGCGCCGTCACTCCCGATGAGCTGGAAATACCTGCGACCGAGGCTTACTCTACGCCGCACGCAGAGGTTGACCGCATATATCTGCTGGCTCCACGCCGAGATCCGTAGAGTCCATATGCATCGAGCACCGGTCGATCCGACGGACGCCTTGCGGCAAGAAGCGAAGACGGTCACCGGAAGAGCGGACCTGCCGGAGTCCGCAATGTCCAACAGCACCTGTTGCCAGCGATGAAAGTTCCTTCGTGTTCAAGCTGAAGCGGCTTGTGCTGCCGAGATTCGTCGTCCTCGCCAGACCCTACTGGTTCTCCGACGACAAATGGATCGCCCGCGGTCTGCTGGCGCTGCTGATCGTCCTGCTGCTGGGGAGCACCGCCTTCAGCGTGCTGTTGAATGAGCAGTCGGGGGAACTCACTTCGGGACTCGCTGCCCAGGACCCCGCCCGTTACTGGAAGTCGATTTACACGACCTTGCTGATCATCGCGGGGGCCGCCCCGGTCTACGTGTTTTACTACTACGTCCGCGATAGACTCGTCAACTACTGGCGGCGATGGCTGACACACAACTTTCTGGATACGTACTTCCGGAACAAGGCTTTCTATAAACTGGCCTTTAACGCGGAAATCGACAATCCAGATCAGCGGATCGCCGAAGACATCAACACCTTCACGCTCAGGGCGGTGTTCTACTTTCTGCTCGCCGTTGAAACGATCCTGCAGCTCGTCGCCTTCTGCGGCGTCTTGTGGTCGATCTCCCGGACGCTGGTGCTGTTTCTCGTCGCGTATGCGACCGTCGGCACGCTGGTCGCAACATTCGTCTTCGGACGGACGCTGGTCACGCTCAATCTGTTTCAACTCCGACGCGAAGCGGATTTTCGCTTCAGTCTGGTGCGCGTGCGTGAGAATGCCGAATCGATCGCGTTCTACCGCGGCGAACAGCCGGAAGCGCAGAACATCAAGCGACACTTCCATGACGCCTTCGCAAACTACAATCAGATTATCACGTGGCAGTGGCGGCTGAATCTGTTCCAGTACGTCTACAGTTCGATCACGCTCATCATGCCGGCGCTGATTCTCGCGCCGCAGGTCCTCGCCGGCACCCTGGAAGTCGGCCGGGTGGTTCAGGCTGCGGGCGCTTTCGCGGCCATTTTTGCGGCGCTGACGGTGATCGTAAACAACTTCGATACCCTGAGCCGGTTTGCGGCCGGAATCAGCCGGCTCGACAAGTTCGCACGGTCGCTCGAATCGTCGGCGCAGGTGGAGCTGCGGGGCCGTGATGTCATCAGAACCTTGGAAGAGAATCGCCTGGCGATCGACCGGCTGACTCTGCTGACTCCCGATTACCGGCGGACACTGATTCGAGACTTGTCGCTCGACGTGAAGGCCGGCGAGGGGCTGCTGATCGTCGGCGCCAGCGGCGGCGGCAAGAGCTCGCTGCTGCGGGCGGTCGCCGGGTTGTGGAACGCCGGCACAGGCGTCATCGTGCGGCCGGCACTCGAGCACGTGTTCTTTCTGCCGCAGCGACCTTACATGGTGATCGGCACACTGCGCGCCCAACTGCTCTATCCGGGTCACCGGGAAGACGTACCCGACGAAGAGCTTCGCGGCATTCTGAAACACGTCAATCTCGCCGATCTGCCGGAGCGCTTTGGCGGATTCGAGGTCGAAGCGGATTGGGGGAAGATCTTGTCACTGGGGGAACAGCAGCGAGTGGCCTTCGCACGGGTGCTGCTGTCGAAGCCAAGTTACGTGATTCTGGATGAGGCCACCAGCGCGCTGGACGCCCTGAATGAAGAGCGATTGTACCAGCATATTGTGGACACCGGGGCGACGCTGATCAGCGTCAGCCATCGGCTCAACCTTCTGAAATACCACCGGCACGTCCTGGAACTCGGCGGCGACGGAACCTGGCGGGTTGTCGCGGCTGCCGACTCAGAAGTCGGGAATGCGGGGAACTCGTAGGTCCGTCCCCTCACCGCTGACGGCCTAAATCACCGGCCACGAATGTGAGGCGCGCGGCAGAGCGGAGGGATTGCAGTGGAAACGAGATGGGGAACCCTTACCTTGGAGGTATCACAACTCCAAACCAAGGAAGGAGTTCCCCATGGAAGGCATTCTTTCACCCCGGGCGGAGCGCGCCAAGCAGCGGTTGTCCGAGCAGTTGAAGTTTCTGAAGGACGCCGGGCTGAGAACGCGGTATCTGATCGTGATCCATCGACTGGAAGGACGTTCTCCCACCTGGATTGCCCGCTCGCTCAAGGTCGGTCGCAGCACCGTGTATCGGACCGAGCAGCGTTACGGGAAGGACGGCGAGATCGGTTTGTTCGACCGGCGGGGCGGCAACGGGCCACGGAAACTGACCGAGGAGTACCTGACGCAGTTGCGGGAGGTCGTGGCCGGCGATCCGCTGCAGGACGGCTGGAAGCGGCCGACCTGGACGCGGGAGATGCTGATCACAACGCTCCGTCGACGGACGAGTGTGAAGATCAGCCTGTCGACGATGAGCCGGGCCTTGCGGCTGATCGGGGCGCGGCGCGGACGACCGAAGCCAACGGTCGAGTGTCCGTGGCCGGAGGCCGAAAAACAGCAGTGTCTGGAGCAGATCGAGGAACTGGTGGCGCATCTGCCGACGGGCGAAGTGGCGGTCTGGGAGGACGAGATCGACATCCATCTCAATCCGAAGATCGGCGAGGACTGGATGCTCCGCGGGCAGCAGAAACAGGTTCTCACGCCGGGGAAGAACGAGAAGCGTTACCTGGCGGGGGCTCAGGATGCGCGGACGAAGGAGTTGATCGCGATCGAAGGCGACCGGAAGGACACGGCGTTGTTCGTACTGCTGCTGTGGGAGCTGACGCAGCGCTATCCGCAGGCGAAGAAGATCCATGTCGTCCTGGACAACTACGCGATCCATACGACCCGACTGGTGCGGGAGAGTCTGGCGACGCCGCTGGGGCGCAGGCTGCGCCTGCACTTCCTGCCGCCGTACTGTCCGGATCACAACCGGATCGAACGAACGTGGGAGGACTTACACGCCAACGTGACACGGAACCACAAATGCTCGACGATGCCGCAACTGATGCGAAACGTCCGCTCCTACATCCGCCGACACAACCACCGGCGACCGGCGGCGCTGTAGGAACGACCATCGAAGTGTTTCAGAATCGTGGCCGGTGATTTAGCAGCGTGTTGAAGTATTCCCCCTGACGCTGCCACGATCGAACGCGGTTTGTTATCTTCTCGCGGTCGGTCAGGCGCGGCGGTCACGGAGGGTTCCCGATGGCGATGGGACGGCGGAAGGAATCGCGGCAGGAGCCGCTGTTTGTCACGGCGGAGCAGCTGCCCCGCTCGCAGGGACATCCCTTCTACAAAGCGCTCAACGCGCTGCTCGCCGAAGCCGGTTTCGACCGCTGGATCGAGAAGCGGTGCCAGGCGTTCTACGAGCAGGTCGAGACTCGCGGCCAACGCTCGATCCCGCCGGGCGTCTATTTCCGCATGCTGCTGGTGGGCTATTTCGAAGGGATCGACAGTCAGCGGGGGATCGCCTGGCGGTGCTCCGACAGCCTGTCGCTGCGGGAGTTCCTGGGGCTGACCCTGAACGAATCGAGTCCCGAGCACTCGACGCTGTCGCTGACCCGCCGGCGGCTGCCGGTGGAAGTGTTCGAGGAAGTCTTTCAGTTCGTGCTGAAGATCGCGTCCGAGAAGAAGCTGCTCTCAGGCAAGACGGTGGGGGTCGACTCGACGACGCTGGAAGCGGATGCGGCGATGAAGTCGATCGTCCGCCGCGACACGGGCGAAGGCTGGAAGGCGTACGTCGTCCGGCTGATGCGGGAAGAAGGCGTGATCGCTCCTGGCGAAGAGCCGAGTGACGAAGACGTCCGCCGGTTCGACAAGAACCGCAAGAACAAGAAAGTCTCGAACGAGGAGTGGGTCAGCGAGACCGATCCCGAGGCGAAGATCGCCCGCATGAAAGACGGGACAACGCATCTGGCGTACAAGGCCGAGCACGTGGTGGACCTGGAGAGCGACCTGATTCTGGCCGCCGAGATTCGCTCGGCCGATCATGCCGACCCGCACACGCTGGTCGACAGCGTGCTGAAAGCGGAAGAGAACCTGCAGGCCATTGGCTGTGCACAGAGCATCGAAGAAGTGGCGGCGGACAAGGGGTATCACTCGGTCGCCACGCTGGAGCAGTGCCAGTCGCTGGGCTTTCGGACATACATTCCGGAGCCGACACGCAAGAACGACTGGACGTGGACAGACAAGACGCCGGACGACCAGCGGGCGGTGATGGGGAACCGTCAGCGGGTCCGGCGGGCGAAGGGGAAGCAGTTGCAGAAACGGCGGAGCGAAGTCTGCGAACGGACCTTCGCTCACGTCTGCGAGACGGGCGGCATGCGTCGGAGCTGGCTCGAAGGGCTGACGGAGGTGACGAAGCGCTACCTGCTGGCGACGGCGGCGCACAATCTCGGGCGAGTGATGTGGAAGCTGCTGGGAGTTGGCAAGCCACGGAGACTGCAGGGGCGGAATGTGGCGGTTTGGGCGGCCTTCGCGGCGGTTTGGGCCGCGCTCGATTGGCTCCTGCGGAGCCAGACCGACCGAGCCGAGCAACCCGCCGGACTCGTCGCCCCCGCCCCAATCGTCGCCCGCCTGGCCGGGTGACGGAAAAGTGCTTTGTTCAACACGCTGCTAGCAGTCCACCGCGCTTGTTCGCGCTCGCGTCGACGGACGGCCGCGAGCCGGGTCGCCAAGGCTGACGATCTCGGGGTTGAGCACTCCTTGGTTTGTTGCCACCTCGCTGTATCGTGATTCCGCGGAGCGTCACGTTCAGCCGGCGCTCTGAGAACATGGCCGCGGGCGTTGAGAGGCTTCTTGAAGTCACCGCCGAGTTCTTTGGCTGTGGAGTTGGCGTTCTGAACGATGAGGGGCGTGACCCGCTCAGAATGAGCGGCGGTGAGCCCGTAGCCGATCGCCGGGCCGTAGCCCCGGACGTGGATTGCGAAACGCGGCAACGCCACTTTCCACAGCCTCATCCGACGCTTCTCGCGAGCATGCCGAAGTGTCAGCACACCTTTGGCGGGAGAGCATCGAGCTGTGGCCATAGCCGGCCTGATTCGAAGCAACGACGCAACCCTTGTCGCCCGCGTCGGCGATTGGGCTGCGACGCTCCCGAGACCTGGTCGGCCCCCGCCGCGTCGTCACACCCGCCTTAGCCGACTGATTCGAACACCGCGTCGATGACGCTGAATGATGCCACAGCGACCCGACAGTCGCCCGCCTTCATAAGTGACGCGTCTCGCGACAGACCCTCATCACTCAGCGGGCCGCCGAAGCTGTTCTGCAATTGGACAATCTCTCGAAAGTGTTCGGGATCCCGAGTTCGCTGCTAAATCACCGGCCACGATTCTGAAACACTTCGATGGTCGTTCCTACAGCGCCGCCGGTCGCCGGTGGTTGTGTCGGCGGATGTAGGAGCGGACGTTTCGCATCAGTTGCGGCATCGTCGAGCATTTGTGGTTCCGTGTCACGTTGGCGTGTAAGTCCTCCCACGTTCGTTCGATCCGGTTGTGATCCGGACAGTACGGCGGCAGGAAGTGCAGGCGCAGCCTGCGCCCCAGCGGCGTCGCCAGACTCTCCCGCACCAGTCGGGTCGTATGGATCGCGTAGTTGTCCAGGACGACATGGATCTTCTTCGCCTGCGGATAGCGCTGCGTCAGCTCCCACAGCAGCAGTACGAACAACGCCGTGTCCTTCCGGTCGCCTTCGATCGCGATCAACTCCTTCGTCCGCGCATCCTGAGCCCCCGCCAGGTAACGCTTCTCGTTCTTCCCCGGCGTGAGAACCTGTTTCTGCTGCCCGCGGAGCATCCAGTCCTCGCCGATCTTCGGATTGAGATGGATGTCGATCTCGTCCTCCCAGACCGCCACTTCGCCCGTCGGCAGATGCGCCACCAGTTCCTCGATCTGCTCCAGACACTGCTGTTTTTCGGCCTCCGGCCACGGACACTCGACCGTTGGCTTCGGTCGTCCGCGCCGCGCCCCGATCAGCCGCAAGGCCCGGCTCATCGTCGACAGGCTGATCTTCACACTCGTCCGTCGACGGAGCGTTGTGATCAGCATCTCCCGCGTCCAGGTCGGCCGCTTCCAGCCGTCCTGCAGCGGATCGCCGGCCACGACCTCCCGCAACTGCGTCAGGTACTCCTCGGTCAGTTTCCGTGGCCCGTTGCCGCCCCGCCGGTCGAACAAACCGATCTCGCCGTCCTTCCCGTAACGCTGCTCGGTCCGATACACGGTGCTGCGACCGACCTTGAGCGAGCGGGCAATCCAGGTGGGAGAACGTCCTTCCAGTCGATGGATCACGATCAGATACCGCGTTCTCAGCCCGGCGTCCTTCAGAAACTTCAACTGCTCGGACAACCGCTGCTTGGCGCGCTCCGCCCGGGGTGAAAGAATGCCTTCCATGGGGAACTCCTTCCTTGGTTTGGAGTTGTGATACCTCCAAGGTAAGGGTTCCCCATCTCGTTTCCACTGCAATCCCTCCGCTCTGCCGCGCGCCTCACATTCGTGGCCGGTGATTTAGCTATTCCGATTATCGCTGCTACCATCCTGTTGTCGAGCGGGAGAAGTGAGTCGCCCGTCTCGACCAACCATCGGAAGACATGACAAAGTGCGGTCCGGCAAGTTCCGGAAAGCAAGTTTCTCTGTAAGCCGACGTGATGGAATCACTCTTTCCGAGAGTGTTTCGCACGTCGGCTTTTTTCGTTGGTTCTCTGGAAGACTGCGGGGAGCCGCGGATGCGCTGTGCCTCCGCTGAGTTCCGTCGTGCTGTTGAACTAAGCGACTCCTCTCTCGAAAGGACTGTTTCATGAAAGTGCACGTATTTGGATTGTGTTGGTGCCTCGCTGCGGGATGCAGTACTGGCAGTTCACCGGTTTCCACGGCGAAGCCGTCTGCAGCGCCGCCTGTCACGGTCACGGCAAATCGGCCGGTACTCGTCGAACAACAACACACAGCGAACCAATCGCCCGCTCCGACGAATACTGGAGTGAATGTTCGTGATCGTGACAGTTCGGCGAAGACCTCGTTCGACCAGAATGAGAACCAGGCCGACATCAATGTCACGGCAAACATCCGCAAGCGTCTCGTCGACACGAAGATGTCCGTGAATGCCCAGAACGTGAAGATCGTCACACAGAACGGGAAAGTCACCTTGCGCGGCCCGGTCGAGACGGACGACGAGAAGCAGCGGATTGAGGAGCTCGCAACGGCAGTCGCCGGTCGCGGAAACGTCGAGAATCAACT
Source organism: Planctellipticum variicoloris (assembly GCF_030622045.1). Classification (NCBI taxonomy): domain Bacteria; kingdom Pseudomonadati; phylum Planctomycetota; class Planctomycetia; order Planctomycetales; family Planctomycetaceae; genus Planctellipticum; species Planctellipticum variicoloris. Next base: position 3,648,169 of record NZ_CP130886.1, on the reverse strand, counting down.
CGAAGTCAATAACCCGTAACGCCTGGCCGTCATTTCGGGAGATCAGTCATGGAGATGACAGTACTCACTTTTGTTCCACTCCTTGCCGCTGCCGGGTACTCCCTGGTGTACTTGCTGGCCGGCGGAGGAGTGTTTGGGGCCATCGTCATTTTCGTCATCGCGAAGATGATTGGAAGATAGTCTGCTCTGGAAGCGCCATGAGCGTGATTCCGAGCAGGCTCCGCAAATCTCGTAACCGTATGTCAAGGAACGCAACATGTCCAATTCAGTGTTTTGTATCGCGACGCCCTCGCAGACAGAGATCATCATCCGCAATCTGAAGGCGGCCGGATTCTCGGCGAATGACATTTCCGTCTTGATGGCGGACAAGGGCGGAACGCGGGACCTCGCAGTCGAGCACAACACCAAGATGCCGGAAGGGGCGGCAACCGGAGTCGGATCCGGCGCCGTGCTGGGCGGTACTCTCGGCTGGCTGGCCGGTATCGGAGCGTTGGCCATTCCAGGTCTCGGCCCATTCATTGCCGCGGGTCCCATCATGGCCGCACTGGGCGGAGCAGCAGTCGGTGGTGCGCTTGGCGGAGTGTCCGGAGCCCTCATTGGCATGGGGATTCCAGAGTACGAGGCCAGGCAGTACGAAGGCAAGGTGAAAGCCGGCAGCACGCTGATCTCGGTTCACTCCGATGACGATCAGGAGACGGAGAGGGCGAAGGAGATCTTTGCCGACGCCGGAGCGACGGACATCAGTTGCGCTGGTGAAACGGCCGTCGCCGATAGCGCCCGTTCTTAAGCTCTGAAGCGTCTCGACGCATCCGTTCGGCAATCGGCAGCGATAAGCGTTGCGAGTGTCGACCATGAGATGCTTTGCCGTCAGGCGCGACGACGGTCGTTGCGCCTGACGGATCGTACTTAATGCAAACCGAGGAGAACGCTATGAAACTGGCCACCCTGAACGATCTGTATATCGACGAACTCAAGGATCTGTACAGTGCCGAGCATCAACTGCTCAAGGCGCTGCCCAAGATGGCGAAGGCCGCCGCGGCTCCCGAGCTGGCACAGGCATTCACCGACCATCTTGCAGAGACGAAGGGTCAGGTCGATCGGCTCGACAAAATCTTCAAGAAGCTCGACGTCAGCCCAAAGGGAAAGACCTGCAAGGCGATGGAAGGGTTGCTGGCAGAAGGTAAAGAGACAATGGCCGAAGACGCGGATCCGTCGGTCATGGACGCCGCCTTGATTGCAGCGGCGCAGCGGGTCGAGCACTACGAAATGGCCGGGTACGGCTGCGTGCGGACCTTTGCGCGGCTGCTCGGCGACAAGCAGGCAGCCGACCTGCTGCAGGCGACGTTGGATGAGGAAGGAGCCGCCGACAAAGCCCTGACGAAATTGGCGGAGACGATCATCAACATCGCGGCCGTGGCCCCCGACGGCCAGCAACTGACGGCTTGAGAGTCTCCCGAGATGACGGGCTCTGTCAAACAGGCCGTCGACCGCTGCGGCGCGGCGGTCGACGGCAATGGAATCAACGGCCCGGGCGGAATGTCGTCGTCGGATCAATCCCATCAGGCTCCAGATGATCCTCAACGCCGTCCAGACGTCCCTCGCCCCTTGCAGGCTTCGCTGTTTTCCGACTCCCGGCAGTTTGCACATCCCTCGGCCCCAGATCGGGCGCTAAGTCGTGACGTCGGCGCCGGCCGGGAATGCAAGCGTTTAGATTCAACAGTCGAGCGAGATTGATGTTTATCGGTATTCCCATTTTGGAGGGCAACCGTGACCAATCCGTTGACCATGAAGTCGTGGTCGCCCTGCGTCGTTGGTACTGGTATCGGCGTGCTGTGTTGGTTCGCGTTCGGCGTCGCTGACCACCCGCTGGGCATCTCGACGGCGTTCGAGCATACCGCCGCCCTGATCGAGCAAGCCGTGAAGCCACAGGCGGCGCAGACCAACGAGTATTTTGCGATGAAGGCCAAAGCGGGGAAGTCGCCGACGATTGGCCTCGGGGGGATGCTCGTCGTCGGCGTTTTCGTCGGGTCGCTGCTCAGTTCCTGGCTCTCGGGCGACCGCAGCAGTGAAATTATCCCTGCGATGTGGAGGGAACGGTTTGGCGGAAATGTTCCGCTTCGGCTCGCCGCCGCCTTCTTCGCGGGCGCGCTCATGCTGTTCGGGGCGAGGCTGGCCGACGGTTGTACCAGCGGCCACGGTATCAGCGGAAGTCTGCAACTGGCGGTGTCGAGTTGGGTGTTCACCGCCGTTGTTTTGGCTCATCCGACTAGGCCACACCCAAGCACAGTCGAGTTGCATTTGGGTCCAAAGGCCACGAGAACGCCCTGTTTCCCCGTGTCAAAGCTTCCTGGCACGAAAACGGGACATTCGCCTGAAACTTGATTGTCAAAACGCTTGTCGCGAGCGAAAACCCCGTAAAATGCCGTGTGAAATGAAACGGGCCAGGAAACATACGCTTGTTTAAGGCCTAGTCGCCGCTCATCACGCAAACGCATCGCAACAGGCGGCCTTCAGGTCGCCTGTTTTTGTTGACGGACGATCGCCAGAGGACGACAGATTAACGCCACTTCAGTCGATACCCATCTTTGTGCCAACGGACCAGTTCCTCGCCGTCAGTCAGAGCGACGCGATCACTCCCCCGCCATCCAAGCCGCCGCAGACGTGACCACCCGGTCGTTCTGGTCAGCCGGAAATACTCGATAGAGAGTCACCGCCTTGATGGTCTCCAGCTCGCCGCGGAGCCAGACCACGTCACCGGCCTGCGCCGTGAGCCAGGTCTTGTTCCGGTTCAGAACGCGGGCCGTATGGGGGGAGGGCTGTCTGAACTCGCTCGCATTCACGTCGTTCGCAGGATCGAAGGAGACCCACGTCAGAACGACGACTGTGCGGACCTGCGCATTAGCGAAGCGTCTTCACCGGCAGGAATCGCGTTGCTCGCTGTCAGAATGGTCGTCATTTCACTGGCGAAGTAGGGTCGAGGGCGATGTGACCTCCGTCTGATCAATGGTAACTGAGAGTGAGCGGCATATCGCAGTTCCGAGCAGTTGGACGTGCAAGGTATCATGGCTCGACATCGTGCCAGTGATCGCGGCCTCGATCTTCCATCCTCAACTCGGCATTCAGAGCCACGCGATGTGCGGACGAATCAACTTGCGGATGTCACCCGCCGAGCTGCAACAGGCGTTCGACCTGTTTCGCGAGCCGGAATGGTTGCCGCGTTACAATCTGGGGCCGATGCAGAGGGTGCTGGCGGTGCGATGGCGGCCGGGCGGGGTACGTGCGGCGGATCCGTTGCAGTGGGGGCTGGTGCCGAGTTGGGCGAAAGACCCCAAGGCCGGCCCTCCGCTGGTCAATGCGCGGGGAGAGACGGTCGCGTCAAAGACTGCGTTTCGGAGTGCGTTCAAGAGCCGGCGGTGTCTGATTCCGGCCAGCGGCTACTACGAATGGCAGGTGATCAACAGTAAGACGAAGCAGCCGTGGCACATTTTCCCCGCCGATGGCGGAGTGCTCGCCTGCGCCGGGTTGTGGGAGAGCTGGCAGTCTCCGGACGGTTCCGCGCTCGAATCGTGTGCGATCATCACCACGACGCCGAACCACTGTCTTTCCGAGATTCACGACCGGATGCCGGTGATCCTTGCCGAAGAACACTGGAGTCTTTGGCTCGATCCTGAGATGGAGGAGGTTTCGGCCCTGACCGAATTGCTTGTGCCGTGTCCGGAGGACGTACTGGAGAAGACGCCGGTCAGTTCGCTGGTCAACAGCGTGCGGAACGATTCGCCGGAGTGTCTGACACCGATCAAGCTGCCGCGCAATCTGTTCTGAGGCACGATCACCGGAAGTCGCGGGAACGGGTCGTGACTGCCCCCAGTACATCGGTCAGGTCGTCGAGGCGATCCACCAACAGATGACAGATCCCGTGCTGTCGCTGCAGGAGGCCGCGGGCCATGAGGGCAGAGGCGCCTCGGGCGACCGGACGAAACCGCTCCCAGGTATTCACGTGCACGATCAGGTTCGCGGTGCCCGTCTCATCTTCAATCGTCATAAAGGTAATCCCCTTGGCCGTCGCCGGTCGTTGCCGCAGCAGGACGACGCCCGCGATGCGGTAACGGCGATCGGATTCGACATGGGCGAGACGATTGTTCGGCGTCACGCCGCAGCGGTCAAGTTCGGCGCGGAGGAACTGGAACGGATGCCCCTGCAGCGACAGGCCGGTCGTCTGGTAGTCGGCCACCACTTCCTGGACGGCCGTCATTGCGGGAAGGGGGACTGATGGCTCGTCTCCGCTCAGCGGAGCGAACAGGGGCGAGTGATCGGGGGCGGGAAGAGCGTTCCACAATGCCGTGCGTCGGCCGGTGCGGAGCGAGCGAAAGACATCGCCCCTGGCGAGCAGCGCCAGTTCGCTCTGACCGAGTTCCGTCCGTTGCTCGAACTCAGCCTGCGAGGTGAACGGCGACATGGACCTGGCCGCAACAATACAATCTACGGTCGATCGCTGCAGGCCGGAGAGCATCCGAAAACCGAGCCGCAGGGCAGGGACCGTCCCTTCCCCGGCTTCGAGGGTGCAGTCCCAGTCGCTCGCATTGATATCGACCGGCCGCACTTCCACGCCTTGCCGGCGGGCCTCGGCCACGAGTTGCGCGGGGGCATAGAATCCGAGCGGTTGGCTGTTAAGAAGTCCCGCCGTGAACTCCGCCGGGTAGTGCCATTTGAGCCATGCGGACGCATAGACCAGCAGGGCAAAACTTGCCGCATGGCTCTCGGGGAAACCGTACTCGCCGAAGCCCTGGATCTGATCATAGACGCGATTGGCAAAGTCTTTGTCGTAACCGCGGGCCTGCATCCCGGCGAGCAGCTTTTCGCGGAAGGGTTGCATGATACCCCTTCGCCGCCAGGCTCCCATCGCCCGGCGAAGCTGATCGGCCTCCCCTGGCGTGAAGCCCCCGGCGACTACAGCCAATCGCATCGCCTGCTCCTGAAAGATCGGTACGCCGAGCGTTTTCTGCAGCACTTCTCGCACGGCTTCGCTGGGGAATGTCACCGGCTCTTCGCGATTGCGACGCCGCAGATACGGGTGCACCATTCCCCCCTGGATCGGCCCCGGTCTCACAATCGCGACCTCGATCACCAGATCGTAGAAGCCGCGCGGCCTGAGCCGGGGGAGCATCGACATCTGCGCCCGTGACTCGACCTGGAAAACGCCGATCGACTCGGCCCGGCAGAGCATGCTGTAGACGTTCCAGTCGTCGGCGGGGATCGTGGCCAGCGTCAGTGTGCGTCCCGCCCGGAGTCGGATCAGCTCGAACGATTTCCGGATCGCCGTCAGCATACCCAGCGCGAGGCAGTCCACCTTGAGGATGCCCAGCACGTCGAGATCGTCCTTATCCCATTCCAGGACAGTCCGCCCAGGCATGGCGGCATTTTCCAGCGGGGCGAGTTCATCGAGCCGCCCACGGGTGATAACCATGCCGCCAACATGCTGGCTGAGGTGACGCGGGAACCCGAGCAGCTCCTGCACCAGATGAATCAACTGCCGACCGAGTCGCGACGTGGGATCGAATCCCGTCTCGCGGAACCGGGCGGCGAGCGCATCGTCGTCGCGCCGCGAGTGCTCCACGGACTTGGCAAGCGCGTCGACGCGGTCCAGGGACAGACCGAGCGCTTTTCCGACATCTCTTACGGCCGACTTGGGGCGGTACGTAATCACTTCGGCCGTCATCGCAGCACGATCTCGCCCATACTTGGAGTAAAGGTACTGGAGGACTTCCTCTCGACGCTCATGCTCGAAATCGACGTCAATATCGGGAGCCTCGCCCCGCTCCCTGGAAATGAACCGCTCGAACAACACGTCGATCCGGTCGGGGTCGACCGACGTAACGCCCAGGCAGAAGCAGACGGCCGAATTCGCCGCGCTGCCCCGTCCCTGGCAGAGAATCCCCTGGCTGCGGGCGAACCGCACCAGATCCCACACGGTCAGGAAGTAGGCTTCGTAGTGCAGGTCGGCAATCAGGTTCAGTTCGTACTCGATAATCTGCCGGACCTTGTCGGGCAGGCCGTGCGGATAGCGTTCGCGCCCGCCGGCCCACGTCAGGTGCGTCAACCATCCCAGCGGAGTTTCGCCGGGCGGGCAAAGTTCCTCGGGATACTCGTATTTCAACTCGTCGAGACTGAACGAGCAGCGGTTCGCGACTTCCACCGTGCGTTCGACGGCCGCGGGACAGGCGGCGAACAGTCTTCGCATGGCGTCTGCCGACTTGAGATGCCGTTCGCCGTTCGTCAGTTGATGCTCGCCGAGGTCCGCCACAGTGACGCCCAGCCGCGTCGCCGTGAGGACATCGTGGAGATAACGCCGTTTGGCGATGTGGTAGCGAACGCCGTTGCTCGCGACGAGCGGGATGCGGGCTTGCTGTGCGATGTTCAGGTAGCGCTGCAGCAGCCAGTCGTCGTGCGGTCCACGGTGCAGCGAGGCCAGCGCGTAACAATGGTCGCCGAACGTCTCCCGCCAGCCGGCGAGTGCGTCTGCCTGGTCTTCCGGCTGATGCGCGTCGAGTAGCACGCAGGCCAGCAGGTCCGCGCTGAAATCCGCCACGTCGCCGAACGTCAGTTGACACTCTCCCTTCGGAGACCTCCGTTTACCGAGCGTCAGCAATCGTGACAGTCGGCCATATCCCGCTCGATTGGTGGCCAGCAACACCGCACGTTGTCCGCCAGCCAGCGTCACCTCGGCCCCGATCAGGAGTTTGAATCCCAGGGGCTTCGCGGCGGCATGGGCACGCACGACGCCCGCGAGGCTGTTCCGGTCGGTGATGGCCAGCGCCGCGTACTGCAGGTCGTTCGCCCGCTGCACGAGTTCGTCCGGATGCGAGGCGGCCCGCAGAAATGAGTAGTTCGTCTGACAGTGCAGTTCGGCATAGCCGGCATTCGGCATGATCCCCGAGGCGTCCACCTCGGGGATCACTCGCGGGCGAATTTTCGGGGAGGCGATTTCGGGCATGCGTCACCTCAGTCAAACAGGCCGTGCAGACACCAGCGGTCGCCGTTGAGGTCATAGAACACCCACAGGGAGGCGCCGTGGGCGAGGGTGAGCCGGTAATAGTCGCGCTCCGCGTCTACGCCGCGCCACCAGCCCGCTGCGATTCGCTCGGGGCCGCTGACGCGCACGACGGGCGAACGGTCCACCTGAGCCGGCCAACCGTCCGGTGAGAACCGGTCGATGCTCAGCGGCCGCGGCGCACGGAGCAGTCGCAGCGGGCGACACCGCAATTGTGACGGAATTGCGGTCGTGTCAGGGGTGGGCGGCCGCTGCTCCAGCCACGGCAGAGTCGCACACGAGAATTCGGGAAGCGGGTCAGGGTGGAGATGCGAACGCAGCACGGCCTCCCGTCCGAGCCGGCTGCTGAGTCGGTCGACCAGTTCGGCCAGCGCCCGCTGATGCTTCTCGCCTGTCTCATCTTCAAACAGCGTCGCCTGTCGAACGGGGGGTAGCCCCAGTTCGACGGCCTCCATCCGGACTCCCGTCACGCCGGCCGTAAAGGCGGCCCGCTCGCACCGCAACCGCAGCAATTCCAGCAGATGCCGACGCTCCGTGGTCGGCCGAAGCAATCGCAGCGAGAGCGGTTCGGCGTCGGTGCCGAGCCAGTGGCAGGTGAGATCCCGCAGGCCGGCCTGTCGCGCCTCCAGCATCACCAGCAGACGTTCGAGCAACACTGCACAGACATGATCGAGCGATTGGCGATCCGTCACCGGATCTTCGAACAGCCATTCCGCGGCAATGGGTTCGACCAACCGCTCCGACGTCAGCATTTCCGGCGCACGCCCCATCGCCTGATCAAGCCGCCGCCCCAGTTCTTTCCCGAACCGGGACGGCAGGCTCTCACGCGGCAGTCTCATTAACCGGCCGATCGTGGTGATATCCAGTCCCCGCAGTGAATCTGCGACGGAGCCGGGAACCCGCAGTGCTGCCACCGGGAGCGGCGCAAGGGCGGCGGTCTGTCCGGCGGCAGGGACAAGGGACACCACGGGTTCGGCATAGTGGCTGACCGCCCATGCGGCCCCCCACGTGTCGGCGATGGCGACGCGGACCTGAAGCCCCTGCTGAGCCAGATCGTCCCGCAGAGCCTTGGCCAGTCCCTCCTCGCCGCCGAACAGTACCTCGCTGCCGGTAATATCGATCCAGAGCGATTCGGGTTCCGCCCCGTCTTCGAGGCCGACGAGCGGACTGTAGCACTGGCAGTGAATCGCGAGGGCCTGCAACTGCGTGCGATCGCCGAGAGGATCGGCACGCTGACAGACCGGCTTTGAACCATCTTGCCGCCGACGGCGCGAAGTGGCGTTCGGCAGCAGGGATCGAGCTTCGCCGAGCGGCATCCCCACGTGGATGCCGAATCGCACGGCCTCGGGAGAACACGCCGATACGGACAAACCGCGGCGGCCTTCCGCAAAGAGGATCAGCGGGCGTCCGTTAAGCTCCGGCTGCCCAGACAGCCGTCGTTGCACCGGCCACAGCGGAACCCAGACGCACATCACCCGTCGCATCATTCACGTCCAGATCGACAGAGCCACCCGCGAACGCACCCCGACACGACACCAGTTCCACCCGCAGCGTCCGGCCAGAGGTCTTCACGGTCGTCCGCGGCTGCACCCGCCACCGCACATCCGCCCCTGGGGCGCGCCGGACTGCATCGGGACGGAACAACACGCCAATGCCGCCCCCGATTTCCGCCGCCAGCTTCCAGCGGCGGGCCACCTGGTCGGGCAGATGAGCGGCCCAGCACCAGGTGATGCCGACCGCCGGACACCGCAGGCATTGTTCGACCGTCCACACGGCGTCCGCGGCCAACGGTCGGAGCAGCAGCAGGGACTCCAGCGGAATGCCCCAGCCGCAAGCGGCGGGCGGATGGAACTCGGCCGTGGCATCGACGACCGCCCAGACCAGGTGCTGTGCGAGGGCGCATCGCACCCCCTGCAGCGCCAGCGTCGCAGCCCCGCACCCCTCCACCGGTGCGAGCCATTCCACCAGCGAACCCCGCTCCAGTCCCCGACCGGGCAGCAGGGCATCCAGCGCCGGGATACCGAGCGACAGGCGGGGCTCCTGCTCTGCCTCAGGGGAGCGGGCGACTTTCCCGCAGAGTCGGCGCAGCGCGTGCAGGGTCTCGGCACGATGTTCGTCTCTCACCATGACGTGTAGCCTATGTCCCGGCCGAACGCCGGATGGCGACAACTTTCCCCAGGATCCGCAGGTCGTCGTCGGGACCGACCACAACCGGCTTGAAACGGGAATTCTCCGGGCGTAGTTCGATCACCCCGTCGCCGTAATGCAGGCGTTTGAGCGTCGCCTCATCGTTAAGCAGGGCGACCACGATATCCCGGTTCTCGGCAAGCTGCTGCTGCCGCACGATCACAATGTCGCCCGGCTGAATCCCTGCGTCGATCATGCTCCGGCCGCTGGCCTGCAGAGCGAAATAGCTCCCCGCCCGCACGACCGACTCCTCGACCAGCACTTCCCCGCAGATGTTCTCGCTCGCAAGCACGGGGTAGCCAGCCGCCACCGTGCCCACAATCGGCACGGCCACGAGCCGGGATACGCTCTCACGCGGGGGCTCCGCAGATCGCAGCACAATCAGACTGCGGACTTTTCGCGGCTGCCGCTGGATGTACCCATTCCGTTCCATTCGCTGAAGCTGCTCGCTCACACTCTGTGCCGCCATCCCCAGCCGTTCCGCCAGCTCCCCCGTCGTCGGCGAATAGGAATGCTCCCGAATGAACGCTTCGACCTCGCGCAGAATGCGAGCCTGCGAGTCGGTGAGCGTGCTGACGGGGGGACGGCCGGGAGGCATGACCAGTTCCAATGCGCGGACTCTCTCCAGGCAACCGAGCTGAAGGGCTGCCCGCAATGTGCCTGACCGGCAATTATTATGCCTGCTGTGTCGCAGGTCAAATCATCGGCCGGGAATTGGGGGAACTTGAGCGGCGAGAGGAGAATCGCCTCAAGAGCTGCCATTCGGTCGATCTTGCCGGTCGGCGAAGCGACTACGGGCGTCCTTTCCAGCGCCGGAACGGGAATGATCGGGCGGCTCTACAGATTCGCTGCTCTCGGCGGAGTATCGATCCAGACTGTGCCGTGCAG